>DASXZO010000153.1:0-3617 GCA_036501845.1 Acidimicrobiia bacterium | reverse complement strand
CTCCCGTGGTCCCACAAACAGTTGGCTAGTCAACTGTTTGTGGGACCACGGGGCCGGGGGTTGGGGTCGGGCAGCAGGGGGGAGGCGATGATGCCGGCCACGATCGCGGGGAGCAGCAGCAGGAGCGCGAGTGATGCGCTGTGCACCCGTCCCGCAACTCTCGACGCCCACAGCACCACGATCAGGTGCAGCGACGCGGCGATCACCACACAGCCGAGATGCGTCCACGTGCCGTCGCGCCGGAACGACAGTTCGCGCGCCCGCTCGCGCATACCCCCGGCCACCCGCCGCCCGATCGGCTCGTACACGAACAGTCCCACGCACCCGAGCGCGCCGATCACCGACCCGGGACGGCCCACACCCTCGATGAGCACGTCGTAGCCGATCAGCCCGATCGCCGCAGCGGCGCCACCCATGCCGAGGGTGGCCCTGGCCCACGGCACCGTGAGCAGCACGAACGGCAACGCCACGCCGAGCAGTGCGCGCGCACCCTCGGTGTCGGGCACCACCAGGTACACACCGCCCACCGTGATCGCGAGCAGCAGCGGCCCGTAGGCGCGCGCCGAGTGCCAGCGGTCGAAGTCTCCGGCGAGCATGGCCGACGGCGGCAGCACCACGATCAGCAGCAGCGCTTCCCACCAGGGCACACCGTGATTGCGAGCGGCCAGGGCGAGCACGACGCTGCCCGGCGCGAGCAGTAACGGGCCGATGAGCATCCGCAACATCGGCGGCAACGCGCGGCTGGCCGCGCCGCCGCCGAGGAGCAGCAGCACGCCGATCAGTGCCGCGAATCCCACGCCGGCAAGCGCTCGACGGCCCGGACCGGTGCCCGTGAGCGCGGCGAAGCCGGCGAAGGCGAACACGGCTCCAGCGATCGGTGGCCGCCGTCCGAACACCCGCACGGTCGAGCAGGCCAGCACCACGGCGAGCGCCAAAATCCCGTCGACGAGACCGGCTTGGAACTGCCGGGTGTGGAGGAGATCGGTGATCTTCCCCACATTCGCCTCCTCGCCGCCGGGAATTTCTTTCAGGACGCTTGCGCTCGCCGGTCGGAAGGCAGGAAACTACCGCCGGGTCATCTGCGGGCGGGGCCGCTCCTCGACTCGAAGAACGGAACGGGAATCAGGCGGAACGGCGGATCTCGGGCGAGTCCGATCCGTCGAGTGCTCGACCGACGCGGAGGTCCGGTCGAGGTTTCATCGGGTGGGCAACGACGTGAGCGCGCGGGCGGTCCGTATGGTCCTCAGGGGGAGTTGAATTGGCGAGCCAGCCGCGGCATGCGTGGACGGCGAGCCTGAGCCGGCGTTCGACGCGCAAGCGTCTTGTGCAGGCCGTGCTCGACAACATCGCATGGGCCATCGCGCTCGTGCTCGCGGTGATCGTGCGCTACGGCCTCGACACGAGCCGCGTGAACTTCGCCAAGGTCGCGCTGATGCTGCCCATCATCTGGGTCGCGCAGATCTGGGGCGGGCGGGCGTCGGGCCTCTACCGCGGCAAGTGGATCTTCGGGAGCTTCGAGGAAGTCGCCGCGGTCGCGCGCACGGTGGCGACGGCAACTGCAGTGTTGATCTTCGCCGACGCGCTGCGCGGCGAGAACCGGCCGGTGCCGTTCGTGGCCGCGATCGCCGCCGGTGTGATCGCGTTCTTGCTCCAGGGCGCGCTCCGCTATGCCTGGCGCCTCGTGCAGGAACGTCGCTTCCGCATGCGCGCCACCGCGCGCACACGAGTGCTCGTGTTCGGTGCCGGTTCCGGCGGGATCCAGGCCGCGCACGCGATGTTGCACGACGAGGACAGCCCCTACCTCCCGGTGGCGTTCCTCGACGACGACGCCGAAAAGCGCGGCCTCAGCATCATGGGCGTGCGCGTGGTGGGCGGCCGCGAGGCGATGCGCGCCGCGGCGGAGAAGCTCGAGGCTCAGGCGATGCTCGTGGCCGTCCCGAGCGCCGACGCCCAACTCGTGCGCGAGCTGATCGACCTCGCCGTGCCGCTCGGGCTCGAGGTGCGCGTGCTGCCGTCGGTGCACGAGTTGCTCGGCGCGCAGGTGGAGGTGGCCGACATCCGCCAGCCGAACGAGCGCGACTTCCTCGGTCGGCACCAGGTGGAAACCGATCTGCAAGAGATCGCGGGCTACCTCGAGGGTCAGGTGGTGCTGGTCACCGGCGCCGGCGGCTCGATCGGGTCGGAGCTGTGCCGCCAGATCGCTGCCTTCCGCCCCGCCGAGATGATCATGGTCGACCGGGACGAGTCGGCGTTGCACGGCGTGCAGCTGTCGCTCGAAGGCCGGGCTCTGCTCGACTCGCCGAACCTCGTGCTGCTCGACATCCGCGATCGTCAACGCGTGCGGCGTCTCTTCATGGAGCGCCGGCCCGACGTGGTGTTCCACGCCGCGGCGTTGAAGCACCTCCCGCTGCTCGAGTCGCACCCGGCCGAGGCCTTGAAGACGAACATCTGGGGCACGCTCGCAGTGCTCGACGCCGCCGCGGAATCGGGCGTGCGCACGTTCGTGAACATCTCCACCGACAAGGCCGCCAACCCCAAGAGCGTGCTCGGCTACTCGAAGCGCGTCGCCGAGGGTCTCACCGCATGGACGGCCACCCGCATCGAGGGCTCGTACCTCTCGGTGCGTTTCGGCAACGTGCTCGGCAGCCGCGGATCGGTGCTCACCACGTTCCGGGCCCAGATCGGTGCGGGCGGGCCGCTCACGGTCACCCACCCCGAGGTCACCCGCTTCTTCATGACCGTGGAGGAGGCCGTGCAGCTCGTGGTGCAGGCCGGCGCGGTGGGCAGCGGCGGCGACGTGCTCGTGCTCGACATGGGCCAGCCCGTTCGCATCGCCGACGTCGCGCGGCGTCTCGCCGCGATCTCGGAGACGCCGGTGCCGATCGAGTACACGGGGCTGCGTCCGGGCGAGAAGCTGCACGAGGAGCTCTTCGGTGACGGCGAAGTGCGCCGTCCGAGCGGTCACGAACAGATCAACGCGGTCACCGCGCCACCACTCGACCCGCGGCACGTGCGCAACATCGACCCGTGCCAGACCACATGCGAGCTCATCAGCGCGTTCGAGGCGCTGTGCGACAAGATGGCCGCGGCCGACCTCGAGCGTTTCATGGAGGGCGACGGCCTCTCCGTCAGCGCATAGATGATGGTTACGGCGTGACCTTGTATACCGCGCCGGGTGTGCCGGGCTTGGGCGGCTTGTTGCACGCCATCGGCCAGCGCACCGCGTAGATCTTGATCGGCTTGCGCATCAGCCCCACGCTGTCGGCCACCGCAACGATCGGTTTGTGCGGTCGACCGCCGGGGTTCACGATGATCTGGATGCACAGCCCCGCCTGATAGGTGCGGCGCATCGCGATCGCCTTCTGCTCGGTCGGCTCCTGGAGGATCGATCGCTGCAGCCCGGGCTGCCAGCCGATCCACTCGTAGCCCGGCGCCACGTCCACCACTGGCCAGCCGGCTTGCACGGCCGCTTCACCGAGATGCCAGCGGGTGGCGTCGTACGACGCCGACTCGGCCGAATACACCACGCCGAGCCAACCGATGAGCAGCAGCGCCAACCCCGTGCCGGCCAGCGCCGCCACCTTCCACCCTCGCCCCGGCGCGCCGGGCGTCGTTTG
>DASXZO010000152.1:0-3695 GCA_036501845.1 Acidimicrobiia bacterium | reverse complement strand
TTCCGCTTCAAGACCCTGCCACAGTGGATGACAATGTTCGGCGACCAGTAAACGAGTCGCGCTCATGCACGGGCGGCGACCAGAGCACCCACCCGCGAGCGCAGCGAGCCGCACGCGCGTCGGGAGCTCGCAGCGGAGCTGACTGAGCGGGACCGGTAAGCGGAGCGCCAGCGGAGCTGCCGGTACCGCGACGGAAGCGCAGCAATAGACGCGTACCGCGACGGAAGCGCAGCAATAGTTATGCGGCGTCGTCGGGGTAGCCGCCGCCAGTGCGCGCTGCGATCAAGCGCGAACGCAGGTCGACGACGTTGTCGGGCAGCGATGCCGGCTCGTTTCGGTCGAGCTCGCTGCCGATGCGGCGTGCGCTTCCGGCCGGGTGACGGCGGATGATGGCGTCGATGCTCTCGACGACGTTCCCGAACGACGACCGCGGATCTCCGCTCTCGCCATCGATGTGCCCGTCGATGCTGTCGCCTGCCATCTCGTACTCCTTGCCGAATCCACATCGGCAGGAGCCGGAAAAACTTGAAGTTGTGTGACTGTGGCCTCAGCCGAACACCACGGGGAGCCGGTTCGGGCCCCGGAAGGCCAGGCCCTCCACCAGGGGCGCGGGGCCGTCGTCGTCGGGGTCGAAGCGCAGGTCCGGGAGGCGGGCCAGGATCACCTCGAGCGCGGCGCTGAGCTCGAGCCGGGCGAGGTGCATGCCGAGGCACTGGTGCGGGCCGGTACCGAACGCGAGGTGCAGCGCAGGTGGGCGGTCGATGTCGAACTGGTCGGGCCGCTCGAAGCGCGTGCCGTCGTGATTCGCCGCGCCGGTGGCCACGCCCACCGGCTCGCCCTTGTGGATCGGGCAGCCGCCCACCTCGGTGTCGCGCGTCGCGACGCGGCTCACCATCGTCACCGACGTCTCCCACCGCAACGTCTCCTCGACCACCGCGGGGATGAGCGACGGATCGGCCTGCACGCGGGTCATCACGTCGGGGTGCGACAGCAGCGCGAAGAGCGCGTTGCCGAGCACGCGATACGTGGTCTCGGCGCCGGCCGGGAGTAGCAGGCGCAGGAAACCCCAGAGGCGCTCGTCGCGCAGGCGCTCGCCGTCCACCTCGGTGTGCACGAGGTCGGACAGGAAGTCGCCCGTGGGTTCGGCGCGACGCGCGTCGATGAGCGGCTGCAGATAGTCGGTCATCGCTTGCTTGGCCGCGAAACCCTTCGCTGGATCGAGCGGGCCGGTGTTGATCTCCACCGCCCACTGCGCGAACTGGTCGGCGTCCTCGATCGGAACGCCGGCGATACCACAGATCACCTGCACGGGATACTTCGACGTGATGTCGGCTACGAGCTCGGCGCGACCCTCCGACGCAACCGCATCGACGAGTTGGTCGATGAGCGGGCGCACCAACGTGCTGTCCCACTTCTCGAGCTGGCTCTGACGGAACGCCTTCGCTACGAGGTTGCGGTAGGTGCGGTGCTCCTCGCCGTCGAGGCCCACGATGAGCTCGCCCATGAACTGGCCGATGTGCTGCATGTTGATCGACGACGAGAACGTCGCCGCGTCGCGCAGCACTGCTTCGGCATGCTGCCAGTCGATGATCTGGCACCCGCCGTCGTTGCCGTACATGCCGATCGAGAGCACCGGAGACTTCTCGCGCTCGTCGGCCCACATCGCGTAGGGCTGACCATGGAAGAAGTCGGTCGCTTCGGCGATGTCGTAGGCCATATGCCCTCCTCGAGTGTTCACACCAGGGCGACGCCACCGTAGCCAGAGCGATCAGGGCCGAGTCAAGGTTGCACCCGTCAAGGTCGTATCGGCGCGCGCCGACATCTCGGTGATGGCGAAGAAGGGCAAAGGCGCCAAGGCCGGCGACGGCGTCATCGACGTCGAGGTGGTCGACGACAGCGAAGCTCGCCCGCACGCGAAGCCGCTGAGCATCATGACCGTCGCCAAGCCCTGCCTGATCGGCGCGCTCGCGTTGATGATCATCGGCGCGGTGCTCCCCCACTGAGGCGGCGTCCCGCCCCCGCCTAGGCTCGCCGAACGATGGCGGACGCGGCAGGCATCGACCCGTTTCAAGAGACCGACGACCAGCAGGCGTTGCGCGAGCTCGCTCGTGAGATCGCGCAACGGGAGCTCCTTCCATTCGCCCGTCAGTGGGACGAGGAAGAGGAGTTCCCGCAGCGCAGCTTCGACGCGCTGGCCAAGGCGGAGTTGCTCGGCATCACGGTGGCCGAGCAGTGGGGCGGCTCCGGGCTCGGCGACGTGGAGGCCGCGATCGTGCTCGAGGAGCTCGCGCGGGCCGACGTGTCGAGCGCGATCCTCGCCCAACTGATCTTCAACGGCCCACCGCGCGCCATCCAGCACCTCGGTTCCGACGCGATGCGCGATCGTTGGCTGCCGATGGCGGCGGCCGGCGAGGCGCTGTTCTGCATCGGCATCTCCGAGACCGAGGCCGGGTCGGCCGTGAACCACATGCGCGCTCGGCTCACGCCCGACGGCGACGGCTTCCGCCTCGACGCCTACAAGAACTACGTGACCGGCGGCCACAAGTCGCGCTGCTGCCTCGTGTGGTGTCGCTTCCCCGACAGCGAGCCCGGAACGACGAAGGGCATCGGCGCGGTGGTCGTCGACCTCGAGGCTCCCGGTGTGACCATCGCCGGTACGCACGTGAAGATGGGCTTGCGCGGCACGAGCGAAGCCGAGCTTGCATTCGACAATGTGCGCGTCGAGCGCGACGACGTGCTGCTGTGGGGCGACGCCGCGAACAGCGACAGTTTCAAGACGCTCATCGCACACATCAACCACGAACGTTGCGGCAACGCCGCGATGTGTGTGGGCGCGGCGCAGGGCGCGCTGGAGTACGCCGTCGGCTACATGCGCGAGCGCACGGTGGGCAAACGTCCGTTGTCCGATCTGCAGGGCCTGCAGTGGAAGATCGCCGACATGGCCACGCAGCTCGAAGGCGCACGGCTGCTGTTGCAGCGGGCGGTGCGCCTCGCCGGACCGAACGGCACGCCGCCGCCGCTCGAAACTGCGATGGCCAAGACCGCGGCGAACCTCGCGGCCAAGTTCGTGTGCGACGAGTCGATCCAGTTGCTCGGCGGCTACGGCTTCTCGCGCGAGTACCCGGTGGAGCGCGTGTACCGCGACATCCGCGGGCTGTGCATCGGCGCGGGCACGGTCGAGATCCAGCGCAACTTCATCGGTCGGGCGGTGCTCGACGGCACCCGGCCGCGCAGCGCCGGCTGGAAGTGACCACCGCAGGTCGTCTGCAACCCACGTTCGTCAGCCCGCGAGCGGCCGCGTACCGCGAGCCCGGCGGACCGTGGGACCAGCCGACGCTCAACGCGCTGCTGACCGACGCCGCGAAACACGCCGGCGATCGCGTGCTCGTGGTCGACGGCGACAGGCGGGTCAGCGGCAGCGAGCTACTGGAACGGGTCGACGCGACCGCGTCGATGCTCGTAGCGCGCGGGGTGGAAGCCGGCGACGCGGTCGCGTGGCAGCTCGGCAACTGCGTCGAAGCAATCGTGGCGTTCCGCGCCTGCTGGCGGATCGGTGCCGTCGCCGCGCCACTGCACATCGCGTTCACCGCTGCGGAAGTCGACCGCGCCCTCGCCCGCATCAACCCCGCCATAGTGCTCACCCCCACCGACCTCGCCCCCACCTCCGGGCGCCCTGCGACCCCGATTATCGGGGT
>DASXZO010000151.1:0-14455 GCA_036501845.1 Acidimicrobiia bacterium | reverse complement strand
AACCCGCCCGGCGACAGCGCGGGGCGGCTCATCGACGCTGCCGGCCTCAAAGGCACGCGAGTAGGCGGCGCGTCGGTGAGCGAGAAGCACGCCAACTTCATCCAGACCCAGCCGGGAGCGACGGCCGCCGACGTGCACGCGCTCATCGAGTTGGTACGGCGCCGAGTGGCCGACGGCAGCGGCGTCGAATTGGCGACGGAAGTGCGCATCATCGGCTTCGACCATCCCCGAGCAAGCGTGGAGGGCACGCGACCATGAACACCGTGACCGACGTCGAGGCCCGGCCGTCCGAGGACGCCTGCGAGCTGCTCGAGGGCACGCTGTACGCCGACGTCCCGGACAGTCCTGCGGTGGAGGTCGACCCGCGGTTCGTCGCCCGGCTCGACGATGTGGCACGCGAGCAGCGTCGCCGCAACGGGCGGCGCACGGGCCTGGCCGTGGTCGCGGTCGCGTTCGCCGCGCTCGTCGGCCTGGTTGCGGCTTCGGGGCTGTTCGCGGCGCGCCGGATCGACGTGCAGGGCACCGTGCACCTCAGCGCCGACGCGGTGCGCCGGGCCTCGGGAGTGCACGGCGACCCGTCGATGCTGCGCCTCGACACCGGTGCCATCGCCGCGCGCGTGGAGCGCCTGCCGTGGGTGGCCGACGCGCAGGTGTCGATCAGCTGGCCGAATTCACTCGTGATCCACGTGACCGAATGGGAGCCGGTTGCCTACACGGCGGACCGCGGTCGGTGGGCCCTGCTGGCGTCGAACGGACGGGTACTCGACGAGGTGTTGGCGCGGCCGCTTGCCTTCATGAAGGTGGTGGGTCTGGCCACGGTGCCACCGGCCGGCCACGCGATCGCCGGCGGCTCGGCCGTCGACGTGATCGACCGCCTGCCCGACGATCTGCGGCGCCAGGTGATCGGTCTCGATCTCAGCGGCGGGGGAGTGACGCTGCGACTCACCGGCGACCTGGCGATCCGCTTCGGCGACATGAGCGCGGTGCCGTCGAAGTCGGGCGCGGCGCTCGCCGTGCTCGGCGCACCGCACCCCGGTTGCCACTACATCGACGTGAGCGTGCCGTCCGCTCCTGTGTGCGGCTAGAGATTTTCGCCCACCATCACGAACAACATTGTGCAACTGGTGCAACGGGAAACGTTGTCAACGCGGTCGCTTTCCTATACAGTCTCGATGCGAACCACAGGTTGACATAACTCTAAACCTCGACTGGAGGATGAGGGTGTCCACGAGAGCCCAAACCCCGAAAGCCCAGTCCACGAAAGGTGCACCGATGGCCGGAGGAGGCCCAATGCCCGGCTCACCCCAGAGCTACCTCGCGGTGATCAAGGTCATCGGCGTCGGTGGCGGTGGCTGCAACGCGGTGAACCGCATGATCGACGCCGGCCTGAAGGGCGTGGAGTTCGTCGCCGTGAACACCGACGCCCAGTCGCTGCTCTTGTCGGACGCCGACGTCAAGCTCGACATCGGCCGC
This sequence comes from Acidimicrobiia bacterium, assembly GCA_036501845.1. Taxonomy (GTDB): domain Bacteria; phylum Actinomycetota; class Acidimicrobiia; order IMCC26256; family PALSA-610; genus JBBREP01. The sequence continues at coordinate 12,982 of DASXZO010000151.1, read as the reverse complement.
CAGCTCACGCGCGGGCTCGGCGCCGGGTCCGACCCCGAGGTCGGGCGCCAGGCCGCCGACGAACATCGCGACGACATCGAAGAAGCGATTCGCGGCGCCGACATGGTGTTCATCACCGCCGGCAAGGGCGGCGGCACCGGCACCGGTGCGGCACCCGTGATCGCCGAGATCGCCAAGAACGCCGGCGCGCTCACCATCGGTGTGGTCACGCGCCCGTTCGGCTTCGAGGGACGTCGCCGTTCGGTGCAGGCCGAGGCCGGCATCCAGAACCTGAAGGACAAGACCGACACGATCATCGTCATCCCGAACGAACGCCTGCTCCAGGTGTCGGACGCCAAGACGACGATGCTCAATGCCTTCCGCATGGCCGACGAGGTGCTGCTCCAAGGTGTGCAGGGCATCAGCGACCTCATCACCACGCCGGGCCTGATCAACACTGACTTCGCCGACGTGAAGATGATCCTCACCAACGCGGGCAGCGCGCTCATGGGCGTGGGTTCGGCGTCGGGTGAGGGCCGTGCCGTCGCCGCCGCGCGCAGCGCGATCTCGAGCCCGTTGCTCGAGGCGAGCATCGAGGGCGCACGCGGCATCCTCATGACGATCACCGGGCCGAGCGACGTGGGCCTGTTCGAAGTGAACGAGGCGGCCGAGATCATCGCCCAGGCCGCGCACCCCGACGCCAACATCATCTTCGGCACCGTCATCGACGACACACTGGGCGACGAGACGCGGGTGACGGTGATCGCTGCGGGCTTCGATCGCTTCGAGGCCGAGAGCCGCGGGCGCACGTCGCCGGAGCTCGGTCTGCGCGAGGACGAGTCGATCCTCGGCGACGACGCGCTCGACCTCGGCGGCGACGACGACTTCGACGTGCCCGAGTTCCTGCGCTGACCGACCCGCCGGGCGAACTCGTCGCCGCGCGCATCGCTGAAGTCCACGAGCGCATCGCCGCCGCGTGCGCGCGTGCATCGCGCCCGGCCACATCGGTGACGCTCGTTGCCGTCTCCAAGACGATGCCCGCCGGCGCGGTGCGGCTCGCGCACGACGCGGGGCTTCGCGTGTTCGGCGAGAACCGCGCCCAGGAGCTGCTCGCCAAGTCGGCCGAGATCGCGGGCTGCGAGTGGCACATGATCGGACGGGTGCAGACCAACAAGGTGCGCGCGCTCGCCCGTGTGGTCGGCATGTGGCATTCGGTGGATCGCAGCGTGCTCGTCGACGAGTTGGCGCGTCGGGGCGTGACCGCGCCCGTACTGCTGGAGGTGAACGTGGGCGACGAGCCGAACAAGGGCGGCTGCGCCCGCGCCGAGCTCCCCCGGTTGCTCGATCAGGCCCGTGACCATGGGCTCACCGTGCGAGGGCTCATGGCCGTGCCGCCGATCGGCGCCGATCCACGCCCGCACTTCGCATGGCTGCACGAGGCCGCGGATCGCCACGAACTGCCCGAGCTGTCGATGGGCATGTCGGGCGATTTCGAAGCGGCGATCGAATGCGGCGCCACGATCGTGCGCGTCGGCACGGCCATCTTCGGCGCCCGCAACACCTGAACCACAGCTCGAATCCCCAAGCCCAATCCACCGTCCACCGGGCGGGATTTGCAAAGATAGAGTCCGTTTCCAGAGGAGGCTCATGTCGGTCTTTCGCAAGGCGGCCGTGTACCTCGGGCTCGTCGACGACGAGGACGATGAGGTGTACGAGTACGAGGACGCCGCCCCCGACGACGGGGGGAACGAGCGACCGCTCGCGCGCCCGCGCGCCACGAACGATGCGGCCGCGGGTGTGGTGCGTCCGATCCGCGAGCCCCAGAACTCGCATTCCGACCCGGCGCCGTTGCGCGTCGCCGCCGGAGGCCCATCGGGAGGCACCTCCGTGAACGCAGTCCGTTCGGTCGCACCGGCGAAGGTGCACGTCGTGGAGCCCAAGGCGTTCAACGACGCGCAGGAGATCGGTGATCGCCTGCGCTTGTCCACGCCGGTGATCGTCAACCTGCAAGGCCTCGACCGCGACCTGCAGCGCCGCCTCATCGACTTCGCGAGCGGCCTCTGCTACGCACTCGGCGGCACCATGTCGAAGGTCGGCGACCAGGTGTTCCTGCTCACGCCGCCCAACGTCGAGGTGTCCGACGACGAGAAGGATCGGTTGCGCGACCGAGGCCTCTACCGGCGCTGAACGGACCGACCGAACGATGGCTGTCATCTGCGCGTTCCTGCGCGTCTACCTGATCGTGTTGCTCGCCCGGGCAATCCTGTCGTGGTTCCCGGTCTCGTCGTCGGGCGGGCCACTCGCACAGATCCAGCGGGTGCTCTTCGACGTGACCGAGCCCGTGCTCGCCCCGGTGCGCCGGGTGATCCCACCCGCCGGCATGTTCGACATCAGCTTCATGGTGGTCTTCATCGTCGTCCTGCTGGTCCAGGGCGCCGTCTGCGCCCACGCGTGAGCGCCCCCGCTCGCATGCGCTCGCGCCCCCGGGGGCGTCTGGACGCTCGCTGCGCTCGCAGGCTCGCTCTGCACCGATATCGCTCGTCCCTCGCTCCTCGGCTGCTCCGCTCGCCCTGAGAATCAGTAGGGTCTGGGTGGCCGGTCCACCACAATTCGGCGCTTTCTCGTTACCATGAGCACATGGATGTAACTCCCCACGAACTGCGCGATTGCCAGATCAGCGACGCCTTTCGCGGTTACAGCCGCGACGAGGTCAACGAGTTGATGGAGCGGGCCGCCGCCACCATCGAGACGCAGGGCGAGAAGATCCGCATCCTCACCGAACGCGTCTCGTCGGTCACCACCGACGCGGCTCGCACGCGCGACAACGACGACATCATCCAGCGCACGATGGTGTTGGCGCAGCGCGCGGCCGACGACGCGATCGCCGATGCCTCGCGTCAAGCCGCGGAGATGTTGTCGGACGCCGACAGCCGCAGCCGAGCGATGGTCGACGCCGCCAACGACGAGGTGCACCGCGTGCACGATGTGGAGCGGGCGCGTCTCGACGCCGAGATCCGCGACCTCGCGGCACGACGCGACGCGATGCACAACGACGTCGAGGCGTTGGAGTCGTGGGAGCGCGAGTACCGCGGCCGCGTGATCGGTCAACTCGAGGCCGACCTCGCAACGGCACGCGCCAAGAAGGCGATCACGCCGACCGCGCCGCCCACCGCCCGGACCGACGCGACCGAGCAACTCCTGGCGCGTCCGGTCGCAAGCGCACCCGCGCCGGCACCCGCAACACCCGCGCCCGCGACACCGGCTCCCGCGCCGCAGGTCGTCGCCGAGCCGCAGACCGTCACCGCGAGCGCTTCCGACATCGACCTCACGCGCGACCGCGAACAGGCGAGGCAGGAGCCGGTGGAAGTGGTGGAAGCGGTACCGGTATCGGCCGGCATCGCCGTGGCCAAGCCGCTGCGCCCGCAGGGTCAGACCGCGCCACAGGCCGCCAGTGCGCCGACGCCGGCGCCCACGAAGTCAGCGCCGCAGGCGAACGCGCAGCCCGGTCAGGACGCGCGTCTCGACGACGACGCCTTCTTCGCCACGCTGCGCGACGCGGTGCGCGACGACGCGCCGCTCGGCCCGGCCGACGACCGGCTGTTCGACAGCGATCGCGACTCGAGCCTGCGCGACATCTTCAAGCGTCGGCGCTGAGGTCGAGCGACACACCCACATCGTCGATCGTGAAGTCGGCGGCGGGAAGCGTCTCGTCGACCACGTCGAAGCGCGTGGCGAGCACCTCGGTGGCGATGTAGTCGGCGTGTTGGCGCGCGGCGCCGGCAACCGCGCCGGTGGTGGTGATCGTGCACGAGATCCGGTCGGCTATGGCAAAGCCGTGTTGCTTGCGGCCGTCGTTCACGGCGCGCACGAGCTCGCGAGCGATGCCCTCGGCGCGCAGTTCGTCGTCGAGCCGGAGGTCGAGCGCCACGGCGACGCCGTTGCCCTGCACGAGCGATAGCTCCTCGTGCTTCTCGGCCCGCACCTCCACGTCGTCGGGCCCGAGCTCGATCTCGGTGCCGTCGACCAGCACGCGCAGCGACCCGGTGTCGGCGAGCGTGTGCTGCACGGCTCCGCCGTCGAGGTTGGCGAGCTCGGTCTTCAAGGCGGGCAGCAGCTTGCCGACGCGCGGCCCGAGCGCCTTGAAGTTCGGCACCACGTGATACGTGAGCAGGCCCTCGAGCGAATCGACCGGCTCGAGGCGCTTCACGTTGAGCTCCGACTCGACCTCGCGCGACACGTCGAGGCGCAGCCGCGTGCCCGCGGGGAGCGACACGATGGCGCGTGAGAGCGGTTGGCGCACGCCCAGCTTGGCGTCGGCCCGCGCGCTGCGACCGAGCGAGGTGATCGCGCGGGCCGTGTCCATCTCGGCTTCGAGCTCCCGGTCGATCCGCGATGCGTCGACAACGGGCCAGTCGAGAAGATGCACGCTTTCGCCCCCGCTCGCCGGATCCAGGATGCGGTGCAGCTCGTCGGCGAGGAAGGGGCAGAACGGTGCGAGCAGCAACGAGATGGTCACGAGGCACTCGTGCAGCGTGGCGTGGGCTGCGGGATCGGCCGATTTCCAAAAGCGCGGGCGGCTGCGGCGCACGTACCAATTCGAGAGATCGTCGACGAGTGAGCCGATCGCCTGCGCCCCGGCGAGCGCGTCGAAGTTGGCGAGCGCGCTGGTGACCGCCTCGGTGGTGCCGTCGAGGCGCGACAGGATCCAACGGTCGAGCACGTGCGTGGGCGCGCTCGACGCACCGCTGTTCGCCGGCGCCCAACCGTCGAGGTTGGCGTAGGTGACGAAGAACGACACCGTGTTCCACAGCGTGCGCAAGAGCTTGGTGGACTCGTCGATCGCGTCGAGGAACACGCGCTTGGGTGTCCACGGCGAACCCGACGAGAACATGTACCAGCGCAATGCTTCGGCGCCGCGCGTCGACAGCACCGACCAGGGGTCGATCACGTTGCCGCGCGACTTCGACATCTTCACGCCGTCTTGGTCGACGATGTGCGCGAGGCACACGACGTTGCGGTAGGGCGCGCGGTGAAACACGAGCGTGTTCACCGCGAGCAGTGAGTAGAACCAGCCGCGCGTCTGGTCGATGGCCTCGCAGATGAAGTCGGCCGGGAATCGGTTGGGGAACTCGTCGGCTCGCTCGAAGGGGTAGTGCAGCTGCGCTGCCGGCATCGACCCGGAGTCGAACCACGCGTCGAGCACGGGGTCGATGCGGAACGCTCGGCCCTTGCACTCGGGGCACGACACCACGATGTCGTCCACGTACGGGCGGTGGAGGTCGAGCCCGGTGAGGTCGCGCCCCGACAACTCGGCCAGCCGTTCGACCGACCCGACACACTCGTCGTGACCGCACGAGCGGCAGCGCCACACAGGGATCGGCGTGCCCCAGAAGCGGTCGCGTGAGAGGGCCCAGTCGATGTTGCCCTCGAGCCAGTTCCCGAAGCGGCCATGCTTGATGTGCTCGGGATACCAGTTGACGTTCTCGTTCTCGCGCAGGAGATCGTCGCGATGCTCGGACGTGCGCGCGAACCACGTGGGCTTGGCCCAGTAGATGAGCGGCGTGTCGCAACGCCAGCAATGCGGGTAGCTGTGCGTGTAGTCGGCCACCTTCACCGCGCGGCCCTCGGCGCGCAGTTGCGCGATCAGCGCCGGGTCGGCGGCCTTCACGAACTCGCCGCGATACGGCGACGGCAGCGCGTCGGTGAAGCGCGCGTTCTCGTTCACCGGATTGAGTACCGGCAGGTTGTGCGCCTCGCTCACCTCGCGGTCGATCTCGCCGAACGCCGGCGCGAGGTGCACGATGCCGGAACCGTCGTCGTCGGTCACGAAGTCGGCCGCGACCACCACACTCGCCACCGTGTCGTCGAGCGGCAGGAAGTCGAACGGTCGCTCGTAGTGGAGGCCAACGAGCTCGTCGACCGAGATCGGTCCGATCACCTGGGCGTCGTCGCCGAGCACGTCGGCGACGCGACTCGCGCCCAGCACGAGGTCGCGCCCGCCGTGCGGGTCGCGCACGCGCACGTAGCGCACATGCGCGCCGACGGCCGCGGCCACGTTCGACGGCAACGTCCACGGCGTAGTGGTCCACACCACCAGGTCGAAGTCGCGCTCGCGCACCGGGAAGCGCGCGTAGATCGACGGCTCGGTCACGTCGCGGTACGCGCCGGGCTGGCCGAGCTCGTGGCTCGACAGCGCAGTGCCGCACCGCCCGCAGTACGGCACCACCTTGAAGCCCTCGTAGATGTCGCCGTTGTCCCACATCTCGTGGAACAGCCACCACACGGTCTCGATGAACTCGTTCGAGAGCGTCCAGTAGGCGTCCTTGGTGTCGAGCCACATCCCGATGCGTGCCGTGAGCGACTGCCAGTCCTCCACGTAACGCTGCACCGACGCGCGGCAGCGAGCGTTGAACTCCTCGATGCCGTACTCCAGGATCTGCGGCTTGCCTGAGAAGCCGAGCTCCTTCTCCACCTGCACTTCCACGGGCAGGCCGTGGCAGTCCCAGCCGCCTTTGCGCAGCACGCGCTTGCCCTGCATGGTGTGGAAGCGGGGGAAGATGTCCTTGAACAGCCGGGCCCACACGTGGTGGATGCCGGGCTGGCCGTTGGCCGTGGGTGGACCCTCGTAGAACACCCAGTCGGGCGCGCCCTCGCGGCGGCGCAGGCTCTCGCCGAACACGTCGTCGCGCCGCCAGCGCTCGAGTACCTCGGTCTCCATCGAGACCAGGTCGAGATCGGGCGCGACAGGCTCGAACATCACGGGCAAGCTAGTTGCGCGGTCGCGATGCCAGCCGTTCGAATGCCCTTGGTAGCGTCGGCGCCCGTGCGGTGGCGAAGGGGTATCGCACTGATCGCGAGTGCCGCCGCGATCGGTGCAGCGATTGTGGTTCCGGTGACGACCGCTGCGGTCGGCGCGGCCACGGTCGCGCCCGCAGCCACCGCGAGTGCCACGACAAGTGACGGCGTGGTCTACGCCTATGGCGTCGCGCAATTCGGCGGTTCACCCGGGACGGCGCCGGCGGGACCGCTCGTGGGCATCACCGGCAAGCGCGACGGCTCGGGCTACTGGGTGCTGCGCGCCGACGGCGGCGTCTATCACTACGGCAGCGCGATCTGGTACGGCGCGCCCGACACGCGTCCGGGCGGCATTCCGAGCCCGGCCACCGCGATCGCCGCCACTGCCGACGGCCACGGCTACTGGGTCGTGAACAGCGCCGGCAACGTCTACGCCTACGGCGACGCGCACTACTACGGCCAGGGCGGCAGCGGCGGCATCATCGGCATCGCGCCCACGCCCACCGGCCACGGCTACTGGCTCGCGGCCGCGAACGGCGGCATCTACACGTTCGGCGACGCGGGCTTCCACGGCTCGGCGTTCGGCCACCCGAGCCACGGTGGCATCACCGGTGTGGCGTCGACGCCGTCGGGTCGCGGCTACTGGCTCGTCGCAGCCGACGGCACCGTGTACGGCTTCGGCGACGCCGCGGTGCCCGGCAGCGCGTGGGGGGTGGCGCAGCACCCGATCGTCGGGCTCGCACCCACCGTCACCGGCGCGGGCTACTGGCTCGTCGACGCCGACGGCGGTCTCTACCGCTACGGCGACGCGGGTGCGCCGCCGGGGCCGCAGCTCACCGACCCACGTGTGAATGCTCCGGGCCACACGATCCCGCGTCCCGGTTCGCTCGACGCCGCCACCGTGGTGCACTCACCGTCGATCGCGATCGACCGGCACGTGACGGGCATCGCCAGCGCGGCCGGCCTGCACAGCATCTGGGTGCTCAGCGACCAAGACCCGGCCAACGCCATCCTGCTGTCGCTCGGCGCGCGCGGGTCGGCGGTCACCGCGGTGCAGCAGATGCTCGTGGCGCACGGCTTCTGGGTGCCCGTCACCGGCGTGTTCGACAACGACACCCAGCAGGCGATGTGGGCGTTCCAGAAGTACTTCGGCTTCAGCCGCACCGGCTACCTCACTGCCGCGAACTACCGGTCGCTGAAGACCGCGCCCCACGTGCAGGCCCGCAGCACCTCGGGCTCGCTCGTGGAGGTCGACAAGACCCGCGAGGTGTTGTTCCTCGTGCAGAACGGCGTCACGGTATGGGCCTTCAACACGTCGACGGGCGGCGGCTACCCGTTCAACGACGGCGGTACCACGCAGCTTGCGATCACCCCTGACGGCGTGTTCCACATCATCCGCCAGGTCGACGGGCTCGATGTCGGCCCGCTCGGTGCGCTGTGGCGGCCGAAGTACTTCACACCCGACGGCATCGCCGTCCACGGCGACTCGTCGGTGCCGCCGTATCCGGCGTCGCACGGCTGCGCCCGCATCTCCAACGACGCCATCGACTACATGTGGGCGACGAACTCGCTCCCCATCGGTCTCGAAGTGTGGGTGTACGGGTAGCCATCGGTCCTGGCGGGAACAAAGGCGCCCGCCGCGCCGGTTGTGGCCCGCATCCATGGCCAGGCTCCGCTGAGAAGCGGGGAACGCTCGGGGCCTCCATGTACAATCCCGCCCTCCATTCGGCCGGTCGGCCGTAGGAACGTTGGGGAGTTGCATGCCCACGAAGTCCAACACCAAGTCGACCCGCGGCGCCGCGAAGGCCCCGGCGGCTCGCGCCGCCACGAAGACGGCGGCCAAGAAGGTTGCGAAGGCCGCGACCAAGCCGGCCGGGCGGGGGCCCGCGTCGAAGACCGCGGCGAAGAGCAGCGCGAAGGTCCCGGCCAAGCCAGCGGCGGCCAAGAAGGCGACCAAGGCTGCCGCGGCCAAGAAGAACGATCCGAAGGTGAAGAAGACGGCCAAGCCCGCAGTGAAGACCACGACCACCAAGGCGGTCGCCAAGCAGCCGGCCAAGACGGCCAGGAAGGCTGTGGCCAAGCCCGCCGCCAAGGCCGCCGCGAAGGCGACCACCACCAAGGTGGTCGCCAAGCAGCCGGCCAAGAGCACCGCCAAAGCCGTCGTCGCGGCGAAGGTGCCGGCCAAGAAAGCGGCCGCGCCGAAGAAGCCGCCCGTGGAGACCAAGGCCGCGCCAGTGCGCTTCCTCGAATCGCTCGACGGCTCGAAGAAGGGCCACGGCACCTCGCTGGCGGGGAGCACTGTCGACAAGCTGCGCGCGCAGCTCGTGGCCGAGCGCGACGAGCACCTCGCGCAAGCCGAGGCGCTGGCCGCCGAAGCCGAAGAGATCGCCACCGAGCGCGAACCGGGCGACACTCAGTTCGACGAGGAGAGCGGCGAGGGCGACACGCTCACGATCGAGCGCGAGCGCGACCTCGCGCTGTCGGCCACGGCGCGCCAGACCGTGGAGGACATCGAGAAGGCGCTCGCGCGCATGGCCGAGGACCGCTACGGCTACTGCGAGATGTGCGGCGATCGCATCCCGATCGCGCGGCTCGAGGCGATCCCGTGGGCCGACCTGTGCGTGCGTTGCAAGTCGCGTGGTGAGCGCCGGCGCTGACGCCGTGAGCCCGCGGCGCGTGCTCGCCCCGGTGGGCGCACGCACCCGCCGAGTGGTTGGCGTCGTCGCGCTGCTCGTGGCGTGCGACCAGGTGACCAAGGCGTGGGCCGCGAGCGCGCTCGCCGACGGACCGAAGTACGTGATCGGGCACTCGATCGGCTTCGAGCTCACCCGTAACTCCGGCAGCGCCTTCAGCCGCTTCCAGGGCTACACGCCGATCCTCGCGGTGGGCGCGGTAATCGTGACCGTGTTCCTCGTGCGCACGGTGCGGCGCGTGCACGACGCGTGGACCGTGGTCGGGCTCGCGCTGGTGCTCTCGGGCGCGCTCGGCAACCTCTGCGACCGCATCTTCCGCTCGCCGGGCTTCATGCGCGGCGAGGTCGTCGACTTCGTGAAGCTCGGTCCGTGGCCACTCTTCAACGTGGCCGACAGCTGTCTCACGATCGGCGCCGTCGTGCTCGCGGTGCGGATGCTGTTCGCGCCAACGAGCGACGCCGATGAGCACTGACGGCTTCGTCGTTCCCGCCTCGCTTGCAGGGGAGCGCGTCGACCGCGCGGTCGCGTTGCACACGGGCTGGAGCAGGTCGGAGGTGCAGGCGCTCGTCGACCAGGACCTCGTGACGGTGGACGACCGCATCGTCGCCAAGAGCCGGCGCCTCGAAGCCGGCGAAGCGGTGGCGATCCACGGCGCCCCCGACCCGGATGTGCACGAGCTGCACGCCGAGGATGTGCCGCTCGACGTGGTGTACGCCGACGCCGACGTCGTGGTGGTGGCCAAGTCGGTAGGCCTGGTGGTGCACCCGGGCGCCGGTAACGACCACGGCACGCTCGTGCAAGGGCTCCTCGCCCGCTATCCCGAGATCGCCACGGTCGGCGCCCCCGACCGGCCCGGCATCGTGCACCGCCTCGACCGCGACACGAGTGGCCTGCTCGTGTGCGCTCGCACCGAACGCGCCTACGAATCGCTGGTGGCGCAGCTCGCCGAACGCTCGGTCGAGCGGCGCTACGACGCGCTCTGCTGGGGCGTTCCGGAACCGCGCGCGGGCGTGATCGACGCGCCGATCGGCCGATCGCAGACCAGACGCACGCGCATGGCGGTGAGCATCGACGGTCGCGATGCGCGCACTCACTACGAAGTGCGCGCCACATGGTTGCGACCCGTCGTGGCCCGCCTCACGTGCAAGCTCGAGACCGGTCGCACCCACCAGATCCGAGTGCACCTCGGCGCCATCGGCCACCCCGTCGTCGGCGACGCCACGTATCGCGGCGCCCGCCAGTCGTTGCCGATGGATCGTCCGTTCCTGCACGCCGCGCACCTCTCGTTCACTCACCCGGCTACGGGGGACCGGCTCGAGTTCGACATGCCGCTGCCAGAAGATCTCGAGGCCGTGCTGCGCGCGTTAGGCCCGGCGGACGACTAGTTCGACAGCGCAACCCGGCGCAATGTGCTGTAGCCGAGGTCTGCGCCGGGCTGGTACGGCGGCTCGAGGAGATAGAGCGAGTCGTGGAAGTACACGGCTTGGCCGGCGACGAGTCCTTCGCTTTCATCGGTCTCCGTCGTGAACGGCGTCTTGGGCAGGTGCGCCACGACGTGTTCGGTTCCCGTGTCCGGGTCGATGCCCACGATCTCTTGCGGCAGTTGCACGGCGAGTCGGCCCGCGGCGCTGGGTGGCGGTACCCACTGCATCGTCCAGAGGCCGTCGGTCTCGTTGCCGATGACGGTGTTCGGCTCGACGCCGTGATCGGCGACCGCGAACACGAGGCGGCTGTCGCTGCCGCGAAAGCGTCGGATGGTCTGCTGCACGCAAGTCGGGCCGGTCCCGGCCCACAGATCATGTCCATTTGCGACAAGCCAGCACACCCAATCGTGGCCGCCGAGCGCAACCGTGACGTGCGCTGATCCGGGCGACACGTGGTACACGGTTGCGACTGGTGGGATTGTCTCGTTGACCGATGGTCCGAGCCATAGGCCGTCGTCGTTCGCTGCCATCACGGGCCGATAGATCGTCGGCATGTGCACGGTGTTCACCACCACCCCAGACGCCGCCGAGACTTGCAGCAACTCAGGACCGTTCGTGGTGTCGACGTCGTAGATCCACAGCCAGCTGCCTGCGGTCGTTGACACGGGCTTCGTGTCGGACAGCGACGCGTAGGTCATCACCACGGGACCGACCGAGAAACCGTCACGGCGCCGTTCGGTGCGGGCGACGCGGATCGTCGCGGTGTTCGACTTGGGCACGTACGCGTTCACGATGCCGACGCGGACACCCTGGGTCGCGGGATCGTTGCAATTGCTCCTGCTGACCTGGCCGAGTCGCAACGTCGTCGCGTCGACGACTGTCGACGAACATCCCGGACTGTTGCCGAAGCCACCCGAGAGCTGCACGTGGCCGTCAACGACGGCGACCTGTTGGTAGAGCGGCGTCGACGGCAATGCGATCGACGACTGACTTGCTCGCGCGTGCGGAGGCGTCGGTCCGACCACGCGTACCGAGCGTGCGTGCCCCGGGTCTCGCAGCGACATGACGCCCGCTACGAGTGCGACCAGCACCAGCGCCACGATGCTGCCGACCGACAACCGCCGTCGGCGCCGCGCCTTGCGCATACGTCGGTCGAGCTCGCCTCGAGAGACCGCATCGTTCGTTCGGAGCCGATCGGCGAGCAGGCTCAGCCGATCATCGAGATCACTCACGGCGGGCTCCTTCCGGCTCGCTCAACGCGGAACGCAGCTGCGCACGGGCGTGGTTCAGCGTGGCGGCGACGGTGCCGGGCGCAACATCGAGCGTCTCGGCCACCTCGGCTTCGGTCATGCCCGCCGCGTATCGCAGCACGACGGCCGCGCGTTGGCGCGCTGGTAGACCAGCTACCGCGCTCCACAGCTCGACGTCTTCGATCCACGCGTGGGTCGGGTCAACCGGAACGCCGATCGCCTGTAAGGCGTGCAGTTCGGTCGTCACCCTTCGATGATGCCTGCGCAGCAGGTTCAGGCCGACGCGATACGTCCAGCCGCCCGGCGACGCCATTCGGCTCACCCGGTCCCATCGCTCCAACGCCCGGGCCAACGCTTCGGCCGCGATTTCGCGACCGAGTTCCCGGTCGCCAGATGCCAGCGTGAACGTCGCGACCAAGCGCGGCCACTCGCGGCGATACCACTCGTCGAAGGCCAGCGCTGAGCCTGGCTCCAACACCTCCACGACGCTACAAGTCACGAACCGCGGCAACTCTTTAGCCGGGTCGACTTCGACGGGATCGAGGTGCGCGCTCAGGTCACGGGGGATCGGTGCCGGTTCGGGATGTTGGTGTTCGGCGGTGTCGCGGTAGTGGTTCGCGCCGGCTGAGGCCCGTGCCGTTGTTGCGTTGGGGGCATGGGGTGAGCACGAGGTTGTCCGGGTTGGTGATCGTGTAGCTGGTGCCGTCGAAGATGTTGGTCCAGCCTTGGCGGTGGACGACGTGGTGGTGAAACGAACAGAGCAGCACGAGGTTGTCGAGGTTGGTCGCTCCGCCGGCCCACCAGGGGATCACGTGGTGGGCTTCGCACCAGCTCGAGCGGC
>DASXZO010000150.1:0-32997 GCA_036501845.1 Acidimicrobiia bacterium | reverse complement strand
TCTTAAAGCGTCGCTATTCGACGCTTTACGACGCCCGGTCAAAAGGACAGGGTGGTGAAGAAGGTGCGGAGGTCGTTGGCGAACAGGTCGGGCTGCTCCATTGCCGCGAAGTGACCGCCCCGCGGCATCTCGGACCAGTAGGTGACGTTGTAGGCCTGCTCCACCCACGCCCGCGGGTAACGCAGGATCTCTTTCGGGTAGCGCGCCACGCCGGTGGGCGCGGCCACGTAGTCAGGCCGATCGCCGCTGTGCATGTGCTCCCAGTAGAGCCGGGCCGACGACGTGATCGTCTGGGTCACCCAATAGGTGGTGACGTTGGTGAGCAACTGATCGCGCGTGAAGACGCGTTCGGGATCGCCGTCGCAGTCGCTCCACGTGCGGAACTTCTCCACGATCCACGCGAGCAGGCCGGCCGGTGAGTCGTTCAGCGCCACACCCAGGGTCTGCGGCTTGGTCGACTGTTCGAGCGCGTAGCCCGACTCTTCTTTCGTGAACTGGGTGAGCGCGGCGAGGACGGCCTTGTCGTCGTCGGACAGCTCGACGTTTTCCGCCGGGCGCTTGCCGAGCGGCATGTTCAGATGGATGCCGGCGCAGTGCTGCGGGTCGAGCGCGCCGATACGCGTGGCCACCTGCGCGCCCCAGTCGCCACCCTGCGCGCCGTAACGCTCGTAACCGAGCCGCGCCATCAAGTCGGCGAACGCGTTGGCGATGCGCGGCACATCCCAGCCCCGCGCACGTGTCGGCGCGGAGAACCCGTAACCGGGCAGCGACGGGGCCACCACGTGGAACGTGTCGGTGAGCAGTGGGATGGCGTCGAGGAACTCCACGATCGAACCGGGCCAGCCGTGGGTGAGCAAGAGCGGGATGGCGTCGCGGCGCGGCGACCGCGCGTGCACGAAGTGAATCTCTTGCCCGTCGACGTCGGTGCGGAAGTGGTCGAAGTCGTTGAGCCGAGTCTCCTCGGCGCGCCAGTCGAACTCGTCACGCCAATAGGCCACGAGGTCACGCACGTAGGCGGTGGGGATGCCGTAATCCCAGCCCGCGTCGTCGAGCTCGTCGGGCAGTCGCGCCCGCCCGAGCCGCTCGCGCAGATCGTCGAGCACGGCATCGTCGACGTGGACGAGATACGGCTGGATGGGCGCCACGTTCGACATGTTCGTCACGCGATCGGTGTGAATTCGAGATGCAGCCGTTCGAGCCCGCGCAACATGTAGATCGGCGAGTACTGGTAGCGGCGCGCGCCGGCGGGTCCGTGCTCCGACTCCGACACCCGGATGTCGGCCATGCGTTGGAGAATGCGCTCGAGACTCGCGCGGCCCTCGGCGCGCGCGAGCGGCGCGCCCGCACAGGCGTGGATGCCGAAGCCGAAGCCGATGTGCTGGCGGCCGTTGGTGCGATCGAGGCGCATCTCGGCGGGACACTCGAACTGTCGCGGGTCGTGATTGGCGGCGCCCTCCAGCACCATCACACTCGTTCCCGCGGGGATGTCGACGCCGCCGAGCGTGGTGTGACGGCGAGCCATACGGAAGTTGCCCTGGATCGGACTCTCCAACCGCACCACCTCCTCCACGAACGCGGGGATCCGGCCGTGGTCGTCGCGCAGTTGCTGTTGCAGCTCGGGATCTTCACCAATCCGCCGCAACGCAGTGCCGAGCATGCGCGCTGTGGTCTCCTGGCCGGCCGCGAAGAGGTTCGCGGCGATCAGCATCACGTCTTGGATTTCGGGCAGCGAGCCGTCGGGGAACGTGGCGGTGGCGAGCTCGGTCATCACGTCGTTGCGCGGAGTGCGGCGGCGGTCCTCGATGTACGCGGTGAAGCGGTCGTAGAGGAACTCGAGCGGCTTGTGCGCGACCGCGCCGCTCTTGTCGGTGCTGTGGGCCGCACCCGTCGATTCGCGGGCGTCACCTTGCAGTTCTTTGCGGAACGTCTCGTGTTCTTCGTCGGGCACGCCGAGAAGGTCGGCGATCACGAGCAATGTGAACGGGCCGGCGTAGTCGTGCACGAACTCGCAGCGGCCGTTCGCAAGGAACTCGTCGAGCTGGCGATCGGCGAGACGCCACATGAACGCTTCGTTCTCGCGTAGCCGCTTGGGTGTGATGAGCCGCATCAGCAAGGCGCGGTGCGCGGTGTGTTTCGGCGGGTCGAACGACGGCAGTTGATCGCTGAACGGCAGCGTGTCGCGGTAGGCGTCGATGATGGCGCTGATGTCGTCGCCCTCCACCGGCACCGGGAACGGCACGAACGGCCCACTCACCGTGTTGCAGTTCGAGAAGGTGGCGGTGTCGTTGAGCACCGCGATCGCCTCGTCGTAACCGGTGACCATCACCACGCCGTGTTCGGGCTCGCGCCACACAGGCCCATGCCCGCGTGCGTAGTCGTAGAACGGGTACGGGTCTTGGTAGAGGGCACGGGTGCGGAAGAAGTCGACCCCTTCGAAATCGGGAACATCGAAGTCGGTCATCGCGGGTGTTCGTCCTTCCTGGTGGCTGGTGTCGAGCCGCCCGACTGGCTGCGGAAACACCGTTCTCATGTTGACACGTCGAGCGTGAAAGTGCCATTCTCGCATGGCGGAATCGTGGTACGCAGAAGTGCTAGACCAACGCCCGCGAGCAGCGACTCTCGCGGCTCGTTCCAGTCGAATCCGAGACTCTCGTCGGGGGGTACCGACATGCGTGCACGGGCATTCGTCGTGCTGGGAATGGCGGGCGCGTTGGTCGCCGGAGCGTGCTCGAACTCGAGCTCTCCGAAGACGGCGCAGACCGCGTTGACCGTCGGCAAGAACCCGACGACCACTGCGAACGCAGCTGCGCTCAAGGAGAACGTGCCGCGGCCCGGCGTGAAGGGGGTCACCTCCTCCGCGATCCGCGTCGCGGTGATCACGTCGACGACGAACGCGGTAGGCGGCAAGTACGCGCAGTTGGCCGACGGCATCCAGGCCTACTTCGACCGCATCAACGATGCCGGGGGGATCTACGGGCGCAAGCTCGAGATCGTGTCGAAGCGTGACGACAACAACGGCCTCGTGAACGACCAGATGAGCACGTCGAGCCTTGCCGACGACAACGCCTTCGCGGTGTTCGAAGCCACGCTCCAGATGACAGGTGCTGACACGCTCGCCAAGGCGAACGAGCCGACCTTCACCTGGAACATCAACCCTGAGTTCGCGAGCACACCCACGCAGCCGCATTTGAACTTCTTCTCCACCGTGCCGGCGCTGTGCTTCACGTGCCCGGGCCCGTTGCTCTCGTGGATCGCACTGCAGAACCACTTTACGAAGGTCGGGATCATCGGCTACGGCGTGTCGTCCGAGTCGAAGGAAGCGTGCCAGGGCACGAAGACCGCGTTCCAGAAGTACGGCAACGGCAAGATCAAGGTGGCCTTCTTCGACGACACCGTCGGATTCGCCGCCGATCTCACGGCCGACGTGGCCCGGATGAAGAGCGCGGGCGTGCAGTTCGTGACCACGTGTATGGATACCAATGAGGTCGTGAAGCTGCAGAAGGAGATGGACCAGCAGGGTCTGCACGCGGTCCAGGACCTGCCCAACGCCTACGACCACGACTTCCTGAAGCAGAACGGCACGATTTTCCAGGGCGCGTTCGTGCAGCCCGACTACTACCCGCCGTGGGAATCGACGCCGCAGTCGCCGCTCACGCAGCAATACCTGAGCGACGTCAAGAAGGTCACGAACGACCCGGTGGAGGTCACCCAGGTGGGCTACCTCGACGCGATCGAGCTCGTCGACGCGCTCAAGGGCGCAGGCCCTGAATTCACCCAGGCGAAGGTGATCGACTGGATGAACGGTCAGACGGCGTACGACGCGCAAGGCATGATCCAACCGATCAACTGGACGACCGCTCACATCGATCCGCAGGCCAACCCCAACGTTCGCCTCGTCGAACAGTGCCAGCCGATCGTGGAGATCCTCAACAGCAAGTTCGTGCCGTACCAGAACCACCCCGGCAAGCCGTGGCCGTGCTTCGACGCCACGAAGGGCGGCGACCAGACGCCCACGTGGAAGTCGTTCGCGCCGGGCGGCGTGGGCTGATCGGGAACCCCGAACCGACGCGCACAATCGAACGGGCCGGTGAGTCGTCGGTGGGATCGAGCGGCACGGCTCGGTCCCACCGGCTACGGCGTCTACCGCTCCAAGAAGCGCGCCACGTTGGCGCGTAGCTCGGGCGTGTCGAACGACTGAGTCTCGGCGGCCATTGCGAAGTCGATGGTGGCGAGCACCGCGTGCTCGGCGTGCAGGTTCAGCACGCGCTTGGTGGCCTCCACTGCCTGGCGCGGGAGCGCGGCGATCTTGTGCGCCGCGGCGATCGCCGCCGGGAGCACCTCGTCGGCGGCGCACACGTGGTTCGCGAGGCCGATCTGCGCGGCGCGCTCGGCGCTGATGCGATCGCCGGTGAACGCGTATTCCTTGGCGAGGAGCAGGCTCGTGTGCAGCGGCCACGTGAGCGGGCCGCCGTCGGCGGCGACGAGCCCCACGGTCACGTGCGGATCGGCGAGATACGCCGACTCGGCCATGTACACCACGTCACTCAGCGCCACGACGCTGCAGCCGAGCCCGACGGCGGGCCCGTTCACCGCGGCGATCACTGGCACGCGGCAGCGGAGCATGTTGAGCACGAGCTCGCGACCTTCGGCGATCACCGCAGCGCGTAGCTCACGGTCGTTCGCCATGCCGTCGAGGAACTCGAAGTCGCCGCCCGCCGAGAAGGCGCGGCCCTCGCCGGTGATCACCGCGGCGCGTGCCTCGGTGTCGGCCGACAGCTGCGGGAACAGTTGCGTGATCGCGAGGTGCAGGTCGGCGTTCACCGCGTTGAGCTGCTCGGGGCGGTTCAGACGCACGATGCGCACGGGCCCGTCGGCTTCGACGCGGACGACGTCGGGAAGGTCGTACTGCACTGTGGCTCCTTGCTGCGATCAGCCAGTGGGGAGATCGAGGATGCGCGTGGCGATGATGTTCTTCTGGATCTGCGAGGTGCCGCCCATCACGCTCTGGGCCCGGCTGTAGAGATAGGTCTTGAGGGCGACGTCGTCGCCGTCGACCGCCGCGCGCGCCCCCGACACGGTGAGCGCGGCGGTGCCGATCGCCTGTTCCACCCACGTCATCAGGAGTTTGTCGATCGACCCGCCCGGTCCGTGCTCGACGCCGTCGAGGCGCTCCGACAGGCGCCGGCACACATGGAGCCGCAGCATCTCGGTCTGCACGCGTGCCCACGCGACGGCCTCGCGCGTGGGTGCGTCGAACGCCGTGGGATCATCGGCGATGGTGCGCTCGAGGTCTTTTACGGTCTTGGCGTAGCGCGCGACGTAGCCCAACTCGCCGGGCTCGCGCTCGTGGCTCACGATCGTCATCGCCACGCGCCAGCCTTCGCCGGGTGCGCCGATCATGTTGCCGGCGGCGACACGCGCGCCGTCGAACAGCACTTGGCCGAACTCGTTCGTGATGCCGTTGATCATGCGCAGCGGCCGCTGCTCGATCCCGGGTTGGTGCATGGGCACCGCGAACGCGGTCAGTCCCTTGTGTTTGGCGACGGCGGGATCGGTGCGCGCGAGCAGCAAGCACCAGTCGGCCACGTCGGAGTAGCTCGTCCAGATCTTGTGGCCGTCGATCACGAACTCCTCACCGTCACGAGTTGCCGTGGTGCGCAGCGACGCCAGGTCGGAACCCGCGTCGGGCTCACTGAAGCCCTGGCACCAGCGCTCGCGCCCACTGATCAGACCAGGCAGGAAACGATCCTGAATCGCGGTGCTGCCGTGCGTGGTGATGCCTTGCACGAGATAGCCGAGACTCGGCCGCGGTGGCGCGCTTGCGATGGCGATCTCCTCGTCGAGGATCACGTCGAACACGGTGGGCAACTCGTGGCCGCCGAACCGTGTGGGCCACGAGAGCCCGAAGAAGCCGGCGTCGTAGAGGGCCGTGTGCCACTCGGCCTGGCGAGCCCAGTACTCGTCGTCGGTGGACGACGGCGGGAGACCAGGGTTGTGGCCGGCGAGCCACGCGCGCAACCGGGCGCGGAACTCGGCTTCGGCGGGGGAGTCGCGGTAGTCCATCAGGTCGCTCCGAGGCGCACGCCGGCGAGCGCGTGAAGGTGCACGCGATCGTCGCCGAACCACTGCGACGACAGCAACGCGCGCCGCAGGTACACGTGCGCCAGGCATTCCCACGTGTTGCCGATGCCGCCGTGCACCTGGATCGCCGTCTCGCACACCGTGCGCGCCGCGCGCACGCAGTAGGCCTTGGCCACGCGACCGGATTCGAGCGCCACGGCGGGCGGAAGGTTGTCGACCGCCCACGACGCGTGGAGCGCCACGCTGCGCGAGCCATCGAGCAGCGTTCGGGCCTCGGCGAGCAGGTGTTGCACAGCCTGGAACGAACCGATGGGCACGCCGTACTGGCGGCGATCGGCCGCATACGCCACCGTGAGATCCAACGCGCCGTGCATCACCCCCACGAGGTCGGCGCTGGTGAGCGCGATGCCGAGCGCGGTCCACTGCGCGAGATCGTCGCGGTCAAGCGCGGGAAGGTTGGTTGATTGCACGCGGGCGATCGACCGTGTGAGATCGGTCGCGACGAACGCTCCGTCGGCATCGCGCGCCACGTCGACTGCGTACGCGTCAACGGATTGCCGAGACGCGGGTGCCACGAGGTCGCGGTCGAACGCTGCAACCACCGGATCGGATGCGCCGGTACGCCGGGCGAAGTCGGCAGCGAGCAGCGGACCGGCGCACGGAGTGTCGGCGAGCGCATGGCCGAGCGCCTCGGCCACGATGCACGCCTCGACGCCACTGGTCACCGGTGCGCCGGTTCCGTCGTCGTCGCGCAGCTCGAGCCAGCCCGCGTCGCGCACCGCCTTGTCGAGGCGCGCGCGGCGGGTCTGGTCGTCGAGGTCGGCGACCGTGGCCGGGCCGAGTTCGCGCGCGAGCCGCTGCGCGGTGTGGCGCAGGTGGGCCTGCTCGGTGGTGTCGCGGGTGTCCACGTTGGCTCAGGTGGAGAGGATCGAGACGCCTGCGGTGCCGGGTGCGCCGTAGAGCTGCGTGTAGCCGACCTTCGGGTTGTTCGGCACTTGGCGATCACCGGCTTGGCCGCGCAGTTGGCGCACGATCTCGTGCACTTGGCGCAGGCCTGACGCGCCGATGGGCTCGCCGTTGGCGATGAGGCCGCCGTCGGTGTTGGTGGGTCGCGTGCCGCCGATCTCGAGTGCGCCGCCGGCCACGAGTTGTTCTTGGTCGCCGTCGGCGCAGAAGCCGTTCTCGGCGAGGTGGATCACTTCGGCGCCGGCGTCGGTGTCTTGGAGTTGGATCACGTCCACATCGTCGGGCCCGATGCCGGCGATCTCGTACGCGGCGCGCGATGCGTCGACGGTGGCGCCGGGTGTCTCCTCGACGGGGAGCCACGGGCTGTGCACTTCGAACGCCCCGAGCCGCCGGGTGCGTACGGTGGACGCGCGCAGGTAGATCGGATTGGTGGTGTAGCGGTGCGCGTGCTCGGCCTTGCACAGAATCACCGCGGCGGCGCCTTCGTCGGGCGAGCAGAACATGTATTGGGTGAGCGGGTAGTTGAGTATTGGAGATGCGAGGATCTCGTCTTCCGAGAGCGGCTTGCGACGGAAGGCGTTCTCGTTGAGTGCGCCGTTGCGGTAGTTCTTCGCCGCGACCTTGGCGAGCGTGCTGGCAGTGATGCCGTGGTCGTGCATGTATTTGTTGATCTTCATGCCGAAGAATTTGGTGGTGAGGAATTGGCCCACCTCGCCGTACCACGACGGGCATGCGTACAGGCGCGGGTCGGCGCTGAACGCGCCGGGGAGGTGCTTGTCCATGCCCACGGCGATGCCGAGGTCGCACTCGCCGAGACGGATGGTCTGCGCGGCGAGGCTGAGCGCGCTGGCGGCAGTAGCGCAGCCGTTGTACACGTCGGTGAACGGGATGCCGGTGAGGCCGAGTAGCGCGACGACGGCGTCGGGGTTGTCGATCTCGTAACTGCCGGCGAAACCGAATTGGATCTGGCGCCAAACGACTCCGGCGTCGGCGAGCGCGGCGCGGATCGCGATCGCGCCCATATCGATGCCGGTGACGCCGGGAAAGCGTCCGAACGGGTGCAGGCCCACACCGACGATTGCGACATCATTGCTCATCGTCCACCCCCGCTCGCCTGCGGCTCGCGCCCCGAGGGGCGGCGGAGGCTCGCTCCGCTCGCACGCCCGATGTCGCTCCTCCGTCGCTCCTCGAGCGCTGAGGGTTTCACGATTGTTCCGCGGGGGCGAACGCGAACGTGATCACGTCGTTGCCGTCGCTGTCGGTGTGCGACGGTACGAGGGTGAGCTCCATCGTCATGCCGTGCTCGAGTGCGGCGGGGTCGGCGGTGCTGAGCCGGCTCTCGACCTTGACGTCGCCGAGGTCGATGTAGCCCACGCCGAAGGGCACGAAGGCTTTCCCGGTCGGTCCGGCGTATGGCGGTGCCGGTGGCGGGAAGGCTTGGGTGGTCCATGCCCACAACGTGCCGCGCCGCGCCAGCGCGTGCGCGGCCATGTCGATGGATGCGCAGCGCGGGCAGCTCTCTTGGGCCGGGAACGTCACGATGCCGCACGCGTTGCAACGACTCCCCACCAATTGGGTGTTGGCGTCGAGCGATGTGAACAAGCCTTCGGAGATTGGGACTTCGCCCATCACTCACTCCCTTGTGCTGCGGCCTTGGCGCGCAGTTCGTCTTTCACGACTTTGCCGGTGGCGTTGACGGGCAGCATGCCGACGAGTTCGACGCGACGCGGGACTTTGAAGTTCGCCATACGGTCACGCGACCACTCGATGAGTGCCGCAGGTTCGAGCGCGGCGCCGGCCGTTGCGACTACGAAGGCCATGCCGACTTCGCCGAGCCGCGCGTCGGGAATGCCGATCACGGCCGCCTGCGCAACTGCGGGGTGGGCGAGGAGCAGGTTCTCGATCTCGGCCGGATAGGCGTTGAAGCCGCCGACGATGAACATGTCCTTGATACGCCCCACGATGCGCAGGTAGCCGTCGGTGTCGAACGTGCCGAGATCGCCGGTGTGCAGGAAGCCGTCGGCGTCCACGGCCGCGGCGGTGGCGTCGGGATCGTCGAGATACCCGCGCATCACCGTGTCGCCACGCACAATCACCTCGCCGGGCTCGTCGGGCTTGGTGTGGTTGCCGGCTCCGTCGACGGTGCGGACCTCGAAGCCGGGCCAGGCCACACCGACCGTTGCGGCGATGTGCTCGAAGTCGTCGTCGGGCCGGCTCCCGGTGACGGTGCCGGCCTCGGTGAGCCCGTAACCGGTGAGGATGCGCTCGAACGGCAACTCCTCGCGCACGCGGCGGATCAACTCCACCGGGATATCGGCTGCGCCCGTGACCGCCAGGCGCAGGCTCGCGATGTCGAGCGCGTTGCGGGCCGGGGAGTCGAGCAGCGATTGGTAGAGCGTGGGCGCGCCGGGCAACACGGTGATCCGCTCGCGCTCGACGATGCCGCACACCACGTCGGGGTCGAACACTGCGAGTGGGAAGATCGTGGCGCCACGCATCAACGACGCAAGCACGCCCGCCTTGTACCCGAAGATGTGGAAGAACGGGTTCACGATCAGATACCGGTCGCCGGCACGCAGGTCGGCCCAATCGCACCAGTCGAGATAGGCGCGCAACGTCTGGCCGTGTGCCATGACCACACCCTTCGGCCGGCCGGCCGTGCCCGACGTGAACACCACGTCGCTCGGGTCGTCGGGCCGCAGTGCCGCGACTCGCGCATCGATCTCGGCCATCGACACGCACGCGCCGCCGGCTGCGAACTCGTCCCAGCCGATCGCTCCTTCGCCCGGATCGCCGGCGAGCAGCACCGTGTGCGAGAGCGAGGGGAACGACGTGCCGCTCGACGCCAGAAGCGCCGGGTAGTCGGTGTCGAGGAATCCCCGCACGGTGAACAGCACCCGCGCGCCGCTACGCCCGATGATGTCGGCCGCTTCCGTGCCCTTGAAGCGGGTGTTGATCGGTACGAGGACCGCGCCCGCAGTGGTGATACCGAGCGCGGCCACGATCCACTCGATCGAATTCGGTGCCCACAGTGCCACCCGTTCACCGGGTTGCACGCCCGAGGCAACGAGCGCACACGCCGCGCCGGTGGCGCGCGCCGCGAGATCCGCGTACGTCACGCGCCGATCGCCCTCCACGATGGCGTCAGCCTCGGGCGCACGGAGTGCCGCGGCCCGCACCATCGCGGGAATCGTCGGCCACTCGACCGGAGAACGCATCTCCTACCTCTTGTTCGCTTCGCTCACGGGCCGGTGGGCCTTCCCTCGCTCCGGAGTCGCTGTCGCAGATTGTCGGTTCGCGGTCGCTCGGCTGGTCGAACAGTACCACTGCCGGAAACGACGTTTCCAGTTTACGGATATGGAGTTACCGCCCGTTTTCTCCGGTTCTCGGTGCATACGACGCGGATTTTCACGCCGGTATGCACCGAGAACGGAGTGGTCACGCGATGTCGAGGACGACCTTGCCGATGGCACGGCCGTCGGCCACGTACTGGAGCGCGGCGGCCACGTCGGCGAGCGCGAACGTGGCGCCGATGTGCGGCGTCGCCTGGCCGGTGGCAAACAGCTCGAGGAGCTCGCGCTGGTTGCGCGCCAGCTCGTCGGGACGGTGGGTCATGAAGTCGATCATCTGGAAGCCGAGTACGTGCACGCCCTTGAGCAGCACGAGGTTCAGCGGGATCTTCGGGATCACACCCGCGGCGTAACCCACGGTCACGAAGCGGCCGCCCCATCGCATCGAACGCAGCGCCGGCTCGGAGAGGTCACCGCCCACTGGATCGATCACCACGTCGCCACCGCCCGGCAGCACCGCGCGTACACCGTCGCGCAACGAGCCCGCGCGGTGATCGACGAGATTGGTCGCGCCGTACTGCCCTGCGACTGCGAGCTTCTCCTGAGACGACGCCACCGCGGTCACGTTGGCGCCCATCACCGCGCCGAGCTGCACGGCCGCGAGGCCCACACCGCCGCCGGCCCCGAGCACGATGAGCTCTTCGCCAGGTTGCAGCGCCGCGAACGAACGCAGCACGTGGTACGCGGTGCTGTGCGCCACGCCGAACGCCGCGGCGTGCCGGTCGTCGACGCTGTGGGGCACCAGGTTGAGTGAAGCCGCGGCTACCACAACCTCTTCGCCGAACGCGCCGGCGAGCGTGGCGCCGAACACGCGCGTGCCGGGCGGCGGCGATGCAACGTCGTCGGCGGTTTCCATTACGACGCCGGCGAACTCGCTGCCGGGAACGAATGGTGGCGCCACCGACACCTGGTAGCGGTCGGCCACGATGAGCACGTCGGGGAAGTTCACTGCCGCGGCGTGCACGCGCACGCGAACCTGGCCCGCACCGAGCGCCGGGGCCGGCACGTCGTCGACCTGCACCACGTCGGGCGCTCCGTACTCGCGGCAGATCGCGGCTCGCATGGTGCGTCAGCGACCCCGCCACACGGGCGCGCGCTTCTCCACGAAGGCCCGCGCGCCCTCTTGGGCGTCCTCGCTCGCGAACACTTCTGGTTGCAGCTCGCGCATCCGTTCGCGTGCCCGTGCTGCGTCGTCGACGCCGAGGCGCACCAACTCCTTGATCGCCGCGACCGCGAGCGGCCCGTTGCCGGCGATGCGCTCGGCGAGATCGAGCGCGCGCGGCAAGAGGTCGGTGGCCGCGACTACTGCGTTGACGAGACCGAGCTCGTAGGCGCGGGCTGCACTGATCGCGTCGCCCGTGAGCGTGATCTCGAGGGCGACGCCGAGCGGCACACGCGTGCCGAGGAAGATGCCGCCGCCGGCCGGGATCAGGCCGCGCTTCACCTCGGGCAACGCGAACGTCGCGTGCTCGGCCGCCACGATCACGTCACACGCGAGCATCAGCTCGAAGCCACCCGCGACGGCGGCGCCGTTGGCCGCGCCCACCACGGGGACTCGAGCGCGGCCGTCGAGCAACCGCATGAACGCATCGCTCGTGGCGTCGTCGAGCGTGAACTCGACGCCGCTCGCGAACGCGCGCAGGTCCATGCCCGCGCAGAAGGCCCGCTCGCCCGAGCCGGTGAGCACGATCGCGCGCACGGCGTCGTCGGTCTCGGCGGCCACGACGGCACCGCCGATCGCGTTGATGAGCGCGGGCGTGAGCGCGTTGCGAGCATCGGAACGGTCGAGCCGGGCAACGAGCACGTTGCCGACGTGACTGGTGTGGAGCGGTTGCTCGTCGGTCATGTGAATCACACGCCGTCGCGCTGCAACAAGAGCACGCCCGACGGTGTGCCGCCGCCCGACGTGAGCACCGCGGTGCGAGCGTTCGCCACCTGGCGTTCGCCGGCGTCGTGACGGAGCTGGGTGATCGCCTCGTAGATGAATCCGAAACCGTGCGTGCGCCCCTCTGAGAGCTGCCCACCGTGCGGGTTCACCGGCATGGCGCCGTCGAGTGCGATCGTGCGCCCGCCGTCGAGCCAGTCCTTGGCCTCGCCGAGCCCGCAGAAGCCGAGCGCCTCGAGCCACGTGACCGCGTTGAACGTGAAGCCGTCGTACAGGAGCGCGAGGTCGACATCGGCCGGCGTCAGGGCAGTGCGCGTCCAGAGGTGGGCCGCCTGGCCGAGCACCTGTGGCTCGTGCGTGATCGTGTCCTGCTCCCACGAGATGCGCTCGGTGATCTGCGTGCCCATCGCGTCGATACGGATGGCCGGTTTGGGAAGGTCGCCGGCGACCGATGCGTCCGACACGATCACCGCGACCGACGCATCGCACGGCACGTCGCAGTCGAAGAGACCGAACGGCGACGTGATCGGCCGCGCGCCGAGATAGTCGTCGAGCGTCATCGGATCGCGATAGATCGCGAGTGGGTTACGGCCCGCGTTGGCGCGCCCGTTGAGCGCGATCGGCGCCAGCACCGTCTCGCGCGTCGCGCCGTAGCGATGCAGGTACTGGTTGGCGTGCATCGCGATCCAGTTCCCTGCCGACATGGCGCCGAACGGCGCGCGCCATTCCATCAGCGGTCCGGACGCACGGCCGCTGGGCATGCCGCCGAGCTGCAACGTCGCGTAGCTCGACTCCCACACCGTGCGGAAGCACAGCACGTGGCGGCACAAGCCGCCCGCGACCGCGAGCATCGCTGCGATCACCGAGCCACCCGGGCCGGGGATGTCCATGCCGCCGTTGATCCAGGTGGGGTGCAGCCGCAGCGCCTCCTCCACTGCGGTCACGCCGCCCTCGCTCATGCCACCCGCGGCCATGCCCGGATAGGTCGACAGGCCGTCGATATCGGCCGGCGTCAACCCCGCGTCGGCAATGGCCGCGAGGCAGGCATCCACCGTGAGCGAGAGTGGGTCGCGCATCAGTCGACGGCCGATCGCCGAACGGCCGACGCCCGACAGCACCGAGCGATGCTCGAAGCGATCGGTGCTGATCGGTGCGCGAGGTGTGGGCCGCTGCGGCTCGGGAACACGCTCGACGGGATCGTGGGCACCCGTCGGTTCGAACAGAGGAATCCACACGTCTTCGTGGTGCTCGAAGCGCACCGCGACCTCTTGGCCGATGTGCACGTCGTCGGGCGCGCAATTCACGATGTTGGTGGTGAGCCGGATCGACGGGTCGTCGGCCAGCGCGACGTTGGCGATCACATACGGCGGCTCGAATCCCGGCAGCCACTGGTGCGCGTTGACTGTGAAACCGACCACCGTCGCGCGCCCCGACATCGCGCTCGGTTCCCACTCGCGGCTGCGGCACGCCGGACAGATCGGCACCGGCGGGTGCACGAGCGTCTGGCAGTCGTGGCAGCGCTGGATGCGCAGGGTGCCGTCGGCGCCAGACGTCCAGAACCATTCGTTGAACGGCGTGAGCTGCGGCAAGGGTCGCATGAGGCGTTCGGCTCCGGGTTCGGCGGGCTGTGGTTCAGTGCGGAGTATCGCCCGCGAGCGTGATGCGGTGCATACGGCGGGTGAACCCGTGGTAGTCGTTCACCGGGTTGTGCATTGCGCAGCGATTGTCCCACAACGCCAGCGACGCGACATCCCAGCGGAAGCGGCAAGTGAACTCCGCGCGCACCGCGTGCGCGAAGAGGAACTGCAGCAAAGGCCGGCTCTCGTCGTCGGTCATGTCGCGGAAGCGCGCGGTGTGCGCGACGTTCACGTAGAGCGCCTTGCGGCGCGTCTCGGGATGCGTGCGCACTACAGGATGCTCGGACGTGTACTCCACGTCGGCGCTCCCGCCACTGTCGCGAATGCGATCCTCACGGGTCTTCGACACGTCGGCGAGGGCCGAGCTGTTCACTGCGACGAGTTCGTCGAGCACGCGTCGTAGTCCTGGCGACAACGCCTCGTAGGCCGCGTACATATTCGCGAACAGGGTGTCGCCGCCTGCCGGCGGCACCTCGCGGGCGAGGAGCATCGTGCCCATCGGCGGGCGGTCGAGATACACGGTGTCGCTGTGCCAGATGCCGCCGAAGTTCACCGTCTCGTCGGGCAGTTTCGCCACCGCGATGATCTCCGGGTAGCCGTCGATGCCTTTCACGAACGGGTACTCCACCGGTTCGCCGATGCGCCGCGCGAACGCGAGGAACGCGTCGTCGGAGAGCGGCTGGTCGCGAAAGAACACCACGAGGTGCTCGAGCCAGGCGGCGCGGATCGCGGCGACCGTGTCGTCGGAGAGGTTCTCGGCGAGGTCGACGCCATGGATCTCGGCGCCGAGCGCGCCGGCGATCGGCTGCACGCGGATTTGCGTCACGGTCGCGCCTCGCGCAGCTGGGCGCGCAGGTCGACCTTGCGGATCTTGCCCGACGCCGTGCGCGGGTAGTCGTCCACGATCCGCAGCTCCTCGGGCCACTTCTGGCGGGCGATGCCAACCTGTTGCAGGTGCGCGGTGATCGTCGCCAGGTCGAACGCGGGTGCGGTGTCAGCGTCGCGTGGTGCGAGCCGCACGAACGCGCACGCGTGCTCGCCGAGCCGCGCGTCGGGCGCCGCCACCACTGCCACCTCGGCCACGGCTGGTAGCGCCGAGATCGCCGCTTCTACCTCGGCAGCGGAGATGTTCTCGCCGCCGCGGATGATCACGTCGTTGAGGCGGTCGGTGATCGTGAGGTAGCCGTCGCGGTCGAGCACGCCCATGTCGCCCGTGTGATACCAGCCGTCGGCGTCGAAGGCCGCGGCGGTGAGCGCGGGATCGGTGTAGCCCATGCTGAGGTCGGGGCCGCGGCTCACGATCTCGCCCGGCCGACCGGTCGCGACGTCGTTGCCGTCGTCGTCGACGAGCCGCATCTCCACGCCGTCGAGCGGGCGGCCGTCGCTGCCGTTGCGTTGCCGATCCGGATCGTCGTACTGGCCGCCGGTGATCGACGGGTGCTCGGTGGAGCCGTACGCGCGGATGAGCCGGATTCCGTGCGCCGCGGCGCGCTCGGCCAGCGCGGTGGGCACCGGCGCGCCGCCGAGCCCGACGCCGCGGATGAGCCGCGCGTGTTCGGGCGTGAAGCGCGGGTGGTCGATGATGCTCGCGAGGAACACCGACGCTCCGGTGCCCGCGCCGATGCCGGCCTCGAGCATCACGTCGAGCGCGTGGTCGGGATCCCAGCGATCGATGAGGTGGATGTTCTCGCCGAGGTCCATGGGGCCGAGCACCGCGCCGAGCATGCCGGTGGCGTGGGTGACGGGGGAGCCCATCAGATTCGGTGCGCCCGGCGCGATCCACTGGGTGATGTGCGGCAACTCGGCGAGGAGCGTGCGGTGCGTGTGCATCACGCCCTTCGGATCGCTGGTGGTGCCCGACGTGTACGCGAGCACGCACACGTCGTCGGGATCCGCGTGCGCAACGTCGGTGATCGGCGCCGCACGTGACACCGCGTCGGTCCACGACGCGCGTTGCTGTTCGGGGTGTGTGGTTGCGGGCACGCGATCGTCGGTGGTCTCGACCACGATGTGATGCGCGAGGTTGGCGACCTGTCCGGGCGCGGCGCCGTCGACGATGTCGATGTAGTCGACGTAGCCGTTGCGGTCAGCAGAGATGTAGGCGCGCGCGCCGCTTTG
The DNA here is from genome assembly GCA_036501845.1 of Acidimicrobiia bacterium. GTDB lineage: Bacteria > Actinomycetota > Acidimicrobiia > IMCC26256 > PALSA-610 > JBBREP01. The sequence goes on along the minus strand of DASXZO010000150.1, from coordinate 16,960 downwards.
CGCCATGATGAAGCGCACCTCTTTGGCGCCGTAGATGTGCACGATCGGCACGAGCACGTAGCCGCCCATGGCCAGCCCGTAGAAGGCGACCACGGCCTCACGCCAGTTCGGCAGCTGGAACGCCACCACCTCGCCCGGCTCGACGCCGCGCTCGCGCAATGCGCCCACGAGTCGCTGCGCCTCGTGGTGCACGTCGGCGTAGCTGCCGTGCCACGGGCGCGCGCGACCACACGTTGACCGTGGCGTCGGGTGTGCGCCGCAAGCAGGTGTCGACCCGGTCGCCGAGCGACTCGTCGCGCCAGAACCCCGCGTCGATGTAGTGCTGCCGCAGCGCGGCGGGCACCGGCCGGACCGGCCAGGGGCGGCGAACCGAGGCGAGAATGCCACTAACGTACACCGAGAGGGAGCTTTCCGCTTCGAGGCGGTGAGGCGAGACGCCATGAACCCCGACGAACCCACCACCGTCCACCATGCCACGCTTGGGGCCACGGCCACCGAGACCGTAGTGATCCGGCTCGATCGCGCCGTGCACACCGTCGAGTATCACGACGGCGACACGGTGCTCGAGACCGCGCGCCGTGCCGGCCTGCGCCCACCGTTCTCCTGCGAGGCCGGCCGTTGCGCCACCTGCATGGCCCACCTCGACGACGGCACCGTGCGCATGCGCGCCAACGATGCCCTCACCGACGACGAGGTCGCCGAAGGCTGGGTGCTCACCTGCCAGTCACTCCCCACCAGCAGCACCGTCACCGTCAACTACGACGCCTGACCCGCCCGCCAACCACATCGTTCTCGGTGCGTATCGGCGTGCTCATCTGCTAATCCGCGTCCTATGCACCGAGAACGATGTGTGGGTGCGGCCCTACGGGTCAGAACGAGGTGGTGAGTGAGGCGACGAATTGCTCGGTGCGGGCCCACGACGCGAGACGCTCTTCGCGGTTCGTGCCGAGCGGGAGCACGCGTACGGAGAGGTCGGTGACGCCGGCGTCGCGGAAGCGGGCGATGCGGGCGGTGATCGCTTGCTCGTCACCGCCGGCGAGTGTGTCACCCACGTCGGTGGCGTCGCCGTGCTCGAGCAGACGCTGGTAGTTGGGGGAGTACTCGGCGTGGCCGAGCACGATGTTGGCGCGGGCCCGGGCCTCGTCGACCTCCTCGTTGCGACAGAGCGCAACCGGTATGCCGGCCACCACTCGCGGTTCGCTGCGGCCCGCTCCCGCGGCGGCCTTGGTGATGCGCGGCACCACATGGTCGCTGATCGCGCGCTCGTCGGCCATCCAAAGGATGGTTCCCGATGCCATCTCGCCGGCGATGCGCAACATCACCGGCGCGAGTGCAGCGAGCAGCACCGGCGTGTTGATCTCGGTGATGTCGATCTCGTTGTGCACCCGCCACACGTCGTTCTCGACGTCGACCATCCCGGGTGCGCGCAGCGCGGGTTGCAACGCTTCCAGGTACGCGCGCACCTGGCGCGCGGGCCGGTCGTACGACAGGCCGAGCATGTCCTCGACGATCCAGTGATGCGACGGGCCGAGGCCGAGCGTGAGGCGACCCTCGCACACGGCTTGGGTCGACAGCGCCTGTTGCGCCATCGCAACGGGATGGCGCGTCTGGATCGGCATCACCGCGGTGCCGAGTTCGATGCGCGACGTGGCCTGCCCGATGAGCGCGATCGCAGTGAGCGCGTCGAAGTCGTTGGGCACTTGCGGCACCCAGATCGACGCGAAGCCTTCGCGCTCCGCGGCCTCCGCGGCGGCGAGCAGGCGGCCGATCTTGTCGGGGCGATGGCCCTTCTCGGGGCCGATCATCAGTCCGATACGCACGGTGTGAATGATATTCTCCGATTTGGAGAGCGTGCCTCGCGAAACGCGACACAAGGAGTGGACGATGAGCCGGGTGGCGGTCGTGACGGGGGCGGCATCGGGCATGGGCCTCGCGATCGCGCAGCGGCTCGCCGATGCCGGCAACAAGGTGGCGCTGCTCGACCTCGACGGCGCTGCTGCGGCGGCAGGCGCGCAAGGGTTGCGAGACGCGGGCCACGAGGCACTGAGCGCGGCGGTCGACGTGAGTGACCGCGCCCAGGTTGATGCCGCGCTCGATGCAGTGCGGACCGCGTTCGGCCCGATCGCCATCATGGTGACGAGCGCCGGCTTCGACCGTTTCGAGTCGTTCGTGGACATCAGCGTCGACGACTGGCAGCGCATGATCGCGGTGAACCTCACCGGCACGTTCCACTGCGTGCAGGCCGCGGTGCCCGAGATGCTCGCGGCCGGATGGGGCCGCATCGTCACGATCTCGTCGTCGAGCGCGCAGTCGGGCGCCAAGCGCATGGCGCACTACGTGGCGTCGAAGGGCGGCGTGGTCGGCCTCACGAAAGCCTTGGCGCTCGAGTTCGCACCCCACGGCATCACCGTGAACACCATCCCGCCCGGTTTCATCGACACGCCGATGGCGCGCCGCGCCGAGGAGCGCGGCGACCTGCCGAGCATCGAAGCCGTGGCCAAGCAGACGCCGGTGCGCCGCGCGGGCACGCCCGACGACATCGCCGCGGCGTGCGCGTTCCTCTGCTCCGACGACGCCGGCTACATCACCGGCCAGCTCATCGGCGTGAACGGCGGCTGGTACCTATGAGCGAGCGATGAGCGAGTCGACGCGGCTGGCACCGTTGCCCCGCGAAGAGTGGGGCACCGACGTGGTAGCCGCGTTGCGCGGGGCGTTCCCCGAACACGTGGCGACGCGCTTTCTCGCGACTGGTGACGACGCGCTCGAGGTGCCCGAAGCGATCAGCACGATGCTGCACCACCCGGCGCTCGCGCAGACGTGGCTCACCTTCAACAATGTGCTGCTCTACGGCGGCGCGCTCGATGACCGCCAGCGCGAGCTCATGGTGCTGCGAGTGGCGTGGCGCACCCGGTCGAACTACGAGTGGGCCCAGCACGTGCGCCTCGCCGCTCGGGCCGGCATCGATGCCGACGAGATCGACGTCATCGCCAGCGGCGAAGCGTGCGAACGCTTCACGCCGCTCGAGCGGGCGCTGCTGGCGGCCACCGACCAGTTGCTCGACGGCTACCGCATCGACGACGCCACCTGGAGCCAGCTCGCGGAGCATCTCGACGACCGCCAACTCGTCGAAGCCGTGTTCGTGGTGGGCACCTACACCTGTCTGGCGATGGCGTTCAAGAGCTTTGGGCTGCGCCTCGACCCGTCGATCGATACCAGTGTGATGACGCTCCCCGAACCACTCCCGGAATCGTGAGGTAGCGCGATGGCCGACCCCGAACCGAAGTCGAGCGCTGCGCCCGATCCCACCGAACCGGCGTGGCGGCAGCGTGCCGTGTCGCGCAGCCTCGATGCCGCGCGCTCGCGCGCCGAGAAGCGGGCCAAGCGGTTCCTCGATGCCGCGTTCGAGCTCATGGACGAGAACGGGAGCACCGAGTTCACGATCCAAGAGGTGATCGACCGGTCGCAGCAGTCGTTGCGCGGCTTCTACCAGTACTTCGACGGCAAGGACGAGCTGCTGCTCGCGCTGTTCGAGGAGACCGTGCGCGAGTGCATCGACGACGTCCGCGCCGTCGTCGAAGGCGAGACCGATCCGATCGTGCGGTTGCACGCGTTCGTGATCCGGCTCCACGAGTGGTGTGAGCCGCCCGACAAGCCGCGCAAGCGCGGCCGGCACAACCGCCGTCCGGTGTCGGAGTTCATGGTGCAGCTCGCGGTGGGCCACCCCGATCGCGTGAAGGCGGCGATGGAACCGGTGTCGCGCCTCTTGCTCGACTTGGTGCGCGACGCGCAGCACGCGGGCACCATCGACGTGGACGATCCGTACCGCGCCGCCGCGCTCGTGCAGCAGACCGTGATGTACAGCTGGTTCGGCAACCGTCTCATCCAGAGCCCGCGCCAGCGTCTCGGCGCCGAAGAGACCTGGGCTTTCTGCCTCCGCGGTCTCGGCGGCTGACCTATACCCGGTCCAACGAAAGCATGCGGATGGCGTTGCCGCGGAGCACTTTGTAGCGCTGTTCGTCGGTAAGGTTCGCGGTCATCTTGGCGGCTTCTTCGAGTGCGAACGGCCACGTGGTGTCGGTGTGGGGGTAGTCGGTCTCGAAGCAGATGTTGTCCTCGCCGACCTTGTCGATCGAGTCGACACCGTGGCGGTCGGTGGTGAAGCAACCGAACACGCGCCCTCGGTAGTAGCTCGACGGGCGTTCGGGGATCGTGTTGTGCGAGCTCGTCCACGCCGCGTGGTACTCCCACACGTTGTCGGCGCGTTCGAGCGCGTACGGAATCCAGCCGATCTGACCCTCGGAGTAGGCGAGCTGCAACGTGGGGAAGCGCACCAGCACGCCCGAGAACAGGTAGTCGCCGAGCGACGCCATCGAGTTGTAGAAGCCGAGCATCGTCTCGGTCGACGCGGGGGCGTCGGGTGACGCGGCCGGCATCTTCGACGAAGAACCGATGTGCATGCACACCGTGGTGTGCGTGTCTTCGCACGCGGCAAAGAACGGATCCCAGTATCCGGTGTGGATGCTCGGGAGCCCGAGGTGCGTAGGGATCTCGCTGAAGCACACCGCGTGCGCGCCGCGCGCGGCGTTGCGTCGGACCTCGGCCACCGCGAGTTCCACATCCCACAGCGGGATCAGGCAGAGCGGGATCAGCACGCCACCCGAATCGGCGCACCAGTCGTCGATCATCCAGTCGTTGTAGGCCTGGACGCACGCGAGGCCGAGCTCGTGGTCGCTGCCTTCGAGGAACGTCTGGCCGCAAAAGCGTGGGAACGTGGGAAACGCGAGCGAACCGTCCACACCACTCGCGGCGAGATCGTCGACGCGCGCCTTCGGCTCGTAGCAACCGGGTCGCATCTCCTCGTAGGTGATCGCCGCGAGGATCAACTTCGAACGGTCGAAACGCGCGAGGTCGCCGTCGGGGGTGGCAACGAGTGGGATCGTCACGTGCCGCTTGTGCAGATACACGAGCCGGTCCTCGTACACCCAATAGTCGCCCCACACGCCGTCGTCGCTCATCTCCTGGCGATACGACGCGCCCGCCCCGAGCGCCATCTCACCCCAACGCGCCCGCTCCACGCGCGGGCCCTTCTCACGGTGCTTCGCCGGCAGGCGGTCTTGCCACAACTGCGCAGGTTCCACCACATGGTCGTCGACGCTGATGATCCTGGGAAGGGAATCGATGTCGGTCACGATCAGGTTCCCTCCAGCGGATCGTGCTGGCGGCCCGAGTCGAAGCCGCCGTGCTTGCGCATGAACGTGGTCGATCGCCGCCGGATCCGCCATCCGTCGGTGGTGCGGCGGTACTCGTCGTTGTACCAACCGAGCCGCATCGCGTGATTGCTCTGGTCGATGAACACGAAGTGCTGCACGCCGTTGGCGCAGTCGGCGTCGTGCTCGTCGAACTCGACGACCGGCATGTTGCCGATGAACTGCCCGCGCGGCGCGGCCTCGAGCAGCGCCGGGAAGCGGTCGAGCCCGTACGGCGTGCCGAAGGCGTTGTACTCGCCGTCGGGGGTAAACACCTCGAGCCAGCGATCCTGCACCACCTTGCTCGTGAGCATCATGTAACGCGCGCACAGCGCGTGGAGCTCCACGAGGTCGTCGGTATGCGCGCTCACGCGGGATCGATCGCGAGGTGCAGGCGGCGCAGGCCGCGCAGGATGTAGGTGGGCGCGTACTCGTAGCGGCGCGCGCCTTCGGGTCCGTGCACGGCCTCGTCGATGCGGATGCCGCGCGTGCGGTCGAGGAGGCGCTCGATGCTCACCCGCCCTTCGGCGCGCGCGAGAGGGGCGCCCGGGCACGTGTGCGCGCCGTGACCAAAGGCCAGGTGCGTGCGCGCGTTGGCGCGGGTCGCGTCGAAGTCGGCCGGGCACTCGTAACGGCGCGGATCGCGGTTCGCGGCCGCGTTCACGAGCATCAGGGTGGTGCCGGCGGCCACGTCGACCCCACCGACGGTGGCGGCGACGCGCGACAGGCGGAAGTCACCCTTCACGGGGCTCTCGATGCGCAAGGTCTCTTCCACGAAGTTCGGCACGAGGCTGCGTTCGGTGCGCAGCTGCTGCTGGAGGTCGGGGCGCTCGGCGATGAGCTGCACCGCCGCGGCGAGCATGCGCACGCTGGTCTCCTGGCCCGCGGCGAACAGGTTCGCGGCGATGCGCACCACGTCGATCACGTCGGGCGTGGAACCGTCGGGGAACTTGGCGCTGGCGAGACCGGTCATCACGTCGTCGCGCGGCTCGCGGCGGCGGTTTTCTATGTAGCGCGTGAACTGCTCGTAGAGGAATTCGAGCGGCGAGTGCTTCAGCCCATCGTCGTCGAGACTGCCGACCGATCCCGTGTGCTTGCGGCCGACCGCGAGGCCCTCCCGGAACAGTTCGTGGTCGCGCTCGGGCACGCCGAGCAAGTCGGCGACCACGAGCATCGCGAACGGTTGGGCATACCGGGCGATGAACTCGCGGTCGCCCGCTTCCTCTTCGGACGATGCCAGGAACTCGTCGATCTGGCGATCGGCGAGGCGCCACATGAACTCCTCGTTCTCCTTCAGCCGCTTCGGCGTGATCAGGCGCATGAGCAAGGCGCGGTGATCGGTGTGCTTGGGCGGGTCGAAGGTGGGCAGCTGGTCGCTGAACGGCAGCTCGTCGCGGTGCGCGTCGATGAGGGCGCGTACGTCGCCCGCGGCAATGTCGGGTCCGGTGAGTGGCACCGGGAAGCCCGGGAACGGACCCGTCACCGAGTTGCACGACGAGAACGTGGCCGGGTCGTTGTAGATCGCGACCGCCTCGTCGTAGCCGGTCACCATCAGCACCTCGTGGTGCGGCTCGCGGCTCACCGGGCACTGGGTCCGGAGGTGCTCGTAGTAGGGATACGGGTCGTCGATCAGCTCGTTGCCGCGGAAGAAGTCGGCAGCGTCGAGATCGGTCACGGCCGATGGCCTTCCGTAGCGGATATTGCATTCACAATGTAGGAGAGTAACGTTTCCGCCGCAATGGCCGCCACGCGTACACCTCGCCCCCGCGCACCGCAGCCACCCACCCTGCTGCGCGCCGCGCGCCTGCTCGACGTGGCGCGCGGCGAATACATCACGCCCGGCACGCTGCTCGTCGACGGCGAACGCATCGTCGAGGTCGCGCCCGCGAAGGTGCCCGACGACGCGCAGGTGGTGGAGCTCGGCGAGCTCACGTTGCTGCCCGGGCTCATGGACATGGAGGTCAACCTGTTACTGGGCGGCCCGAACCACGAGAGCCCGCTGAACGCCGTGCAGGACGATCCCGCGCTGCGCACGCTGCGCGCCGTCGCCAACGCGCGCCGCACGTTGCGCGCCGGGTTCACGACGGTGCGCAACCTCGGCCTCTTCATCCAGACGAACGGCTTGCTGCTCGACGTGGCGCTGATGAAGGCCATCGATTTTGGCTGGTTCCCCGGGCCGCGCGTGGTGCCGGCGGGCCACGCGATCTGTCCCACCGGTGGGCATCTCGACCCCACGATGTTCCAGGCCCTCGCACCGCATCTCATGCCGCTCACGGTGGAGGAGGGGATCGCCAACGGTGTGAGCGAGGTGCGCAAGGCCGTGCGCTACCAGATCAAGTACGGCGCCAAACTCATCAAGGTGTGCGCGTCGGGCGGCGTGATGTCGCACACCGGACCGGCGGGCGCGCAGCAATACTCGAACGAAGAGCTGGCAACGGCGGCCGACGAGGCGCACCGCGCGGGTCTGAAGGTGGCGGCGCACGCGCACGGCGACGCCGGTATCCGCGCCGCGGTCGAGGCCGGCATCGACTGCATCGAGCACTGCTCGCTCGCGAGCGACGCCACACTCGACCTGATGCTGGAGCGAGGCACGTTCCTCGTGGCCACCACCTACCTCGCCGACGGCATGGACCTCTCGCACGCCGCGCCCGCGCTCCAGGCGAAGGCGGCCGAGGTGTTCCCGCAGGCCCGCAAGACGATCAGCAAGGCGATCGAAAAAGGCGTGAAGGTTGCGTGCGGCACCGACGCGCCCGCGATCCCGCACGGCCGCAACGCGCGTGAGCTGATCGCGCTCGTGGAGCGCGGGATGTCGCCGCTGCAAGCGATCCGTGCCGCCACCACGGTGTCGGCCGAGTTGATCGACGTCGACGACCGCGGCCGCCTCGAGCCGGGCCTGCTTGCCGACGTGATCGGTGTGCCCGGTGATCCGCTGGCCGACATCGCGACGACCACCCAGGTGGCGTTCGTGATGAAGGGCGGCGAGATCCACCGCCACGACACCCAATAACCCCAGGTCATCTATGCGTCGTTTGACTTGCAATATGCAAGTCAAACGACGCATACGCGATTGGGACGGATCGGTCAGATGGCGGGTTCGTAGGTGGCGGTGATGCTGGCGGCGCCGCTGTCGGGCACGCGCGGCTGGCGCCACGCCTCCACCGGGAACGACACAGTCACGAGCGCGCAGCAGAGCCACAGCAGGCGCTTCGCCGGCTCGGGCATCGCGTCGTCGTAGGGGAACTGCTCGAGGTAGTCGAGGGCGTCGTCCACTCGTGGGAAGGCGGCGTCGTAGAACGCCTGCAGCTCGGCCATCGTGCTGTCGTAGCGCTTGTCGTAGCGCGCCCGCTCGCCCCACACCGCCCAGTCACTGAACGGCTCGAGGTCGGCGAACTCCGCCGGCAGCACGGTCACTGCGCGCTCGCGCTCGCGCTGTAGTGGTCGACGTGGCGCCGCACCGTGTGATGCAGGTGACGGATGAGGATCTCTTGGTCGTTCAGCGGGAACGAACGCACGGGTGTGTCGGCCTCGAGCATCGACTGCGTCGCTTCGAGCGTGTTGCCGTCTTGGAGTCCGTACTCCTTGAACGACACAACCGCGTACTCCTGCGCGAGACGTTCACGCGCGTTCGTGGGCGGCTTGAAGTAGCACGCGCCTTCGAAGATGTGGGTGTTGTACGACGTGGGCCAGTAGTGGTACGTGAGCACCCAGTTCGGCTTCCAGATCAGAATCATGAAGTTCGGGAAGAACACGAAACTGTCCTGGCCCCAGCGCTTGTGACGCGACGGGTTGATACCGGGTGGCATCTCGGTAAGCCCGATGTCGGGCGCGTCCCACGGTCCGAAGAGACCGCTGCGCACCTTGCGCTCCAGCGGCTTCACCATGCTCAGATCCTTCGGCGGCGAGATGCCGCCCCACGACGACACCATGCTGTGCGGCCCGTCGATGCCGTACGCAAGCGCTTCGTAGCCGTAGCTCGCGACCTTCGCGGCTTCCTCGGCCTCGTACTGGCCGGAGTGCAGAATCGGTGCGTGGTAGAACTCCGCGAACGCGTCGATGAAGAGCTTCCAGTTGCTCTTTACCTCGGCGCGGTAGCGGTGCACCTGCGTGAGCTCGTGGAACGGGTAACCCTCGAGGCCCTTGCCGAGCTCACCGAGATACTCGTGCAATGACGTGGTGTCGCTGGTGTCGAAGTTGACGAAGATCCAGCCTTCCCACACTTCGCAGCGCACTACAGCAAGGGCGTACTCCGACTTGTCGAGGTCGAAGAACTCCTGCTCCTGTTGCACGAACGTGAGGTTGCCCTCGAGGTCGTAGCGCCACGCGTGGTACTTGCATTGGAACTGGCGGCACGCGCCGCTTGTCTCGTCTTGCGGGTAGTCCTGCCACACGAGCTTGTTGCCGCGATGGCGGCAGATGTTGTGGAAGGCGCGCACCTCGTCGTCCATCCCGCGCACCACCACGATCGACGTTCCCGCGGCGTCGATCTCACGGGTGAAGTAGCCGCCCTTGCGGGTGAGCTGTTCGACGCGCCCGACATTCAGCCAGCAGCGACGGAAGATCGCCCCCCGTTCGAGCTCGTAATACTCCGGCGATGTGGAGTCGTCGTACGACACCGGACCGGTGCCGAGCTCGGGATAGTGCTCGGTCCAGCTGCCCTCGGCCGGCTTCGGGTAGTGCGGCACGACGGCGACGGTAGCACGAATCTCAAAAAAAGAGAAGGGCGTTTCCGCTTAGAGCTGCACCAGTGTGGGGACCGCGCGGTCGGCGAGCAGTGACTGGCCGAGCTCGCGGGTGATGGTGTCGGCCGAGCCGAACAAGCCGTCGAGCGCGATGGTGCGCTTGAAGGAGCGGTGGAACGCGTGGTCGGTGGTGAAGCCGATGCCCGCGAGCACCTGTTGCGCATGCGCGGCGACGGTGCGCGCCGTGCGACTCGCGACGGCCTTGGCGAGCGCCGCGGTGGTCGCACCGGGTTCATCGGCCGCGACGCCGAGCACCGCGTCGAGCGCTTCCACCGCCACGAGGGCCTCGGCAAGCCGGTGTCGCACGGCTTGAAAGCGCGCGACCGGTCGCCCGAACTGCACGCGCTCGAGCGCGTGCGTACGCGCCAAGTCGAGCATCGTGCGACTCGCGCCCGCCATCTCATGCGCGACGGCGCGGCGTGCGAGCGCGACGGCATCGTCCCATGCCGCGGGAGCGAGCGCACGCTGAAGGATGGCGGCCGGTTGTTCGACGGCGATGCGCGCGATGCACAGGCCCGCGTCGGGGTCGATACCGCGCACAGGCTGCAGCTCGACCGCGTCGATTGGCACCACCTCCAGCCGATCACCGTGGACCACCGCGACCTCGGCCGCGGTGGTGACGCGGCGCGACGCCAGGCCCACGAGAACTCCGCCGCGAACCTCGACCGCTGCGGTACCGAACGGAGGCAGGAGCATGGCGCGCTCGGTGCCTGCTTCGAGGCCGACCGCGTGGAGCACGACATCGTCGAGCACCGTTGCGCGGGCGTTGCTCCGACCGAGCTCCTCGAACACGATTGCGATCGCCGCGTCGGGCTCGTTCGCGAGCATCTCTGGCCAGCCGAGCTCGGCGAGCACCGGGTCGGCGTCGCCAACTTCCGCGACTGCGTCGCGCACGGTCGCGGCGAGCAGTTCCCGTTCGGCGCGGTCCATCACCATCAGCCTTCGTCACCGAGGTCGAGGAGCCGGCGGGCGATGATGTTGCGCTGCACCTCGGCGGTGCCGCCGTAGATGGTCGCAGCCCGTGAGTACAGGTACTCGCGGCGCCACTGGTCGCCGGCGTGGGAGTCGTCAAGCGCGATCGTCTCGGGCAGGAGGCGGCGTACCGCGTCGTACACGACCTGTTCGGCCGACGCCACGAGCACCTTGTCGATCGACGTCTCGGCGCCGAGCACCGCGCCGTCGTCGAGACGATGTTGCGTGGCGCGCGATCGGGATCGCACCATGTGCAACTGCACGTAGGCGTCGCCGACGATTTCGGCCGTGCGATCGTCGAGGGGCGCCGCGCGTACCAGGCGTTGGAGGCGTTCGTAGAGGTAGGCGATGCGTTGCCAGAAGCACGACGAACGTTCGTAGGGAAGGATGCTCATCGCCACTGCCCACCCGCCGTGGAGGTCGCCGATCATCCGCGCCGCCGGTACTGCGACGTCGTCGAAGAACACTTCGGCAAACTCGCGCTCACCGTTCAGCATCTCGATCGGTGCGACGGTGATGCCGGGCGTGTCCATGTCGACGAAGAACGCGGTGATACCGCGGTGGCGCGATTCCTTGCTGCCGGTGCGCGTGAGCAGCACGCAGCGCGACGAGTATTGGGCGAGGCTCGTCCACACCTTCTGGCCGTTGACGATCCAGGTCGACGCGGTCTCAGGGTCGCCGTCGGGCACCGCGCGGCATGCCAGACCGGCCAGATCGCTGCCATTGCCCGGCTCGGAGAACCCCTGGCACCACATCTCCTCACCTGAGAGCAGGCGCGGCACCATCGTGGCCGCGAGCTCCGATGGTGCGAAGTCGATGAGTGTGGGCGCCAGCACCTCGATGAGCGAGAACAGCCCGGGATCGGTGAGGCCGCGCGCCGCGAGCGCGGCACCGAGCTCGGTGCGCAACAGCGGCGATCCGCCGCGGCCGCCGACCCGCTCCGGCCATCCGTCGCGCATCCACCCGGCCTCGTAGAGCGCGGCCTTCACGCGCTGCATCTGCGCGATCTCGTCGTCGAGCGTTCCGGGTGGCGCGAACGTGGGCTCCAACTCGTGGTGGTGCGCGTCGAGCCACGCAGTGAGCTCGGCCCGAAAGTCGGCGATACGGCTCGCGCTCATCTCCACCCCCGCTCGCCTGCGGCTCGCGTCCCGAGGGGCTGCCTCGACCCTCCCCACGACGAGCTTCGACGTACCCGCGCGAGAACGCGACACGCGTTTGTGGAGAGAGCCATTCTCGCGTACGGTAACCCCGACAGAGCGGTGCTGGAAGCCGTGCGAGCGTGCGCGCCAGCGAAGGGGGCCCGCCGGCCTGTGAGCGAAGCGAAGAAGAGGCACGAGAACGTGACGATCGAGCATGAAGAGCGGCTGCTGATCGACGGCGCGCTGGTGGGCGCGACGGCGGGCCGGGTGTACGACAACATCAACCCGGCCACGGAGGAGAAGCTCGGCGTTGCCGCCGACGCGACGGTGGAGGACGTCGACCGGTCGATCGCTTCGGCGCGCCGCGCGTTCGACGACACCGATTGGTCGCGCGACCGCGACTTGCGGGTGCGTTGCCTGCGCCAGCTGCACGCCGCACTCCTCGAGCACGCCGACGAGCTGCGCCAGGTGCTCGTGCAGGAGGTGGGCGCGCCACTCCAGATCACCTACCAGGCCCAGCTCGACGGGCCCACCGAGGTGGTGCGCTGGTACGCCGATCTGCTCGAGCACTACGACTTCGTGGAGGACCTCGGCGACCGCGAGGCATTCGGGCTGCAGAACCACCGGTGGGTCGAGAAGGAAGCGGCCGGCGTGGTCGCGGCGATCGCGGCCTACAACTATCCGATCCAGCTCGCGCTGGCGAAGCTGGCGCCCGCGATCGCCGCGGGCTGCACCACGGTGCTCAAGGGTGCGCCCGACACGCCGTGGTCGACGCTCGCGCTCGGCAAGTTGATCGCCGAGCACACCGACATTCCGGCCGGAGTGGTGAACGTGATCACGTCGTCCGACACCGAGGTGGGCGTGCGGCTCACCACGCATCCCGACGTCGACGTGGTGTCGTTCACGGGCTCCACCGCGGTCGGCCGCCAGATCATGGCCGCCGCGAGCGCCACCGTGAAGCGCGTGTTCCTCGAGCTCGGGGGCAAGTCGGCCTTCGTGCTGCTCGACGACGGCGACCCGGCGTTCGCCGCAATGTTCTGCTCCTTTGCCGCGGTGTCGCACTCGGGTCAGGGCTGCGCGATCACGTCGCGTCTGGTGGTGCCGCGCGCCCGTTACGACGACGCGATCGAGGCCGCGCGCGGCGTGCTCGAAGGCGTCGTGTACGGCGACCCCAGCGATCTCGACACGATGATGGGGCCGCTGATCAACGCGCGCCAGCGCGACAAGGTGGCCGGCTACGTCGACCGCGCGGTTGCCGCCGGTGCCAAGGCCGTGATCGGCGGCAAGCGGCCCGACCACCTCGCACGGGGCTACTTCTACGAGCCGACGCTGCTCGCCGGCGTCGACGAGAACGCCGAGGTGGCGCAGGACGAATTGTTCGGCCCAGTGCTCGTCGTGCTGCCGCACGACGGTGACGACGACGCGGTGCGTGTCGCCAACAACTCGATCTACGGGCTGTCGGGGTCGGTGATGAGTGCCGACCGCGAGCGGGCGCTCGGCGTCGCGCGACGGATTCGCTGCGGCACGATGAGCGTCAACGGCGGCATTTACTACGGCCCTGACTCTCCGTTCGGCGGCTACAAGCAGTCGGGCATCGGGCGCGAGATGGGCGCGGCCGGCCTCGACGAGTTCCTCGAGCGAAAGACATTTGCGGAGCCGGCTTGACCGACGCTCCGCTTCGTGTCGTCCAGTGGGCGACGGGCAACATCGGCATGCGCGCACTCCAGGGCGTCATCGCTCATCCCGCACTGGAGCTTGCGGGTGTGCTGGTGTACGACCCGGCGAAGGACGGCGTCGACGCCGGCGTGCTCGCGGGTGTCGACCCGATCGGCGTGACGGCCTCGGCCGACCGGGAGAAGGTGATCGAGTGCGACGCCGACTGCGCGCTCTACATGCCCCGCGCGCTCGATGTCGACGACCTGGTCGCGCTGCTCGAACGGGGCACGAACGTAGTGACCACCTGCGGCGAGCTGCACGACGGCGGGCGACCGCTCGGCGAGCCGGCGCGTGCGCGCGTGGTCGAGGCGTGCACGCGCGGCGGGTCGTCGATCTATGCCACGGGAAGTAGCCCCGGCTTCATCACCGATGCGCTTCCGTTCGCTCTGCTCTCGCTGCAACGCCGCGTCGACTTGGTGGAGATCGACGAGTTCGCCGACCTGTCGCGCCGCGACTCGCCGCACCTGCTGTTCGAACTGATGGGCTTCGGCCGGGCGCCCGAGGCCTACGACGCGAGGCGCGCCGGCGCGCTCGTGAGCGCGTTCGCACCTGCGCTCACCGAGCTCGCCCGGGCCGCCGGCCGGCCGGTCGACGAGTGGATCGGAGACGGCGAGGTGGCCGTTGCCCGCTCAGCCACCACGATCGCGGCCGGCCGCATCGAGGCGGGCACGGTGGCGGCGCAACGGACGACGATCGTGGGGCGCAGCCAGGGTCGCGACGTCGTGCGGCTCCGGCCCACGTGGTACTGCACCGCCGACGTGGATCCGGCGTGGGAGCTGCAGTCGACGGGTTGGCGCGTGCAGGTGCATGGCGACGCCCCGCTCGACGTGCGGATCGACTTCCCGGTGGCGCTCGACGACCTCGGCGCGTTCACGCCGGGATACACGGCACACCGCCCGGTGAACGCGGTGCCGTATGTGTGTGCAGCACCGCCGGGCATCCTCGCCACCGCCGACCTTCCGGCGATCACCCCGGCTGGGCGGGCATGATGGCGAGGTGCACGAACCCGAAGATGCACACCAAGACCATGACCGAGTGGTTGCGAACCCTCGCCCGTATCAAGGAGATGTGATGTCACTGTTCGACAGCTTTCGCTACGACGGCAAGCGCGCGGTCGTGGTGGGCGGCGCCACCGGTATGGGCGCGGGCGTTGCCCAGCTCGTGCAGGACGCCGGCGCCGACGTCGTGGTGCTCGACTTCGCCGAGGTGACCCAGGCCGGCGTCACCTCGATCCACGTGAACCTCGGCGAGCAGAAGTCGATCGACGCCGCGGTCGAGCAGATCGACGGTCCGGTAGACGCGCTCTTCTCGTGCGCGGGCGTCGCCGACGGCACGCCCAACATCGACAAGATCAACTTCATCGGTCATCGCCACTTGATCGGACGGTTGCAAGAGAAAAGCGCGCTCGGCAAGGCGAGCGCGATCGGCTTCATCTCGTCGGCCGCCGGCCTCGGTTGGGAGGCGAACCTCGGTGTGCTGCACGAGTACCTCGACACGCCCGACTTCGACAGCGCGGTCGAGTGGGTGGAGGCCCACCACGACGCCGACTTCTACATGTCGGGTTACATGTTCAGCAAGCAGGCGATCTGCGCATACGTGGCACGATCGGCGATGGGATTCCTCAAGCAGGGAATCCGCATCAACGCGATCTGTCCCGGTCCGACCGACACGCCGCTCGCGCGTGCCAACGCCGACATGTGGCTCGGCTTCGGTCAGGACTACCGCGACGAGGTCGGCATCGAGGCTTCGACGCCGCTCGAGCAGGCCTACGCGCTCGTGTTCCTGTGCAGTGGCGCCGCCTCGGTCATCACCGGCCAGACCCTCATCACCGATGCCGGTTACTTCCCGTCGGGTGTGACCGGTTCGTTCCCCGCCGCCACGCCAGTGGCGCAGTTCCTGCTCGGCCGTATGTGAGGTCATCGCAGCAATGACCACCACCTCCATGTCCGGGGCCCGCGGCCTCTACTACGACCCGTACGACTTCGAGATCGACGCGGATCCGTACCCGGTGTGGAGGCAGCTGCGCGACGAGGCGCCGCTCTACTACAACGAGCAGTACGACTTCTTCGCGCTGAGTCGTTTCGCCGACGTGGAACCGGCGTTGATCGACTGGCAGGCGTACCAATCGGGTCGCGGCTCGATCCTCGAGTTGATCCGCGCCGACTTCGAAGTGCCGTCGGGCCTCGTGCTGTTCGAGGACCCGCCCATGCATGACGTGCACCGCGGGTTGATGTCGCGCGTGTTCACCCCGAAGAAGATGCAGGCGATCGAGCCGCAAGTGCGCGAGTTCTGCGCCCGTGCGCTCGATCCGTACGTGGGCACTGGCGGCTTCGACTTCGTGCGCGACCTCGGCGCGCAGATGCCGATGCGCGTGATCGGCATGCTGCTCGGTATCCCGGAGCAGGATCAGGAAGCCATCCGCGATCAGCTCGATGCCGGGCTGCGACTCGACTCCGGGGATCAGACCGCGACGAACACCGAGGTGACGATCACCGCCGAGAACAGCGCCGCGATGTTCGCCGAGTACGTCGAGTGGCGAGCGCACCATCCGTCCGACGATCTCATGACCGAACTGCTCACGGCCGAGTTCGAAGACGAACTTGGCGCGACGCGGCGCCTGTCGCGCGACGAGGTGCTCACGTACGTGAACCTCATCGCGGGTGCGGGCAACGAGACCACGAACCGGCTGATCGGTTGGACCGGCAAGGTGCTGGCCGAGCACCCCGAAGAGCGCCGAGCAGTGGCCGCCGACCGGTCGTTGGTGCCCTCCGCCATCGAGGAGGTGTTGCGCTACGAAGCGCCGTCGCCGGTGCAGGCGCGTTACGTGGCGCGCGACGTGGAGCACTACGGGCACATGGTGCCCGAGGGCAGCGTGATGCTCCTGCTCAACGGCGCAGCCAACCGCGACGAGCGGCAGTTCCCCGACGGCGAGCGCTTCCACGTCCGCCGAGAAGCCGGGCATCATCTGAGCTTCGGCTACGGGCTGCACTTCTGCCTGGGCGCCGCGCTCGCTCGGCTCGAGGGCCGTGTGGCGCTCGACGAGGTGCTCCAGCGCTGGAGCGACTGGGATGTCGACTACGACAATGCCGTACTTGGTCACACGTCGACTGCACGCGGGTGGGAGAAGCTGCCCGTGCACACGAGCTGA
>DASXZO010000149.1:0-12956 GCA_036501845.1 Acidimicrobiia bacterium | reverse complement strand
GGCATCGGAGCACAGCCACGCCACCACTTCCGCGACCTCGTCCGGCGACGCCACGTGGGTGTGGTCGCGGTCGCGCGCCACGAACTCGCGCACCTCGTCGGTGATCCATCCAGTATCTGTCACCGGAGGATGCACGATGTTCGCGGTGATGCCGTGGGGCGCGAGCTCCGCGGCGGCCGTCATCGTGTAGTGCGACTGCGCGGCCTTCGCTGCTCCGTACGACGCTTCCTCGGGGAAGCCTTCCGGTCCGCTCGACGTCATCCCGACGATCCGACCCCAGTTCGCGCCACGGGCGATGTGGCGGCGCGCGAGCTCGGCGATCAGGAGCGCCGCGGCGCGCGCGTCCACGCCGAGGTTGGCGTCGATGCTTGCTGGCGTGAGTGGCGCCAGCGCTCGTCCGAAACGGTCGGCCTCGCGCGGCGCGAACGTGTCTTGGCGCCAACCGCTCGCGTTGTTCACGAGGATGTCGACTGGACCGAGTTCCGCTTCGGCGCGGTCGAACAGTCGAGCGACGACGGTGGCATCGCCGAGATCGGCCTCGACGGCGATTGCTCGACCGCCAGCCGCGGTGATCGCTTCGACGACCGCATCGGCGGTTGCGGCCCGAGCCGTGCCGTACTCCGACGGGATCAGCGGATCGGGTTCGCCGGTGAGCCGCAGGTAGGTGAGCTCGACTGCGCTTCCGCGCGCTGCGAGGGCGCGTGCCACCGCCGCACCGATGCCGTGGTTGGCGCCGGTGACGAGCGCGACGTGCCCCGAGAGATCCTGCCAACTGATGGCCGGACGTTACGGGCCCGTACGCTCGTGATGTGACCGCATTCGAGTTGCCCGAGGAGATGGAGGAACTGCGAGCCTCGCTGCGCAAGCTCGCCGAGCACGAGATTGCGCCGCACGCGCGAGAGGTGGATGAAGCTGAGCAGTACCCATGGGCGTCGTGGCACGCTTGGCAGTCCGCGGGCTTTGCGGGTTTGGCGTTTCCCGAGGACGTCGGCGGCCAGGGTGGGGGAACGCTCGCGCACGCAATTGCCGTCGAGGAAGTGGCACGGGTGTGCGGCAGCTCGAGTCTCTTCACGTTCATCTCGAAGCTCGGCATGACCGCCGTGCTCGACCATGCTTCGCCCGAACTGCGCGAGCGCGTGGTGCCATCGGTCGCGAGCGGCGAGCGCCAGGCGAGCTACTGCCTCTCCGAGCCGAACGCTGGCAGCGACGTGGCCTCGATGCAGACCCATGCCCGGCGCGACGGCGACCACTACGTGATCAACGGCACCAAGGCGTGGATCACCAACGCGGGCGTGTCGCACTACTACACGGTGTTCTGCAAAACCGATCCCGCCGCCGGGCACCGCGGCATCTCGGCCATCGTCGTGGAGGACGGCACGCCCGGCTTCACCGTCGGCAAGCTCGAACACAAGATGGGGATGCGCGGCTCACCCACGGGCATGCTGCACTTCGACGATTGCGCCGTGCCGGTAGCGAACCTGGTGGGCGAAGAAGGGCGCGGCTTCTACTACGCGATGGGCGCGCTCGATCGTTCGCGTCCGTTGGTGGCCGCGCAGGCGCTCGGCATCGCGCAGGGCGCGCTCGACCTCGCCGTGCAGTTCACGCAAGATCGTGTGCAGTTCGGCCAGCGCATCGCCGACTTCCAAGGCATTCAGTTCATGTTGGCCGACCTTGCCGCGTCGGTCGACGCCGCGCGCCTGCTCGTGTACCGCGCCTGCTCGTTGCTCGACGCAGGCTTGCCCGGCACCGCGCGCGCGAGTTCCACCGCGAAGCTGTTCGCGTCGGAAACTGCGATGCGCGTCACCACCGACGCCGTCCAATTGCTCGGCGGCGTCGGCTACACGCGCGAACTGCCGGCCGAACGCATGATGCGCGATGCCAAGGTCACCCAGATCTACGAAGGCACCAGCCAAATCCAGCGCACCGTCATCGCCAGACAACTCCTCAAGGGCTGACCGGGGCACTGTCCTTGTTTGTGCGTTTCTCGGCCCTATATGCCGAGAAACGCACAAACAGGAGGGCTACTCGCGGTGGACGTCGTGCGGGGCTTTGTCGGTGCGGATGCCCATGTACACGGGGTGGCGCATGGTGCCGAGGTCGGTCCACTCGGTGAAGCGCACCTCGACGACCACGACGGGTTGCACGAACCGGATATCGCGCTCGCGCTCGACGGGTCCGGCGAACGGCGATTCGTCGGTGGCGATGCGGGCGAAGGCGTCGGCGAAGGCATCGAGGTCGCGCTCGGCGAGCCCCGAACCGACCTTGCCCGCGTAGGCCAACTTCGCGCCGGGCGCAGCGTCGGCGGGGTAGTAGCCGACGGCGAGCGAGCCGACGCGACCGGCGCGCCGGCCCAACCCTTCGAGCCAGCCGCCCACCACCATCTCGGCGCGGTTGGTGCGCTTCACCTTGACCCACGCGCCGCTTCGCCGTCCCGGCTCGTAACGCGAGTCGAGCCGCTTGGCCACCACACCTTCGAGGCCGTACTGCTCGGCGATGTCCCACATCGGCGCGGGGTCGCCCACGTTGTGCGCCGGCGCATGCCAGCTCGCGGGCAGCCCGTGCGACGCAAGGTTCGCGAGCGCGGCCCGGCGATCGGTATACGGCTCCTCGAGCAGCGAAGTTCCGTCGACGTGCACGACGTCGAACACCATGAACGACGCCGGCACAGTTGCCGACAGCTCGGCGATCTGGCGGCGATTGTCGAGGTGCATGCGCGACTGGAGCAGCTGGAAGCTCGGACGCCCCTCTTCGTCGGTGGCGACGATCTCGCCGTCGAGCACGAGCCGCCGTCCGGCGAGCGCGTCGGCCTGCACCAGCTCGGGATAGCGGTACGTCACGGGCAGCAGGCGCCGGTTGAACAACTCGATCTCGCCGTTGGCGACGGTCGCGATCGCGCGCACGCCGTCCCACTTCATCTCCCATCCCCACGCCGGTCCGCTGGGTTTCACCGCCCTCGTGAAGGCGAGCATTGGTGCCACGGGAGATGGTCGCGAGGCCATGTCGACTCCGACTCCCGCGTTCAGAAGTTGGCGATGACCTCGTCGGCGAAGCGCTTCAGGGAATCGATGCGCACCGACAGGTCTTCGGGGTCGCCACCGTAGAAGTACCAGGGAACGGTTTGCAGTTCGGTCACGCCCGCATCGGCGAGCCCGCGATAACCGTCGAGATCGAAGGTGTCGATGCAGAGCGAGTTGATCTCGAACTCTTCGCCGTCGCGCGCAAACTCCTTGCGGTAATGCGTCAACCGTTCGACTGCGTGCTCGATCTCGGCGCGCGTGTTCTGCACCGAGATCCAGCCGTGGGCGAGCCGCGCGGCGCGCCGGAACGCCGGTTCGGAGAGGCCACCCACGTGGATCTTCACCGGTGCCGTCGGCGCCGGCGAGATCATCAGCGGGCCGACGTCGTAGTGCGCGCCGTGATACTCCACGAACTCCGGTCCGTTGCCCGCGCACACGAGCTTGAGGATCTCGATCATCTCGTCGGCGCGCTTGCCGCGCGTGCGCATGTCGGTGTGGGTCCATTCGAACTCTTCGGGAATCCACGACAGACCGACGCCGAGGCTCACGCGATCGTGCGACAGCACCGCAAGCGACGCGAGTTGCTTGGCGACGAGCAGCGGGTCGCGGATCGCGAGCTTCACCACGTTGGTCGTGAAGCGGATCCGTTCGGTGACCGCGATCATCGCGGCCATCCCGATGAACGGGTCGATGAACGGCGTGTCGGGCGCCCAGAAGCGTGAACCGTCGGGCGAGTACGGGTACTTCGCCGTGACGTCCTTCGGGTAGAAGACCGAATCGGGGAGCGCGATCGTGTCGAAGCCGTTGGCTTCGGCGGCCCGGGCCATGGGCACGAGTTGGTCGGCCGTGAACATCGGGAAGGGCACCATCCAGCGCACGAAATCTGACCCTAATCGAAGATTAGAACCTGTTCCATTTCTCCGCTATCTTCTCGGGCCATGGAATTCGGACTCTTCAACAGCGGCTGCCTCCTCCCCGGCTACAAGCCCGGTGACCCGCTCCGCGAACACCACCGGATGATGGACGAGGTCGCGTGGACCGTCGCCGCCGACAAGGCCGGCTTCAAGTACACGTGGGCCACCGAGCACCACTTCCTCACCGAGTACTCGCACCTGTCGGCAAACGAGGTGTTCCTCGGCTACCTCGCCGCCGCCACCGAGCGCATCCACATCGGTTCGGGCATCTTCAACATCACCCCGCCGGTGAACCCGCCGCCGCGAGTGGCCGAGCGCGTGGCGATGCTCGACCACCTCTCCGAAGGCCGCTTCGAGTTCGGTATGGGCCGCGGCAGTTCGTCGACCGAGCAGAAGGGCTTCGGCATCGACGACCCGGAGCTCACTCGTGAGATGTTCGACGAGGTGATCGTCGAGTTCCGCAAGATGTGGGTGGACGAGGAGTACCCGGGCCACGACGGCCGCTTCTTCTCGATGCCGCAGCGCAACGTGCTGCCCAAGCCCTACACCAAGCCGCACCCGCCGATGTGGGTGGCCGCGGGCTCACCGTCGACGTTCGAGAAGGCCGCGCAGATGGGCCTCGGCGTGTTGTGCTTCACCACGGCCACGGTCGAGGTGTTGAAGCCGCTCATCGAGAAGTACAAGCAGAACATCGACAAGGCCGACCCGGTGGGCGGCTACGTGAACAACAACATCATGGTCACCACGAACATGCTGTGCCTGGAAGACGGTCAGAAGGTGCGCGACGTCGCACTCGGCCTGCAGGGCGGCTACCACACGAGCCTGCTGTTCAAGTACCTCGACACGTTCCCGCGCCCGGCCGGTATCCCGGAGTGGCCCGACCTCATTCCCGAGGCGAACGCCAACGACATCGAGCGGATGTGCAAGTCGTCGTCGGCGTGCTTCGGCACACCCGACGAGGTTGCGCCGGCGGTGCAGCAGTTCGCCGATGCCGGCGTCGACCAGCTCGTGTTCGGCATGCTGTCCACCACGATGTCGCGCGAGATCGCGTGCGAGGCCGTCACCACGTTCGGCAAGCATCTGCTCCCGCAGTTCGACAAGGACCCCGAGTTCTCAACGGCGAAGCAGCGCGCCGCCCAAGTTGGCGCCTCGGTCTGATCTCCGGTTCGCGATCTCTATGCGTCGTTTGACGGTGACTATCACCTTCAAACGACGCATACGTGAATCGGTCAGAAGGTGATCTGGGCGGACTTGAGTCCGTAGACGAAGGCATTCGGCATCTCGACGACGGATCCTTCGGCGATGCTCCACGTGTCGACGCGCCGCAGGAACTCCTCGAAGAACACCTTGATCTCGAGCCGCGCGAGCGACGCGCCGAGGCAGAAGTGGGTGCCGAACCCGAACGCGATGTGGTGATTCGGCTTGCGTTCCAAGTTCAGGGCTTCGGGGTCGTCGAAGTGAGCGGGGTCGCGGTTCGCCGACGAATACATCAGCAACACCTGGTCGCCCGCCTTGATCGTCTGCCCGTGCATCTCGTAGTCGACGGTCGCGCAGCGACACATGTTGTGGATCGGCGTGACGTAGCGGATCATTTCCTCGACCGCGCACACCAGACCCGTATCGGTGCCTGCTCGCAGCGCGGCAACGTCGTCGGTGCGCCGGCTCAGCTCCACAAGCATGCGCGCGATCACGGTGCGCGTCGTCTCCGCGCCGCCGTCGAGCAGCAGGAGGCAGTCGGAGATCACCTCGGCCACGCCGAACGGCTGCCCGCCGACGTCTGAGAGCTTGCTCCAGAGCGACACCACGTCGTCGGCCGGGCACTTCTGCTTCTCTTCGTAGAGGTCGTTGCAGGCGCCGGCGAACTCCATCGCCGCGACGATGCCGGAATCCTCCATGTAGCGAGGCCCGCCGCCGAGCACGATCGTGCGCTCCGACCACTCCATGAGCTTCGGCCACATCTCGTCGGGGAAGCCGAGCAGGAGGCCGATCATCATCGCCGGGAGCGGCGCGGCGACGTCTTCCACCAGATCGGCGCCGCCGGCCGCGACAGCGGTGTCGATCAGGTTCGTGACCACCTCACGGACGTGGTCCTCCCAGTTCCCGACGGCGCGCGGCGTGAATCGGCGCGACACGATCTTGCGGCGCGCCGCGTGGAGCGGATCGTCGAGGCCGATGATCGACGGGTCGGCGCCGAGCTTCGGTCGGTAGCCGTGGGTGAGGTCGGCGTTGGAGAAGACGTCGTTGCGCTTCTCGATCTCGACGATGTCGTCGTAGCGCGAGATGCCCCAGAGCTCGTTGGTGGCGTCCCAGTACACGGGCGCGTGCTCACGCATCCAGGCGTACGTCGAATATGGGTCGTTCACGTAGAAGTCGCCCGCAAGGAGGTCGATCGTGCGCTCGCTCGCTGTGGTCACGCCGTCAATCTAGAAGCCGCTCTGGGCGGGTGATCGAGGGGCGGGTATTGGAGCGTGGCGGTACCCTCGACGTCGCAGTCGAGAACGAGGAGCAGTGCAACATGCGCGGGATCGTGTTCGTGGGCGATGGCGTTGCCGAGGTGACGAACGAGCTCGAGGTACGCGGCCCGCAGCCGCACGAGGTGAGCGTGCGCATGGTGAATGCCGGCGTGTGCCACAGCGACCTCTCGGTGCTCGACGGCACGATCCCGTTCCCGTCGCCGTGCGCGATGGGCCACGAGGGTGCGGGCATCGTCGAAGAGGTGGGCAGCGCGGTGAAGACCGTGAAGCCCGGCGATCATGTGGTGCTCTCGACGTTGGCTTCGTGCGGCCGCTGCTCGTTCTGCGCCCGCGGCCTGCCGACGCGCTGCCGGCAGTCGATCGGCAACTGGACCCAGCCGTTCACCTACAAAGGCCAGCCGACGTTCAACTTCGCGGCGGTGTCATGCTTCGCCGAAGTGACGGTGATCGACGCTGTGCAAGCCGTGAAGATCCCCGACGACGTGCCGCTCACGTCGGCCTGCCTGATCGGCTGCGGCGTGATCACGGGCATGGGTGCCGTGTTGAACCGAGCGAAGGTGCAGGCGGGCGAGACCGCCGCCGTGTTCGGCGTGGGTGGTGTGGGCCTGAATGCGATCCAGGCGCTTCGGCTGTCGGGCGCATCGCGCATCATCGCGGTCGACGCGCTCGCGTCGAAGAAGGATCTCGCGATGCAGTTCGGCGCCACCGATTGGATCGACGCCACGACCGTCGACTCGGTGAGCGACACGATCCGCGACCTGCTGCCCGGCGGCAAGGGCATCTACCGCCCCGGCGGCGTCGACTGGGCGTTCGAATGCAGTGGTGTGCCGAAAGTGCTGCACGACGCGCTCGCGTCGCTCGACTGGGGCGGCACCGCGGTGGCCGTCGGTGTGCCGCCGCAGAGCGCGATGCTCGAGACCCCGATCTTCGAGTCGTTCATCTACATCGACCGCGGCCTCATCGGTTGCCGCTACGGCACCGCGCGCCCGCACCACGATTTCCCGAAGATCGCCGAGCTCTACCAGCAGGGCAAGGTGCTGCTCGACGAGCTCGTGAGCGCCGTCTACCCGCACAGCGAGTTCCACACCGTGCGCGCCGACATGCACGAAGGCAAACTCGCCCGCGGCGTCCTCGCCTTCTAATCACGAACGTGCACCTTTGCCTATGCGTCGTTTGACGGTGACAGTCACCGTCAAACGACGCATAGATCAGGCGGCGGCCCGCCGGAGTGTGTGCAGCAGCGCGAGGAGCTCCCGGCACCCGTTGTCGATCTCTTCATCGGTGACCACACTGCTTTCGATGCCATGGAGGCGACGGACGCGGAGTGCGCGCACGGCGTCGTAGCGCTTCTGTACGAGACCGCCATGCGTGCAGTCGGGACTCACCTCCACGCCGCGATTCACCTCGGGCACGAAGAAGTCGAGCCGGACGGTCCAGCCTGCGCTGAGCTTGAGTTCGTATTGCGGGACGACCTTGAACCCGGCGGCGAGCAAGGCGAGACCGACCTTGATCTCGGGCGGGCTCTCGGCGTCGGCGAGCACCGGCTGGAATCGATCGATTGCTTCCCGAAACTCGCGCGCTCCGAATCGAATGTGTTGCGCGAGGCGAGCGAAGGTCGTCTCGAGCCGCGGAATATCCGTGAGGTTCCGCCGGATCGCGTCCTGTATCGCCAGCGTGACCGTGGCGACATCGAGGTGGCCGAGGGCGACCGACGCGCCGAGATCGACGAGTGTTCGGTCGACGCGCGTGCGCCAGATGCCGTCCACTTCGACGACATCGCGGTCGGTGAGGTGATAGGTCTCGTGTACCGATAGCGGAAAGCCCGCCAGCGTCTCGCCGCGGAGGCGACGCCACCTGGGGCTGGTGACCTCCACGATGTCCTCGCCGCCTGGAAGCCTCCACAAGCGGCTGGCGGCCCGATGAGAGCACGCTGACAGGCGGGAACCGACCGTGGCGGCGTACACGGCGGTACGTAGGTCGGGCCGGCATCCACTGAACGTGTAGACGCCTCGCCGCAGCAGCGAGAATCGTCCATTGCGGACCAGGTTGTCGACCGCGGTGGACGTCAGCCCGATCTCGCCGACGAGCTGCGCTCTCGTGAAGACTTGATACTGGCGCGCTGCGAGATCCGCCAGCCTGTGTTCGTATTCGCGTCGCATCGTTCCATCCAACCGTCACCCTGCGACAGCGCTGTTCCTATGCGTCGTTTGACGGTGACTGTCACCGTCAAACGACGCATAGGTGAGGTTGGTTAGGGGACGTCGACTGGGGGGAGGTAGGTGGTTGGCGGGACGAGAGTCCCGCTGCTCGCCATGTAGGAGTCTTCGCCCGTGACCGTGAAGCCCGCGGACTCGAGCATCGCGAGCGCGGGGTGCACCGACGGTACGAACGTGGTGATGTCGGTGGCGCCGAGATCGAGCGCGGCGCGCATCGTCGCGGCGACGGCACCCGGCGCGTCGCGCGCATCGGCCACGATCACTGGCGCAACCCGCGTGCCGTTCGGCTTCCATGGCACCCACCACTGCGGGTGGATCGCCACGCCGTAGCCCACGAGCGCCCCGGCGCGCCGCAGCAGGAAACATGTAAACCCAAGACGATCTCGTTCGTGCTCGAGATCGACGCGCCGGTCACGGCCTGTGAGGCGTTGGTCGAGATCGACGACGTCATCGACGGTTGCGGGCGCGGCCACGATGCCGTCGGCGTCAAGTCGCTCCACGGCCAACGAAGATGTCGAGGCCTCGAGATGCAGGAGATCCCAGTGCGGTTGCATGCCGAAGGTGGCGTACAGCGCGCGCGCCGCCGGGTCGGTCGAGGCAAACGTGAATCGCTCGGCCGGCGCGTCGTCGAGCATCGAATGGAGCATGGCTCGGCCGATCCCGCGCCCGTGGTGCGACGGCAGCACGAATAGATCGGCGAGATACAGCACGCCCGACCGGGTGAGGGTGGCGCCGAAGCCCACGACGCGGCCGGACAGCTCGGCCACCACGAGCGTGCCCGAACGCAACTCGTGCTCGTGCAGTGGCAGCACGGTTCCTGCTGGCGGGCGGGTGACCCCGGGCGCCGCCAACTGGTCGGCTTCGGTCGACAACCACACGGCGTAACACGCGGCGAGGTCACGTTCGGTCGCAGGGCGGATGAGAACGCTCACCGGCGTGCGAAACTAGTGACGATGCCCGACCGCCCATCCAACCGAGACCGCTGGCGCGCCGCCTACGAGCGCAACGTGCCGCCTGACGCCGATCCGGTGGAGACGATGGGCGGTATCCCACTCGAGCCGGTGTACGGGCCGGACGACGGCGACTTTCCCGGTCTGGCGCCGTACACACGCGGCCCCTACGCATCGATGTACCGCACCAAGCCGTGGACGATGCGAATGTTCGCAGGCTTCGGCACCGCGGTCGACACCAACGAGCGCTTCAAGGATCTGATCCGCGCCGGCGGGCACGGGCTCTCGACGGCGTTCGACATGCCCACGCTCATGGGCCTCGATTCCGACGACCCGAAGTCGCTCGGCGAGGTCGGCCGCTGCGGTGTTGCGATCGACACGATCGACGACGTGGCCGATCTCTACCGCGACATCGATCTCGGCGCGATCACCACGTCGATGACGATCAACGCGCCGGCCGCGGTGTTGCTGGCGATGTTCGTGGCCAACGCCGAGGCGCACGGCGTGCCGCGCGCCAAGCTCGGTGGCACGCTGCAGAACGACATCTTGAAGGAGTACCAGGCGCAGAAGGAGTTCGTGTTCCCTCCGCGCGAATCGATGCGGCTCGTGCGCGACACGATCACGTTCTGCGCGGCCGAGATGCCCCGTTGGAACACGATCTCGATCTCCGGCTACCACATTCGCGAAGCGGGCTCGACCGCGCTCCAAGAGCTCGCGTTCACGCTGGCCAACGGCTTCGCCTACGTGGAACTGGCCAGGAGCGCCGGGCTCGCGGTCGACGAGTTCGTACCCCGACTCTCCTTCTTCTTCAACGCGCACATCGATTTCTTCGAGGAGATCGCCAAGTACCGCGCGGCGCGCAGTATCTGGTCGCGTTGGATGCGCGAGCGCTACGGCGCGACCGACGAGCGGAGCTGCGCGCTGCGATTCCACGCGCAGACGGCCGGCGTGTCGCTCACGGCCGAGCAGCCCGAGGTCAACATCGTGCGTACCGCCCTCGAAGCGCTCGCGGCCGTGCTCGGCGGCACGCAGAGCCTCCACACCAACTCGATGGACGAGGCCCTCGCGTTGCCCACTGCCAAGGCGGCGCGCATCGCGCTACGCACGCAGCAGGTGATCGCGAACGAGACCGGTGTGCCATCGGTGGCCGATCCGCTCGGCGGTTCCTACTTCGTGGAGGCGCTCACGGAGGAGATGGAACGCCGGGCCGAGGAGATCTTCGCCCACGTCGATCAACTCGGCAACGGCTCGATGCTCGACGGCGTGATCGTGGGCATCGAAGAGGGTTGGTTCCAAGGCGAGATCGCCGACGCCGCCTACGACTTCGAGAAGAAGGTGAATCGCGGCGAGCGCGTGGTCGTGGGCGTGAACCGCTTCCCCGACGGCAACGACGACGACGAGATCGCGCTGCTCCGCATCACGAACGAGGACGAGCGCCGCCAGCGCGAGCGGCTCGCTGACGTGAAACGCACACGCGACGAGGCCGCCGTCCAACGCCAGCTCGACGCGCTGAAGACCACAGCATCCGACCGCGACGCCAACGTGATGCCGACGCTGATCGACACCGTGCGCGCCCACGCGACCGTCGGCGAGATCATGGCGACGCTCGCCGAGGTGTTCGGCCGCTACGTAGAACATCCCAGAATCTGATGGCGCGGGTGCTCGTGGCCAAGGTGGGCCTCGACGGCCACGATCGCGGCGTGAAAGTGGTGGCGCGCATCCTGCGCGACGCCGGCTTCGAGGTGGTGTACCTCGGCCTGTTCAACACGCCAGAAGGCGTGGCCGCCGCGGCGCGCGACGAGGATGTCGATGTGGTCGGGCTCTCGTTGCTCTCGGGCGCCCACCTCACGCTCGCGCCGGCAGTGGTCGATGCGCTGCGAGCGATCGATCTCGATGTGCCGGTCGTGGTGGGCGGCATCGTGCCCGACGCCGATCGCCCCGACCTCGAAGCTGCTGGAGTGGCTGCTGTGCTCACACCGGGTGCCTCGGCCGACGAGATCGTGGCGACGGTGCGGGAACTCCTTGCTGCTCCTGGTGGCGCGAGCCGTAGGTGAGGCGGGGCGCAGCCCGCGTAGAATTTGTCGCTCATGCCCGGCGTTCGTGTCCGTTACTCGCCCGCGCCCACCGGTGAGCTGCACGTGGGCAACGCCCGCACTGCACTGTTCAACTACCTCTACGCGCACCACACCGGCGGCACGTTCCTCTTGCGCATCGAGGACACCGACCTGGCGCGCTCGACCCACAACGCGATCGAACAGGCCAAGCACGCGCTGCAGTGGCTCGGCCTCGAGTGGGACGGCGAGCCCGTGCTCCAGAGCGATTTCGCCGATCACCATCGCGCTGCCGCGCAGCAGCTGATCTCGGGAGGCTTCGCCTACGAGTGCTCCTGCACCAAGGAGGAGCTCGACGCCCGCAATGCCGAGGCCCAGGCCGGCGGTCGTCCGCCGGGTTACGACGGCACCTGCCGCGATCTCGACGATGCCACACGAGATGCGCGACGCGCCGAAGGTCGGCCCGTGTCGATCCGGTTCCGCACGCCCGACGACGGTGAGAGCCGCTTCATCGACATCGTGCGCGGCGAGGTAGTGGTGCCGTGGTCGACGATCTCCGACTTCGTGATCGTGCGCTCCGATGGTGCGCCCGTGTTCTTCCTCGCCAATGCGGTGGACGATCTCGACATGGGCATCACGCACGTGATCCGCGGCGCCGATCTCATCGACACCACGCACCGCGTACTCGTGATCCGCCACGCGCTCGGTGAACATGCCGACCCGATGTACGCGCACTGCCCGCTGATCCTTGGCCCCGGTGGCCACAAGCTCAGCAAGCGGCACGGCGCGGTATCGATCGAGGAATACCGCGCCGCGGGCTACTTGGCGTCGGCGCTCGTCAACTATCTCGCGTTGCTCGGTTGGTCGCCGGGCGACGACCGCCAGGTGATGACCGAAGCCGAACTCGTCGAGGCGTTCGACACCGTGAACATCACCCACGCATCCGCCACGTTCGACGCCCAGAAGCTCGAATGGATGAACGGCGAGCACATCCGCGCGATGACCACCGCCGACCTCTGTGGTGCGGTGGCCCCGTTTGCTCGCGAGCGCTACGGCGCCATGATCGACAGCGATCCCGACGGTGCAGCGAAGCTCGACAGCGCGGTCGCGCTGGCGCAGAAGCGCGCGACCACGCTGGTACAGATCGCCGAGCAGGCCGGTTTCCTGTTCGTGCCCGACGACCAGTTCGAGATCGCGCCGGAATCGTGGGAGAAGCTCGCCGGCACCGAACGGGTCGTCGAGTTGCTCGATGCGGTGATCGCACACGTCGAGACGTGCGCGTGGACGCTCGAGGCGCTCGATCTCATCCCGATCGCCAACGCGCTCGAGCTCAA
>DASXZO010000148.1:0-21855 GCA_036501845.1 Acidimicrobiia bacterium | reverse complement strand
ATGCTGCGTCCGGCGAGGATCGAGTATCCGAGCGCCCAGCCGATTGCCTCGCCCACAATTCCGAATGCGATTCCGGCCGATGCGCCGGCGACGAATTTGGCGGTCAGGACGCGCGAGCGCGTGGGGTTGAACAGGATCGTTGGTCGGATCGTGCCAAAGCGGTACTCGCTGGTCACGAGCAACACGCCGGCAAGTGCAGCAAACACCCCCGCGAAGCTGGTCACGCCGAAGAGCTCGCGCTGGTCCTCTGAGCTCGCAAGCCCGATTGGGTGGCTGAGCAGCCCGTCGAGCAACGTGAACAGCAGGACCAGTGCGATCATCCCGAGGAGCAGCCCGATCGTGGTCCGGGTCGAGCGAATCTTCAACAGCTCGGCCTTGATCTGCGCGATCACGCCGGTGCTTCCGAGGTGAGTTCCAAGAAGATGTCCTCCAGCACGCCGCCGTCGTTCACCAACTCGTGCACCGCGACGCCGGCCGTGAACGCGATCTCGCCGATCCGCTCGCTCGATGCCCCGTGGACGACGACTGCGTGGTCGGTTCCCGTCGTCACGTGCAGCGCCTGATCCCGTAGTGCCTTGGAGAGCCGTTGCGGGTCGGCGCTACGGACGCGCACCGCGCCGCCGGCCCGAGCGGTCAGCTCTGCGAGCGACGAAGAGAGCACGAGCCGCCCGCGACTGATGATGAGCACGCGGTCGACCGTCTGTGCGACCTCGGCGAGCACGTGGCTGGAGATGAGCACCGTGCGACCCTCTGCCGCGAGCCTGTGCAGGAAGTCCCGCAGCCAGCGCACACCCTCGGGGTCGAGCCCGTTGGCCGGCTCGTCGAGAACCAGTAGCTCTGGGTCGCCCAGCAGCGCCACCGCGAGCCCGAGTCGTTGACGCATCCCGAGCGAGTAACCCTTCACACGTCGTTGCGCGGCGTCACTCAGCTCCACCAAACCCAACACCTCGTCGACGCGTGCGTCGGGAACATCGACGGCTCGCCCGAGCATCCGCAGGTGATCGCGCCCGGTTCGGCCGGGATGGAAATCGGTCGCCTCGAGCACCGCACCGATCCGCAACGCCGCACGCGGCAACTCGCTGTACCGATGATCGAAGACCAGTGCGTGTCCGCGCGACGGCGCGACCAACCCGAGAATCATCCGCAGCGTCGTCGTCTTGCCCGCGCCGTTCGGCCCGAGAAACCCCGTGATCGTCCCGGCCTGCAACGCAAAGGACAGATCCGTGACCGCTGAGACATCACCAAAGCGCTTGGTCAACGACTCGGCTTCGACGACAGCCGTCATCCGGTGAAATCTCCGATCACGATCTGATCCACCTGCTCGCTCCTCATCGACAAGCCGGTCACCCCACAACTCTGCCGTCTCCCCCAAGGGCAAGGTCAAGCGAGCCCGCGCTCGAGAAATCACCTACTTCGCGTCTCGACGTCACCGACATCGCCGTGCACTGTTGGGCGGCCCTGGGCTGGTTGTGGCGTGTCTCGGCGACGGTGAAGGAGGGTGTGTGGCCGAAGGTCTGTCAGCGGCGGAGGTCGGGAAGGAGATCGGCGAACATCACCACTCCGCGGACGCTCAAGCGCGACGAGACCGTGCGATCACGATCGTCGAGGCGGTGCTGCTCGCGATCGTTGCGTTCGCGGCGGCGTACTCAGGTTTCGCTTCTGCGAAGTGGAGCACGGAATCGCGTCTCGATCTCGCCAAGGCGTCGACGGCGCGAACGGAGGCGAGCAATGCAAGCCTCGCGGATCTGACGAACCGCAACTTCGACTCGTCGACGTTCGAGGCGTGGTTCGCCGCGTACGTCGCGAAGAACGCCGTCGCGATGACCGTCGCCGAGCGGCGGTTCCGACCGGAGTTCCGTGTCGCGTTCGACGCGTGGCAGCGCACTGATCCTGAAACCAATCCGCACGCGCCGCCCGGGCCCACCTATATGCCCGAATACAAACATCCAGAACAGGACCGGGCGACTGCACTCAACGCCGAGGCTGACCGCTTGTACTCCGAGGGTGCAAGCGCCGGCACGCACGCCGACGAGTACGTCCGCGTCACCGTGTATCTCGCGACCGTTCTGTTCCTGGTCGCGATCAGCGGGCACTTCCCGATACGAGGCGTGCGCGTCGGGCTCGTACTCGTCGGAATCGTCGTGTTGATCCTCGTCCTGGCTTCGTTGGCAACGCTGCCGCATCCGCCCACCTGACGAATCTCGAGGTGCGTCGTGCCATCTTCGGACAAGTCCCATGCCCTCGACAACATCGCTGTGGTGCTGTTTGAGAATCGTTCGCTCGACAACGTGCTCGGGCATCTCTACGGCCCAGCAGACGGCAAGGAGTTCGACGGCGTCGTCGGCAAGCACCTGACCAATCCCATTCCCACCTGGGCCCAGCACGGCGCGAGGCGCAAGGTGGTGCCGTACACAGTGGCTACCGATATGGACTCGCCGAACCCGGATTCGGGCGAGGAGTACTTCCACACCAATACGCAGCTCTTCAGCACGCTCGACAAGCACAACCGCTTCAAGATCGGCGAAGCCGTAGCGGCTCCGTGGAACGCACCTCAACCTGGCGCGACTCCGACGATGGACGGATTCGTCACCGACTACATCTCGACGTTCACTGCCGAGATCGGTCGGCAGCCCACCTACGACGAGTATGCGCACATCATGACTGGATGCACGCCGGAGCAACTCCCGGTGCTGAACGGTCTCGCGCGGGACTTCGGCGTCTTCGACCACTGGTTTTCGGAGGTGCCTTCGCAGACGTTCATGAACCGTTCGTTCTGGACGGCGGCTACGTCATCGGGTCTGGTGGTGAACAGCCCGATGAAGAAGTGGTTCACCGACAATGACGCGCCGACACTCTTCGAACGGCTCGAGGCCCATGGAAAGACCTGGAAGGTCTACGTCATGGAGCCGATGCCGTTGTCGTTCACCGGCCTGATCCATTTTCCGCGCCTGGCCGACCGTGCCGCAACGCATTTCGTGCCGTTCGCCAAGTTCGAGAAGGACGCTGCAGCCGGCACGCTGCCGAACCTCTCGCTCATCGAGCCGAACATGCTCGCGGGCCATGGCGATTACCACCCCGCAATGGGTCGATCGCTCTCGGATCAGGTGAACATCGAGGTCGACAACCCGTCGTCGATGCTGTCGGGCGAGGCGTTCTTGGCGCGCGTGTTCAACGCGTATCGGTCCGCGACCGTAGAAGCGGGCACGAACGTGTGGAACACGACGCTGTTGATCGGGTGGGACGAGCCCGGAGGTACGTACGACCACGTCCCGCCGGGCCCGGTTCCGCCACCCGATCCGGCTGCGCCTCCTGGCGAGCTCGGCTTCTGCTTCGAACGCTCCGGGTATCGAGTGCCGGCAATCATCGTCTCGCCGTGGATCGAATCGGGCTCGGTCTACAACGAGGAGTACCGGCACACCTCTTTGATCGCGACGTTGCGCAAGACCTGGGATCTCGGTGACGCGTTGACGCAGCGGGACGCGTCGGCGCGCACATTCGATCACCTCCTCTCGAGTGATACGGCGCGCGACCCGTCGACCTGGGTGACGGTCACGCCTCGCCCCGTTCCCGAATGGACGCTGGACCCTGTCGCGGTCGGAACGAGCCTCAGCAGCTTGGGCAAGGGCTTGCTGGCGAACCTCGTCGCGCTGGCGAAACAAGTGGGCGTGAAGGTCGCCACGGAGCTCGACGCACCCGGCGCCGGGCTCACCCCGGCCGAGGTGTTGCCGTTCCTGCGCGACATCGCCGGCCACCTCTTCCCGCTCCTCGGAGGCAGCGCAGACCCGCGCTAGGTGTGTTTCGTCAGGCGAGCACGTTCACGGCGCGCGGTGTCCTTCGACACGGGTCACTGACTCACTCCCTCGGACGCGAGCATGCTGCGCTGATCGAGGTGGTAGAGGAGCGCGAGCGAAGGAACGATCAAGACGGCCGCAGCAACGAACACCACGAGAATCGTCTCGAGTGTCGCGTCGGGTGCAGCCGCTTGCGACAATTTCATGCTCACCGGGAGCAGGTAGGGCCACTGGGCCACGCCCCAGCCGATGACAACGGTGGCGACGGCGGCGATCGCCAGCACGCGCGTGAGCTGGCGCCGGCCGCGCGCCAGTAATACGAGTGACGACACGCCGCAGATGGCCGACACGATCACACACGGAAGGGCGCGTGAGGTGAGACCGTCGAAGATGTATTTCGCGTCGGCGTGGAGCACGAAGATGCCGGCGAACGCGATGATCCCGGCGACCACGGCGGCGATGATCGCGCGGCGGCGGAAGTAGTCGACCAGTTCGCGTTCTCCGAGCCGGTCTGCGTCGGCGACGAGATAGAAGGCGGCGAGGTACGCGCACACCGCGACGGCGAGAACTCCGCCGAGCACCGACGTCGGGTTGATCCAACTCGACCACCAGTCACCGGCCTTCCCGCCCGCGGGGACCCGGCCCGACGCGATCGCGCCGGCGACCGCCCCGATGCAGTACGGCACCAGCACTGATGACATCGCGAAGACCGCCCCGTACACACGCTGCTGCTTCGTGACAAACACACTCTTGCGAAACGCGAAGCTCGAACCGCGCATCACGATCCCGAGCGCGGCGAGAGTGAGCGGCACGAACAACGTGAGCATGATCGACTGGAACGCGCTCGAGAACCCCGTCCAGAGCACGACGAGGCAGAAGATCAGCCACACGTGGTTCGCCTCCCACACCGGACCGATCGAATGGTCGATGAGCGCACGCGGTTTCGCGCCGCGTTCGGCGCCGCCCGCGATCAGGTCCCAAAATCCGGCACCAAAGTCCGCGCCTGCGAACACGGCGTAGGCGGTCACGCCGAAGAAGAGCACGATCGCGACAGCAGTAGTCACGACACGAGCACTCCAGGACGCGGGCCATACGGCGCATCGCTGTCGTCGGGTGGGTCGGCGCCTGGCGTCGCGCGCGCCCTGCGGCTCATGTGCCGCATCACGAGGATCAGCGTGACACCGACGACGAGATAGAGCACGGAGATCACGATGAACGTGATCCAGACGCCGCCGTTCGTCGTCGCCGCAGCCGCGACCTTGAGGTAGTTGACGACGATCCAGGGTTGTCGCCCGACCTCGGTGACCACCCACCCGGCCTCGAGTGCGATCACCGACGCGACGCCCGCCGGCGCCGCGAGCCACAGGAACGGTTTGATCAGAGGCGCTCGCCTTCGGAACAACCAATAGAGCGCGTACCACGCCGACAGCAAAAAGAGCGCGGTGCCGAGCCCCACCATGATGTCCCATGCGAGATGCACGACGTTGGTCTCGGCGATGGTGGGCTCGTTGGCCGTCGGGAAGGCATTGCGGCCCTTGATCGTGGTGTTCTTGCCACCGCTCGGACTCGACAGCCATGACGCCAGGCCGGGGATCTTGATGCCGCCGGATTCCGTGCCGTTGGAATTGAGATGGCCGAGCAAGATCTCGGGCACGTCACTGCTCGTCTTCGGCACGATTTCGATCGCGGCGAACTTCGCCGGCTCGTTCTTGTACACCCATCGCGCCAGCGTGTCGCCGACGAACATCTGCACCGGCGTGGCCAACGCGGCGACGGTGAACGGGATGACGAAACCCAACATGTGGTAGCGGTCGCGCCGCCCGCGCAAGATAGCGACCGCGTACACCGACGCGATCAGGAAGCCGCCGACGAGGTAGGCGGCGAGCACCATGTGCAGTGCCTCCAACGGCATCGCACTGTTGAAGATCACGTTCAAGGGATGCACGTTCGTGACCTTGCCCGCCGAGTCGAGGGTGAAGCCGCCCGGCTCGTTCATCCACGCGTTCGCGGCCACCACCGACACCGTGCCGCCGATGCCGGAGACGATGATCGGCACGAGCGTCCAGAAATGAGGCCAGGGCTTCATTCGCTCCCAGCCATAGATGTAGATCGCGATGAAGATCGCTTCGGCGAAGAAGAACAGGCCCTCGACCGCGAACGGAATACCGAACGCGGCACCGAAGCGGCCCATGAACGTGGGCCAGAGCAACCCGAACTCGAATGTGAGCACCGTGCCGGTGACCGCCCCGACGGCGAAGGTGACGGCCATGTACTTCGACCAGCGCTGCGCCAGTGCCAACGCGTCGGCATCGTTGCGCCGAATCGCCCGCCAATTGGCGATCAAGGCCATGAACGCCCATGACACGCCGAGCGGAACGAGAATGATGTGGAACCCGAGCGTGAATGCCATCTGTGAGCGGGCCCAGGGGACCGGATCGACGGCGATGAGCGCGTTCATGGTCGGGTCGATTCCATTGTCGGTGCGATGGGCGCTACTGAGGCCACGTGTGGTCGCGGCCTACCGGAGCCGGTCGAGCACGTGCTCCCCGACGCGGATCGCATTCGCCATGGCGGTCAGTGCCGGGTTCACTGCGCCGATGCTGGGGAAGAAGCTCGTGTCGACCACGTAGAGGTTGTCGAGTTCGTGCGCCTTGCAGTGTTCATCGAGCACCGAGGCGGCCGGATCGTGGCCGAAGCGACAAGAACCCGCTTGGTGCGCGCAGCCGGCAAGAGGGATGTTCATGTACATGTAGAAGTTCTTGTCGAGCACGTGATGCTGGGCCAGGCCCGCGTGGTTGAGGATCGTCCGCAACTCGTGATACAGCCGGTCGGCCTCGTCGTCGTTGTTCGACGTATACGCCACATGCACACAGCCCTGCGCGTCGACGGTCACCCGGTTGTCGGGCATCGGCACGTCTTCCGTCGTGAGCCAAAAATCGACCGCATGGCGCGCGACGTCGTCGAGGCTCCAGTGGGGAGCGAGCTTCGTGAGCTTCGGTTCTTCGCCCTTCATCGCCTCGGCGTTCGACTTGCCGACCATCTGGATGTTGCCGATCGGCCAGTCATAGTCGGGGCCGCCGAAGTAGAAGTCGTTCAGTGCGAGCGTCTTCTGGAACGTTGTGTCGTTGGCTTCCTTCGCCAGGGCAACGACAGCTCGGCTGTTGTGGAACATGTAGTTGCGCCCGACTTGGTCGGACCCGTTGGCGAGGCCGTTCGGGTGGTGCTCGCTCGCCGACCGTAGAAGGATCTTGGCGCTGTTGGCCGCGCCCGCAGCCACCACGACGATGTCGGCCGTATATGACTCGCGCTGACCCGACCGGTCGACGATCACCTCGGTGACGCTCGTGCCCGAATCGTCCACACGCAGTTCCACGACTTCGGCGTTGACGAGCAAGGTGACGTTCGGCGACGCGAGCGCAGGGCGCACGGCGATCGTCTCCGCGTCGGACTTCGCGTGCACGAGGCACGGATAGCCGTCGCACCACGTGCAGCGAATGCACGCGCTCCGTGCGGGATCGGCCTAGTCGAGCATCACACCGCACGGCGCCGAGAAGGGTTGGTAGCCCGCGGCATTCAGGTCGTCGACGATCTGCTGGATTCGGGGCTCGTGCGACACGGCGGGCCACGGATATTGCTTGCTCCAGTGGCCCTCGGTGGGGTCGGCGCCGTGGGTGCCGTGTACCTGGTAGAGCCATTCGGCCTTCGTGTAGTACGGCTCGAACTCGTCGTACGTCACTGGCCACGCCGGCGACAGGCCGTCGATGTGCTTGATCTCTTCGAAGTCGCGCGGGCGCAGGCGATACAGCGCTGCCCCGTAGAGCTTGGTCGCGCCACCCACGAAGTAGTGCACCTGGGGCTGGAAGGCCGCGCCGTCGGCGTCGTACCAAATGTCGCTCGAGATGTAGCGCCCGTCGACGAACACCGGGCCGGGATCCCAGTTCTCCATCTCGCGGGGCAGGAAATTGCCGCGTTCGAGCAGCAGAACTCGCTTGCCGGAGGGTGCGAGGGTGTGGGCGAGGGTGCCACCGCCCGCGCCGGTACCGACAATGACGACGTCGTAGTGGTCCACCATCGGGCACACACCTTTCGGGGGATGCTTTCGCCTGGCTCGGAGTATTCGCTGGACCCGGACGGAGCACATGACCCGGCGCGGGCGAGTCCTGACCCCGGCACTTGCGCTCGAGTTGGAGCGAAGATGAACACGAGGCAAATGTCGACGCGTCCGCGCGTTGTGGTGGTTGGTGGCGGTTTCGGCGGGTTACCGGCGTGCCGCTACCTGTCGCGCCAGCCGGTGGAGGTCACCCTCGTCGACCGGCGCAACCATCACCTGTTCCAGCCGCTGCTGTACCAAGTGGCCACGGGCATGCTGTCGCCCGGCCAGATCGCGCCGCCGCTGCGTCATGTGCTGCGGCGCGCGCGCAACGTGCGTGTCGAACTCGCCGAAGTCACCGGGTTCGATATCGAGCGGCGTGTGGTCCATGCTCGCCGCCCGACCGGCGACACGATCGAGTTTCCGTACGACGATCTGATCGTGGCCGCCGGGGCCGGCCAGACCTATTTCGGGCACGACGAGTTCGCGCTCTACGCGCCGGGAATGAAGACGCTCGACGACGCGCTCGAGCTGCGCCGGCGGATCCTCGGCGCCTTCGAGATGGCCGAGACGGCCACCGACGAGAACGAGCGGGCCACATGGTTGACGATCGTGATCGTGGGCGCCGGTCCTACGGGTGTGGAGATAGCCGGGCAGGTCCGCGAGCTGGCGCTGCGCACGCTCGCTCGCGAGTTCCGTGCCATCGATCCGACGTCGGTACGCGTGTTGCTCCTCGACGGCGGAGGTGCGCCGCTCGCGACGTTCGGTGATCGCCTTTCGGAACGGGCGACGGCGCAGCTCGAGCACCTCGGTGTGGAACTCCACATGGGTGCGCGCGTCACGCTGGTGGACGCCACCGGCGTGACCGTCCAGACCGATTCCGGTACCGAGCACATCGACGCGCGCGTGGTGGTCTGGGCCGCGGGCGTGCACGCCTCACCACTCGCGGAGATGCTGGCGAGCGCGACGGGCGCGGAGCTCGATCGGTCGGGCCGGATCGCCGTGCATTCGGATCTCACGCTGCCGGGGCATCCCGAGGTGTTCGCCGTCGGCGACATGACGACCCTCGACGGTCTACCCGGCGTTGCCGAGGTGGCGATGCAAGGTGGCTTGCACGCCGCCAACACGATCGTGCGACGTATGAAAGGCAAGGAGCCGGCGCCGTTCCACTACCGCGACCTCGGCACCGTCGCCACGATTGGTCGGTTCCGGGCAGTGTGCAGTGTGCGCAAGCTGCGCCTGAGCGGATTTTCCGCGTGGCTCGTGTGGCTGTTCGTGCACCTCGCCTTTCTGAACGGCTTCGCCAATCGCTTCGGAGCGATCTGGGCATGGGCGCGATCCATGATCGGACGCGCTCGCCCCGAGCGCGTCTTCAGCGTCGGCCATACCGGTGGCGACCTCAGCGCGCCCGAATCCGTTCGCTCGGTGATCCAGCCGAATCCGCTTCCAGTGCTGCACCTCGACGAACACGAACACGCCATCAACGAGACGTAGGGCCGACTCCCGCAGAAAGGCCAATGACCATGCCTGCACGCACCGATTGCGATGTGTTCGTGATCTTCGGCATCACCGGCGATCTCGCCAAGGTGATGACCTTCCGGTCGCTCTACCGGCTGGAAGCGCGCAACCTCTTGCAATGCCCGATCGTCGGGGTCGCGGCCGACGACTGGGGCGTCGACCAGCTGGTCGAACGGGCTCGCGAGTCGATTGTGGCGTGCGGTGAGACGCTCGACGAGCCTGTGATGCAGCGGCTCGCGGACCGGATGACGTACGTGCCCGGCGACTTCGCGGACGCGTCGACGTACGAACGGGTCGGCACCGCAATCAAGGACACGGAACGGCCGGTGTTCTATCTCGAGATCCCGCCGTTCCTGTTCGCGACCGTGGTGAAGGGCCTCACCGACGCTGGTCTCACGGACCACGCCCGTATGGTCGTGGAGAAGCCGTTCGGTCACGACCGCGAATCCGCGCGCGCGCTCGCCGCGGAGCTGCACCAGTACATCGACGAGTCGCAGTTGCTCCGGATCGATCACTACCTCGGAAAGATGGGACTCGAGCAGATCCTCTACATGCGCTTCGCCAACACGATGTTGGAGCCGGTCTGGAACCGCAACTACGTGGAAAGCGTGCAGATCACGATGGCCGAGTCGTTCGGCGTGGAGGACCGCGGGCATTTCTACGACCCCGTCGGCGCGTTGCGCGACGTGGTCGTCAACCATCTGCTGCAGGTGCTCGCCGCGGCGACCATGGAGGCACCGTCGGGCGGCGATCCCGAGACGATCAAGGACGCCGAAACCGCGATCTTCCGCGCCGTGAGCACGGCCGACCCCGCCCGCTATGTGCGAGGCCAGTACGACGGATACCGCTCCATCGACGGTGTCGCCGCGGACTCCACCACGGAGACCTATGCCGCGCTCCGGCTCGACATCGACAATTGGCGCTGGTCGGGGGTCCCGATCTTCATCCGCAGTGGCAAACGGCTGGCGGCAACCCAGACCGAGCTTCGGCTCGTGTTCAAGAGCCCGCCGCGTCTCGGGTTCGGCTTACGCGGGCCGCACTCCGAACCCGACCAGATCGTGGTGAAGCTCGACCCGTCCACCGGGATCCGATTCCGTCTCGACGCGCGCAAGGCCGACGAAACGGCGCCCGGGCCGATCGAACTCGACATGGAGTTCTCGGAACAGGGCGGTGAAGGCGCGACGCCCTACGAGGTCTTGCTGCACGCCGCGATGGTCGGCCAGACGGGGCGCTTCACGCGACAGGACACCGTCGAAGAGCAATGGAGGATCATGCAGCCACTCGTCGACGCACCACCGCCGGTGCATTCGTACGTGCCTGGTTCGTGGGGACCCGATGCCGCGAGCTCGATCGTCGCAGGATGCGGACGCTGGCACGAGCCGTGGATCGCGCGATGAGGGTCCATGGTGCGGGCAATGGCCAAAGCGCCGCCGCACCGTCTCCGTTCCCGCCCATCGCCGACTACGCGTTCCTGTCGAACTGTCACACCGGCGCGCTCGTGGCGCCTGATGGCGCGATCGATTGGCTGTGCGTGCCGAGTTTCGATTCGCCCAGCGTGTTCGGGAGCCTCCTCGATCGCGAGGCCGGCTTTTTCCGGTTCGGTCCGTTCGGGATCAGCCATCCTTCGGCACGCGCGTACGAAGCCGGCACGAATGTGCTCACCACCACATGGAAGACGCCGGCCGGTTGGGTCGTCGTGCGCGATGCCCTCACGATGGGACCTTGGGACCACGAGGATCGCATCACCCCGCACACACGTCCACCCGTTGACGACGACGCCGATCACCTCTTGGTGCGCACCGTGGAGTGCATCGACGGGCGCGTCGAAGTCGAGCTCGTGTGCGAGCCCGCGTTCGACTACGGGCGCACGACGGCGGAGTGGTCGATGGTGGACGGCCATCGTTGGTCGGCTGACGCGATCTGCCACGGGCATCCCACACTCAGGCTCCGATCCGACCTCGCGCTCGGCATCGAGGGCAACCGGGTGCGCGCGCGCCACACGCTCTGTCAGGGCGAAACGGCGTATTGCGCATTGTCGTGGGCCGAAGATCTCGCGCACCCCGACGACGCCGCTGACGCGCGTGCCCGTGTCGACCGCACCATCCGCTTCTGGAGGAACTGGCTCGGTCGCGCCCGCATCCCTGATCACCGCTGGCGGGATCCGGTGCAGCGGTCGGCGCTCACGATCAAGGGTCTCAGCTACATGCCGACCGGTGCGACGGTCGCCGCGCTCACCACGTCGCTCCCCGAGACTCCGGGTGGCGAACGCAACTGGGATTACCGCTACACGTGGATGCGTGACACCACGTTCACGCTCCAAGCGCTCCACTTCCTCTTGCTCGACTGGGAAGCCGACGAGTTCATGCAGTTCGTTGCCGATGTCGAGGCAACCGACGACGGTTCGCTGCAGATCATGTACGGCATCGATGGCCGTCGTGATCTCACCGAGAGCACGCGCGACGAGCTCTCGGGATACCGCGGCGCCCGCCCGGTCCGAATCGGCAACGGTGCGTACGACCAGCGTCAGAACGACGTGTTCGGCGCGGTGCTCGACTCGATCCTGCTCCATACCCGCCACTCCGCGCGTCTTCCCCGGCGGCTGTGGCCGATCGTCGAGACACAGGCCGAGTGCGCGACCAAGGTGTGGGGCAACCCGGACCAAGGCATCTGGGAGGCGCGCGGCGCGCCGCAGCACTACGTGTCGTCGAAGCTGATGTGCTGGGTCGCGTTGGACCGAGCCTCGAGCCTCGCGGGACTTCGCGGCGACAACGACCTGGCCCAAGAGTGGGGCGCAACGGCGGAGCAGATTCGCGACGATATTTTGAGCAACGGTGTGGATTCGCGTGGCGTGCTGCGCCAGCACTACGCCACCGACAACCTCGACGCGTCCGTATTGCTGGCCGCGCTCTTCGGGTTCCTGCCGACCGACGACCCGCGCCTGCGAGCGACGGTCAACGCGATTGCCGATGAGCTCACGGAGAACGGCTTCGTGCTGCGATACCACACTGACGACACCGATGACGGCCTGTCGGGCAAGGAAGGCACCTTCCTGATCTGCTCGTTCTGGCTCGTGTCGGCGCTCGCGATCATCGGCGAGGTGCAGCGTGCGCGGGACCTGATGGAGAAGCTGCTGCGAGTCGCCTCACCGCTCGGCCTCTACGCAGAGGAGTTCGAAGCGGCGAGCGGGCAGCATCTCGGCAACTTCCCGCAGGCGTTCTCACACCTCGCGCTCATCGAAGCGGCCTCGCGCATCATCGTGGCCGAGATGCTCGACGAGTTCTGATCAGGGTCGGCGGGGTCTGCGCCCATGACAAGCGACGGACAGCCCGTGCCGCGTGGCGCGCCTGCACGGTCCGGACTGGTGCTCTTTGCACTGATCCTGACCGCGGCCGTTGCGAACTTGAACCTCGCTGTTGCCAACGTGGCGCTGCCGGACATCGGCAAATTCTTCGACGCCTCGCAGATCAGCTTGAATCTCGTCGCGGTCGGCTACTCGCTCGGGCTCGCGGCATCGGTGCTGTATTTCGGTGCGATCGGCGACCGTTACGGCCGCAAGGCGATGTGCCTCGGCGGCATCACGCTCTCCGTGCCGGCATGCGTCGCAGCGGCGTACGCGCCGAGCATCGGCGTGCTCGTCGCGGCACGGATCGTTGGCGGGCTCTCCGCCGGTATGGCATACCCGACGACCCTCGCGCTGATCACCGCGCTCTGGACGCCGGGCGAGCAGCGAACGCGTGCCATAGCGTTGTGGAGCGCGCTCGGCGGCGCGGTCGCGGCAATCGGCCCGCTCTGCGCGGGTGCGATGCTCGAGCATTTCTGGTGGGGATCGGTGTTCCTGATCACGCTCCCGCTCGCCGTCGTGGCGTTGGTCCTCGCCGTCGTGCTGATTCCGAGC
Organism: Acidimicrobiia bacterium; assembly: GCA_036501845.1. Taxonomy (GTDB): domain Bacteria; phylum Actinomycetota; class Acidimicrobiia; order IMCC26256; family PALSA-610; genus JBBREP01. Next base: position 8,561 of record DASXZO010000148.1, on the reverse strand, counting down.
CACGTGAACGAGGCGCGCGAAGCCATCGACAATCTCGGCGGCGTCATCTCGGTTGCCCTGATCGCCGGGTTGATCCTCGCCATCAACCTCGTTCCTGTGCCCGGCAAGGCTGCGCTCGTGGTTGCTCTCGCGATCATCACGCTGGTGGCCGGCGCGGCGTTCGTGATGCGACAGCGGCGTGCGGCGAATCCGTTGTACGACCTCGCGGTGGCGGCGCGCCCGACGTTCTGGGTCGGCGCGTGCTCCGGCGTCATCGTGTTCGGCTCGCTGATGGGCGCGATGTACATCGGGCAACAGTTCATGCAGAACGTGCTGGGTTATTCCACGGTCGACGCGGGTGCCGCAATCCTTCCGATGGCGATACTCATGGTGTGCGTCGCTCCTCGCTCAGCGAAGTTGGTCGAAACGCGGGGCTCACGATTCACGCTGCTGGTCGGCTACGTGTTCGTGCTCTTGGGTTTCGTCACGATGCTCGTGTTGTGGGAGCGGGGCGACAGCTACTGGCAGGTCGGACCGGCGTACGCGTTCGTCGGTATCGGCGTCGGGCTCGCCGGCACCCCGGCGTCGCACTCGCTCACCGCCTCGGTTCCGGTGCTGCGAGCGGGCATGGCATCGGCAACCGCCGATCTGCAGCGTGACCTCGGTGGGGCGATCATGCAGTCGATCTTCGGTGCACTGCTCACCGTGGGATATGTGTCGACGGCAACGAAACTCGTTCCGTCGTCGGTCAACAGCAGCGTGCAATCGCAGTTGACGAAATCGTTCGCCGGTGCGGCCGATACCGCGTCGAAGTATCCGCAGTACGCCAGTCAGATCGTCGCTGGCGCGCAGAAAGCGTTTCTGCACGGCGCCGATTTGGCCTACTCCGCGGGCATCGTGGCTGTGGTGCTCGGCGCGGCGGTGGTGTTCTTCGCGTTCCCGAAGCGGGACCACGAGCGCGAACTGCTGGAGCAGTACCAGCGCGTGATCGACCTGACCGGCTCCGAGACCGACCAGGCCGCAGTGGTGGATCGCGAGTCAGCGATGCCGCGCCGAGAGGCCAACGCACCGTCCTGACCCTGCTGGAAAGTCGGTGTCGTTTCCTGGTGACCCCGGAGCCTGCTCCCAGGGTGGATCGGTTGGCTGTCAAGAGCGAACCCATCCACCACAGCGAAGGAGGTGATCCGCGGCGTGCGACCACTGCAATACAACAACAAAATACTCGGCTGCGATCTTGTCGCTGCGTCCCGACGGCACTGATATGAGGGTGACACGGTGCACGCGTTCTCGCGGGGCTGAACAGCCCCGTTCCCGTCGTGCTTCATGGGACGACCGTGTTCGTCGGCGACTGGGGAGCGGCATCGTGTATGTGATCAGCAAGGCGAGTGATTGACGAAGTTCCTGCCTCCTTGACGCGGCGATAGTGGATCCGTTGGTCGTTCGCACGGTGCAGAATGGATCATGCACAAAACGGGGGCACTCGTTGCCGTGACGTTGGGCGTGTCGGCGTTCGCGACATGTGGGTTCGCAGTTCGACCGGGCGTCGCCGCTCTCGCAGCACCGGTGCGCGCCGTCGCGCCGACCTGGCATGTGATGCCCACCCACGCCGGTATTCAGCTGAACGGAATCAGCTGCGTGACCGCAGCGCGCTGCGTTGCGGTTGGTGAGGATCTCGGTGCCACTGCAGTGGCGCTCGGGTGGAACGGCGTCGCGTGGACAGTGCAAAAGACTCCGAAGCCGTCGGGTGCTGAGGTGGCCGTGCTCACGTCGGTGGCATGCAGTGCCGCCAACTCGTGTGTGGCCGTGGGCTACGCGCAGTACTTCGTCGAACCGGTGGGCACGGTCACGAAGACGCTGATCGAACGCTGGAACGGCTCGACGTGGGCAGTGCAAGCGAGCCCGAACCCCGGGCAGGGAGGGTTCGGTGTCGAAGATCAACTCACGGGAGTCGCCTGCGTCACGCCGTCGAACTGCTTTGCGGTCGGTGACGCCGATTCGGAGTTGGTGCCGATGCTGTTGCGCTGGAACGGCACGACGTGGTCGATCGGCACCTTCCCGATACCCGAGGCGGGGGGCGATCTGAACGCGATCACGTGCCGTTCGGCGAGCTGGTGCGAAGCGGTCGGCGATTACTTCGTCGACCCCGACCTCGGTCCGCAAGAACCGCTCGCCGCGCATTGGAACGGCAGCGCATGGTCGCTCGACGAGCATCCGGCGAGGCCGGGCGGGAACCGGGGAGCGGAGTTCGCTGGCATTGCGTGTCCGTCGACAACTCGTTGCTTCGCAGTGGGCTCGAACGACGGCGGGGGCCGAGTGCTCGAACAATGGAACGGACACGCGTGGTCGATCGTGGTCACGCCCGCGCCCACGCACATGACTGTCACTTCGTTCTCTGGGATCTCGTGTCTGAGCGTCTCCAACTGTGTCGCGACAGGATCTGAGTATCCGAGCGCCACCTCCGAGGCAGGCCGGGAGCTCGTCGACCGATGGAACGGCAAGGCCTGGAGCACCGACACTGCACCGGGCAAGGGAACGCTGGCTGCCGTCGCATGCAACGCACCGACGACGTGCACCGCGGCGGGCGCGACGCAACCCGACTCGTTCAACGACACAACCGGGCTGATCGAGCGCTCGCCGTAGCGGTCAGCTTGTTCGGGATGATCGATCCGGTGTCAACCTCATCGACACGGCACCCATGTACTTCGCGTGCGACGAGGTCATCGCGGCCTCTTCGCGCGTTCCACTGTCGAACCTGGCGTCAGGTCGTAGCGGCCGACTCGACTTCAGCCGAGATGCGGCAGTAGGTGTTCGGACCATTGGCGTCGATCACGCCGTCGATTGTGAACACCGCACCAGGCACGGTGACCAGTAGGTGATAGTTGACCGTGGCGAATTCACCGCTGTCTCCCGCTTCGGCGCTAAATCCACCCGCGCTCGTGGCGTACACGGAGGATGCGCCGACCGGCGAGGTGCTCGCTGGGCCGCCATTCCGGACAAACAGAACGTCGCCGCCACCGTTTTCGCCGACGAACGAGGTCCCGTCGATCTGGGTTTGGCCGCCGTGGACGACTTCGATCTGCCCGACGGCTTCGTTGCCTCCTGCGCCACACTGCGCCACGAGTTTGGTGTTGGCGATCAGCGACAGCGTCTTGCTCACTTCAGGGCCGGAGGTCGTATACAGAGCGAGTGCTTGGGGCGCATTTGACGCGCGTGCCAGGCTGATACCGACCGTCCCACTCGCGCACTTGTTCGCCGTGGTGGGCAGGCGCAAGTGTCCGGTGCCGTCAGCGCACGCGCTGATCGGCTGGGTAGCGGTAAGCGCGGCAGGCTGCAAAGCGGCCGAGGCGATGGTGTAGGACCCGAGGCACAGCACGGTGGCGGCGAGAACGCCCGTGATGAGCCTTGCGCGACGTTGCATGACCTGTTCCCTCCCGGGCGAGGATGACGGCCTACGCCGCCCTCTGCCACGACCGTGTGCCTGTTCCATACACGGCCATCATCACGGTCGCGACTGGGCTCCACATCCGTCAGGTGCCGGATGGACTGCGCCTACGGACAGCGCAGGGCTCGCACCGCCTCCGCAACAGCCACCGTGGTCCTGGGCTGATCACGTATGCGTGAGGAGCCCAGTACCACCAAATGCTGCCGCAATCGTTGGGCGGTGGTCCCGGGATCAGATGCAGCCCGATGCGCACTGCGCGGCGGGCACGTAGTAGCCGTGCACTTCGACGATCACCAATGTCCCTGGTACGCCGCCGGTCGCGGAGATGTCGAGGGAATGGCCGTTCGCGAGGCCGAAGCCCTCGCACGTCACCTGGAAGGAAGTACCGCAATGGAGCAAAAGGTCATCGCGGCGGAGTTGTCGACGCCGGGCGCGCAGGAATTGCTGGCGGCGACATCGTCCGCACACCTCGCTTACACCGCCGCGGATGGAACGCCACGTGTGATTCCGGTGGGCTACTTCTGGACAGGAAGTGAGTTCGTGATCGCGACGGCCACGACCGCGCCGAAGGTCGGTCCGCTGCGGGTCCATCCCGACGTGGCGCTGGCGATCGATGGCGGTGACGCGCCCGGCCAGGCGCGGGCCCTCTCGGTGCGCGGGCGAGCGAGTGTCGAGATCGTCGACGGCCTCGTGCCCGAATACCTCGCCGCAGCGCGCAAATCGATGAGTGCCGAGGCGGCGGCCGAGTTCGAGGCGAACTGCCGCGCGATGTACGACCAGATGGCGCGCATCGCGATCGTGCCCACGTGGGTGCGCTTTTATGACTTCGGCGCGGGCCGCATGCCGAAGTTCCTCGCCGAGCTGGCCGAGCGTCGCGGAGCTTGACGCGCGAAACCGTGCTGCCGCGGCAGCGAGCGTGTGCTGATTTGCGATATTGCGCCACACGCGTCGCGATGCACGCGACACAATCGGGGTGATGCAAGTCGAACTGGTGGAGCCGGACGTTCGCTTCGAAGGCTCGTATCGCGACGCGATGGCCGAGTTCATTGCGGAAGGCCGAGCGGAAGAGCTCGGCACGCTCGCGAATCACGCGTCCTTCGCGGACTTCGTGCGCGAACTCGTCGACTGGAGTCAGGGGTTGGGTCTGCCGGCGGGTTGGGTGCCCGGATCGACCTATTGGCTGGTCGACGGCGACCGCTTTCTGGGCAGAGTGCAGATTCGGCACCACCTCACCGCCGACCTTCGCCTCCGCGGCGGTCACGTGGGGTACGCGATCCGCCCGACGGCGCGTCGTCACGGGTACGGCCGTATGGGTTTGGCGATGGCGTTGCGGCCATGCCTCGACCTGCAACTGGCGAGCATCCTCGTCACCTGCGACACCACCAACGAGGGCTCCCGCCGGATCATCGAGGGCAACGGGGGCGTGCTCGAAGACGTTGTCGAGGTGCCCGGCCGTCGCGTCGGCACCATGCGGTTCTGGATCGATGTCGTTGCCCAGCTGAGTACGGATCGGCCGTAGCGAAGACCCGCGACGCTCGCGCGCTCACGACGTCGTGATGAGTTGGTCGATCCGCTGGTTGAGGGCCTGCTGATCGCGCACGTGCACGTACACATCGTCGTGACGGGAGGAGTTGGCCTGCCACGACAGGCCGCCCTGCTTGTTGATCACTGCGGAACCGCCGCGGCCGAGCACCGAGAACACCTGCGGTGTATCGCCGAGCGCGAAGAGCAGCGCAGGCGCGTCCCAATCGCCGTCACGGACGGGACCGCAGTGGAACAGATCGTTGTAGACGATCCGGACCGGACTGTCCTTCGCGTCCTTCGTGCACACAGTGGTGCCGACCCGGGTGGCGATGCCGTCGAGGCCATCGACCCAGGCGATAGGAGTGGGCCACGGAGGTGAGTCGGCAGTGCCGGCTACGACGGCGCGCGTGGCGGCAGGATCGATGTTCTGATTGGTGTCCGGGCCTACTCCACCTGGGAACAGACCGTCCATGATCACGAGGCGTTTGACCTTCTCGGTCACCAACGTGCGCCCGGCGGGTGTGGCGATGAGTCCGGCGAGATTCGTGTAGCCGCCGAGTGACACGACCGTCACGCTCTGGTCGGGTTGCCGCGCGAGGAGTTGGCGGTAGAGGGCAACGGCGTTCGGCACCGCGTCGCTGCTTTTCACCGTGTGCGGAAGTTGGCTCTCGAGCACATCGGTGTAGCCGTGCTTCGCGGTGTTCGCGCTGCTGTCTGCCACCGCGCCGAGCGGGATGCTGCCGTGGCCGTACGCGGTATCGAACGCGTCGATGGCTGCGACGGCTGTGGGATTGCGTACGTCGGACATGATGCCGAGCACATTCGCTGCGCCTTGCTGCTCCAAGACGTTGGCAATCCCGAGCGCAGTGGCATCGTCCCACCAGAGCGAGAAGTCCGTGTCGATGATGATGCGCGGACCGGTCGCGGGCGGTGCCGGCGCGGTTGTTGGTGGAACCCTGGTCGAGGGGGCCGCAAGGTGCGCGGCCGACTTGGCTCCCGACGAGCATCCGCTTGCTGCGACGGCTACGAGCGTCGCGGCGACGAAGAATCCACGCATCATCCGTTCACCAGCCTTCGACTGCGGCGATGTCGAGTGAATCGATCGCGCGGAGCACCGCGTCGACGGCGTCTTGTTGTGCCACGAATTGCGGCGCGCGAACTGTGCCGCCCGGAAGGCCGAGGCGCTGGAGCACGGGCTTGGTCACGCGGATCCCGCCGTGTTGGTACAGCACGCGTGACAGGCGGGCGAGCGTCGCGTAGGCGTCCGCGGCGTCGTCGAACCGTCCGGCGTCGGTTGCCTCGATGACGCGTGCGCACAGTCTCGGCGCGAGGTTGGCTTCCGAGCTCAAGAAGCCCTGCGCGCCGAAGGCCAGCGCGGTCAGCGCGTCGCGTGGTCCACCTACGTGCACGGCAGCGCGATGGCCGACCGCATCGATGACATCGTCGAGATAGCCGAGGTCGGGATGCGTGCAATTCACGCCGACGACGTGGTCGTGGTTGTCGACGAGCGTGCGTAGGAACGACGGGGCGACCCGGTACCCGACGGAGAGGTGCGTCGACAGCACCATCGGATACGCGGCGGCCTCGACGACGGCCAGGAAGTAGGCCTCGACCTCTGCGGTGGTGGGTCGGTGCCCGTGTCCCGGATCGAGCGAGTAGATCTGGCACGCGTCGACACCAGTTTCGGCGGCGAGTTGCACGTATTCGATCATCTGCGTCGCGGTGCGCGGCTCGACACCCATGGCGCGTACTGGCGCCGTACCTGCGAGCGCGTCGGCCGCGATGGTGAGCACCCGCTCGTGCTCGGCCGTGGTGAGCGTGTATCCCTCGCCGCTTCCGCCACCACCGACGTACACACCGATGCCGGCGTCACGCATGCGCGCGAAGTGCGCGCGCAGCGCCGGCTCGTCGAGCTCACCGTTGCCATCGAACGGCGTGATGCTCACCACGAAGGCGGAACGCCCAAGGGTGCCATGTGGTCCTGCGCCCCTGGTCATCGCGCTGGCGCTCATCCCGCGTCCTCCAGTTGGGCTCGGCGCGGGACGCGTCGCCCCGCCGGCTACGTATCCTGCCATTGTGCGAGACGAAGCCCCCACACCGCAGTACCGGTTGATCTCCGCCGACAGCCACGTCAACGAGCCGCCCGACCTGTGGACCTCGCGCGTACCGGCTGCGCTGCGTGATCGCGCGCCGCGCATCGAGTCGTTCGAGCACGGCGACGCCTGGGTGATCGAAGGTGTGAAAGACCCGATCGACTTCGGCATGAACGCCTGCGCCGGGCTCGAGCCGGAAGACATGAAAGGTTGGATGCGCTTCGAGGACATCCGTCGCGGCGGCTACGACCCGGCCGCGCGCGTCGAGGAGATGCGTCGCGACGGCGTCGACGCCGAGGTGCTGTATCCCACGCCCCGCCTCGCCAACGCGATCGTCGCCAACCGCGATGCCGAATATCACGTGGCCATGGTTCGCGCGTACAACGATTGGCTCAGCGAATACGTGCAATACGCGCCCGAGCGTTTCGGCGGACTCGCCATCTTGCCGAACCGCGGCGTCGACGCCGCGCTCGAAGAGCTCGACCGGATCGCCGACCGTCCCGGCATGCGAGGCGTCGTGATCGGCTGTTGGCCGAACGGAACGCTGCGGCTCTCCGACGACGACGACAAAGTGTTCGCGGCGCTCGCCGAACGGGGAATGCCGTTGGGCATCCATGTGGCACTCACGCAGTCGATGCCCGCGGCGCACCGCGCGGCCTTACCTGGATACGGCCGTTTCTTCGATGCGCCGAACCGGATGATCGAGATGGTGTTCGCCGGCGTGTTCGACCGCTGCCCGGATCTCGATGTGGTATTCGCCGAGGTCGACTTCGGCTGGGTTCCCTACGTGAAAGAGCAGATCGACAACAACTACCGGCGCCTCGACGCCGTCTCGCGTTTCGGGCTCCGACTCCCTCCGAGCGACTACATCGCACGGCACTTCCACTTCGGCTACATCACCGACACGTTCGGGCTGCGCAATCTCGTCGACGTGGGCGCCGAACGCGTGCTGTGGTCGAGCGATTACCCGCACATCAGCGCCGACTGGCCCACCTCGTGGCGGGTCATCCAGTCGTCGATGTCGGGGATCGCGGCCGGCGACCGCCAGCTGATCACCGCCGGCAACGCGCAACGTCTCTACGGTTTCTGAGCCCACGCGACGACGCCGTAGGGTGCCGCGCCATGCGTGCAGCGGTCAGTCTCGAGATGAAGGCGTCGCCGGACAAGGTCTGGGGGCTGGTGAGCGACATCACCAAGATGGGGGAGTACAGCCCCGAGGTGGTGGAAGCCGAGTGGGTGGGCGGCGCGACCGGCCCGGCAGTGGGCGCGCGGTACCGCGGTCACGTGAAGCGCAACGAGAAGTGGCCGATCCTCTACTGGACCACGTGCGAGATCACTGAGTGCGTGCCCGGCGAGGTGTTCGAGTTCGCCGTCGTGATGCGCGAGCGGCGCATGAATGTGTGGCGCTACGAATTCAAGCCCACCGACGATGGCGGCACCGTCGCCACCGAGTCGTTCGATCTCGGCGACAACATCTTCACCAAGGTGTGGCGCCCGCTCGGCGGAGTGCTGCGCGAGCGCCG
>DASXZO010000147.1:0-14311 GCA_036501845.1 Acidimicrobiia bacterium | reverse complement strand
AACCGACGCCCGGGCGTGACGCTCAGGTGGGTTCGACGAGCACCTTGTCGCCGGTGCGGACGGTGCCGTCCTCGAGCACTCGTGCGTACCAGCGCGTGCGTGTGTAGTCGCGCTCGTGGTGCATGTGATTGAAATCGCCGTCGGTGAACCAGCGGGCGTTGTGGCCGCACGGCAAGGCGGGCAGCGAGATCTCGGCGAGTACATCACCGATGCGCAGCCTCGTTCCCGGGCGCACTGCGGCCCAGTCGATTCCCTCGACCGTGAAGTTCTCGCCCGCCGATCCCCACTCGATCGGGTGGCCTTCGGCCTGGAACCGTGCGATCGCCTCGGTGGAGTAGAGGCAGAGCGCCTGCCACACGCGACCGTGGTGACGGCGCGACCGCTGGCGATCGTGCTCGAGCCCGCGGTATCCCACCGCGACCGCGTCGACCGGCCGTTTGGGCACACCGCCGTCCGACACGTTGATCTGCACCACGGTGCCGGCATGGCTTGGCGTGCCGGCGCCGAGCGCGTGCAGGCCGCGCCCGACGTCTTGCAGGTGATGCAGCGCGTCGTGCAGGCCGTGACGAACGAGCCAGCCGGCGCGGTATCGATCACCGTCGAGGACGAGAAAACGGTCGGGTTCCACGAGCGACTTCGCGGCGAGGTCGGCGTAGGCATCGACTTCGCGTTCGAGGGTGCTCAGCGCGTTGGCCATCGGGCTGGTCGACGGCGTGTCGCTCATCGCCGGATCGCCAGGCACCGCGCCGAGGTCGACACCGTCGTGTTCGAGTAGCGCCGCCAAACCCATGGCGATCACGCTCGTGACCATGGTGGAGTGCTCGGCATACTCGACGGCCGACCACACCCCGGGCGCAGGACGCTGTTGCAACACGTCGTCGTCGAGGTTGCGCACGAGCAATTGCCACCAAGGCGCGATCGCACGCAGTGTGCCCGCGACATCGAGGTCGGTGTACGCGGCGCCGTCGAAGCGGCACTCGTCGCACCGCTCACCGTGTTCGGGAGCATTGCCGTAATCGACCATCGCTACTGGTCTACTCGGGCAGCCATCCGCGTGCGACGGCATTGTCGATGAGTGCGCGCACCAGCGCGGCGAGCTCGGGCGAAACCCGCTCGGCGACGGGAAGGTTCACCGCCCGCACCTCGGAGGCGTGCACGCCGAGCTCACGCCAACTGCGACCCTGCGACAACCAGTTCAGCAGGAGCGGCGCGAGCCGGTCGAGGGCCTTCGCGGCCTGCGCGTCGACGGTGTCGCCGGCCTCGTACTCGTCCCACAGTGCGCGCAACGGTGGGCCGACCGCGTCGGGGAGCAGCCCGTAGATGCGTTCGGCCGCGACCGCCTCCTCTGCCTGCTTGGCGGCTCGTGCCTCGTAGTCGTACACGGCAACATCGCCGGCGTCGATCTCGACGATGTCGTGCACGAGCATCATGCGCACCACCTTGTCGACGTCGATCGAGCGGAGCAACGGCTGCAGCACGAGTGCCATCGTCGCAACGTGCCACGAGTGCTCGGCCGTGTTCTCGCGCCGCGCGCCGCCGGCGACATAGGTCCGCCGTTCGACGAGGCGCAGCCGGTCGAGCTCGGCAACGAACCCGATGCGATCGGCGATGTCGGCGTTGGTCGCGCCGGCCACGAGTTGGTGCAGCTCGTCGGACGTATCTCCGGTTGCCGTCATCGCAGGTTGCGCGGGTGGGTAGGTAGGCGGCGAATCAGATCGCGGCGTAGCAGGCATTCACGAGGTTCGTGGATCGCACGTCGCCGGCCACGCCCATGTCGAGGCGGTTCATCACGTAGCCGAACGAGAGCTCGGCGTCGGGGTCGGCCCAACCCATCGAACCGCCGAGCCCGAAGTGCCCGAAGCTGCGCGGTCCGCCGAGCGCGATGAGGCTCGACCGCACCATGAAGCCGAGTCCGAACTGGATATCGAGATCGAGCAACACGGTGTTGGGACCGGTGGTGCGTTGCGTGATCGCGTCATCGAGCTGCGCGGGGTTCAACAGCCGCACGCCATCGACCTCGCCCACACACGCCGCGTACAACCGGGCGATCGATCGCGCGTCACCCACGCCGTTCGCGGCCGGGATCTCCGCCGCGCGCACGGCGCGGGTATTGAACACCTCGGGGTTTCGGAACGCGCCACCCGGCGATGCAAGCGCCTTTCCGAGCACCGTGTCGGGTCCCATGAACTGCGCGATCATGTCGCGCACCGGGTTCGGCTCACTCGCCGACGGCGCGTTGGGATCGAGATCGATTCCGGGCGGGAACATGCTGATGAGCGTGGCGACGCGCGGTTCCAGCGCCTCCGGCAGCCCGATGTAGAAGTCGGCGTCGAGCGGGCCGGCCACGTGCTCGCGCAGGTACTCGCCGATGCGTTGCCCGCTCACGCGCCGGATCACCTCACCCACGAGCCAGCCGAAGGTGGTGGCGTGATAGCCGTGCTTCGTGCCGGGCTCCCAGTGCGGTGCCTCGTGCTCGAGCGCGCGCACCACGTTCTCCCACTCGAGCGCGTCCTCGAGCGGCATCGCCGGCTCCACCCACGCGAGGCCCGACTGGTGGCTGAGCAGCTGCGCGACGGTGATCTGCTCCTTGCCGGCCGCGCCAAACTCGGGCCAGTACTGCACCACTGGCGCGTTCACGTCGAGGCGGCCTTCCTGCACGAGCTGGTTCGCGCACATCGCCGTGACGCCCTTCGTGGTGGAGAACACGAGGATCATCGTGTCCTCGGCCCACGGCCGGCCGCTCTCCTGGTCGGCAACGCCGCCCCACAGGTCGGCCACCTTCTGCCCGCGGTGGTACGCGCTGAACGCCGCGCCCACCTCGAGCCCGTTGGCGAAGTTGCCTGCGAACGCGTCGCGAACCGCTTCGAAACCCTTCGCCGTCCAACCCTGCACCGCGCTGTCAGTCGTGGTCATGAGCCGAGTCTCGCGCGGGCTTCCGAGCGGTGGGCCGGGGTCACATCGGTGGCAACCCCACCATCGCACGGAAGTCGTCGGTGGTGTTCGTGACCGGGACCGGGCCGTCGGGCACCGGCAGGCCAAGCGCAGTGGCGATCGGAGCCCAACCGTCCTCGGTGCGCCACACGACGAGTCGATCCTTGGCGATCGTGTCGCGCACCTCTTCGTTGTGCGCCACGAACGCCTTCTTCGCCGCGTCAGGATTTTCCACCTCCAGGCAGAAGTGGCGACCGATAGCGTCGACGGCCATCTGCTGCCACGGGTCGTCGGCGTTGGACGGGTCGAACGAATTGAAGATCGTGTTCCTTGCGCTGCGATACCAGTCGTCGGGGTCGCGCAGCGACAGCACCACGATCGCGTCGGGGAACGCGTCGGCGAGCTCCTTGTAGAACGTCGCACCGGGCCAGTCGACTTGAGCCGTGTATCCGGCCAGGAACTGCTGCCAGTCGGGCATGTTGCCGAGCCCGGCCTGGTGCCACACCGGAATCTCGTCGGGGTGCGCGAACACCTCCATCATGTGGTGACACGTGCCGCCGAGCAGCTGCTCGAGCATCACCTTCTGGGTGTGCGTCCCCGTGCGGCCCACGCCGGCGCCAACCACTCGCAGTCCCATCCTCGGCCGTCCTCTCGTGCTCAGCTTTGTCGACCATTCAAGTTCGCGACTGAGGTTCGCACGCCGGTCTGGAGCTGGATCACTTCGACCCGGTCGGACGCGCTGGTTCGGGTCGCCGCCGCCGTGCGGTCAGTAGCGAAGGTCGGCCACGAGGCCGTAGTGGTCGGAGCCCCACACACCGTCGATCGGGCGGTCGCCGATCACGTGGACGTCGAGGGGGTGGCCACAACCGCCGGCTTTCGGCGCCGCGACCATGATGAAGTCGATGCGCCGGGGCACGTCGAGGCTGGCGGCGGCGAATGCATTGTCGTTGCTCCAGGTGTGACCGGGCTCGCCGCGCGCCACCTTGCCCGTCCACTCCCACACGTCGCGCCACAGCACGCCGGGCACGGGGGTGGTGGCCCGCCCGGTGAGCATGCGGATCTCGTCACTGTCGGGATCACTGTTGAGGTCGCCCACGAGCACCGACGGGAACGTGCGCGGCCGCTGCTCGCGCACGAACGCGCAGATATCGCCAACTTGACGCTGGCGCACCGCGCTGTGGTCGCCGCGCCAACTCAAGTGCGCGCAGTACATCTGGATCGGGCCGCGCGGACCGTCGACCTCGGCGAGCAGGCACACGCGTTCCTCGCCCTCGTCGTCGCGCGCGTCACCCGAGTCGCGCGAGAGCAGCCGCACCTCGCGCCGGCGGATGGGCCAGCGCGATATCACGGCGTTGCCGGCTCGGGTCACGGCGTCGGGCGCGTCGGGCGGATCCTGCGGGAACCACGCGCCTCGATGCTCGAGGTTGGCTTCGAACTCGACGTGCGCATAGCCGAGCGCGCTGGCGATCTCTCGCGCCTGGTTGTGGTCGCCGTCGTCCCACACCTCTTGCAATCCGATGATGTCGGGCTCGAGCGCGCGCAACGTCTCGAGGATCACCGGTGCACGCTTCTGCCATGGTCCGTAGCGCGCCCAGATGTTCCAGGTGGCGAGGCGCACGGTCGTGTCAACCAGCGCGCCGTAACCCGCGTCGTAGGTGTCCATGGCGCCATCTTGGCCGCACGGCGGTGACCGCGCGTAGTCGCGTGGAGCTACTCGTGCGAGGCGATCACCGTGGGCGCCGCCGTCAGCACTTCGTCGCGAGGGCGGCCGCGCCACCATGCGACGGTGAGCAACAGTGCGCTGAAGAAGAAGAGCGTGCCCGCGGTGAACAGGTACACGGCACAGAAGGCCCACGTGATCACGGCGGCGGCGGCACCAGCTCCGGAGTGCTTGCCGAAGCGGTATTGCCACGCGGCGGCAAGAGAGATGATCAGCGGCGGGAGCGTGATCACAGCGATCCAGTAGCGGAGGCCGAACGAGCCCTGATCTGCCAGCGCCCACACGCCGAGCACCAGCATGAGGAGTGCGGCGCTCAATGCAAGGTTCGATGCGCTGCGGCGTCGCGTGCCCACGAGGACTCAGCGTAACCGGCGCGTACGGCGTGAGAACCCTTCACGCGGCGTGCAGTGCTCGGGTGCGCGGTCGGCGCCGTTGCGTCGCGCGACACCCGAGCAAGCAAGCCGTGTCAGCTCGCGACTGCATGCAACGCCGCGCCCACGTCGCACTCGGCGGCGAGCGCGAGCGTGATGTCGTGGAGTACCGCATGCGCGGTGTCGAAGCCATCGCGGCAGGCACCGCGTGTGGCGAGCCGCACCATGCTGGTTCCGTCGGCGGCCTCGGCGAGCGTCACATCGAGCGTCAGGATGTCGGGGGAATCAGCCAGACGCACCGTTGCCACCGCGTCGACGCCGAACCCGCGGAGCCGCAGGCGGTGTGTGAGCTCGAGTGTCGCCACACCGTCGCTCGACTCGACGGGCGTCGCGACGAGTTGCTCGAACGCCTTCACCGCCGAGCCGAGCCCGGTCGGGAGCGCTCGTTCGACCACCGTGGGCTTCGCTTTACGCCGTATCGGGGCGATGTCGGCGTTACGGATGCGGTCTCGCAGCTTCTCGGTCATCACACACCTCCTGTGTGCAGTGCGGGGCGCACTGCTTCGGCTCCTCGGACCGGGGCCGCGGCGCCCCGGTGTTTGAGAGTGTGGACCCGGTTCTTTACGTGGGTTTCTCCGCCTTGTCACCGGCGCGAGAACGCAACTGTCGGTTCCGTGACGGCGGTGGGCGCGTCAGGCGCGCTGCGGCACTTCGCCGGCCACGGTGGTGCGGTGCATGAAGCGACGGTGGCCCGCTACGTCGGCCATGGCCATGTGCTGCAGGCAGCGATTGTCCCAGAAGGCCACGTCGCCGGCCTTCCACTGCCAGCGGCACGTGAAGGCGGGTTGCGTGGCATGCGCGTAGAGGCGATCGAGCAACCAGCGCGCTTCGTGCGCGGCCCAGCCCGCGAGCCCGATCGTGTACTGCGCGTTCACGAACAACGCAGGCCGTTGCGTCTCGCCATGGGCGCGCACCGCAGGATGCTGTCGTTGTGTGTTCGCCGACTCGTCGGTGTGCACGGTCATACCTTCGAACAGATCGTGCACCGCCTGCATCTTGGGTGAGTACGCGTCGCGCGCGCTGTGTACGCCGTCGAGGGTATGAAGCGTCGCTTGCAAGCCGGGGGAGAGTGTGTCGTAGGCGAGGTACTGGTTCGCCCAGATCGTGTCGGCGCCGTAGGGCGGCACTTCGATGGCGTGCAGGATCGAACCCATCGGCGGCGCCTCGAGGAACGAGAAGTCGGAGTGCCAGAGGCTGCCGAACGTGAAACCTTGTTGTTCGCTTGCTTCGCGCACCACCGCGATCACCTCGGGATGATCAGTGATCGCGTCGACGAACGGCACCGGGCTGTACGGGCCGAACCGCCGGCTGAACGCCACCTGCTCGCCGGGCGTGAGCGATTGCTCCCGGAAGAACACCACACCGTGATCGAGCACCGCACGGCGGATCTCCGCGATCACCGTGTCGTCGAGCTCACACGCGAGGTCGACCCCGGAGATCACCGCACCACACGCACCGGCGTAACGATCGACCGTGATCGCCCGGTAGTCGTGCCCGTCGGGCGCCGCAGGCACCGGAATCAACGGCTCGACCGTCGTCATGCGCGGAGCCTACGACCGGCGCGGTTACCGTCGATCTCGATGCGACTTCCGTGGCGACATGGTCCGGTATGGTGCACGTGCCGGGAGTGCGGTGAGACGTGGGAGGTCGACGGCCGCCTTGCTCGTGCACGACCACCCGGGCGTTGGCAGAGCGGCTACCGCGCCGGGACGGTGATGGGCGCACGCTCGCGCCGCACGATCACGAATGCGTCGGTCGGCGACATCAACCACGAAGCCGCAGCACGCGACGCGGCGCGCGAACAGCTGCTCGAGACCATCGCGCAGACACGTCAATGCCCGAAGTGCGGCGCGAAGGATTACGACGAAGTCCCAGCCTGATCGGTTCACCCGTCGGGTGGTGCGTGTTTGGTGGGTGGGATGAGCTTGCGTTTGCCGTTGGGGAGTAGCGGACCGTCGGTCCAGTGTTTGTAGGTCTTGAGGTCGTGGCAGTGCCCGCATTTGAGGGCGACGTCATCGACGCTGGTCCGCCCGTTGACCGCCCAGCCGGCACCGAGATGATCGACTTCGAGGTTGCGGGTGTTGCCGCAGCCGTCGACGTTGCACTCGTAGCCCTGCGCCAGTAACGCCACGTACTGCTGTTTCGTGAGGTCATGTTGGGCGTGGGCGAGGGTCGTGACGTCGACGCCGTGGGTGAGGACGATGTCGATGACCGCGTCGCCGGCCATGCGCCGGGCGGTGGCGATGTCGACGGGGCCGATCCCGACGATCTCGCACGTCTCACCCGCCTCGGCGTGGCCGCGGGTCCAGGCCGCGGCGTCGGCGATCAGCACGATCTGGACGCGGCTGCGCGTGAACGCAGGCGCCGCCTCGCCGTTGTTCGTCGTGTTGGTGACGGCGGCGTCGGCCATGCGGACGAGGCCGTCGGCGGCGTAGGCGTCGTACGGGTCGCGGATCCCGGCGCGGCGGGCGTCGTGGAACACCTCGTTGGTGAACCCGTCCAGCGCCTTTTGGAAGCGGGCGCCTTTGTCGGGTGTGAGGGTGCCTGCGAAGCGGTAGGCGCCGTCACGATCGGTCCAGCTCCGAAACGACCGCCGCGCGTGGATCTTCTCGATCGCCGACGGACCCGCGCCCCGCTGCCGCGCCGCAGCACACTCGTTCTTCAACGCGGTCATCGACCCGGTCTTACCGAGCGCGAGCAGCTGAGACTCCGAATCGGGGTCGGCGCTGGCGGCGCCGGCGATCATCTTCGCCTTCCCCGGCGACAACTGGCCCTTCTTCACCGCGGCCGCCACGGCCGGGAGATCGTCGAGTTGCGCGCCGAACTCGACCGTGCCATGCGCGTCGCTCTTGGTCGTACCGGTCTTGTTCGCCAACCACGACTCGGGCGAGCGGGCACCATCGTGCTTCCAGGCGTCGGTCTGATCGACCCGCCGCATCGCCAGAGCCTTCAACGCCACCGCGAACCGTTCCGCGTCGGCGGCGGCGCACACGATCCGTTGCGCCTGCCTCCCCGTGAACAGATCACCATCGAAGTCTTCGGTGATCGACGCGAGGACATCATTCACGCCGTCGAGTTGCTCGAAGATCGTCGCCCCACTCACACCCCCATCATGACAGGGGGGTGCGACAACAGAATCCCGAAAATGCCGTGTTCACAGAAGTTTTTCGGAATCCTTCAGTGTCTCGAACTTGCTACACGCCCCACTAGGGCGAGACAGGCAGCGGCGGGGAGCGGTCCGACGCTGGGTCGATGGGCAGCAGGACGCGCGGGTCGTCTCGCTGCTCGAGTCGATGTCGATCCCGAGCAGTCCGACGTGGAGCGGGACGAGCACCCCATACGTACGCGTACGACCGAGCGCGCTCGCGCTTCCGTAGACGTGCTCTACGAAATCATCCAAATGGATGAGAAGCAAACGCGCGTCAGCGCGCCGATACTGCAATCGGGTTGGGTCTCGATGCGTTCTCCACACGCGCCGACCCGACCCCTCGTAGCGTGGAGACACCATGGCCGCTGGAAACGGAGCGCCGCTGACAACTTCTGCCGTCCTCACCAGACGCTCACGAAGAAGGCAGGCAAACCGATTGCGCCCGCGCTGGCGGCAGGTGTCGAGGCGTTCCCGTGGAGCGTTACCCAACTCGCCGAATTGCTCGACTGGCGCTGATCGTCTGGCATTCTTTGCGTGTGTCGCCGGTGGGTGCGCGCCTCCTAATCGCAGCGCTCGGTCTCGCGCTGTTTGCTATCGGAATTAGCGAAGATCATCATCGAAGCGCACTCGCTATCGCGTTGGCTGTGCTGATCGCGCTCGGCGTCGGAGCCGCGCTCACGCTCGGAGGCCCCTCGCTGTTCAAGCGCCTTGACGGTGTGTCCCAGACGCGTCAGCGGTGGTTGACGGTTGCGGGAGTCGTACTCGGGTTGACGCTTTCTGGCACTACGGGCCATGCGGGGCTCGGTGTGTTCTCGGTTCTCGCAGGTCTCTCGTTTGGCATGGCCGGAGCGACCGCACTCGCGGCGCACCAAGCGGCCGTGCCCGAGCCCGTCCCGCCAGATTCAAACTGAGCCACTGCTTTGCGGCGACGGCCTACCGCAAGCCTGGGTTCGCAGCGAAGGGCCTCGCCGCTCAGTGCATCGCCGCGACTGCGGCTTCGAAGATGTCGACACTTGTGTGCGGATGCAGGAACACGAAGCGGGCGACGGGTTCGCCGTGCCAGCGCGTGGGCAGCACGAACACGGTGCGCTCGTCGAGCAGGCGGCGCGACCAGTCGAGATAGTCGGCCTCGCCCCAGCCGTGGCGCCGGAACAGCAGCACGCCGAGCTCGGGTTCCACGACGAGCTCGAGATCTGGATGGTTGCGCACCACGTCGGCCGCGGCGCGCGTATTCGCAAGCACCTGCTCGACCGCGTCGCGGTATGCGTCGGTGCCATATGTGGCGAGCGAGAACCACAGAGGCAGGCCGCGCGCCCGCCGCGTGAGGTGCAGCGCGTAGTCGGCCGGGTCGACGCCACCGTCGACGCGCATGGTCTCGAGGTACGACGCCTGCTGCTGGTGCACCTCGTGCGCGAGCTCGGGCTCGCGATAGATGAGCGCGCAGCAGTCGAGCGGTCCGAACAACCATTTGTGCGGATCGATGATGAGCGAGTCGGCGCGCTCGATGCCGCCGAAGCGATCGCGCACGCTCGGCGCGCACAGCGCTGCGCCTCCGTAGGCCGCGTCGACGTGCATCCACAGGTTGTGCTCGCGTGCGACGTCGGCCACGCCGCGCAGGTCGTCGATGCAGCCCGCGTTGGTGGCGCCCGCGCTTGCGACGACGGCAAACAACGTCTCGGGGTCGCCGTCGTCGTGCACGGCCTGGCGCAGCGCATCGCCGGTGAGGCGACCGAATTCGTCGGACGGCACGATGAGCGCGTCGCAGCGCATCACGTGGAGGGAACGCGCGATCGACGAATGTGCATCGGCGCCGACCACGACGCGCGTCCGCTCCGGCGCCGCGTTGTCGCGCGCGGTCACGAGGGCCGAGAGATTGCCGGCCGTGCCGCCGTTCACGAACACACCGCCCGCCGACGCGGGCTGCCCGGCGAGCGACGCGATCCAGGCGAGCGCTTCCTGCTCGGCATGGATGGCCCCGGCGGCCTCGATCCACGCCTCGGCGACGAGCGCCGAGGCGCTCACGCACGCATCGAACAGGGTGGCCGCGATCGTCGACGCGCCGGGGATCAGCGCGCAGTGCTTCGGGCTGTTCAACGGGATGGCGGCGGGCGCGAGCACCTCGGCGAACAGCTGGAGCGCACGTTCGGCGCCGATCCCGCCGGCCGTGATCGTGGGCCCGACCCGCTCAGCGAGTGCTTTCACCGACGGCGGCGCAACGGGATCGGGCGGATTGGCGAGCCGCTGGCGCACGTAGTCGAAGCAGAGGTCGGCGACGCGTTCGGCGTCGGCGTCGAAGTCGAACATCGCCCCCATTGGAGCACGGCCCGGGAGCTGGGCCGTCACCCGGACGCGGCTTCCGCGGTGTTCAGCACCGCGGTGCCGAGCTCGGGGAACACCTTCGCCACCTTGGCCACTAGATACTCGCCGTACGTGCCCGACAGCTCGTGCACGCTCGAGCGATCCCATCGGGTGTGTGCGTCGTCGTCGGGCGGCGGGCCGTCGAGGGGGAGTGGCGCGATCTCGGCGTCCCACGACGGGTCGAGGAACAGCGGGAACGACACCCGGTCTTCCGCCGCGAGGTTGCGCACGCGATGCGGCGTCGACCGGTAGCGACCGCCGGTCATGCGATCGAGCATGTCGCCGATGTTGCACACGATCACATCAGGATCGGCCGGGACTGCGATCCACTGGTCGCCGGCACGCACTTCGAGGCCGCCGCGGTCGTCCTGCACGAGCAGCGTGAGTAACCCATAGTCGGTGTGCTCTTGTACTGAAAATCCTTGTGTCGCCTGCGGCGCCACGGCGAGCTCATTGCGCCCCCATTTCGCTCCTCCGTCGCTCCTGGGCTGCTCCGTTCGCCGCGTGGCCTTCGGGTTCTCGTGGTGATTCGACTCACTCACCTGCGGCACCACTGATGCCTCCACCGCCTCCGGCGCGGCGGTGAGGGGCGGGTAACGGAAGATGCGGAACAGGATTGTGGGGTCGGCGGTGAGGTGGCGGCGGAACCAGTCGCGCTCGAGGCCCAGACCCAGTGCCATCGCGCCGAGCACGCGTTGGCCGAGCGCAGTGACGGCGTCGATCCACTCGAGCACGAGCGGTCGCAGCTCGGGTACCTCGCTGGGGAACAGGTTCGGCCCATGCAGGGGACGGTGCTCGACCGCCACCCGCGGATCGTCGGTCGGTAGCTCGGAGCCGAAGTAGATGCCTTCCTTCATGTCGGGCCGGCCCGACGTCAGTTCGCCGCCGAGCGGGAACCAGCCGCGCCACGCGGGACCGCCGCGACTCATCGCGATGTGATCTTTCGTGTCGTCGGGGAGGGAGAAGAAGCGCCGGGCCGCAGCGTCGAGCCGGTCGCGCAGGTCGGGGTCGAGCCCGTGACCCGTGATCGCGAAGAACCCGTGGCTTCGGCACGCGCCATCGATGCCTCGCCCCACCTCACGCTGGCCGTCGAGGTCGTCGCCGAACAGCGGTGTGACGTCGAGCACGGGCAGGCTCTGGGTCACGGGTCGAAACTACCCTTGTGCATATGGCCGATCCGCTCGAGTACCTCGCGTTCGACGCCGACAACCACTACTACGAGGCGCTCGACGCGTTCACCCGCCACGTCGACCCGAAGCTGCGCGGCCGGTGCGTGCAGTGGGCCGAGATCGAGGGCCGCAAGTATCACGTGGTCGGCGGGCGCGTGAGTCGCGCGGTCTCGAACGCCACGTTCGATCCCATCGCCAAAGCCGGCGCGATGCACGACTTCTTCCGCGGCAATCCCGACGGTCGTAATCCGTTGGAGTTCCTGCGCGATCGCGAGCCGATCCCGCCCGAATACCGCGAGCCCGAAGCGCGCCTCGCGCGCATGGACGAGTTCGGCCTCGAATGGGTGTGGCTCTTCCCGACGCTCGGCGTGCTCTACGAAGAGCTGTTGAAGCACGACCCGTTCGCAGTCACCACCACGTTCCGAGCCTTCAACGAGTGGCTGCACGACGACTGGGGTTTCCACTACGCCGAGCGGATCTTCGCAGCGCCCTACATCTCGCTCTGCGACGTCGACTGGGCATGCCGCGAGTTGGAGCTGTCGCTGGAGCGCGGCGCGCGGCTCGTGTGCATGCGCCCCGCGGCCGCATTCACCGAGCACGGCCCGCGCACGCCGAGCGACCCGATGTTCGACCCCTTCTGGGCGAGGGTGTCCGAGGCCGGGATCACCGTGGTGGTGCACGCGGGCGACAGTGGCGTGTCGGCGAACGGCTACGCGGCCGACGGCTTCGGCGCGTCGTTCGGTGGCGGTGGCTGGGCGCCGTCGATCAAGGCGTTCAACATCGAACGCGCCGCGCACGACTTCCTCATCACACTCGCGTTCGAGAAGCTCTTCGACCGCTTCCCGCGCCTGCGCATCGCGTCGGTGGAAAATGGTTCCACGTTCCTCGGTGATCTGTTCGCGAAGTTGCGATCGACGGCCAAGAAGATGCCCGGCTGGTTCAGCGAAGACCCCGTCGAGACGTTCCGCCGCAACGTGTGGATCAACCCGTTCTGGGAGGACGATCCCTACGAGATCGCCGAACTCATGGGCACCGACCGCGTGATCTTCGGCTCCGACTGGCCACACATCGAGGGCATGCCGCGCCCGCTCGACTACGTGGCCGAGCTCAAGGACTTCGACGACGCCGACCGCCGCCGCATCCTGCGCGACAACGCCATCGAGCTCAACCAACGGGTCTGAACGGGCGAGTCGCGCCGGACGTCCCGCCGATCGCTCACACGCACCGGCTCGTGTCCTTGAGTTTGCTTCGGTAGTCGATGGGGCAGGGGTGCGCGGGGCGGGCGACACCGCCGATTTGCATCGGGAGTGGCGTGACGCTCGTGAATCCGGGCGTGAGTGCAAAGTCGTTGCGCAGTTGGGTGACGGCGCGAGTGATTGTCTGCATGGAGAAGCGTTGGGCCGGGCAGCGGTGGCTGCCGTGGCCGAACGTCGTTGTGGTCAGTCCTGGCTGCGGCGCACGATCGACGTCGAAGTTGGCGCGTCCGTTGGCGAGGTTCGTGAGTGGCAGCATCGTGGCGAGCTGCACGCCGCGGTCGATCTCGTAGCGCGTCGATCCGTCGTCGAAGATGATCGGGCGCATCACCTCGCGCAACATGATCGATCGCTGGCCGAGCCGGATCGCTTCCTGTGCGGCGTCACCGACGCGTTCGGCATCGACGTCGTCGAGCACCGTGTACGCGAGCGTCCAGCCGAGCGCGGCGAACAGGTTCGTCATCGTGGCGATGTGCAGCAGTACGAGGTCGTAGGTCGCGCCGGTGACGGCATCGGGCGACGGTGAATCCACCGCGTCCCACCGCGCTGCGATGTCGTTGAGGAAGCTCGGTGCGCGTGGTGTGGTGAGGAGCACGCCGACCTGTTCGACGATGTGGCCGAGCGCGGAACGCTCGGCCGCGAAGTCGATGTTCGCCATCGTGTGCGGGGCCACGAACGCGTCGGCGCCGTCGAGCGCGTCGAGATCAGCGATCAGTGCGTCGATGGGTGCCTCGCGCCCGAACCAACACGCGATGCCCACGTGATGACCGAGCCGCCGGGCGAGGGCGAACGCGTCGAAGGTGCCTGCGTCGCCGAGCTCGTCGAGCACAGTTGCGATCGCCCAGTCGACGTTGTCGAGATAGCCCTCCACCATGCCCGCACCGAACAGGTCGTGGGCGAAGGTGCGCCGCCCGAGGAACACCTCCTGTGGCAGTTTGCGGGCGAGCATGCGGAAGTCGGCGAGTCCCTTGCTCGCGTCGCGTTCGGGCAGGTCGTAGAACGCGCGCAATGCCGTAGGCGAGAACACGAAGCAGTAGACGGTGCCGCCGCTCACGACCACGAACGTGTCGCCGTGCTCGCGCCGAGCGGCCTCGAGGGCCTCGACAGGCGGCGGCGCGCCGGCGTCGTCCCAGGGCAACACGAACGATGCCTGCGGCGGCGATGGGCGGATGGGCATGGCGTATCTTGGCATCGTGCCGGGCACACGGCGGCGACCCGTCGGGCGGCCGACCCGAGGCAAGACCGCACCCGAGCGCCTGCGTCGCACCGACGTGTTGAGTGCGCTCCTCGGCGCGCCGCCC
>DASXZO010000146.1:0-2027 GCA_036501845.1 Acidimicrobiia bacterium | reverse complement strand
CGGCCATAGACTCGTTCCGATGAAGCTCGGTGTGGCAGCGGCGGTCGTCGACGGGACGTACGTCCCCGGCGACGTCGAGGTGGCGGATGGCCGTGTCGTCGGCGTTGGGCTCGCAACGCCGACAGGCTCCGGCGTCGCCGTGCCGGGCTTCGTCGATCTTCAGGTGAACGGGTTCGGCGGCGTCGACTTCCTCGACGCGGACGCGGACGGCTACCGGCGCGCCGGCGAGGCGCTGCTCGAGACGGGTGTCACGGCCTACCTGCCGACGCTGATCACCAGTCCGGAGGACCACCTGCTTGCCGCGATGCGCGAGGTGCCGACAGGCGACGCCCGGCCGCGCGTGCTCGGCGTGCACCTCGAAGGGCCGTTCCTGTCACCGAACCGGATGGGCACGCACGTCGCCGCGGCGCGGCGCGATCCCGACCTGGCGCTGCTCGGCCGGCTGCTCGACGGCGGCCCGGTCGCGCTGATGACGCTCGCGCCGGAGCTGCCGGGCACCGACGAGCTGATCGGGCTGCTGCTCGCGCGCAGCGTCGCCGTGTCGCTCGGTCACACCGATGCGACAGCCGAGCAGGCGAACCACGCGTTCGATCTCGGCGCCGTCGCGGTGACGCATCTCTTCAACGCCATGCGCCCGTTCCGGCACCGCGACCCGGGCATCGTCGGCGCCGCACTCGCACGCGACGGCGTGATCGTGCAGATCATCATCGACGGCATCCATCTCGCACCCGAGACCGTCAAGCTCGTGTGGCGTTCAGCGGCGAGCCGCGTGTCACTCGTCACCGACGCGATCACCGCAACCGGCTTGAGCGACGGATCCTTCAGCTTCGGCGACTTCGACGTCGACGTGCACGAGGGTGAAGTGCGCGGCCCGGCCGGCGTGCTCGCGGGCACGACGCTGACGATGATCGAAGCGGTGCGTAACCTGCACGCGCTCGATGTGCCGTTGGCAGAAGCAATCGCGGCCGCCACCTCCGTCCCTGCGTCGGTGCTCGGGCTCACCGAAATTGGGCGGCTTGCCCCCGGACTGCCCGCCGACGTGGTCGTGTTGAGCGACCAGCTCGACGTGGAACGCGTGCTCGTCGCCGGCGAAGTGCTCGTCGCCGCATAGCTCGGGAACTGAGTTCCTCGAACTAGGTTCCCGAGTTTCGCCTCTAGGTGACGCGCACGACGTAGAACGCGATCGCCGAGTACTGGCAGACCAAAGCAACAAGGGTGAGCGCATGAAAGAGCTCGTGATAGCCGAACACGGTCGGGAACGGATCGGGCCGGCGGAGTGCGTAGACGATCGCACCGACCGTGTAGGCGAGCCCACCGGCCGCGAGTAACGCAACTGCAGCCCAGCCTTCGTGCTGCTCGAGTTGCGGCATCGCGGCGATGCCGGCCCAGCCGAGCGTGATGCCGAAGACGACCGCAAGCCACTTCGGCGCACACACCCAGAGGAACTTCACGAGCGTCGCGACGACTGCGCCGCCCCAGACAACGGCGAGCACGACTCGCTGCGTCGTCCCATGGACGGCGATCAACCCGACCGGCGTGTACGTCCCCGCGATCAGCAGATAGATGCCGGCGTGGTCGAGCCGCCTCATCCAGGGCCGGGCGCGAGGGCTCCACGTGACCCGGTGATAGAGGGTGCTGGCGAGCAACATCGCCGACACCGAGCCGGCGAAGACGGCGGCCGACAGGGTGACGAGCGTGCCTGTGGCATATGTCACGAACACCACTCCGACAGCACAGGAAACGACGAACGCCGCCGCATGGAGCATGCCCCGCAGCCGCGGCCGCTCGAGCGTGACCGGATTATCGGTCGAAGTCGTGGCGACAGTCTGGCACACCTGCTGGTACCTTATTTCCCGGTAACCAAGAGCGAGTCCGGTTTGCGCCACGCGCTTCCCTACTTGTTCGTTTCAGTGCAGGGGAGGTGTTTTTTCTATGGCTAGCGGAACCGTGAAGTGGTTCAACGATGCAAAGGGGTATGGCTTCATCACTCCTGACGAGGGATCGAAGGATCTCTTCGTGCATCACTC
>DASXZO010000145.1:0-9863 GCA_036501845.1 Acidimicrobiia bacterium | reverse complement strand
CGTGCCCGCGCTCATGCTGCTGGTGGTGGTCGTCACCTGGTGGGTGCATGTGACCGGACCAGCCACGCTGATTCCAGCGGTGCGTTCGCAGGGACTGTCGGCGTTGTTCTACGCCACGAACTGGAAGCTGGTCTCGAGCGGCGTGACGTACGGCGGGCTCGTCGCGGCCAACTCCCCGTTCGTGCACCTCTGGTCGCTCGCGGTGGAGGAGCAGTTCTATCTGTGCTGGCCGCTGCTCCTCGTGGGCATGCTCGCGCTCGCGCGCGGGCGGCGCGGAGTGCTGATCGCCTTCACCGCGGTGGCCACGCTCGCGTCGGCAGCCTGGATGGCGTGGCTCTACGTGCCCGGAGGCGATCCGAGTCGCGTCTATTACGGCACCGACACGCGTGCCCAGGCTTTCCTTGCGCAGTTGCCGCGCTGGTGGCGCCGCTGCTCGGCCCGGCGTTGCGACGCGCCGTGTCGGCGGTCGGCGCGATCGCGCTCGTGGCGGTGGTCGTGGCGATGCGTACCAATGCGCCGAACGTGCTGTATCGAGGTGGTTTCCTGCTGGTGGCGATCGGCACCGCGTGCGCCGCACTCGCCACCACGTTGCGCGGCCCGGTGCAGTTCGCGCTCGATCGCGGTGGGCTACGCGGGCTCGGTCGCGTGTCCTATGGGGTGTATCTCTGGCACTGGCCCGCGATCGTGCTGCTCACACCGGCACGAGTCGGTGTCGATGGCGTCGCGCTCACCGCGCTCCGGCTCGGTGTCACCGCAACGGGAACGAGCGTGTCGTGGCTCGTGCTCGAGCGCCCGATGGCAAGGGCCCGCGCGCCTCGCGTCGCGTTGTCGGGCGCGGTGGCCATCGCCGCGGCGTTGGCCGCGTTGCTCGTGCTGCCGCCCGGCCAACAAGTCGCGTACGCCAACCTCCGCACCGATCGCATCCCCACACCAGTGGTGCTCGCGCCGAGCACGAGCTCGCCATCGATCGCGTCGGTCCCACCAGCCACTGCGGCGCCGCCGCCAACCGCCGCACCCGCTCCAGGCACGGGGCCGCCCGTGCGCGTCGGCCGGCTCGCGCTGCCTGCGTCGGGCACCGCGATGATCGTCGGCGACTCGGGCATCTTCTCGGGTACGCCCGCGTTCGCCGCCGGGTTGCAGGCCGCAGGTTGGGGGGTGGTCGAAACCGCGTTTCCTGGTATCGGGCTCACCTCTCGCGGCCAGAACTTCCGCGCGCAATGGGCTGCCGACGCGCGCAAGGACCATGTGAACCTCACGATCGCGGAGGTTGGTGGCTGGGACGCGCAGTGGCTCCAGCAGCACGGCGTTGCGGCCTACACGAAGGTGGTGGAGGCGACGATCGCGGCCTTCACCGCGGGCGGCGGCAAGGTGCTGTGGCTCTCGGAGCTGCCCGGTAGCTCGGTGCCGGAGCGCGGCACGCTCGACACGATCTTTGCGTCGACGGCGCGGCGCTACCCGGGCGTCGTCGCGTACCTCGATATCCAATCGGCGCTGCGCGGACCCGGCGGGGGATGGCCGCGCGTGGTGAACGGGCTCGTGTTGCGCCAGACCGACGGCTGGCACCTGTGCCAGGACGGTGCAGTGTTCGTGGCGCGTATGACGCTCGAGCATCTCGGCCTCTACCGACCGGGGTGGGAGGAGGGCGCATGGCGCGCCGACCCGCGCTACGTGACGAGCTCCTGTGCCCGCTGACACATGTGTCGGCGACGACGGCGCGCACCGCTCTCGATCACGTGAACAGCGCGAGCCATGCCGGGTTGTGCTCGACGCGCAACGAGGGATGATCGCCAGGAAGCTCGCGCTCCACGACCGCTCGGTAGCGCGCGCGGCCGTCCGGGAGATCGGTGAGCACCACCACGCCGTTCCCCGACGAGGGGCAGCCGATCACGAAGTTGCTCGCATCGTCGTTCTGGCCCCACTGCCAGCCCCATACCGGTGATCCGAGCTCGAGCCCCCATCCCGCGCCCCACGCCAATTCGTCGTCGATCGGGCATTGCGGGCGCCAGCGCTCGTCGTCGATCGCGAGCACGTGCGCAAGGAAGCGCGCGTAATCACCGGCAGTAGTGAACAAGGGCCGGTTGTGATGGAACTCCACCTCGGGCGCGCCGAAGCGACTGGCGGCCATGTCGAGCGGGGTGAATACGTGTTGTTGCGCGAGCTCGTCGAGCGTGCACCCCGTGCTGTGCTCGAGGTGCCGTTGCAACAGCGCGAATCCTTCGCCCGAGTAGCCGAACCGCGTTCCGGGGGCACGGATCGGGCGCGCGGGATCGTCGAGCGGGCTCCAGTTCGCCAAGCCGGTCGAGTGCGATAACACGTGGCGCACTGTGATGGCATCGTGCAGCCGTTCGTCGAGGTCGAGCAGCGCCAACGCGAGATGTCCGACTACCTGTTTGGCAAGCGACGCCGCGTTCAAAGGGATCGTGTCGCCCTCGATTCGATCCAACTGCCACGAGCGCACGACGCCGATTTCGACCGCCATGGGCAGCAGCTCAGCAGACACGTGCCGGGAGGACGTCGCGTGACGGGCAAAACCCGTGCCAGTACGCTCCCGCGCGATGGCGCGCATCACGTTCATCGGCGCAGGCAGCACCGTGTTCGCCCGCAACCTGCTCGGCGACATTCTCGGTGTCGAGGAGCTTGCCGGCTCAGAGATCGTGCTGTTCGACGTCGACGCGGAACGCCTCGGCACGTCGGAGCTCGTGGCCCGGCGTGTGGCCGACACGGTCGGCGCGCCCGCGAAGATCGTCGCCACCACCGACCGGCGTGCCGCACTCGACGGCGCCGACTACGCGATCAACATGATCCAGGTGGGCGGGTACGAGCCTGCGACGGTCATCGACTTCGAGGTGCCGAAGGCGTTCGGGCTGCGCCAGACGATCGCCGACACGCTCGGGATCGGCGGGATCATGCGTGGCCTGCGCACGATCCCCGCGCTCCTCGACATCGCGGCCGACATGCGCCAGCTCTGCCCCGACGTGTGGTTCCTCAACTACACGAACCCGATGGCCATCAACTGCCGTGCGCTCAATCGCGCAACCAACATCCGCACGGTGGGTTTGTGCCACAGCGTGCAGGGCACTGCGTTCGAGTTGTCGCTCGACCTGGGTATCCCGTACGGCGAGATCGACTACCTCGCGGCCGGCATCAATCACATGGCGTTCTACTTGCGCTTCGAACGCGACGGCGAAGACCTCTATCCGCGCCTCCAAGAGCGCGCCGAGCGCGGCGACGTGCCGGACACGAACCGCGTCCGCTACGAGGTGCTCCGTCATCTCGGCTACTTCGTCACCGAGTCGAGCGAGCACTTCGCCGAGTATGTGCCGTGGTTCGTCAAGCGCGATCGTCCCGACCTCGTCGACCGGTTCAACATCCCGCTCGACGAGTACCCGCGCCGCTGTATCGCGCAGATCGCCGACTGGGACGGTGAGCGTTCGCGGCTCGAAGCGGGCGGCGCCATCGACGTGGCCCGCA
This sequence comes from Acidimicrobiia bacterium, assembly GCA_036501845.1. Lineage (GTDB taxonomy): Bacteria > Actinomycetota > Acidimicrobiia > IMCC26256 > PALSA-610 > JBBREP01. The sequence goes on along the minus strand of DASXZO010000145.1, from coordinate 6,392 downwards.
GCTTCGAGTACGCGCCCACGATCATCCGCAGCATCGAGACCGGTAAGCCCCGCGTGGTTTACGGCAACGTCGCCAACGAAGGGCTCATCGACGATCTCCCCGGCGGCTGCACCGTCGAGGTTCCTTGCCTCGTCGACGGCAACGGCGTGCAGCCCACGCGCGTCGGTGCGCTCCCGCCGCAACTCGCGGCGCTGATCCGCACCAACGTGAACGTGCAGGAACTCACGGTGGAGGCGGCGCTCACCGGCCGGCGCGAGCACGTGTATCACGCGGCGATGCTCGACCCGCACACTGCTGCCGAGCTCGACCTCGACCAGATCCACGAGCTTGTCGACGCGTTGCTCGACGCCCACGGCCATTGGATCCCGCCACTTCTTTGACGCGACGCGGACGGGCGCGACGCGACTGTGTATCGCTCAGTGCCGCGGGCAGGCGTAATCGTGGTCGTAGGTGGGGCTCCACCACTGGGTGAGCCACGTGACCCCGCCGCCGAAGGTGTGGCTGTTCGAGCAGAACCCGGGAGCGTCGTTCTCGTTCATCGTTCCGGTGGGAATCCACAGCGGCACACGCGGCGTGTAGTTACTGCCGGCGATCACCCCGAACTGATACGACGTGGAGTAGATCCCGACGATGAAGCCGTCGGCGCGCAGCCCGTCGATGAGACCTTGGATCACCTGCGCGTTGGCGGCCGTGCTCGCGTTCCACGAGTTCGTGGTCTCCACGTCGAGCCACCACGTCGACGCGTGCGAGTTGGCCTGTTGCGCGGCCGTGTTGTCGAACGTGGCCGCAGACCGGCCCCAGTTGTACGACCGGCACGACAGATCCGACACCGCGCAGGTGTGCACTCCGTGCACGCCACTCGTGTTGTCGCTCGGCAACCCTGAGGTGTTCACATAGATCGAGAGCGCGCCGCCGGCCCACGTCATCTCGCTGGAGAGGCACGGATTGTTCGTGAACATGCGGCCATCGTTGAGCCCGACGATGCTCACCGCGTGCGGTGCGGGCGGCAGCGGGCCGCCACACTGCGGCCACGAGATGTCGTAGCCCGTGGCTCCCCCCTCGTACGGCGCGCCCACTCGCTGCACCCCCAAGCCCACCACCGGCCAGCCGTCGAGGTGCCCGAACGCCGAGCCGTTGTACGGCGCGTCGCCGTACGTGAAGATGCCGCCGTCGGCGCCCACGAGCCAGTAACCGTTGCCCGTTGGTGTGGCGGCCATGGCGGTGACCGGCGCGCGCAGTGGCAGGCCGCCGGCCGAACCATGGAAGCGCGCGTCGCCGAAACTGAAGATGCCGCCGTCGGATGCCGCGAGCCAGTAGCCGTTGCCCGACGCGGTGGATGCCATGCCCACGATCGGCTTCCAGAGGTGGATGCCGCCGGTGGAGCCGTGGAATTTGGCGTCGCCGAAGCTGAAGATGCCGCCGTCGGATGCCACGAGCCAGTAGCCGTTGCCCGACGCCGTGGATGCCATGCCCACGATCGGTGCCCACAGGTGCTTGCCGCCGGTGGAGCCGTGGAATTTGGCGTCGCCGAAGCTGAAGATGCCGCCGTCGGACGCGACGAGCCAGTAGCCCTTCCCGTCGGGCGTCGCGGCCATCCCGACGATCGGTTGCCACAGCGGCTTGTTGCCCATCGAGCCGTAGAAGTGCGCGTCGCCGAAGCTGGCGACACCGCCGTCGCGCGCCGCGAGCCAGTACCCGGAGTTGGGAGTGGACGCCGTGCCCACAACCGCGGCATGGAGTGGGATGCCGGCTTCGGATCCCGCGTACGAGGCACCGAACGCGTACACGTTGCCGTCGGCGCCGGCAATCCGGTAGCCGGGTCGTGTCGCGATCGATTCCGGCGTTGCGGTCGTGGGTCGCGGCAGCGTGATGGCTTCGCGATGCGCGGGTGACGGATCGCGTGCCGGCATCGCACCGGCTGTTGCGGCAGTTGCCACGACACCGGTCACTGATGCCAGCACCGCGAGCGTCGCAAAGATTGCGGTTTGACGGGGTGCGGCGTGCGCCATCCGTTGCCACGTTCGCGCACGCATCGCGCCTCACCAAGGCATTCCCGTCTGACCTGGTGCGACGCAGTCTCAGGTTCGGAGCAACTGCAGAAACTCCTGCATCGCGCGGTCGACACCGCGACGATCACCGGTTGCGACGAGGTCGAGCAGGAGGCCACGGATCACCGCCAGCGCGAGGCGCGCTCGCGCGCGCGCGTGGCCGTGCGGGAACGTGGCGAGCCAGTCGTCGACGAGCGCGGGTATCAGACGGTTGAACGGCTCCTCGCCGTGCGCGCCGCGCGCGTAGCACTCGAAGAACAACCGCTCGAAGGGCCACATCGACGAGGCCGCGAGCTCCTTCCATATGGTGGCCAGTGCCGTGACCTCGTCGGCCGGTCGCTCGATGAGCAGCGCACGCTGGCGCGCTTCCACCTCGGACACAATCGCAACGAGAAGACCGTCGCGCGAACCGAAGTGGTGGATCAGCATGCGATGACTGGTGCCCGCGTCGCCGGCGATGTCGCGCAGTGATCGCGAGCCGAGACCATGGCGCGCGATCGAGTCGATCACCGCTTCGAGCAACGCAGCACGCGGCCCCGTTGTGGTCGAGGTTGTTTCGGTGGAGGTCATGTGCGTGCGTGCGCTTCGCAGCGTTGCTTGAGACCGTTGGCTTCCATCGCGAGGTACGAACGTGTGAGGCGTCCGTAGAGGCGACCGAAGATCGCTCCGAGCGGGCCGCGGTGCTCGATCGTCTGGTGTACGCGTGCGCCGTGCGTTCCAAGCGGCTCGACGGTGTGAATGCCGGTGGTGTGCATGCCGGGCAGCCGGGTGTGCCAGGTCCACGAGCGTGCGGGCTCCACGGCGGTCACGGTCCACACCCCCGGACGCAGCTTCGGCTGGCGGATGTGTACGCGTGCGCCCATCGCCACGTGGTCGCCGTCGACGAAGCGCACTTCGGCGACCGACGCGGTCCAGTCGGCCCAGTGCTCGACGTCGCTGTACACGGCCCACACGTCGTCGGCGCTCGCGTCGATTTCGATCTCGTCGTGATACGAAAGTGTCATGTACCAAATGGTACACTATCTCACGCCTTCCGCAAGCGGGTGCTTTGTTTGCGGGGCATATCGGCGTAGTGGCGACCGTCGTAGTAGGTGGGGTTGGTGTCGGGGCGGCCCCGGCGGCTGGTCCAGCGCCAGGTGAGCGAGATACGGCCCGCGCCGGTTCCAGGCGACTTGGGTACGCCGTGCAGCCAGTCGCGCTGGCACGCGCCGCCCATCACGAGTAGGTCGCCCTTGCCCGGCCGCAGCACCACGTCGCCGGCAGCACTCCCTGCAGGTACACGCTCGATCGCGTCGGCGCGCGAGCCGCGCCCACGGATCACGAATGGGCGCCGAGCGCCGAGTACCACGATCGCCACACGCGTGTCGTCGAGCCAGCGCATCTCGCGGTCGCTGTGCAGCCCCTGGAAGTCGTCGCCGTTGCGATAGAGCAACGCGCCCACGCCCGTGAACGGCACCCCGTAACGCGATTGCAAGTGCATACCCGCTTGGCGCAGCAGAGGATCGGCATCGGCGCGCAGACCCGCACCGAGCCGCTGCTCGGGTACGTAACGGTCGTAGCGCAACACCTCGTTCTGGAGCCATGCCGTGCCGCCGTGGATGGCGCGGAACTGCTCGTCGGCGTTCGGCACGAAGCCGGTGCAGAGATCCACCCACGACCTGGCGTCGAGCTCGGTGCGCACTACGGCGGCGTCGCGATCGATCGCCAGCTCCATGCCGTCGATGATCGCGCGCGTGGCGTCGACTCAGGATCGGAGTTGCTTGTTGAAGAAGTCGATCGCCATCGTCATCGACTCGGCGGTGAGTTGCTCGTGTGTGCCTTCCCACACGCCCATGCGCTTCGGCCCGGGAAGCAGACCGAACACCTCGAGGGCGCCGGCGATGGGAAAGTGCTCGTCGTGCGTCATGTTCGTCATCAGCACCTGCCGGTCGCCGAAGCGTGCGGCACCATCGCGGATCATCCGGTTGCGAGCCACATTGCGCGCCGCCATCTCCGGATCGCCTCCCGGATCGTGTGCCCTCTCGTCGAGCAACCCACCTACCGCGAGCAGCACGACGTGCACGTCGTCGAGGCGCGGCACGATGCCGAAGCCGAAGATGCTGCCCATCGAGAAGCCCGCGTACGCGGTGGGACCGGTCACACGCTCGTCCTGCGCACGCGCCGCGGCCGCGACCAACGGCCATTCGGTGGCGAGCTGGTCGAACACCGCGGGGTCGGTCATGTTCGCCTGCACCAGCGCGTTGAACCCGCGCTCGTCGAGACCAGGCGGCCGGCGCTCACCGTGACCCGGGCAGTCCAGCGTGGCCACGGCCGCGCCCACGCCCCGCGCGAGTGCGCGGGAGAGCGCCTGCATGGTCACGTCGTCCTTCGAGGTATGCGCGCCGTGCCCGAGGAGAATGAGTGGCGCGCCGGCCTCGGCATCGCGTGACACGAACAAGCTGGCCGGGATCACTCCGTACGGCCCGTCGACGTGCAGCATCTCTGGACTCCATGGCATACCCACGAGCGTCGCATCGATCGACGGGGTGCATCAAGCGCGCCGGCGCCTGAGCTTGGCGGGCCGTCGCCACCCGTGGCAGCGTGCCGCGATGCCCACCTATGCCGCGCTCTTGCGGGCCGTGAATGTCGGCGGCCGGTCGCTCGCCATGGCCGAGCTGCGCGCACTGTGCGCCGATCTCGGATTCACCGACGTGCAGTCGTACGTGCAGAGCGGCAACATCGTGCTCACGAGTGGTTCGAGAAGCGAGCGTGGAGTGCAGCGCACGATCGAGGACGGCATCGCCGAGCGGTTCGGGCTCGACGTGCCGGTGATGCTGCGCAGCCACGGTGAGCTCACCGGGCTGCTGAAGGCGAATCCGTATGCGGCGACGGGCGCCGATCCGGCCCGGCTGCTCGTGATGTTCTTGGACGCGGCACCGAAACCCGCCACCGCACGCGGTGTCGACGGTGAGCAGCACGCGCCCGACCTATTTACCGTCGCCGGACGCGAGATCTATCTGTACTGTCCGAACGGCTACGGGCGGTCGAAGCTCACGAACAGCTTCTTCGAACGCAAGCTCGGCGTGCGCTGCACCGGCCGCAACTGGCGAACCGTCGGCAAGCTCGTGGAGCTCACCGCCTCACGATGAGGTGACCAACCATGAACGCTGACCCGCACATCGACAACGAGAACGCCGCCAACCCGTACACGCACGGCCACCATGACGCCGTGCTGCGATCGCACCGCTGGCGCACCGTCGACAACTCGGCCGCGTACCTTCGTGACCGGCTCACCCCCGGCGCGTCGGTGCTCGACGTGGGTTGTGGCCCGGGAACGATCACGCTCGACATCGCGCGCCGCGTGGCTCCCGGTCGGGTCATGGGCATCGACGCCAGTGCGTCGGTGATCGCCGAGGCCACCAGCGCCGCCGCCACTGCTTCGGCTGCTGCCAACGTGGAGTTCGCGGCCGGTGATCTCTTCGCGCTCGACGAGCCGCCGGGTTCCTTCGACCTGGTGCATGCGCACCAGGTGTTACAGCATCTCGCCGACCCCGTGGGCGCGCTCCAGGCAATGCGGCGTGCGTGCGCACCGGGCGGTGTGGTTGCCGCGCGCGACAGCGACTACGGCGCGATGACTTGGTATCCGGCCGATCCCGCACTCGACCAGTGGCTCGATGTGTACTCGCGCGCGGCGCGCGCGAACGGCGGTGAGCCCGACGCCGGGCGCTACGTGCTCGCCTGGGCGCATGCTGCGGGCTTCGCCGAGGTGGTGCCGTCGGCGAGTGTGTGGTGCTTCGCCACTCCGGCCGACCGCGCCTGGTGGGGCGACCTGTGGGCCGAGCGCATCACCGGCACCGCCCTCGCCGATCAGGCGCTTGCCCGTGGCTTGGCCGACCGAGGCGAGCTCGACGAGATGGGGCGGGCGTGGCGCCGCTGGGCCGAACACCCCGACGCCTGGTTCACCGTGGTGCACGGCGAGGTGCTGTGCGAGGGGTGAAGCGTCAGGCACCGATGCCGACGTAGCGGGCCATCGCCAGGCTCGCGTGGTCGAAGAACGCCGCGGTGTCGTCCACCGAGCCGACGAGGTGCCCGAACAGCGAGAAGCTCAACATGCCGAAGAGTTGCGTCCACGCGATGAGCATGCGCGCGACCACGCCGATGGGCGCCTGCAGCTCGAGTGCTGCGGCCACGCGCCGCGCATCGGCCGCGACCGATTCGCCAACGCTCGCTTCGTCGAGGACGGCGTCGTCATCGAGCGTGCCCGTGATCTCGCCGCGATCCCAGGCGTCGCGCACCACTCCCGCGAGCGCGAACGCCACGCGCGCCGCCGGCGCCACCGTGGTCTGGGGCGCGCGATATCCAGGA
>DASXZO010000144.1:0-7960 GCA_036501845.1 Acidimicrobiia bacterium | reverse complement strand
ATTGCAAGTCAAACGACGCACTGGGCTGCCGATGACACATAGCGTGACCAACGTGAACGGGCCTGTGTTCGTCGTCGGTGCGAGCCGCAGCGGCACCACCCTGATGAGCCGCGTGGTGAGCCGTACCGGGTCGGTGCGCGCCCTCGCCGAGGTGCACTTCTTCGAGCGTCTCTACACGCCCGGTATCGGCCCCGACGCGCTGTCACACGACGACGCCGTCGAGCTCGCCGCGCAGCTCGTGCACACCCAGCACAAGGGTCTCTTCTACCGCCAGGGCAACGCCGCCGACTTCCACGACGAGGCCGAACAGATCGTGTCGGCCGTGAACGGCTCCGGCGCCGTGTCACCCCTCGCGGTCTACGGCGAATTCCTCGCGGTCGACGCCCGTCGCCGCGGCGGCGAGGTGGGGTGCGACCAGACGCCGCGGAATGTGTTCTACATCCGCGACATCCTGCGAGCGTTCCCCGACGCGCGCGTTATCAACATGGTGCGCGATCCGCGCGCGGTGATGCTGTCGCAGAAGAACAAGTGGCGGCGCCGCTCGCTCGGTGAATCCGATCTACCTCGCTCGGAAGTGGTGCGCAGCTGGTCGAACTACCACCCGCTCGTCACGCCCCGTATCTGGAAGGGTGCGGTCGACGCGGCCGACAAGGTTCGCGACGATCGGGTGCTCACCGTCCGCTTCGAAGACCTCGTGGCCGACTCGGAGCGCACGGTCGCCGACGTGGCGGCCCACTGCGGAATGCCCTTCAGTGCCGACATGCTCGACGTGCCCAAGGAGAGCTCCTCGCTCGCCACCGACGACCCCGACGCCCGCGGCCTGCGCGGCGACGTGGCCGAGGCCTGGCGCGTCCAGGGCGGGCTCTCGGACGCCGAGATCGCGATGTGTGAGTCGGTGGCCGGCGAGGCAATGCGCCGTCACGGCTACGACTCGGCGGCACCGTCCAACGCCACCCTGGGCAAGCTCGGCTGGTACGGCGCGTTGCCGGTGAAGCTCGGCGTGGCCGGCGTGATGAACGCCCGCCAGCTCGGAAACCCGGTCACCATGGTGAAGCGCCGCCTCGGCAAGTAGCCCCGGGCGAGGTCCCACCCAGCGCCGAGCGCACCGGGGCAACACACAGCTCTCTGGTAGTCTCTTTACCGTTCGAGTCCCTTGTCGCGGGCCTGGCTCTTGCCAGCACCTGCTGGTGGACGTGGGCCTTGTGCCCACGTTCTTTGTTGTCCGGCCCGCCGAGCGATACGACGCCACAAGCCAAGAGCCACCCAGGCACGAGCACACGAGGAGGTGCGCGATGACGGTCGATCCGGAAGCTTTGCGCGCCATCGTGACGCCGCTCGTGGTGCCGCTCGGTCTGTCGCTCTACGACATCGAGCTCACCGGCAGCGGCCGGGCCCGCCTGGTGCGGATCAGCGTGTTCCGCCCCGACGGCGAAGGCCTCGATCTCGACGCCCTCGCCGACGCCACGCACGCCGTCGAGCGGGCAGTGGAACAGGCCATCGACGGAGCCTTCCAGCTCGAGGTGTCGAGCCCCGGCCTCGAGCGCAAGCTGGCCCGGCCCGAGCACTTCCAGTCGGCCGTCGGCAGCGAGGTGAGCGTCAAATATCGCGACGACGCCGGCGTGGCCACCCGTGTGCGCGGCCGGCTCACCGAGGTCGCCGAAGCTGACGGCGACAGCGCCAGTGGCACCATCACGATCGTCGACGAGCAAGCGCACGAGCTCGTCATCGCGCGCGACGCCATCGTCGGCGCGCGCACCGTCTTCGAATGGGGGCCTGCACCGCGTCCGGGCCGTGGTCCGGCCGGCGCACACGCGCGTGTGAGGGCGGGCGACCGCCCGAAGGAGGCCACCCGTTCATGAAGAACCCGGACATGATGGAAGCGCTGCGCGCCCTCGCCGGCGAGCGCGGTATCTCCGAAGAAGACCTCCTTCTCGCATTGGCCAACGCGCTCGTCACGGCCTACAAGCGGCTGCCGAACGCGGCCGAAGAGGCCGAGGTGGAGATCGACCCCGACTCGGGCGAGATCCGCGTGATCGCGCTCGAGCTCGACGAAGAGGGCACGATCGTTCGCGAGTGGGACGACACGCCGAAGGACTTCGGACGCATCGCCGCGCAGACCGCCAAGCAGGTGATCACCCAGCGCATTCGCGAGGTGGAGCGCGACCGCAAGTACGAGGAGTTCGCGGGCCGCGAGGGCGAGATCGTCACCGGCATCGTGCAGCAAACCGACTCGCGCTACACGCTGCTCGACCTCGGCCGCGTCGAGGCGTTGTTGCCGCAGGCCGAGCAGGTGCAGAACGAACGCTACGACCATGGTGGCCGTTGCAAGGCGTACATCGTGGAGGTGCGGCGCACCGCGAAGGGCCCGCAGATCGTGGTGTCGCGCACGCACCCCGGCCTCGTGAAGGGTCTGTTCGAGCTCGAGGTTCCCGAGCTGATCGACGGCGTGATCGAGATCCGCGCCTGCGCGCGTGAGCCCGGTCACCGCACCAAGATCGCCGTCGCTTCGAACGACGGCAACGTCGACCCGGTGGGTGCCTGCGTGGGCGCGCGCGGCATGCGCGTGCGTCAGGTGGTCACCGAACTGCACGGCGAGAAGGTGGACATCGTCCCCTACACCGACAACCCGAACGACTTCGTGATGAAGGCGCTGGCGCCGGCGAAGGTGAAGGAAGTGCGGATCCACGAGGACACCGGCATCGCCGAGGTGATCGTGCCCGACTTCCAACTGTCGCTCGCCATCGGCAAGGAGGGCCAGAACGCCCGCCTCGCCGCCCGCCTCACCGGCTGGCGCGTCGACATCAAGAGCGAGACCCAGCTGGCCGAGGAGGAGTCGGGCGACTACGCCGAGGGCGACTGGATCGAGGTCGACGGCAAGCTCGTGTGGCAGCCCGCCGAGGGTGGCGAGACGATCTCGGCCGCCGAAGCCGGCTACGCGGGTGTGGGCCCGATGGTGCCGCCAGGGACCGAAGCCGACAGCGTGAGCGACCCCGTCGAAGCGGCCACCGAGGCCGTGGCCGACGCCAACAACGGCACCGGTGCGGCCGACACCACGCTCGAGGTGAGCGACTCAGTTGGCGACGCGGTGAGCGCCGACGACGAAGCCGCGGCCGAGGGCGCGGTCGAAGTGCAGAGCCCTGTGGAGAGCCCCGAGGGGAGCGAGGCGCAGCTGAGCGGGGGTGATTCCTAAAGGGTGGTAGTGCGCCGCCGGGCACGTACGTGCGTCGGTTGCCGGACCTCTGGCACGCCAGACGCCGGTTGGCGGCGCTGCGCACGCGATGCGGCGGGCCGGATCGGTGTCGGCAAACTGGCACCGGGCCGGGGCGCGTGGGTGTGCTCACCCGAGTGTTTCGACACGGCCATGCGGCGAGGATCCCTCGCCCGTGCGTTGCGGGCCGACCCCACGTCTGTGGACGGCGAGGGTCTGCGCGCGACACTGTTCAATACGAGCGATCGCCCCGGCGATCCTCCGAGGTGACGAAGGTAGCGATCGGTTTTGGCAACGAAGAAGATTCGGGTCTACGAGCTTGCACGAGAGCTCGGCGTCGAGAACCCGATCATCATGGATCTTGCCGCCGAGCTGAAGCTCGGCGTGAAGAGCCATTCGTCGAGCATTGACGAGCCCTCGGCGGACCGCGTCCGCCGTCTCGCCGACTCCAAGGGATTGAAGCGCGAGCCGGAGCCGGAACCGGCCCCTGCGCCCGAACCGGTGCGCGCCCCCGAGCCGGTACGGGCCGAGGTGACGGCCGCGGCACCGACTGCGCCGACCACGCCGGCCGCACCCGCGCCAGTGCCCGCCGCGTCGCCGGCCGCAGCCGCGCCCACCGCCGCTCCAACGGCACCGCCACTCGCACCGACCGACGCGCCGATCTCCACCCCCGACCAGCAGGTCGCGGCGAGCGTGGTGACGGCCCCACCGGCGGCCACCGAGTCGCAGGAACGTCCCGCCCAACGCATCGAGCGCTCGAAGAGCGCGGTGCGTTCCACCGGCGGCATCCCCACACCGCCGCCGATCATGGACCGGCCCGCACCGCGCGAGCGTGAGGCGCCCGCGGCCCGCAGCACATCTTCGCCTGGCGGCCCGTCGATCGGCGCGCCGCCTTCGCCGCCCTCGCCGCGTCAACCGCTGCGGTCGGGGAGCGGCAAGATCATCCCGCCGCCGCCCGGTCTGGGTGGCCGGCGCACGCCGCCGCCTCCCGGCCCGCGCATGGGCAACCGCGGCGCGCCTGCTGGCGCACGCACTGGTGGCGGCCCCGGTGGTGGCGGCCGTCCCGGCGGCTTCGGTGGCGGCGGTGCCCGCACCGGTGGATTCCAAGGTGGTGGTGGCCGTCCCGGCGGCTTCGGTGGCGGTCCCGGCGGTGGTGCGGGCCGTCCCGGTGGTGGCGGCGGTCCTGGCGGTCCCGGTGGTGGTCCGCGAGGAGGTCAGCGCGGAGGCGGGCGGCGACCGTCGCGGCGCAAGAAGCGGCGTCGCGACTTCGACGAGAGCGAGTTGCAGCAGAGCCTCACGCTCACGCCGCACGACGCTCCCGTCCCCGAGGGCGAGATCGTGGTGCCGCGCGGCATCACCATCCAGGACTACGCGCCACGCCTGAACCGGCGCGCGGCCGACCTAGTGCGCCTGCTCTTCGACGCGGGCGAGATGGTCACGGCCACGGCGTCGCTCTCCGACGAGATGATCGAGCTGATCGCCGAGTCGCTCAACGCGCAGGTGCTCATCGTCGAGCCGGGCAGCGAAGAGGAGATCGAGCTCATGGCTCTCCTCACCGCCGACGAGGACTTGGACGACGAGGACCCGAGCCTGCTCCAGTCGCGCCCGCCGATCGTGACGGTGCTCGGCCACGTGGACCACGGCAAGACCACGTTGCTCGACCGCATCCGTCACGCCAACGTCGTGTCGGGCGAGGCCGGTGGCATCACCCAGCACATTGGTGCGTACCAGACCGAGTACAACGGCCGGCCGCTCACGTTCATCGACACGCCGGGCCACGAAGCGTTCACCGCGATGCGTAAGCGCGGCGCGCAGGTCACCGACATCGCCGTGCTGGTCGTGGCGGCTGACGACGGTGTGATGCCGCAAACCGTCGAGGCGATCAACCACGCCAAGGCGGCCGAGGTGCCGATCGTGGTGGCGGTCACCAAGACCGACCGCGAGGACGCCGACTCCACGAAGGTGCGCACGCAGCTCACCGAGTACGACCTCACCCCGTCCGACTACGGCGGCGACACCACAGTTGTCGACGTAGCCGCGAAGACCGGTGTGGGCATCGACGCCTTGCTCGAGGCCATCCTCGACACCGCCGACATCGAGCTCACCGACGAAGACGGCAACGCCATCCTCGTGGCCAACCCCGACCGCAACGTGCGCGCGGTGGTGCTCGAAGCGCACCTCGACCAGGGCCGCGGCCCGGTGTCGACGGTGCTCGTCGAGGAAGGAACGTTGCGCGTCGGCGACACAGTCGTCGCCGGCCCCGCATGGGGTCGTGTGCGGGCGATGTTCGACGAGAACGGCAACACCGTGTCGGAGGCCGGACCGTCGAAGCCCGTCGAGGTGCTCGGCCTCGACGACGTGCCGATCGGTGGCGACGAGCTGCGCAGCGCGCCGTCCGACAAGGTGGCGCGCACAGTGGCCGAGGCGCGAGCGCGCCGGCGTCGTGCTGCGGGCCTCGTGCACCGCGAGACGCTCGGTGGCGGCGCTCGTCTCGAAGACATCTTCGCGATGGTGCAGCGCGGCGAGGTCGCCACGCTGAACCTCATCCTCAAGGCCGACGTGCAAGGTTCGTTGGAGGCCGTCACCGAAGCGTTGCGCAAGGTCGACCAGACGCACGACGAAGTGCGCCTGTCGTTTGTGCACCGCGGCGTCGGTGGCATCACCGCAAGCGACGTCGACCTCGCGGCTGTCTCGAACGCCACTGTGATCGGCTTCAACGTGCGTCCCGACCGCACGGCTCGTGAGCTCGCCGAGAAAGAGGGCGTGGAGCTTCGTCTCTACGAGGTGATCTACGGCCTGCTCGAAGACGTGAACAACGCGCTCGTCGGCATGCTCAAGCCCGAGTTCCAGGAAGTGGTCACCGGTGATGCCGAGGTGCGCGAGATCTTCCGCATCCCGCGCATCGGTGCGATCGCCGGTTGCTACGTGCAGAACGGCGTGATCACGCGTGGTTCGAAGGTGCGTTTCCTGCGCGAGGGCGTGGTGATCTGGAACGGCTCGATCGCGTCGCTCAAGCGCTTCAAGGAAGACGCGCGCGAGGTGCGCGACGGCTTCGAGTGCGGCATCGGCCTGGAGAACTTCCAGGACCTGAAGCCCGGCGACATCATCGAAACCTACGAAGAACGCGAAGTCCCCCGCACTTGACCGCTCGTGGTCCCACAAACAGTCGACTTGTCGACTGTTTGTGGGACCACGACGGCGGTTGCGAGGGTGAGGGCTCCCAGGGCGGCGAGGTACACGCCGGGTCCGGCGCGGGTGCCGACCTTGATCACGAAGAACGTGTCGATTGTCGCCACGATCACGACGGTTGCCATCGCGAGGGCACGGCCGCTCGGGCCGTGCGGAGCGCCGAAGCCGACGACGACCCACGCCAGCGCGCCGCACGCGGGGATCGCGTACCAGAGCAATGTGAGCAACATCACCCACGCGCTCGAGTGACCATGCGCGAGCGAGTTGACGGTGTCGATCAGCGCATGCCCCCGCAACGTCGATCCATTGCCGCTACGTACCCAGTGTGCGAACGCGCTCGCCTCGAGCAACACGCCGCCGAGAACGAACCCAACGTCAGCGGTGCGCGGCAGCGCGCGCGTCACGGCACCATGACGGTGGTGACTGTCGCCGACTTGCTCGAGGAGCTCGAGTCGCTGTTCTGGGTGTAGGTCTCGGTCCCGCTACTCGTGCATTCCTCGCCGCCGTCCGGCGTTGGCCCACAGCCTTGGTCGCCCTTCGGCACGTCCTTGGGTGCGTCAGCCGCCCGCCACACAGTGAGCGTCTCATCGACCTCGTGTTCCACGTTGGCGACCACGTCGTACGTTCCCTTCGCGGGCAGGTGATAGGTGATCGCGTCCGACGCGGGCGCGAGTTGCTTGCCGCCGGCGTCCCACACCGTGACGCCGTACATCAGGTCAGAAAATTCGGCGGTCTTGCTGGGGTCCTTCGTGCGCGCGTCGACGACGACATCCGTGGAACCGTCGACCGTCAACGTGTAGTGGTGGAACTCGGGAAAGAAGAAGAAGGGCTGCGGGATGGGTCCGAGGTCGATGGCCTGATCGAGGTCTACTCGGCCGGAAACTGGGGCGAGCAACGGTTGCTGAACGAGCGACGCAAGATCGTTCTCGTCGAAGTTGCCGATCCATGGATCGAGGTAGTCGAGCGCGGTGCCGACCGGGCTCACATACCAGCGGCCGGACTCCTCGACCGCGTGCACGCGGGCGGGGCCGGCTGGTGGCTGGTCGTTGAAACCGAAGGGGAACGATCCGCGGTCGGAAACGCACCACGCGAAGCCCTCTGAGAACCCGAAGCCGCCCGGGTAGCTCTGCGCGCCGGCACATCCGCCCTGCAGCACCCAGGGCTCGGAGACGGCCTTGCCGGTGTCGTCGGCCGTCGAATACGTGCCATTGGCCGTGGTGTCGACGTCGGCCGCGTCGCCGTTGACATGCGGCGTCGTGTGCACCGCGGCGACTTCGAACTTGGTAGTGCCCTGCATCAGCTGCGCGAACGCGGCGCGGTATTCGTAGAGCGGGAACTGGTCGGGCGGGGCGAGTGACGCGACGGTGTTCCAGTCGCCCGCGCCGATCGCGCGTACGAGCTGATTCACCGCGTCAGACGCGGTGTTGGCGCCGAGCTTCGATGGGTCGGTAGAACCGAAGTCGGCTTCAGGCAAGTCTTCGTCGGTACGCACGAGCTCGAACGCGGTGTACGCGGGGCTGATGTACCACTTGCCGTCGCGTTCTACCGTCACCACGAACGGCG
>DASXZO010000143.1:0-7200 GCA_036501845.1 Acidimicrobiia bacterium | reverse complement strand
AACTTCGCAAGTTACTTGCGGCGCCGCGCCGCTCGGCCGGGGCACAATTGAGCAGTCATGACCATCGAACCGACGCTGTTCGCACTCGATCACGAGCCGGTTCGCTTCGATCTACCCGACGCCGACGTCGTGTATCACCCGCGGTTGTTCGACGCGACCGACGCCGACCGTCTGTTCGAAGACTTGCTCGCCGGCGTCGCGTGGCACCAGGACCACATTCGCATTCACGGGCGCGAGCTCCCTGTGCCTCGCCTCACCGCGTGGCACGGCGACGTCGACCGCGTCTATTCGTATTCGGGTATCGATCTCTCGCCGCGCCCGTGGACCGTGCCACTGCTCGAGATCAAGCAGTCGGTCGAGGCAGTGGTGAGCTGCGCCGGTAACTGGTCGAGCAACAGCGTGTTGCTCAACCAGTACCGCGACGGGCGCGACAGCGTCGCGTGGCACGCCGACGACGAGCCCGAGCTCGGCATCGAGCCGGTGATCGCGTCGGTGAGTCTCGGCGCAACCCGCCGCTTCCACATGCGCCACCGCACGATCGCGGATTGCCGGCTCAACGTCGAGTTGACCCACGGCAGCCTGCTCGTGATGCGCGGTCCGACGCAGCACCACTGGATGCACCAGGTGCCCAAGACCGCCAAGCCTGTGGGCGCGCGCATCAATCTCACGTATCGCCTTGTGTCGCCTTCGGCTCCGGCCCGTTAGCCTCTCGGTATGCCACGGATCGAGTTTCCAGAAGCCGGTATGGGCGAGCACGTCGACTGGGCGCTGTACCGCGCCAAGATGGCCGTCGGCATGGGCCAGCTCTCGGAGGCTGTGTACGGCAACTCGCAGCTCCCCGTGCGCGAGCGCGAAGCCGCGCGCTACACGATCGCGTTGATCAACGAGTGTCTCGTGTGTAAGGACACGCGCGCCAAGGGCGCGGCGGAAGCGTCGATCGACGAGGGCTTCTACGGCGAGGTCGCATCGTGGCGCACGAGCACGGTGCTGACCGATCGCGAGAAGCTCGCGGCCGAGTTCGCGCAACGCTTCGCGCTCGACCACTTGGCGATGGACGACGAGTTCTGGGGCCGCCTGCGCGGCGCGTTCGCCGATGAAGAGATCGCCGACCTCACGATCTGCTGCGGCATGTTCCTGGGGATGGGCCGCACGCTTGCTGTGATCGGCGTGCGCGCGCCGGACGAGCGCATTCTCGTCTGACCACCCGTTCAGGGGGTTTTGTTCGGGCCGCGCGTGGGGAACGCTTGGTGCTGCGCGACGGGCGACCGCGCGCGCTCAATCGGCAATCTGGGGATCAAGGAGGCGAGAGATGCGCAAAGTAGGCGCGTGTTTCGGCGCGCTCGTAGGAGCCGCCGCGTTGGGGATCGCGGGAACTGCACCGGTGGGCGCGGCGACCGCGGCGACGGTGTCGAAGCCGATCGTGCAGGGATTTGCGGGACCGCTGCAGTTCGCCGTGGGAGCGAACGGCAACTTCGTCGTGGGACAGGACTTCGCGGGCACGTTGACCGTCGCCAATCCCGCGAGCCGCAAGGATTTGGTGTCACGGCCGGGCAAGGAGATCGCCGGCGTCGACGTCACCGATGGTTGGATCGTCTTCGGTGGCGGCGGTACGGACAAGAAGCCCGCGTCGACGCTGGAGCGTTGGAGCTCCGGCACCGGCGTGCAGCAAGTTGCCGACCTGCTCGGCTTCGAGCGGTCGCACAATCCTGACCAGGTGAACACCTACGGCTTCGTGCCGCGACTCTCGCAGTCGTGCGCCAGCCAATGGCCGACGAAGCAGCAGGGACCGCCCACGTACACCGGCGTGATCGACTCGCACGCCTATTCCGTGCGGGTGACCCACGCCGGCTATTTCGTCGGTGATGCCGCCGGCAACGACATCCTGCTCGTACAGCCGAGTGGCGCGATCCGCGTCGTGTCGGTGCTGCCGCCGCAGCCGCACACGATCACTGCGGCGGAGGCCAAGGCGAACCACGCGCCGGCATGCGTCGCCGGCCACACGTACGACTTCGAGCCGGTGCCCACCGACGTGGAGATGGGGAACGACGGCTACCTCTACGTGAGCACGCTGCCGGGCGGTCCCGAAGGGCCGAGCCTCGGTGCCCGCGGTTCGGTGTACCGCGTGAACCCGAGCAACGGTTCGGCGACGCGGCTCGCGACCGGCCTTGATGGCGCCGTGAACGTGGCGGTGACGCCGAGCGGCCAGGTGTACGCCACCGAGCTCTTCGGTGGTGCTGTCGACCACATCGTGAACGGCCACGCCGTGCGCATCGCGACGGTGAAGGACCCTGCGGGTCTCGAGTACGCCAACGGCAAGCTCTACGTGTCGTGGGACGTCATGGGCAACGGCAAGATCTCGACGGTCAACATCTGACGTCGCTCACGTCATCGCACGAAGCCCCCACACCGGCCTGGGTGTGGGGGCTTCGTCGCGACCGGGGATGTCGAGCGTCAGGCCTGGAGCGCCACCGCCAACACGTCGTCGACGGTGCTGGCGAAGTGCAGTTCGAGCTGCTCACGCACGTCTTCTGGCACGTCCTCGGAATCGGGGCGGTTCGCCTCGGGCAGGATCACGTGCCGCACACCCGCGCGGTGTGCCGCAAGCACCTTCTCCTTGACGCCGCCGATCGGCAGCACGCGACCCTGCAGCGTGACCTCGCCGGTCATCGCTACGTCGGACCGCACCTTCGTGTCCTTCAACACGCTGGCGATGGCCGTGGTCATCGTGACGCCGGCCGACGGGCCGTCCTTGGGCACCGCCCCGGCAGGGAAGTGCACGTGGAAGCGGCGGTTCATCTTGGCCGGATCGATGCCGAGCTGCTCGGCGTGCGCGCGCAGGTACGAGAGAGCGATCTCGCCCGACTCACGCATCACGTCGCCGAGTTGACCGGTGAGTGTGAGGCCTTCGCCGTCGGTGGTGACGGCCTCCACGAACAACACGTCGCCGCCGGCACCGGTGACCGCGAGACCAGTGGCAATTCCGGGTGCCACCACTCGCTCCGCGGGCCGCTCGTCGACCACGGCACGACCGAGCGCGTCCTTGAGGTCGGCGACCTCGACGGTGATCGGCGCGGTCGCGTCGCCCTTGGCGAGCTTGGTGGCCGCCTTGCGCACGACGCGGTCGAGTCGTTGCTCGAGGCGCCGCACGCCTGCCTCACGCGTGTAGTCGCCGATGATGGCGCGCACCACCTCGGTGGGCACGACCACCTCGTCGGGCCGCACACCATTGCGGTCGTACACCTTGGCGAGCAGGTGATCGTGTGCGATCGCCAGCTTCTCGTCCTCGCTGTAGCCGCTGATGGTGATCACTTCCATGCGGTCGAGTAGCGGCGCGGGAACGCGCTCCAACGTGTTGGCCGTGGCGATGAACACCACCGACGACAGGTCGAGCTCGAGCTCGAGGTAGTGGTCACGGAACGTGTGGTTCTGTGCGGGGTCGAGCACCTCGAGCAACGCCGATGTGGGGTCGCCGCGGTAGTCGCTGCCGAGCTTGTCGATCTCGTCGAGCAGCAACACCGGGTTCATGCTCCCGGAGTCGATCAACGCTCGCACGATGCGACCCGGCCGCGCGCCCACATAGGTGCGGCGGTGGCCGCGGATCTCGGCCTCGTCGTGGATGCCGCCGAGCGCGGTACGCACGAACTTGCGTCCGAGTGCGCGCGCCACCGACTCGCCGAGCGACGTCTTGCCGACACCCGGAGGGCCGGCCAGCACGAGGATCGTGCCGGCACGACGGTGCTGTGACGTGTCGACGTTGCGCTCCGCGCGGAGCTTGCGCACCGCGAGGAACTCGACGATGCGGTCCTTCACCTCGTCGAGACCGGAGTGGTCGGTGTCGAGCACGGAACGGGCGTGCGTGAGGTCGAGGTTGTCGTCGGTGCGGGTCGCGAACGGGATCTCGAACACGGTGTCGAGCCACGTACGGATCCAGCTCGACTCCATCGACTGCTCACCCACGCGGTCGAGATGGTCGATCTCCTTCGTGATCGCGTCGCGCGTCGCGTCGGGGATCGTGTCTCCCAGCGCTTCGAGCTTCTCGCGATAGCCGCCGCTCTCGGTCGATTCGCCGAGCTCTTCCTGGATCGCTTGCATGCGGCGGCGCAGCACCGCTTCGCGCTGCAGCTTCTCGAAGTGATCGTTCACCTCGCCGTCGATGTCGCGCGTCACCTCCACCTCGGTGAGCGCGTCGTGCGCCCAACTCAACGCCAGGCGTAGACGTTCGTGCAGGTCGATGGTCTCGAGCAGTTGCACCCGCTGTTCGAAGGTGAGCGCGGGCCACCAGGCGATGGTGTCGGCCAGCGCGTCGGGGGAGGCGTCGTCGGCGACGAGCGCGCGGGCCTCGCGGCCCCCGATCACGTCGAGCAGCCGGCGGGCGACGTCGCGATACTCGGATGCGAGCTTGCGGGCTTCGTCGTCGGGCTCGATCTCGGGGATCTCGCTCACCTGCACCTCGAGGGCGCCGGAGTCGCCGATCGAACCCTGCCCCACGTGCACGCGACGGATGCCGCGCACGACCGCGGCGCTGGTGCCGTTGGGGAGCGAGCCGAGCTGCTCGACCCGGGCGACGGTGCCGACGGTGGCGTAGCCGTGCTCGGTGCGGGGCACGACCACGAGTTCGTTGCCGTGCTGCTCGGCGGAAGAAAAGGCCTGCTTGGCCTCCTCGGACTCGGCCGCGATGGTCACGACCATGCCGGGGAGCACCACGCCGTTGGTGGCGGGCAGCAGGGGCAAGGTGACTTCGGTGGTGGGCATCGGGACTCCAATTGGGCGCACCCCGAGCGGGATGATTACGTGCTTACAACGAAAGCAAGTATGTTTCATTCCCGTCGATAGCAGAGAGCGAACACGAGGCACAACCATGCAGCAGATGTCCGAATTTCTCGCCAAGGCCATGCCGAAGGAGTGGTTCACAGAATCGCCCGAGGTGCGCTGTGACCGGGAGGAGATGGTGGTGGTCGGGCGCCTGCCCGAAGGAGTCGACCCGATCGAGTTCCGGGAGAACACCAGGCCGGCCCGGATGGGCATCGCCTCGCTCGCCGAGGCCAAGTTCGGGCGCAAGGTGAGCTGGGGCGTGCGCCAAGAGGGCGACGAGGTCCTCCTGTTCACCCACCTCAACGTGCCGGTGATGACCCGCTTGCGGATCGACGACCGGGCCGTGCTCGACGCCCTCATCGAAGGCGGGCTCGCCCGCAGCCGCAGCGAGGCGCTCGCCTGGTGCGTGCGGCGGGTGGGCGAGCAGCAAAAGGATTGGCTCGACGAGTTGCGCGCCGCAGCCGACCACGTCCGCAAGGTCCGCGAGAAAGGTCCCTGTTAGCCGGCGTTGGACATCAGGGGCGGCCGCGGGTGGAATGGCGGCGTGCCATACAACCAGTTGGGGCGCGTGGTGCACGACGCCGACGCGCACATCATGGAACCGCCCACGTGGCTGCGCAGCCACGCCGACCCGAAGCTGCGCGACCGCATCAAGGTGCCGACGCTCGACAGCGGCAACGAGTTGCGCCAGACCGGCGACCCGGAGGAGCAGTTGCGCGACCTCGACGCCACGTTCGCCCGGCTCGCGGCCAAGCACGCATCCGACGAGTACCGCGCCGACGAGGCCGTGCAGATCATGGCCCGCAAGAACTTCGCGGCAACCGGCGCGTTCGTCGCGGCCGACCGCTCGCGCGCGCTCGATCTGCTCGGCTTCGCGAGCCAGCTCGTGTTCAACACGTTCCACAACCGCCGGCTGCGCGACTGGGAGCACTCCGGCGATGTGGAGTTGGCGTACGGCGCAGCGCGCGCGCACAACCGCGGGATGATCGAATTCTGCTCGGTCGACCCGCGCCTGCTCCCCACGTGTTACGTGCCGCTCGTCGACTTCGAGCAGGCCGCGGCCATGGCCGACGAGGCGATCGGGATGGGCGCGGCCGCGCTGCTCGTGGCGTCGGGTTGCCCGCAAGGGCATTCGCCGAGCCATCGCAGCCTCGATCCGGTGTGGGCACGTGCTCAGGAGGCGCAGCTACCAGTGGTGTTCCATGTGGGGGGCACCGGCGACCTCATCGATCACAACTACTTCGTGAACGGGCTGCCGATCCCGCCTGACTTCCACGGCGGCGAGGAGAACTTCCGTTCGGTCGACTACATGGGCATCCCCGGCCCGCCGATGCAGACGCTCGCCACGATGGTGTTCGACGGCGTGTTCGACCGCTTTCCCGAGTTGCGCATCGGTGTGATCGAGCAGGGCGCGATCTGGGTGCCGTCGTGGATGCGCCAGATGGAGTCGGCGTTCGACGCGTTCGAGCGTCACGAGGATCGCGTGCGCGCGCTGGAGATGCGCCCGAGCGACTACGTGCGCCGCCAGATGCGCTTCACGCCGTATCCCACCGAGGACGTCGGTTGGATCATCGAGCAGGCCGGCGCCGAGGTGGTGCTGTTCTCCTCCGACTACCCGCATGTGGAAGGCGGCCGTCGCCCGATCGAGCGCTTCGAAACATCGCTCGGTGACGTGAGTGTGTCGGTGCGCGACGCCTTCTACCACGACAACTTCGTCGACCTCATGGGTGCCGGCCTCGCGGCGTGATGACTTGCGTCGCTAACGTGCGGCTCCCGAAACAAGCGATGGTGAGGGACGATGGCAGTTGACCCGAAGGATCTGGGACCGCTCGCGGGCCTCGTGGGCTCGTGGGAGGGCAGCGACGGGCTCGACGTCGCCTACTCGCATAGCCGCGGAACGATCTGGGAGACGCCGTATCGCGAGAAGGCGTCGTTCAGCTCGTTCGGTCCGGTCGACAACGGCAAGCAGTGCCTGTTCGGACTCGACTACCGCTCGGCGATGTGGCGCGACGACGAAGAGAACCCGTTCCACACCGAGATCGGTTATTGGCTGTGGGACGCCGCGGCCGGCAGCGTGATGCGCTGTTTCATGGTGCCCCGCGGCTCGGTGGTGTTCGCCGGCGGCACCGCGGCGGCCGGCGACGTGAAGTTCTCGCTCGCCGCCGAGTTGGGCTCGCTCGACTTCGGCGTGCTGTCGAACCCGTACCTCAACGGCGCGGCCAAGGTGATCGGCTACACGGCCGACATCGTGGCCGACGGGAACAGCTACTCGTACACGCAGGACACCACCCTGGAGATGCTCGAGATCGAGGGCACGTTCCACCACACCGACCGCAGCACCCTCCACCGCGTCGACTGAAACCCCAGCTCGCGCCTGCTCGCGCCGGG
>DASXZO010000142.1:0-8252 GCA_036501845.1 Acidimicrobiia bacterium | reverse complement strand
CGGTGGGCCGTGGAGGGAAGCCCTTCGCCGCCGTGATGACAAATTGATGACATTTCGCGGGATTTGCACGCGGAGAGGCCGCCTCGCCTGAACGGCGAAACGGCCTCTCACCAGGTCATTCTCAATTGGTGGCGGGGGGTGGATTTGAACCACCGACCTCCGGGTTATGAGCCCGACGAGCTACCAGACTGCTCTACCCCGCGTCGAAGTCGGCCACGATACTGCGCGAACGTGGGCCGCGCCGATTCGTGCCGGTCACGGCCTCGCGATCGGCCTCGCGAAGCTCAGTTCGTGCCCATCCGGATCGCGGATGTGGAAGTAGCGCTCGCCCCACGGGGCGTCGGCCGGCTCGCCCTCCGGCTCGAGGCCCGCGCGCAGCGCGCGCTGAAAGCACGCGTCGACGTCGTCGACCCAGAAGATCACCCGGCCCCACACGGGCCGCCGCGCGAGCGCACCAGAATCGTGCTGCACGTTCAAGAACCCGTCACCGACCGCGAAGCTCGTGAAGTCGGCCTCGACGCCGCCGTACAGCAACCGAAAGCCGAATGCCTCGTAGAACGGCACGCTCGCCGCCATGTCGCGAGTCAGCAGCGTGACCGCACTGATGCGCTCGACCGGACCATTCGACGTCACGAAACGAACGCTCGCTCACCGTCGTCGCGGTAAGTGACGACGCACACGAACGAGCATGCGCACCATCTCCTCCGAGAACTCGTCGATCGGCACCCGCGGGTTGTTGTAGACGACATACTCCTTGGCGACGAGTGTGGCGAGATAGTCGAGCAGCGTCGACTCGTCGTCCTTCACGAGCAGGTAGTCGGCGTGGCGGTCGTTGTAGAACACCACGCCGGCGTCGGCATCGAAGCGGCTCCGCGCGTCGCTCGGCTCGGGGTCGACGGCGATATCCGGCAACGGGCTCGAGCGGCGGCGGTCGGGAGCGGCCCGTTCGGTCTCGCTCGTGGGTGCGACAGGATCACGGGATTGCGCGACCAGCTCGTCGATCGACGTGGGCGAGCCGTCTCCGCGATCGCGACTGCCGCCCGTGCCGTCCGATTCCGGCACCCCTGGTTCGCCTCCAACGCCTGCGCCGCCCGCGGCCAGCAACGCGCCGTCGCCTGGCTCGGTACCCACCGGCGTACGCATCGGGTTGTCGAGATCGGCGAGCTCCTTCAGCACCTTTCCGAACAGCTTGCGCACCGTGTCGGCCATGCGGTCGGCCGTGTCGGAGTCGACCTGCTTCGTGATGCGCTCGACGGCGCGCGCAACCGCCGGTTCGATCGCGCGCATCGTGTCGAGGAACACCGGAAAGATCTCTCGATCGCGCAGGATCGCCCGCCGCCCGGCCGACTGCTGCAGCGCTTCGAAGACGACGCGCCCTTGCACCTGGTCGCTCGTCCACGGCGGCACCGCGAACTCGTCGAGCTCGGCGAGGTCGTCGATGATCGTCGTGCCGGCACGCCCCACCACCGCCACGCGACGGCGTCGACCATCGTGCGGTGCCACGAACAACGCGAACTCGAACGTGCCCCACAACGTCGGCAGCGCAGGAAGCTCGAGCTTGATGCCGTCGGGCTTGTCGGGCGTGACGAGTTCACCGTTGCGCCCTTCGACGACCTCGATCTCGTAGTCGCCCTCGGCCAGCGCGCTGGCGCGCCGCGCGCGCAGGTAGTCGATCACCTTGCGTTGGGTGAGCAAGCGCAGCACGTCCGGGTCGAGATCCGACAGATACACGGTGGTGCCCGACTCGGCACGGGCGCGCCGCCGTTCACGTTCGAGGGTCGCGGTTGCGGATCCGCGCTGCAGTCGCAACGCCCACGTCTCGGTGCTGTCACTCGCCCTCGACACGATGTCGCACCGCGCGCCGAGCTGTTGGAACGCGAGGAGTCCGATCGCTTTCTCGCCGAGCGTGCGTTCGTCGCCGACTTTCGACGATTCGAACAGGTTGCGCGCCACCTCGCGCAGCCGGTCGGGGCTCATCCCGCGGCCTGTGTCGTCGACGGCGATCGTGGGATGCGCGCCTTTGCGGCGCAGCGCGACCCGGATGCGTTGGCCGCGCTGGTCTGACTGCACGTATTCGTCGGCCGCGTTCGACACGAATTCGTTCAGCGCGTCCTTCGGGTCTTGATACGCCTGTCCGGTGACGAGCACGGCCTTGGCGAGGTTGCCGATGCGCAACCGGACCGTCTCGCCTGACGGCTTCTTCTTCGCGCCTCGCGCAGCCATCCTCGGAGCGTAAGCGGTGGGAGTGCGACGCGCCCGGACGGCGCGCCTGGACCGTGTCGGCTCAGCCGGCCAGGAGCTTGTTGTAGTCGAACGTGCGCCAGTGCTCAGGTCGAAGCCGCACTTGCACGGTGTCGTCGGTGGGCGCGTTCTCGTCGACGTACCACTGGCCAAGTTCGGCACCGAGGTAACGCGTCGCCATCGCGAGCACGTCGCCGGGCGACGCGTCGAGCTCAACCGGGCCTTCGACGCTCACGTATTGATACGGCGCGGCCTCGGTCTGGGCCGTCAACGTCGCGCGCCCGGCCGCCTCGAGCAGTCGGCCCTTGAGCGACGTGCGGTCGGTCGACACAGTGATCACACCGTCTTCGTACGTGTACCAAACCGGGAGCGCGAGCGGCCCGCGCCCCGGCTCGTCGACCGCAAGGATGCCGACGTGCACATCGGCGAGAAATGCCTCGCGCTCGGCCTGAGTCATGTGTCCACTTGCCATGGCCACAGTCTCGCGCCCACGGCTACCGTCGGCACTCGTGACGCCGCCGACGTTCGACTACGACAAGCACGTCGCGCAAGGCTTGATGAGCGGGCACGAGGCCGCGGCCGGCGGGCTGGTCGGCTACCTCGACATCCACCACACCGCCATCGGGCCGGGCACGCTCACCGCCGAGATCGTGGTGCGCGACGAGATGCGCACGCCCTTCGGCAACCTGCACGGCGGCGTGCTCTCGGCGCTCTGCGACCACGTGCTCGGCACGGTGTGTTACCCCGTCATCCCCAAAGGCCACTGGGCTGCGACCACCGAGTTCAAGATCAATCTGGTGGCGCCGGTGGTCGACGGCACGTGCTCGGCGACGGCCGCGATCGTGTCGCTCACGAAGCGCACCGCGGTGGTGCGCATCGACGTGATGAACAATGACCGTCTCTGCGCGGCCGCGCAGGGCACCGTCACCATCCAGGCGCCGCGCCAATAGCGCGGCGCCCGCGTGGTGCGATCGCGCCTCGTTATGCGGCTTGCGCTGCTGCGGCCTGAGTGGCCTGCGTCGACTGCAGCGAGAACAACAACTGCTGCAGATCCACCTGCTGTGCCGTGGTCGCCTGCGGCAAACCGCTCACCGAACTCACGCTCGAGCTGCTGTCGCCATCACTATCGGAACCGGTACTCGCACCAAGAATTGCGAGTAGCGAACTCGCATCGTCGGCGCTGTCGGTCGCGCTCGTGCCCGACGTGCTGCTCGAACCGTCGACACCGCTCACGCCGGCCATGCCGCCGCCACCACCGTGGTGATGATGCCCGTGATGCACACGGTTGGCGATCGTGCTCGACAGGTTCGCGAGCTGCGTCGACGACATCGACGACGCCGGGCCGCCGGCCTGCTGCAAACCCTGCTGGATCGCGCTCAGCAAGCTGCTTTGCGACACACCCTGCTGCTGCGCCAGCGCACTCAGGCTCGTGCCGCCCGACTGCAACTGCTGCATCAACTGCTGCGCCGACTCGCCGAACAGCTGGGCCACTGGGCCCATCGACTGCTGCATCCGCTGCTGCCACGCCGTCTGACTCGCGTCCTGCGTGCCGGTGAGTGGCTGCAGCGTCGCTTGATTGATCGCGCTGACCGTCATCGCGACCTCCCTCCATTGCGTCAGCGACTCGTTCGGTACGACGACGTCCTCAGGCGAGCGCCCAGAACCAGACTTGATCGGAGTCTCAGTGCACTCTCACCCGCCTCTCAGCCGCACCGAGTGACCGGCTCGCTGGCGCCGCGTGGTCGCCTGTGCTCAACTCGGCCTCATGAGCAACTTCCCACGCGAAGAGATCGAAGCCACGGTGGCGCGCTACGTGGCGACGCGCGAAGCCATCGAGCGGGGCGAGAAGACCTGGACCGATCTCGCCGAGTTCTTCACCGACGACGCCGTCTACATCGATCCCGCCTGCGGTCGCGTCGAGGGCCTCGAACACGTGGCCAACTTCTTTGACGAGAGCATGCGCGGTTACGACGACTGGCACTTCCCCATCACCGAGACCGCGATCGCCGACAACGGCACCGTGTTCGTGAAGTGGACGCAGATCTCACCGGGCCGCAAGCCCGACGGTTCGCGCTACCAGCAGTCGGGCCTGTCGACACTGATCTACGCGGGCAACGGCAAGTTCTCCTACGACGAGGACCTGCTCAACATGACCCACGTGATCGAAGACTTGAAAGCCGCCAAGTGGATGCCCGGCGAGGGCTTCGAGGCGCCGCCCAAGAACCCCAACCGCGACTGGTCGCGCCCGAACTGACGACGCCGTTTGTGCGTTTCTCCGCCGTATACGCCGAGAAACGCACAAACGCAGCCACTCGCATCAGAGCGCGTCGATGTGCTGGTTCGCTTTGGTGAACAGCCACAGCGTGTAGTTGTGCAGCGCGTCGCCGATCTCTTTCGGCGCTTGTCCCGCGCACGCACGAGCGTGTGTGCCTTCGAGCAGGATGCCGAGCTTGTAACAGGCGAGCGTGAAGAACCACGGCATCAACGGCTCGATGTTGCGCCCGCTCACCTCGGCATAGCGCGCCGCGAGTTCGGCGCGCGACGGCATCACGTCGAACTCGAACGGTTGGAACTGCGCGTTCTTGCCCGGCGGGTCGCCCGGTTCGGTCCACGCGGTGAGCAGCCAGCACAGGTCGAGCAGCGGATCGCCGAGCGTCGACAGCTCCCAGTCGACGATCGCCGCGAGCCGCGGTTCGTCGTTGGCCATCATCACGTTCGCCATCTGGTAGTCGCCGTGAATGATGCCGATACGAATGTCGGACTCGCCCGGCCGGTGCTGTTCGAGCCAGTCGCCCACTCGATCGACACCTTCGATCTCGGGACCGTCGTAGCCGTCGAGCTGCGAGTAACCGTCGAGCTGTGAACGCCATCGGCTCACCTGACGCTCGGCCCATTGATCGGGCTTGCCGAAGTCGCCGAGCCCAACCGCGAACGGGTCGACCGCGCCGAGCTTCGCCGCGCCGTCGACGAGCTCGAAGCCGAGTTGGCGCGTCCACGACGGGTCGCTGGCCCACTTGCCGGTGAGCGGGCCCATCGGAGTGATGCCGTCGATCGGTGCCATCACGTAGAACGCCACACCGATCACGTCGAGGTCGTCGCACGACGCGTAGAAGGCCGGGTGCGGCACGTCGGAGCCGGCGAGCGCGCCGAGCACACGGGCCTCGCGCAGCATGGTGTCGTTGCTGTTCTTGCGCAGGTGACGGGGCGGGCGGCGCAACACGACCTCGCCACCCTCGCGCCGCATGCGAAAGATGTTGTTCTGCGACCCGCCGGTGAGCTGCTCGACGGCGGTGACCGGTCCCGACCCGGGGATCGACGGTTGGGCCACGATCCAATCCTGGAGCTGCGGCCAGTTCAAGAGTCCGTCGAAGTCGTCGAGCGCCTGCATCCCCGGAGCCTGCCCAGCCGCGTCGGCGCCGGTCAACCACGGCGGCCAGGGTCGTCGCGCCCGACTGTCGTACCCCCTGCGTACGGTCTCGCACATGGGCAAGAACAACCGTCAGCGCCGAGCCGCGAAGGCGCACCGCCGCGTGAAACACGAGCACGCGCGGGGCAACCAACGCCCGCAGGCCTCGCGAAGTGACGACAGCCGGCGCGACCGTCCGTCGGGCACGACACGCGAGCTCATCGACGGATGCTTGGACCTGGCATCGGTGCCGGGCGTCGCGCGGGAGGACGCCGAGATCGCCATGGCCTTCGACATCCTGTGCACGCTCGACCCAGCCGACGTGCTGGTCGAGGCCGGGCGTCGCGCGCTCCGTTCCACGCGAGCGGCCTGGTCCGGCGGCTGGCAGCCCGCAGAGCTGGTGCGGCAGGTGCAGCGCACGGCCAAGAGCGCGGCTGCCAACGTCGTGCTGTTAGTGATCGCCGCCGATCATGCGCAGTGGCGCGGCGCCGAACTCGACCCGCGTTGGATCGATCAAGTCGACCAACTGCCACTCCCGCGCGTCACGGCCGGGAGCGGCTGGTTCGCGGCGTGGGCCGAACACCAGCCGACGCCGTGGCCCGACACGTTGTCGGCCGTTCTCGCACTTCTCCGCTGCCTGCACACACTCCACCGCATCCCGATCCTGATCCCGCCCCCCGGGACCTCGCCGCTGCCTGGCACGACGATCGATCTGGCCTCGATCACGATGCACGACCCGATCCTCGAACGGGTGCGTGCGCTGCTGGCGCAAGCCGAGTCGACCACCTTCGACGCCGAGGCCGAGACGTTTACGGCCAAGGCCCAGGAACTCATCACCAAGCACGCGATCGACGTCGCGATGCTCGCCGCCGGCGGTGCGCACTCCGAGCAGACGATCACGCTGCGCCTCCCGATCGACGATCCGTACGCCGACGCCAAGTCGTGGCTCCTCCACGTGGTGGCCGAGAACTCGCGCTGCCGTTCGGTGTTCGACTCACACAACGCGCTGGCCTCAGTGGTGGGCTTCGCGAGCGACGTGGCCGCCACCGAGATGCTGTTCACCTCACTGCTCGTGCAGGCGCAAACCGCAATGCAGGGTGCCGCGGCCCGGGCGCCGGCCGGTGCGCACACGAGAAGTCGCGGCTTCCGCTCGTCGTTCCTCGTGTCGTTTGCTCACCGGATCGGAGCGCGGCTCGAGGAGATCAACGCCGCGGTCACGTCAGCCGCCGATTGCGACGGCGATCTCTTGCCGGTGCTGGCCGCCCGGTCGTCGCGCGTCGATGCGGCAGTGGACGAGATGTTCGGCACGCTTCGGAGGTCGGCCGTGCGCGGCCACGACCCCGTCGGCTGGGTGAGCGGGCAGCTCGCGGCTGACCGGGCGCGGCTGAACGCGGGCGACCTGGCCGCCGAGCGACGCGCGCGTCACGAACCGGCCATCAACCAGAGAGCGGGGTGATGCGTCAGCCTGCGGAGCGGCTCTGGCTTTGGTGATGTTGGCGGTGGGCCACCAGAATGCGAGGCGCAATGACCGGCCTCGACACCACTCCCCTCGCTGCCGACACCGTCGGCCTGCTCGAGGGGCTCGCCACGACGCGGGCCATCCGCCGGTATACCGACGAGCCGATTCCCGACGCCGCGCTGCGCGACATCCTGTTCGCGGCGACGCGGGCGCCGAGCGGCTCGAACCGTCAGCCGTTCCGGTTCCTCGTGCTGCGCGACTCGGAGACGGCGCGCGCCGCCAAGCGGCTGCTCGGCGACGCGGCCCGGCGGGCGTGGGGCACGAAGCGGGCCCACGACGGTTATGACAAGGGATCCGGCACGGCGCCCGACTCGCCCAAGGCGCGCATGGCGGCGTCGATGGAGCACTACGTCGCCAACTTCGAGCAGGCGCCGGTGGTGGTGCTCGCCCTGTTGCAGCGCTACCGGGAGCCCACGCCCACCGAGGGCGGCTCGCTCTATCCGGCCTGCCAGAACCTGCTGCTCGCGGCGCGTGCACTCGGCTACGGCGGTGTGCTCACCATCTTCAACGCGCTGGTCGACGACGAGCTCCACACGCTGCTCGACGTGCCGGCCGACGTGTTCATCGCGGCCACCATCACGCTCGGTAAGCCCGCCGGCCGCCACGGCCCGGTCCGTCGGCGCCCGCTCGCGGAGCTCGTGAGTGAAGACACGTGGGGCGGCCCCGCGGCGTGGGCCGTCGACCCGCCCGGTACGCGCTTCACCAGCGCGGGACCACCTAGAGAACGTTCACACACGAACCCAAACACGAAGGATCAGTGACCTCATGGCATGGGATTTCTCGACCGAGCCGGAATTCCAGGAGAAGCTCGACTGGATCCGCGACTTCGTGGCCCGCGAGGTGGAGCCGCTCGACCTCGCGTTCAACAGCCACGTGGTCTACGACAAGAGCCATCCGGTGCACACCCAGGTGCTGCCCGGCCTGCAGAAGCAGGTGCAGGAACAGGACTTGTGGGCGTGCCACCTCGGCCCTGACCTCGGCGGCCTCGGCTACGGCCAGACGAAGCTCGCGCTGATCAACGAGATCCTCGGCCGTTCGACGTTCGCGCCGATGACGTTCGGCTGCCAGGCCCCCGACTCGGGCAAC
>DASXZO010000141.1:0-14384 GCA_036501845.1 Acidimicrobiia bacterium | reverse complement strand
CGACGCCCGTCGCGAGGTGGTCAGTTGTCTTGGGGGTCGTCGGGGAAGTTGGCCACCCATTGGAGGGTGCCGGGCTGGCGGCGCAGCACGTCGTGCCACAGCGCGCTGGGCTCGGGCGCGAACACGTCGTCGTCCTCGGCGTCCACCACGAACCACGCTTCCTCGCGCAGCTCACGCTCGAGCTGACCACCGGTCCAGCCCGCGTAGCCGCAGAAGATGCGGGCCGCCTCGATCTCGGCGGGGATCCACATCGGCGTGCGTTCGAGATCGGCGACGGCGAGGCGCGCCACGATGGGCGCGAGCCCTTCGGCCGCGGTCGTGCGCACGTCGTCGGCACCGAGTAGGGCCACACAAAATGCGGCTTCGGGCTGCACCGGTCCGCCGACGAACAGGCATGCAGGCGGGCGCGACCAATCGACCCAGGCTTCGAAGCCCTCGGCGACATCGACGTCGCTCGGCCGGTTGAGCACGAGCCCCAACGCACCCTCGGCATTGTGCTCGAGCATCAAGATGACCGTGCGGTCGAAGTTGGGGTCGAGCAACGCCGGCGCGGCGACGAGCAGCTTGCCCTTCGTGCTCCCGATCTGCACGCACCGATATTCGCGCGTCGGCGTCGTGTGACGTGGCGGTGCATCGTCACACGACGCCGAAGATCCTTACGGGCTGCAGGTGGTGCCGCTGAGCGTGGTGCAGGCGAGCGCTCCGCCACCACTGCCGCCGCCCGACGCCGCTGCGCCCGCGGTGCCGTTGCCACCGCCGTTCGACCCACCGTTGTCGGTGAGCGCCGCGCCACCGGTTCCGGCCGTGCCGCCGTGGCCACCGGCGCCCGCGCTCCCCGCAGTCGCGGCCGAGGCGTGGGTGAGCGTGTTGCCGCCGCCGACGGTGAGCGTTCCGGAGCCGCCGTGGAAGACCGCGACCGACGGGCCGGGCTGCGCGCCACCGCCGCCGCCGCCACCGCCGCCGCCACCGCCGCCGCCGCCACCACCGGCGTTCCCGCCCTTGGACTGCGTGGCACCCGACGCGCCGCCACCGCCGTTCCCGGCCGGGCCACCCGCGCCGCCCTTACCGCCGATGCCGCCGCCGGCCGCGGTGAGCGTGGAGCCGCCACCGCTGCTGACTGTGACCGTGGCGTTGAAGGCGTACACGGCGAACGAGCCGCCGCCAGCGGTTCCGCCACCACCGCCACCACCAGCAGAGCCACCGGCGCCCGCGCCGCCACCCTGGGCGCCGTCGGCACCACCGGCGCAATACGTGCCGCCGCCACCACCGGCGCCGCCACCACCGCCACCGGCCGTGCCGCCCGTGCCCGTGCCGCCGTTGCCGCCGACCCACGTGGTGCCGGCGAGCGCGACGCCGCCGGTGCCACCGTTGCCCGCGCCGCCCGCGGAGCCCGCCGACCCGGCGCCGCCACCCGAGCCTGCGCCGCCGTTCCCGGGCGACGGCGTCACGCAGTAGCCACCGCCACCGCCACCACCACCGCTGGCGCCGCCACCACCGTTGCCGCCGTTGTTGCCGTTGGAGCCCGAGCTGAAGAAGCCGCCCTGGGCGCCGCCACCGCCGCCAGCACCCGCCGCGGCCACACCACTGCCGCCGCACGACGAACCGTTGCTCGTGTTGTTGGCCGAACCTGGTGCGCCGCCACAACCGTCGGTGCCGATCGATCCCTGGGCACCGTCAGTTCCGGCGATGCCGGCCGCGGCCGACGCGTTGACGTTGTTCAAGGTGACGCTGGCGCCGCCGGTCGCACGCACGCCGTACACCGAGGCACCTGCGCCGAGGCCCGTGTTCTGGCCGGCGAGCGACATCCCGTCGAACGTGACGGTGAACGCGCCGTTCACGAGCGCGGCTTGCGGCGCGCCGGTCACCAAGGTCTGCGAGTTGTCGGGCGTGCCGGTCGTGCCTGCGGTACCAGGACGCGTCCAACCGTTGTACGAGTCGAACCCGCCGAGCACGCCCACGTTCGACGACGGTGCGATGCCGCTCGTCGTCGAGAACGTGCCCCCGCCGACCACCACCTGCGGGCGGCTCTGGCTCGCCGCGGTCGACAAGGCGTTGGCGATCGTGAGCTTCGGTGAAGCGGCGGTGCCGGCATTGGAGTCACTGCCGCGCGCCGACACGAACACCGCGTTGCGAACTTGGAACGTCACCGCGTTCGACGTGACCGAGTTGCCGGCCCAGTCGCTCTGGGTCGCGACCGCGGTGTACGTGCCGACGGTATAGGGCGCGGCCGAGCTCGCGGCGTAGGTGCCGGAAACCCCTGAGCTGCTGAGCGTGTCGACCACCGAGCCACCGGTGCCGGCGCCGCTGTACACGGTCACGTTCACTGTGCCGCTGTCACCGTCGGCAACACCTGCATCGCCGGCGAACGTCGGCGCCACCTGCGTGTCGAGGTTGGCTCCCGCAGCCGGACTGTTCAGCACGTTCGTGGGCGCGGTCGTGTCGTTGAGCCCGATCGCGGTGGGTGCCCCTGTGGAACCGGCTCCGCTGCCGTTCAGGTTCACGGCGCGCACCTGGTACGCGCACGCGTTCCCCCGGCCGCACGATGCGTCGGTGGTGTTCGTGTTCGTGCCCGCACCGGTCGACGCCCACGAGCTCCATGTGAAGCCGCCGTCACCCGACTCACGAATCTGGTAGTCGGTGACGGGCCGGCCGCCGTTGTCACTGGGCGCGGTCCACGAGAGGTCGACGCCGCCCAACGTCGTCGGCGACGATGCGACCGTGAGATTGGTGGGCGCGCTCGGCACTGTGGTGGCGCCGTTGTTGAGGATCGTGATCGTCCCGTCGGCGTCGGCGATCGTGGCTGGGCCGAGCGTCACGGGCGTGAGGTGCACAGTGAACGCTCGCGCCGATGCACGAATGGCACTCGGGCGAATGCTCAACGTGAGCAGGTGGATCCGTTTCCCGGGCGCGAACGTGATCTTCCCGGGCTTCGTGCCCGTGTAGTCGAAACCGGCTCGGGCCGTTCCCGCGACGGTCGACCAGCCGACCACGACCCGCACGGTCGCGGGCTGGCTCAATTCAACCGGCACCGAAATCTTCGTGTTCGGGCCGACGAAGGGCTCCATCACGTTGACGTCACCCACCGAGACCTGTGGCGCCGACGAGGTCGGCGAATCGTCGTTGCGGATCGTGACGGCGCCGGTGCCGCGAACGATTCGCGTTCCCGCCGAGTTGTTGAACAACACGATCGAGAACGTCTTGTCGGCAGTCGCGACGTTGTTCGCATTGAGCGTGATCGGGATGAGGTTGGACACCACGCCCGGCCGGAACGTGAGCTTCTTCGACGCCACGCCCGTGAAGTCGCCTGGGCTCGTCGCGGTGCCGTTGACGGTCTTGTAGTACACGTACGTCGCGAGGCCAGGCGACTGGCTGAGCGTGATCGGAACCTTGATCAGGTAGCTGTTCGTGGGGGCTCCGAGGTTGCCCTCGTTGATGGCCGCGTCGCCCACGGAGAATGCCGGCGGGATCTGTGAGGCCTCGATGATCGTGCCGGTCGCGGTCGCCGTGGGCGCGCCAGCGCGCGTGGCGCTGAACGTGAACGACGTGGTGTCGTTGAGGCTGTACGTGTTGTTGTTCACGGTCGGGATCGCGACCGTCTGCGTGAGCGCGCCGCCAGGCGTGAAGGTGAGAGTTCCCGACGTGGCCGCGTAGTGCGCCGGGCTCGTCGCGCTGCCGTCGGACGTGTGGTATGAGACCGTGACCGACGAGTGCGGCTGCGTGAGCAGCGTGACGTGGCAGTTGATCGGCTGGCCCTCGGTGGCGCTCGAGCAGTACGTGCCCACTCCACCGGCGTCGCCGTCGATGATGCGCGCTTCAGTGCCCGAGCCGAACGCCGCGCCGTCGACGTTGGTGATCTTCAACGAGAATGCAGTAGCGGGACCGGGCGTGCCGTTGTCGAGCAGGCCGACGTTCACCGTTTGGGTGAGCGCACCTGTGGGCGTGAACGTGAGGTTGCCGCTCGTGCTCGTGTAGTTGGTGCCCGCCGTCGCGGTGTCGTCCTGGGTCTGGTACGACATCGTGACATTGCCACCAGTCGGCGGCTTCGAGATCGACACGGTGAATGGCACAGTTCCGCCCGGCGCCGACGTGGCCGTGCCGCCGTGCACCTTCACCACGGGGATGTTGACCACGGAATACGTGACCGACTGTGAACTGTGGTTGCCGAGCGAGTCGGTGGCGTTCACTGTGAAGCTGTGGTTCCCGGGCGTGCTCGTGTCGAGCGCAGCGCCGTTCGACACCGGGCCTGTACATGACGCGACACCAGACGGGTCGCTGCACGAATAGCCGGCGTTCACGATCTGGCCCACCGAGAAGGTGGCGAGGTTCGCGGGCGTCGTGATGTTGATCGTGGGCCCGGTGGTGTCGGGCAGCGAGATCGCAGTGGTGTGCAACAGCGTCGCCGGGCTGCCCGGCGCGTAGCAGTCGACATCCACGTCGAGCGCGCCGACCGGTGACGCCACATTCACGATGAACGACAGCGACGGATTCGACGAGTCGTTGTAGGTGGGCTGGCCGCCGAGCCGGAGGTCGACCGACTGCCCGACCACGCCGTTGGTGGTCACGTTCCATGTGATCGTGGGCATGTTGATCGTCGCACCACCGCTGTAGCTGGTGCTGTCGCTGATCGTGGTGACACCGCCCGAGTGACTGACGCCCCAGCCCGAATCGCCACCGCTGATCGACACGTTCGTGACGTTCACGTTCGACGGATCGGGCACCTTGGCGGTGAGCCCACGGAAGTTGTTGACGTTGTAACCGCTGTTCGACGTGGGCACCTGCACCGCGTCGAGCGTGGCCGTGATGGTGAACGAGCCGCCGGGCAGCACCGAGTCGGGCGCGGTGGCGTGCCACGTGGTGTCGATCGACGTCGACTGTGGACCGCTCAGTGACGTGTCGGGGTACGCGGTGCAGGGGAACGTCACCGGCGTGTCGACCGTGCTCGCGCCCGCGTTGGGCCCGGCGATGCCGGAGATCAATCCCAAGCTCGCGAGCAAAAAGGCGGCACCTGCCGCCAAAATCCTACGTAGAAGCGCCATGGTTCCCCCGGGCTCCGCCTGCGCGACCGGGCGCGTCCGACCGCAGCGGGAAAAGGTACACCGCGGCCCCGGTGGTGTCACGTGATGACGTGAGGGCGTGAGGGGCGCCCCCCTGGTGGCGGCTACTGCGCGAGCTTGCGGTGGTCCCAGCTGACGGTGCGCTGCACGTCGAGCTTCACCACGACGCGCTTGTTCAGCATCACGTCCACGAACGGACGCATCTCCTCGGTGTACGGGCCCTGGTAGCGCTCGAACACGCTGATCCCGAGGGGCAGCATGGCGTCGTAGTCCTCGATGATGCTCGCGGTGCCCACGAGGGTCACGCCCCGCAGTTCGTTGTACTCGAGGCCCGTCTCGAAGGCCGCCGTGAGGTTCGGGTTGCGGCGGAGGTTCTTCACCTTCTGGCTCTTGGCCTTGGTCTCGAACGCGATCGCGCCGTCGACGAAGCCGTACCACATGGCCACGGCGTGAATGCTGCCGTCGCCGTTGATGCTGCACATCGTGGCGACGCGCTGCTCGTCGAGGAACGCCTGCACCTCGTCGGGGGTCATCTTGATCTGCGCGCGCTGGTTCACGCCGCCGCCCATACCCGGGCCCTGTTCGGAGAGGTCAGCCATCGGTGCGCGAGGGTAGCCAGGCCGCGAGTACTTCGTCCGTGTCGGCCCCGGGCTCGGCGCGTCCGGCTGTGCGGATCGTTGCCGGCGTGCGCGAGAGCTGCGGATGGGGCGCCGGCACGTAGGTGCCGTCGCCGTCGCCGTCGCCGAGGGGGACGAGGCTCCCGCGTGCCATCAGCTGCGCGTTGGCCAGCAGGTCGTCGAGCGTCTGCACCGGTGCGCACGGAAGGCGCGCCGTGTCGAGCGCGGCGATCGCGTCGGCGAGCGGGCGCGCCGCGATCCAGGCCGCCACTCGTTGGTCGAGCTCGTCGGCCGCCGCGGTGGTGCGGGCCGTCGCCGTCGCGAATCGCGCGCGGGCTTCGTCGTCGGTGATCCCGAGCAAGGTGAGCACGCGCGCCACCTGTGCGTCGGTGGGTGCCGACACCACCACGTAGCGGTCGTCGGCCGTGCGGTACACGTTGCGCGGGGTGGCGTGGGCGATGCGCGAGCCGAGCCGTTCGGGCACCGGCTCGCCCGGCTTCCAGCCTGCGAAGGTGGCGCCGAGCAGCGCGAGCACCGACTCGGCGAGGCTGGCGTCGACCAGCTGGCCGCGGCCGTTGCCGGCCGCCGAGGCGCGCCACGTCAACGCGGCGAGCACACCGTTCAGGGCCACGATCGCGCCGACCGTGTCGCCGAGCGCGAGCGACGGGAGCGTCGGCGCCCCGTCGGCAGAGCCGTTGAGAAACGCGAAACCACCGAAGCCTTCTGCGATCGAACCGTTGCCGCCTCGTTCGGCCCACGGCCCCGTCCGGCCGAAGGCGCTGAGCGACACCACGATGGCGCCGGGGTTTCGCGCCGCGATCTCGGCGTACGTGCAACGCCACCGGCCCAGCTGGGCATCGGTCTGGTTCACGACCACCACGTCGGCCACCGAGGTGAGCGCTTCGAGCGTGGCGAGGCCGTCGTCGGTGGAGGCGTCGAGCGCGACCGATCGCTTGTTGCGGTTCGCGTAGCGATGGGCGCGCGGTTCACCGCCGGCGAGCGCGCCGACCCGGCGGATGGGATCGCCGTCCGGCGGCTCGACCTTCACGACGTCGGCGCCGAGATCCCCGAGCATCGCCGCGAGCAAGGGTGCGGGATACAGCGTGGAGAGGTCGAGCACCTTGATGCCCGCGAGCGCGCCGTCGGCCATGCGTGGAGTATCCCAGAACCGCGCGGGCGTACCGTTGCCGCGTGCCCACTCCCGCCGGCCCGCTCGCAGGTGTGCGCGTGCTCGAGCTCGCCGGGCTCGGCGCGCTGCCGTTCGGCACGCTGAAGCTCGCCGACATGGGCGCCGACGTCATCCGAGTGCACCGGGTGGGTGACGTACCCGCGGCACCACCCGCCTCGCACCACAGCGAATGGGACCGGGGCCGCCGGTCGGTGGCGATCGATCTGAAGCAACCAGAAGGCGTCGAGTTGTTGTTGACGCTGGTCGAGCGGGTCGATGCGCTGTGCGAGGCGTTCCGGCCCGGCGTGGCCGAGCGCCTCGGCGTCGGGCCCGACGCGGCGCTCGCGAGGAACCCGAGATTGGTGTACGGGCGGCTCACCGGGTGGGGCCAGGACGGCCCGCTGGCGCAGGCGGCCGCGCACTCGATCAACTACGAGTCGATCGTGGGC
The DNA here is from genome assembly GCA_036501845.1 of Acidimicrobiia bacterium. Taxonomy (GTDB): domain Bacteria; phylum Actinomycetota; class Acidimicrobiia; order IMCC26256; family PALSA-610; genus JBBREP01. Next base: position 7,096 of record DASXZO010000141.1, on the reverse strand, counting down.
GCGGTCGGCTCGATCGGGCCGGTCGGCGGCCCGCCCGTCTCGCTGCTCCAGGTGCTCGGCGACTTCGCCGGCGGCGGCATGCACCTCGCCTTCGGCGTGGTGTGCGCGCTGCTCGAAGCACAACGATCGGGACGCGGCCAAGTGGTCGACGTGGCGATGGTCGACGGCGTCGCGTCGATCTATACGCCCTTCTATTCGATGGCGCGGTCAGGAATGCACACCGACGACATCGGCACCAACCTTTTCGACGGCGGCGCGCCCTTCTACAACGTGTACGAGACCGCCGACGGCAAGTTCGTGAGCGTCGCGCCGATCGAGCCGCACTTCTATGCCGTGCTGCTCGACAAGCTCGGCGTCGACCCTGCATCACTCCCCGACCAATACGACCAGAGTCGCTGGCCCGAGGTGCGCGAGCGCTTCGCAGCAATCTTCCGTGAACGCACGCGCGACGAGTGGTGCGCGCGGCTCGAAAGCACCGACGCATGCTTCGCGCCGGTGATGCGGCTCGGCGAGGCGCCCGACCACGCCCACAACGTCGCTCGCAACATGTTCGTGCCCGGTGCCGACGGCCGTCCCGAAGTGGCGCCTGCGCCGCGCTTCTCACGCACGCCGGGTGCGCCTCGCCCGTCGTACCGCTACGAAGGCGCCGACACCGACGCCGTGCTCACCGACCTCGGCCTCTCGACCGACGAGATCACGAACCTCCGCGCGTCAGCCACCATCGCCTGACCTCGTGCGACTCATCTCAGCGCGGCGAGTGCAGCCGCGCAGGAGCGAGGCACGAGCGACTGAGCAGTGGAGTGAGCTCGCGCCCGCGAAGCTGAATGAGTGGGACCGGCAAGCGGAGCGTCAGCGGAGCTGTCGGTACCGCGACTGAAGCGCAGCAATTACGAGTGGAATTGGAGTGATTCGGGGCCGCGGACGGTGGAGGTGCGCACGAGTTGCACGCTCGACTCGTCGACCTCCCAGTTCGGGAAGCGAGCCAGCGTTTCCTCGAGCACGATGCGGCCTTCGAGACGGGCGAGCGCGGCGCCGATGCAGAAGTGCAGGCCATAGCCGAACGCGAGATGGCGGTCGATCTTGCGCCGCACGTCGAAGCGGTCGGCGTCGGGGAAGTGGCGCTCGTCGCGATCGGCGCTGCCATTCAGCAGCGCGACACGAGCGCCGGCCGGGATCGTCACTCCGTGACGTTCGAAGTCGCGCGTCACGTAGCGGCTCTGGATCGGAGACGGTGCCTCGTAGCGCAGCAGTTCCTCGATCGCGTTCGGCAACACGCTTGGGTCGTCGAGCAGGATCTGGCGCTGATCGGGATGACGAGCGAGCAGCACGAGCGACCAACCGATGAGGCGCGCCGTGGTCTCGGTGCCCGCCGCGATCAGCAGGTTGGCGAAGCCCACGACCTCGTCGTTGGTGAGCGGTGATGTCGTGCCGTCGTCGCCGACTTCGGCTTCCACGGCCAACAGGTCGGAGATCATGTCGTCGGCCGGTTCCTCGCGCCGCGCGTTGACGAGCTGCTGGATGTATCGCGACAGCCACCCGATGCCGTCGAGCTTCTCGTGGGTGAGCTCGTCCTCGTAGCGCATCATCAGGTCGATCTGGTGACGCACCGCGTCCTGCTCCTCGACCGGCACACCCATGAGCGCGCCGATCATGATCGCAGGAACCTTCGATCCGCACTCGGCCATGTAGTCGAACGTGTCGCCGCCGCGGTGCGGGTCGAGGAACTCGGCACACAGCTCGCGCATCCGGTCTTCGAGCAGGCCCACCCGTCGGGGCGTGAAGGCGCGGCCGACGAGCTTGCGCAGCCGATCGTGACGCGGCGGGTCCATCATGATCATCATCGGGGGCACGCCCTGCAGGCCCACCTCCGGATCGAACTCGTCACTCGTGTCGATCGCCTCGAGCAGGATCCCGCGCGCCGAGCTGAACGTCTCCCAGTCGAGCAGGCCGGTGAGCACGTCGTCGTAACGCGTGAGCGCCCAGAAGTCGTAGCGCTCGTTGTGGTACACCGGCGCGTCGTCGCGCAGGCGCTTCCACACCGGGTACGGGTCGGCGTCGATCGCAAAGTCGTACGGGTCGTAGTAGAGGTTCGCTTCGCTCACAGTCATCGCGGCCTGCGATGGTATGGCCCGAATGGACGCACGCACACCTGTGCTGGTCGGCGCGGCTGCCGTCCAGCAGCACGACGACGATCCGCGCGCCACAGACGGCGCCGCCCACCTGATGCTCCGTGCCGTGGAAGCCGCGGCGCTCGACGCTGGGACGACGGCACTCCTGACCCGCGCGCAGCTCGTGGCCGTGCCCAAGGGCACTTGGCCCGACCGCGACGCCGGGCACCTCGTGGCCGAGTGGTTGTCGATGCGTCACGCTCGCACCGCCCGGTACGAGCTCGGTGTGCTCCAGCAAACCCTGTTCGCGCGCGCGTGCGAGGCGATCGCGCACGACGGCCTCGACGTCGCGGTGGTGTGCGGCGCCGAGGCGAAGTACCGCGATCTGCGCCAGGCGATCACGGGCGTCTCGATTCCCGACCTCGACAAGGCCGATCGTGACCCCGACGACGTGGTGGTGCCGGCCGACGACATCCTCCACCCGGTGGAGATCAGCCGCATGCTGCCCGTGCCGGCGCGCCAGTACGCGGTGATCGAGAGCGCGCTGCGGGCCGCCGACGGCATGTCGGTCGACGATCATCGCCATGAACTCGCTCGCCTGTGGGCGGGGTTCAGCGCGGTAGCGCAGCACAACCCCGATGCGTGGAATCGTCGCGATGTCGATGAGCAGACCTTGCTGGGCGCAGCGTCGAACCCGATGCTCGCCACTCCCTACACGAAGCTCCACTGCTCGCAGTGGAACGTGAACCAGGGTGCGGCGCTCATCCTCTGTTCGGTCGGCGCCGCGACGGCTCTCGGCATCCCGCGCGACCGCTGGGTGTTCCCTCATGCGCTGGTGGAGTCGAACTTCATGACGCCGCTCGTCACCCGTGCCGAGATGCATCGCAATCACGCGATGCATGCCGTCGCCGAGCGCCTCACCAACAATGCGGGCATCGCGCCGGCCGACTGCGAGCTCCTCGACCTCTACTCGTGCTTCCCTTCGGCCGTGCGGCTCCAGCTGCGAGAGATCGGCATCGACGCGACCCGGCAGTTGACGGTGACCGGCGGGATGACCTTCGGCGGCGGGCCCCTCAACAACTACACGCTGCAGTCACTGGTGAAGATGTGTCAGCTGCTGCGCGAGCAGCCCGAAGCCCATGGACTCGTCACCGCGGTGAGCGGAATCGTCACCAAGTTCGCTGGTGCGATCTGGTCGTGCCGGCCGCCCAGCGGGGCCTCGGCGCTCACCGCCGACGTGAGCGACGCAGCGCGCGCCGCCACCGATCTCGTGCCGGTCGACGCCGATCACGGGGGTGCGGCGACGGTTGCGGGCTACACGGTCGTCCACGAGCGCGGCAACCCAACCGCGGCCGTCACGGTGGTGGACACTCCCTCGGGTGCACGGTCGGTGGCCACGAGCACCGACCGCGAACTCGCCGCGGCCATGGCGCGCGACGAGTGGATCGGGCGCGCCGTGACGGTGCGCGACGGCCAGCTCGTCGCCTAGATCTCACCGCCCGCCACGAGCCAATTCGCGGCGCGCTTCTCGGCGAACGCGGCCGGGCCCTCGTGCTGGTCGGGATGACCCCACATGCTCAACATGTGCTCCGCTCCCAATCGCGACGCGTCGGTGATGCCCAGCTCGAGCGCGCCCCACAACGCTTTCTTCGTGGCGGCCATCGCCGCCGGTGAGTTGCGCGCGATGGTCTCGGCAAGCTCCTGGGCGCGATCGCGCAGCCGCTCGGGCGGATCGACGATCTCGCTGATCATACCGAGCTCGTAGGCGCGTGCCGCGCCGATGCGTTCGTAGCGCCCGACGAACGCCATGCGCATCACCGCCTCGACCGGCATCTTCTTCATGAGTCCAATTGCTTCGATCGACACCACCTGACCCACCGACACGTGCGGGTCGAAGAACTGCGCGTCGCTCGCCGCGATCACGATGTCGGCGTCGGCGACCCAGTGGAACCCGCCGCCGCAGCAGATGCCGTTGACCGCAGTGATCACCGGCTTCCACACTTGCTGGTGCCAAGCCGTGAAGTGCAGGTCCCAGTTGGCCACCGATTCGCGGTAGCGCTCCATGCCCACGCCGTCGCTGGCGAGCTCGCTCACGTCGACACCGGTCTGGAAGGCACGCCCGTTGCCGGTGTGCACGATCACCCGCACCTCGGGGTCGGCGTCGAGCTCCTTCCACGCGACCGCGAACTCGTCGCGCATCGCCGCGTTCATCGCGTTCAGCTGGTCGGGCCGGTTGTTGCACAGCCAGCCGACCGGCCCGCGCCGTTCGACGACGAGATGGTCGAACGTGGAGTACGTACTCATGTACACCCCCGCTCGACTTCTCCGCGAACGCGTGGATACGGCACACCCTTCGTGGTCGTCGTCTCGCGCCCCCAAGGGCTCACGAGCGCGGCACCTCCTGCCATGGCGAATCCACGTAGGGGTCGGGTTCGCGAGGCAGGCCGAGCACCTTCTCCCCCAGCACGTTCTTGTTCACCTCGGACGTTCCCCCTTCGATCGTGTTTGCGCGCGAGCGCAGCATCCCGCGTATCTCCAGCGGCATGTTGTGAGAGTTGTCCCACGCCATGGCCCCCGCGCCGAGCACGTCGGCCGCGAGCAACTGCGTGCGCTGGTTCAATGCGGCCATGTGCACCTTGCCGATCGACGTCAACGCGCTGCCGGCTGCCGCCACACGCGCGTTCGTCCACGCACGGATGCGCTCCTCCGCGTACACCTGCGCGATGCGTTGCCGCATGATCGGTTCGTCGGTGCGGCCGAGCTCACGCGCCCGCCGCATCAACTGGTCGACGCCGGCACCGCCGATGCGCGACACGCCACCCGAACCGCTCCCCGACACCATCTTGCGTTCGCCGGCGAGTGTGGCCCCCGCAACCCGCCAGCCGTCGCCTTCCGCGCCCACTCGGCAGGCATCGGGCACGCGCACGCCGTCGAGGAACACTTCGTTGAAGTCCACCTCGCCGCCGATGTGGCGCAGCGGCCGCACCACCACACCGCGCGCGTGCAGATCGACGAGGAAGTACGTGAGTCCCTTGCGCTTCGGTCGCAACGGATCGGTGCGGGCCAGGCAGATCGCCCAGTCCGACACGTGCGCCCATGTGGTCCACACCTTCTGACCGTCGAGCACCCATTCGTCGCCGTCGCGCACGGCTCGGGTCGCAAGCGACGCAAGGTCGGACCCGGCGCCGGGCTCGCTGAGGAGCTGGCACCACTTCTCCTCGTTGCGCACGATCGGCGGCAGGAACCGCACGCGCTGCTCGTCGGTGCCGTACGCGAACAGCGCCGGCGCAGCACTGTTGAGGCCGAGCACGTTGAGCCGCCCCAGGTTGTACGGCGCGAGCTCGTCCTCGGCGGCGCGGGCGAGCGCCACCGGCAGATCGAGGCCGCCGCAGTCGACCGGCCATGTGGCCGCCACGAGGCCGCTTGCCGCAAACGTGGGATACCAGGCCTCGTAGTCGGCACGCGTCCGCACGGACCGGATCGCGTCGTGGCCGCCGCGCGTCGCGGCGTCGCGCCACTCGGCCGGAACGTGTGCGGCTACCCACGAGCGAGCGGCGGCGCGCACGTCGTGAACCGGCGTGTCGGGTCCGACGTCGAGACGGCTCGGACTACGCGCCATGGCGCGCAGGATAGAGGTGCGTGGTTCCGATCGAACGAACGCGACCCTGCAAGACTGCAGCGATGAGCAGCGAGTCGCCGGCGATCACCGACGAAGGTGTCGCCGCGCTGCGCGCGCGCATCGGCGTGGCGCAGCCGCATCCGCAACCGCCGCACTACCGCGTGCCCAACGAGGATGCGTTCCGGCACGTGGCCGAGGCCTACGGCGACGACAACCCGCTCTGGTGCGACCCGGACCACGCGACCGCGTCCGTGTGGGGCGGCCCGATCGCGCCGCCCCACCTCAACGGCGGCGACACCCTGATCGGCGAGAACGAGGTGGAACAGCTCGACGCCGACACCAAGACGCTCCTGCGCGGCGACCCGATCCGTGGCGCGCACGCGTACTACGCGGGCAGCTTTCGGGAATGGTGGGCACCGCTGCGCCCGGGAATGCGTGTGATGCGCCGCAATGCGCTCGTCGGCGTGCACGACAAGCGTTCGGAGTTCGCGGCGCGCGCCGTGCACGAGTGGAGCGGCGAGGTGTTCGCGGCGCGCGATCCCGACGTGGCGCTGAACGCGCAGTACCGGCTGATGATCCGGACCGAGCGCGACAAAGCCGAGTCCCGCGGCAAGTACGACGACACCGTGATCGAGCCGTACACCGACGAGGAGATCGCGCGCATCGACGCGGCCTACGCGGCCGAGCCGGCGCGGCGGCGCGCCGGCGAACCGCGGTGGTGGGAGGACGTGCAGGTCGGCGACGAGCTCGGTCCGCTCGTGAAGGGCCCGCTGCGCGTCACCGACATGGTGTGCTGGCACGTGGGCGTCGGCATGGGGCTCTACGGCGTGAAGCCGTTGCGACTCGGTTACGAGCAGCGCACGCGTGTGCCGCGCTTCTTCCGTCCCGACGACCTCAACGTGCCTGATGTGCAGCAGCGCGTGCATTGGGACGCGGAATGGGCACGCCGGGCCGGGAACCCCGCGATCTACGACTACGGCCGGATGCGCGAGACCTGGCTGATCCATCTCTGCACCGACTGGATGGGCGACGACGCGTGGTTGTGGAAGCTCGACTGCGAGTTCCGCCGCTTCAACTATGTGGGCGACACGCACTGGATGCGCGGGCGCATCACCAACGTGTACCTCGCCGACGGTGAGCGGCCGGCGGTCGACGTGGACGTGTGGGGCGAGAACCAGCGGCGCGAGACCACCACGCCGGGGCACGCCACGATCCTGCTACCGAGCCGTGAGCACGGCCCGGTACGCCTCCCCGATCCACCGGGCAACGCGTCGACCTGCGCCGGCCTCCTCGACGCCATCGTCACCCAGTTCGCCGCCCGCGATTGACAGCGGGCGTCGTTTGACTTCGATTATCGAAGTCAAACGAC
>DASXZO010000140.1:0-13548 GCA_036501845.1 Acidimicrobiia bacterium | reverse complement strand
ACGCGGTGAACGGCTGATCGCGCTCTACGAGAAGAGCACCGCGACGCAACGCACGTTGCTCGGCCAGGCGCGCGCCGCCGCGGTAGAGGCGTTGCAGCACGAACCGTTGCGGCTGACGTCGCGCGGCGAGCAGGAGCGCCGCCAAGCGTCGGGCCTGGCGCGGGTGTACCTCGACGAGGTGCAGGCGGGGTCGGTCACTCCCGAACACATTCTCGACTCATTCCTCGATCACATGGTGGTCGACAGCCGCCGGAACCCGAGCGGCTCGGCGCGCACCCTCGTGGTGGGCTCGGATGTGCTGCCCGCCCTCACCGCGTACAGCCGGCTGCGTCACGCCGTGAACACGTTCTTGATGCGGGTCGTGCTGATTCGCCCATCCTGAACCGCGCGAGCCGTCGGATCGCCTTACTTGGGCCTGCAAGTGGTCGAGGTTGGCGCCCCGCGCCGTGGTTGACTGTGCGGCGTGGCTTCGGCGACCGACGCGATCAGCGACGACCTGGCCATGTGGATGCGGGGCCAGCCGATGTTCTTCGTGGCCACCGCACCGCGCGCCGACGACGGCCACGTGAACGTGTCGCCCAAGGGCCTCGCCACCTTCGCCGTGCTCGGCCCGCAGCGCGTGGCCTATCTCGATCTCACCGGGAGCGGCGCCGAGACGATCGCGCACGTGCGCCAGAACGGGCGCATCACGATCATGTTCTGCGCCTTCGAGGGCGCGCCGAGCATTTGCCGCGTCTATGGCGCCGGCACCGTGCACGAGCGCGGGAGCGACGGCTACGACGAGTTGCTCCCGAACTTCACCGAGCTCGTCGGCGCCCGCGCCATCATCGACGTCGCCGTCACTCGGGTGTCGTCGTCGTGCGGTTACGGCGTGCCGTTGATGGAGTACGTCGGCCAGCGCACTCGACTGCTCGAATGGGCCGATGCGCGCGGCCCCGAAGGCCTTGCCGATTACCGGCGCACGAAGAACGCTGCGAGCATCGACGGGTTGCCGGCCTTCGGCGCCGAGCAACCTGCGTCGCAATGAACCACAACACTCGCGTCGAGCGGGTGCGGGAGCAGATGGATTCGGCGGGCGTCGACGTGCTGCTGCTGTCCGTCGGTCCTGATCTCCCGTATCTGGTGGGCTACGAGGCGATGCCGCTCGAACGGCTCACGATGCTCGTGCTCCCGCGCTCGGGCCCGGCCCGGCTGGTCATCCCGGTGCTCGAGGCGCCTCGAGTGGCCGCGACCACGCTCGACACCGCAGGCATCGAGCTGGTCACCTGGGTGGAGACCGACGACCCCATTGCGATCACGGCCCGGCTTGTCGGCGACGCGCACACGATCGCGCTGGGCGATCACACGTGGGCGCGCTTCGTGCTCGCGCTCCAGCGCGAGCTCGGCGGCCGCCGCTACGTCGACGCGAGCACCGTGACCGCACCCGTGCGGCGCGTGAAGGACGCCGAGGAGGTCGACGCGTTGCAGCGCGCCGCCTCGGGTGTGGATGTGGTCGCGGCCGCGATGCGCGCCCGGCCGTTCGCGGGTCGCACCGAGATCGGCGTGCACCGCGAGCTTGTCGACCGGATGCTCGAGGTCGGCCATGTGCGTGCCAACTTTGCGATCGTGGCAGTGGGACCCAACGCCGCGAGCCCGCACCACGAGCCGACGAGCCGCGTCATCACCGACGGCGACATCGTGCTGTGCGACTTCGGCGGCACGATGGACGGCTACTGCTCGGACATCACCCGCATGTTCCACGTCGGCGCCCCGTCGAAGGAGATCGCCGACGTGTACGACGTGCTCGTCGCCGCGCAGGAAGCCGGCGTGCGCGCCGGGGTGGTCGGCGCACCGTGTGCAGCCGTCGATGAGGCGGCACGCGCCGTGATCACCGATGCAGGATTCGGCGATCGTTTCGTGCACCGCACCGGTCACGGCATCGGCACCGAAGCCCACGAGGAGCCGTACATGGTGCACGGCAACCTCACGCCCATCGCCGCGGGACATGCGTTCAGCGTCGAACCGGGCATCTACATCGAGGGCCGCTTCGGCATGCGCCTCGAGGACATCGTCGTCGCCACGGCCACCGGCCCGCGACGGCTCAACGACGCGCCCCGCGACCTCGCGCTCGTCGGCTGACGCATCACCGCGAACCCGTGCGACTCGACCTGGCGACGTTCTTGCTGCAATGGGCGGCCGGCGGTCTCGGCGGCCTCTACGTGACGACGCGACGGCGCGAGGTCGGCTTGGGTTTCGGTTGGCTCCTGCGCAGCATCTTCGCCGCGCTGGCGTTCGGCGCGGCGATCGTGTTCGTGCGGCACGACCATCCGGGAACCGGCGACACCGTCGCGGCCATCGGCGCGATTGCCTGCGGGCTGGCCGCAGTGGTGGCCCTCGTCGCGTCGGTGCGTTGCCGCAAGCACGGCGTGAGCGGATTCATGCCCGCCTACGAGATCCCGGCGCCGATCCTCGGCGCCATCGGCCTGCTCGGCGCCACGTCGGTCGCCGGCGGCGGCTACCCGCTCACCGCGGCGCGCATTCTCGTGGGCGCCGCGTTCCTCGGCGTGGTCACCGACGCCATGCTGCTCGGCCACTGGTACCTGGTGCAGCCGGGCCTGCCACGCGCCCACTTGATGGAACTCGTGAACCTCACGATGTGGATCTGGCCGCTCGAGGTGTTGTTGTTCCTCATCCCCACCGGCATGGTCTCGGTGTTCACCGGCGCGATCGACGACGGCTACAACGGCATTCTCGGATGGGTGTGGATCGCGTGCGCGATCGGCACGATCGCGCTCGTGTACGTGACTCGTCTGGCCTTGCGCGAGCCGTATTACAGCGCGGTGATGTCGGCCACCGGCCTCCTGTATCTCGCGATCCTCACGGCGTTCGGCACGGACTTGGTAGCCCGGGCGGTGCTCTCCCATTGAGCCGGTACACCCAGTAGTGCTCGTCGTCGACGACACCGTCGTGCCGCGAGAACACGAGGTCGTCGCTGAGTGAGGGAACCGGCCGGTTGGTGAGCAGGAACCAACGGCCGAACTTCCCGTGGGTGGCCCGTGCCACGGCGCGATTCAGCGGCGCGATCACGCGGAGCCGCTTGCGGTCCCACAGGATGTACGTGCCCATGCGATCGCCCTGCGGGTAGCTGATCGGACGGTCGAGCTCGCCGGCCACGGCCGAGGCGGCGAAGTCGGGGCATCCCACGATCGGCGCGTTGGCCACGTGGTGTGTGCGGAACCAGTTCGCGGTTGCGGCTGCGTTGGTGAACGGCATGAACAGGTCGAGCACGACGGCGAGGATCGCCACGGCTACCTGCACTGTGAGCACACCGTCGAACAGCAGGTACACGCGGCGACCGGCATTGGCATCGTTGACGAGGAACCACATCGCCACCACGTAGAGCACGAACACGTGGCCGATGTAGCGGACGTTGCTGATCGTGCCGAGCTTCGTGTAGAGGAACCCGAGCACGAGCACCACGCCGGTGCCCCACGTGATGAGCGCGGCGCTTGATCGGCGCACGCTCCACGTGACCGCAACAAGGATCAGCAGTCCGGCGACCGCGGCGATTTTCGTGTGGCCGTCGCCGATGCTGGTGTTCCACCACGAGTGCTGCAGCTTCGGAATCGGCACGAGCGCGGTGAACGGCGCGCTGAGCACCTTGGCGCCGAGGTGCGCGTTGATCGACAGGTTCCAGCCCGCGAATGGCGCGGTGCCCGGCGCCGGCCGCGCTTGCGCGTAGGCATATGCCGCGAGGGCCAGGAAGATCAATCCGGCAAGCAAAGGGTCGCGCCGGTCTTCGTCGGCGTGACGCCAGGGCTTGTCGCGCACGGCGATGCCGGCTGCGATCGCGATCGCGATGCACGCGCCGAACGCGCTCGTGTTGGCGAGGAGGCCCAGCAACAGCGCGCGCACGAGCCAGCGCGGCTTCGACTGGGTGACCACGATCATCGTGGCGACGGTGAGCAGCACGCCGAGTCCGTAGCTGCGCGTGAGCGCGCCGTACTCGTAGAGGAAGAAGTAACCGAACACGAGTGCCACACGCCGGGCCAGCGTGAACGGCGCCTTGAACAACACGAGGGCCGCCGTGCCCGTGGCGATGAACCACTCGAGTACCTGGAGCGTGGTCACGCTGTGGAACACACGAGCGAATGGCCAGAGCAAGGCGTACCAGAGCACCGGGTGGCCCTCGTAGCGCAGGTTGTGCAGCAGCGCGGTGGGCGACCGGCTCGCCCGGGCGATCATCCACGACTGCAGCTCGTCGCGCCAGAGCTCGTGCGCCGCGAGCGCGATCGCGAGCACGATGCCGAACGCCACGAGGGCGCGCAGCTCGCGCGACCGGGTGAACGAGGACGCGCGCGAGCCCTCGGCGGCGCCCGGCACGTCGGTCACGTGCTTACGCTACGAAGTACTTGGCGTCGGGATGGGGAACGATGATCGCCGACGTGCTCTGCTCGGGAACGAGGTGGAACTCTTCGGTGAGCTCGACGCCGATGCGATCGATCTCGAGGAGCTCCGCCACCTTCGCCTGGTCGTCGAGATCAGGACACGCCGGGTAGCCCCACGAGTAGCGGCTGCCGCGGTACTGCTGGCGGAACAGGCCGGCCAACGTCGGCCCGTCCTGGTCGGCGAACCCCCACTCTTCGCGGATTCGGCGGTGCCACAGCTCGGCGAGGGCTTCTGTGGTCTCCACGCCGAGACCGTGCAGGAGCAGGTAGTCGTGGTACTCGTCCGCGGCGAACAGCTCGTGCTCGCGTTCGGTGACGCGCCGGCCCATCGTGACCACGTGGAAAGCGGCGAAATCGATCTCGCCCGACTCCACCGGCCGGAAGAAGTCGGCGATGCAGAGGAAGCGATCCTTGCGCTGGCGCGGGAAGCTGAACCGCGTGCGCTCGCTCGTGCGGGTGTCGTCGGTCCACACGATGAGCTCGTTGCCGTCGGCGTTCACCGGGAAGTAGCCCCATGCGACGGCAGGAACGAGGAGCTGTTCGGCCTTCGCCCGCTCGATCTGGGCGCGCAACGTGGGCCGGATGCGGGCCTTGAACGTGGTGTCGTCCTCGCCCGACTCGGGGCGGAACTGCCACTGGTTGCGGAACAGCGCGGTCTCGTTCACGTAGGCGCCGATGTCGTCGAGCGAGATGCCCTTGGCGACGCGCGAGCCGAGGAACGGCGGCGTGAACACCTCGACGTCGGCCGGCACGTCACTGCGGCGTGGCACGACAATGTCGGTGTCTTCGGGGAGCTCGGACTTGCGGGGAAGGCGCGAGCCGGTGACCTCGCGACCGAAGCCGGGCTCCCACTCGCCGCTGCGCTTCATCGTCATCAGCCGGTCCATGGTGTGCAGACCCTCGAACGCGTCCTTGCCGTAGAACACGCGTCCTTCGTAGGTCTGACGCAGGTCGACCTCCACGTACTTGCGGGTGAGTGCGGCGCCGCCGAGTAGCACCGGCATCTCCGACAAACCGCGGGAGTTCAGCTCCTCGAGGTTCTCGCGCATGATGATCGTGCTCTTCACGAGCAGGCCACTCATCCCGATGGCGTCGGCCTTCACCTCGGCCGCGGCTTCGAGCATGTCGTGGATCGGCACCTTGATGCCGAGGTTGTGCACCGTGTAGCCGTTGTTCGTGAGGATGATGTCGACGAGGTTCTTGCCGATGTCGTGCACGTCGCCCTTGACGGTGGCGAGCACCACCGTGCCCTTACCGCTGCCCTCGGCCTTGTCCATGTGCGGTTCGAGGTGCGACACCGCGGCCTTCATCGTCTCGGCGCTCTGCAGCACGAACGGCAGCTGCATCTCGCCGCGGCCGAAGAGGTCGCCGACCACCTTCATGCCGTCGAGCAGCACGTCGTTCACGATCTCGAGCGCCGGGAGGCTCTCCATCTGCTCGTCGAGATCGGGTTCGAGACCGTTGCGGTTGCCGTCGATGATGCGGCGCTTCAAGCGCTCGTCGATGGGAAGTGCGGCGAGGTCGTCCTTGGTGGCGACGGTCGCCTCGATGTTCTCGAACAGCGCCATGAACGCCTGCAGCGGGTCGTACCCGCCCGCTCCGCTGTCATCTGCTTCACGACGGCGGTCGTAGATGAGGTCGAGCGCGACCTCGCGCTGTTCGTCGGGGATGCGGTGCAGCGGCGTGATGCGCGCCGCGTGCACGATCGCGGCGTCGAGGCCGGCCTGGCGGCACTCGTGCAGGAACACCGAGTTGAGTACGTGACGCGCCGCGGGCTTGAGGCCGAAGCTCACGTTGGACAGGCCGAGGATCGTCGACGCGCCCGGCAGCTCGGCCTTGATCCGCCGGATCGCTTCGATCGTGGCCATGGCGTCGCCGCGCAGGTCGTCGTCGCCGGTGGACAGCGGGAACGTGAGCGCGTCGAAGATGAGATCGGTGGGATCGATGCCGTAACGAGTGGTGGCGATCTCGTAGAGGCGGTGCGCGACGCGCAGCTTCCAGTCGACGTCGCGCGCCTGGCCTTCCTCGTCGATGGTGAGGCAGATCACCGCAGCGCCGTAGGTGCGCGCCAGCGAGAACACGCGGTCCATGCGCTTGCCCGGCTCTTCGCCTTCTTCGAGGTTCGCCGAGTTCAGGATCGCCTTGCCGCCGTGATGCTGGAGGCCGGCTTCCACCACTTGCGGCTCGGTGCTGTCGAACACCAGCGGCAGGCTCGCCTGGGTGGCGAAACGCGACGCGATCTCGTCCATGTCGATCGTGCCGTCGCGGCCCACGTAGTCGACGCACACGTCGAGCACGTGCGCGCCCTCCTGCACCTGATCGCGTGCCATGTGCACGCAGGTGTCCCAGTCGGCGGCGAGCATGGCTTCACGAAAGGCCTTGGAACCATTGGCGTTCGTGCGCTCGCCGACCGCGAGGTACGCCAGCTCTTGGTGGTACGGCACATGTGAATAGATCGAGCTGCAGCCGGGCTCGAAGTCGGGGGTGCGCGGCGTGGCCGGGCGCCCGGCGATGCTGCCGAGGCGATCGACGACGGCCTTCAGGTGCGCGGGCGTGGTGCCACAGCAACCACCGACGATGTTCACGCCGAACTCCGACACGTTGCGTTCGTGCGCGTCGGCGAGCTGTTCGGGGGTGAGGTCGTAGTGCGTGTGGCCGTCGACCACGCTCGGCAGACCGGCGTTGGGGAGACACGAGAGGTAGGTGCGCGCGTGCTGCGAGAGGTAGCGCAGGTGCTCGGTCATCTCGTGCGGGCCTGTGGCGCAGTTGAGCCCGATCACGTCGGGCCGCATGGCTTCGAGCGCGGTGAGCGCGGCGCCGATCTCGCTGCCCACCAGCATGCGGCCGGTGGTCTCGATCGTGACCTGCACCATGAGCGGCACCGTGATGCCGGTGGCGGCCATCGCTTGGCGTGCGCCGACAATCGCAGTCTTCGCCTGCAACAGGTCGTACACGGTCTCCACGAGCAGCACGTCGACGCCGCCGGTGAGCAGACCAACGGCTTGTTCCTGGTAGTCGTCGCGCAGCGTCGCGAACGGGATCTGGCCGAGCGACGGGAGCCGGGTTCCCGGGCCCATCGACCCGATCACGAAACGGGGCCGACCGTCGCGCGCTGCGGCGTCGGCGGCCTCGCGCGCGATGCGCGCCGCCTCTTCGTTGATCGTGCGGGTCTTGTTGGCGATGCCGTACTCGTTCAGCACGAGGGCAAAGGCGCCGAAGGTGGCCGTCTCCACCGCGTCGACACCGATCGCGAAGAATTCGCGGTGCATCTCGGCAACGAGATCGGGGCGCGTGAGCACGAGCATCTCGTTGCAGCCCTCGAGCGCCGGCCCGCCGAAGTCGTCGGCGGTGAGATCCTGGTCCTGCATCCAGGTGCCGAAGGCGCCGTCGAACACGAGGACCCGCTCGGCGAGAGCATCGAGAAAGGCCGACATCCGACCCAGGCTACCGGGACCTTTGTGTCCAGCGCCTAGTGAAAGGTGGCGGCTGAGGCACTGGTCACCGGGCGAAGCACTCGTAGAGTTGGATCGTCATGAACGTCTATACGAAGACCGGAGACGACGGCACGACCGGACTGTTCTACGGCGGCCGCGCGAGCAAGGCCGACGCCGGGCCCGACGCCTACGGCACCGTCGACGAAGCCGTGAGCGTGCTCGGCTTGGCGCGCGCGGAATGCAAGGTCGGCACCGAGCTGCACGAACTGCTCGTGCGGCTGCAGCGTGAGCTGTTCGTGGTGGGCGCCGAGCTCGCCACCGCGCCCGCGAACCAGTCGAAGCTCACCGACGGCACCACTCGCGTCACGCCCAACATGGTTGAGGCACTCGAGCCCATCATCGACGACGTCACCACGCGCTTCGAACAGCCCACCGAGTTCGTGCTTCCCGGCGAGAACCGCGTCGGCGCCGCGCTCGACCTCGCCCGCACCGTCGTGCGGCGGGCCGAACGCATGTCGGTTGCGGCAACGCGCAGTGATTGGCTCGAGCCGTCGAGCTTCGTGGTGCCCTACTTGAACCGGCTCGCCGATTTGTTGTGGGTGCTCGCCCGCTGGCAGGAGGGCGAGTCGCGGCCCCTCAATCAGCACCCATGAGAGAGCGGGCGCAACGCCGTTCGTAGACTGCTGCAGTCGTCGAGGAGGAACATGACTGTCAAGCTGTCGTTGTCGACTGTCGCGCCCGAACGAGCCCGCTGCGATGTGCTCGCGGTCGGCGTGTACGCGGATCGCAAGCTCACCCCGAGCGCGCAGGCGCTCGACAAGGCGCTCGGCGGAACACTTGCTCGCCAAGCGGCCGACGCCGATTTCAAAGGCGGTCTCGGCTCGGGGTGGACCGTCACCGCGGGCGAGGGCGTCAACGCCAAGGCGGTACTACTCGTGGGCCTCGGCAAGCGTGACGATCTGACACTCGACGGTGTGCGCCGGGCCGGTTCGGTGGTGGCGAACAAGCTCCGCGCGCGTCGCTCGGTTGCCGTCACGATCGTCGACGCGGTGCCCGCGTCGCTCGACGCCGACGAGGCCGTGGGCGCGCTCACCGAAGGGTTGGTGCTCGGCGGGTATTCGTTCGAGCGCTACAAGTCGAAGGCGGACGGTGCCGCGCTGTCGACGGTGGCGATCCTCGGCGCCGCGGGCGCGCGTGCGCAGCGCGCCCTCGATACCGCCGCGGCAGCGTCGACCGCCACGGCATGGGCGCGCGACATGGTGAACGAGCCCGCGGCCGCGAAGTCGCCCGCCGACATGGTGGCGGCGGCCACGAAGTTGTTGCGCAACAAGAAGGTGAAGGTCGACGCGTGGGCCGGGCCCGAGCTCACTCGGCGCAAGCTTGCCGGCACCATCACCGTCGGCCAGGGTTCACGCCGCGCGCCGCGCTTTTTGCGTATGGAATACGCGCCGGCCGGCGCACGCGCGACCGTCGCGCTCGTGGGCAAGGGCGTGGTGTTCGACTCGGGTGGCCTCTCGCTGAAGCCGTCGAGCGGCATGGAGCAGATGAAGACCGACATGTCGGGTGGCGCCGCAGTGATCGCCACCATGTCGGTGCTCGCCGATCTTGGTGTGCGCAACCGTGTGGTCGGCTACGTGCCGCTCGTCGAGAACATGCCGGGCGGCAACGCGTATCGCCTCGGCGACGTGATCACCTACCGCAACGGCAAGACCGTGGAGGTGATGAACACCGACGCCGAGGGCCGCCTCATCCTCGCCGACGCCCTCGCGCTCGCGGCCGACGAGGATGCCGACGCGATCATCGACCTCGCCACGCTCACGGGCGCCTGCATGGTGGCACTCGGACCAAAAGTGGCAGGACTTTTCGGCAACAACGACGCCTGGTCGGCGCAGGTGCAGGCCGCGAGCGATCGCAGCGGTGAGCCGCTCTGGGAGCTGCCGCTGCCGAAGGAATACCGCAAGATGCTCGACAGCGAGATCGCCGACATGAAGAACGTGGGCGGCAGCTACGGCGGCGCCATCACCGCCGCGATCTTCCTCTCGGAGTTCGTGGGCAAGACGCCGTGGGTGCACCTCGACATCGCCGGACCGGCACGCGCCGAGTCGGACGACGGGTATCTGCGACGCGGCGGCACGGGATTCGGTGTGCGCACGCTCGTGGAGTTGGTCCAGTCGTTCCGCCGCCCCCGGTGAAGTCTCGGTCGCCAGTTGCAAGGAGGGCGCGCGGCGGCGCGCTGTTGCTGGCCGCGGCGTTGCTCGTCGGCGCGTGCGGCAGCAGCGGCAAGAGCGCCAGCCCGCCCACCACTGCACCGTGGTGGAAGGGCGTGAAGGTCGTCGACATGCGGGGCAAGGCCGAGAACGCCGGCGAGTACCCGGAAGTCGACGTCGACGTCACCGACAATCGATTCACGCCGAGCGTGTTGCGCGTGGATCCCGGCACCACCGTGTCGTGGACCAATCACGGCAAGACCACGCACGACATCTTGAAGGCGATCCCGAATCAGGACTTCGGCAAGCAATTCGGCACCGACACGCTGTCGCCCACCGCGAACTACGAGTTCCGCTTCGACAAGCCCGGCGTGTACCGCTACTACTGCAGTTTCCACGGCTCGGAGACCGGCGGCATGGTGGGCCTCGTGGCGGTCGGCGACGTGGACATCGACACCGGTCAGGTCTCGTCGGGAGGCGCGCCCACTCACCACGGCACGCTGCGGGTGCCGCAGCAGTACTCCACGATCCAGGCGGCAGTGAACGCGGCTGCGCCGGGCGCACTCGTGCTCGTGAGCCCTGGCGTGTATCACGAGGCCGTGCAGGTGCTGCCGGGCCACGAGAACATCGTGCTGCGCGGCACCGACCGCAACAAGGTGATCCTCGACGGTCAGTTCGACACCGACGAACCTAACGGCGTCACCGTGCAAGCGAACGGTGTGGCGATCGAGAACATGACCGCGCGCAACTACGTGTCGAACGGCTTCTACTGGCGCGGCGTCACGGGCTATCGAGGGTCATACCTCACCTCGTACCGCACGGGCGACTACGGCATCTACGCGTTCGACTCCGAGGTGGGCCAGTTCGACCACGATCTCGGCATCGGCTCGCGCGACGCGAGCTTCTACATCGGCCAGTGCCGCAACTGTCGCTCCACCATCACTGATTCGGTAGGTGAGTGGAGCGGTATCGGTTATTCAGGCACGAACGCGGGCGGCGACCTCATCCTCGCCAACAACGTGTTCCACGACAACCGTGTGGGCATCGTGCCGAACAGCGAGAGTGGCGAAGAGCTGTCACCGCAGCGCGACGTCGTGATCGTGGGCAACCGCGTCTATTCGAACAACAACATCAAGACGCCTGCGATCGACATCGCCGTCACCGCCGAGGGCAACGGCATCCTCGTGGCGGGTGGCAACGACGACCTCGTCGAGCACAACCTGGTGTACGACCAGTCGGAGTACGGCATCGGCGTGATCCCGCTCCCGGAGAAGGTGCTCTCCCCGTCCGACCCGAAGTCGCAGAACTTCGAGCCGTCGAACAACACCGTGCGCGACAACAACGTGAGCGGATCGAAGGTGGCCGACCTCGGGCTCGTGCTCTACACGAATCCGAAGGACCCGGCCAAGAACTGCTTCGCGAACAACGTGTACGGCACCACGTCGCCCGCGCATCTCGAACAGCTCGTGCCCTGCGGCGCGCCCGCGTCGTCGGCGTTCGTTGCCGACATCGCGACGCTCGCGAAGCTGTTCCTCGGGAACAAGCCGAAGGAAGTCGACTACAAGAGCGCGCCGCTGCCGTCGCTCACGCCGCAAACCAACATGCCCGATCCGATGACTGCGCCGGCGCGGCCCGCGAACACCGGTCTGCCGGTGAAGGTCGACGTCGCCTCGATCACCACGCCCACGCGGTGATCCCAGTCGAGGTGGTCGGAGTCGTCGCGGTCAGGGGACCGCGACCACGACGGTGCCCAATGTTCCCCAGGTCCACAGGATCGCGGCGTCGGCCTGGCTGAGCCGGATACAACCGTGCGACTCCGGCCGGCCGAGCTGGTCGTCGGGTTCGATCGGCGTGCCGTTCGGGTTCAACGGGATGCCGTGGAAGCCGAACCACTTGCCGCTCGAACCCCGCAAAAAGCCCTGGAAATACGGCAGGATGAGATCGCCCGCGGTGTCGGGGGCGAGACGTCGCTGGATCGAGTACGTGCCGAACGGCGGCGTGCCGGTGCGGCCCGACACGAGCCACGAGTACGTCACCACGCCGTTGGCTTCGATCACCCAGATGCGTTGCTGCGAGTTCGAGTACACGATGCGGCGGCCGCTGCCCGAGTTCGCGGGTACGGCCGGACCGGTGGGCACGCGCGCCACCCAATAGCCCTTGCCGTCGTTGGTGGGCGCGATGCCGATCGCCGCAGTCGCGTCCTGCGGCGCGTTGGCGACGCGCGTCGCGCCCGTCGTGTACACGTGGCCGTCGAGGCCGAGGGTCCAGTAGCCGCCGGTAGGTGAGCGCGTGATCGCGCTCACCGTGTTGCCGCCGCTCGGATCGTTCAACCCCGGCGCGTCGCCGAAGCGCACCACCGGGCCGTTGCCGATCTGCACCTCGTAGCCCTTGCCGCTCGCGCTCGTGGCGATACCCACCGCCGGCGCGCTCTTCCACACCGGCGCGGCCGAGCCGTAGAAGTGCGCGTTGCCGAACGTGAAGATGCCCCCGTCGGCCGCGGCGAGCCAGTAACCGCCGCCGCTCGGTGTTGCCGCCATACCGACGATCGGTTGGGCGAGATGGATCCCGCCGGTGGAGCCGTAGAAGTGCGCGTCGCCGAAGCTGAAGATGCCGCCGTCGGCCGCGACGAGCCAGTAGCCGTGGCCCGTGGGGGTTGCGGCCATGCCGACGATCGGCTGCCACAGGTGCATCGCTCCGGTCGATCCGTAGAAGTGCGCCGAACCGAAGCTGAACACACCACCGTCACTGGCGACGAGCCAGAAGCCCGATCCGCTCGGATCCGACGCCATGCCCACGATCGGCGCGTTCAGCGTGCCGCTCAGCTCACGCGGCTGGTGCGCGGTGCCGAGCCCGACCACGCTCGGCACGGGGAAGCTGCCCGTTGCCGCGCCCGCGGGGGCGGAGCCGAGCGCAAGGCCGGTCAGCGGCAAGGCCGCCACGACAACGAGCGTGAACGCGAGGAACCGGCGGATCCGCATGCTCACTCATCGGCTTCAGGCGCGGTGACCGGAGGCGCCGAGGCGAGCGTCAGCGAGTGAGTCGGGCCGCAGGGAACTCGCCGGGCTGCCGGAGGCGGCGCAATGGAGGACGTCAGTGCGTGGTGGAGCCGTCCTTCAGGGTGGCGTGGGGCATGCAGAACTGGTCGTACTCGGCGATGTGGATCTTGGCACCGGGCGAGCAGGTGGGGCAATTGGGGTCGCGACGCAGCTTGAACGTGCGGAACGTCTGCTCGAGCGCGTCGTACGCCAGCAGCCGGCCGCGCAGCGGCTCACCGAGGCCGAGGATCACCTTGATCGCTTCGAGCGCCTGGATCGAGCCGATGATGCCGGGCAGCACACCGAGTACGCCGGCTTCGGCACAGCTCGGCGCCAGCTCCGGCGGCGGCGGCTCGGGGAGCAGGCAGCGGTAGCACGGGCCGTTGTACGGATCGAACACCGTCACCTGGCCCTCGAAGCGGAAGATCGAGCCGTGGATCACCGG
>DASXZO010000139.1:0-78591 GCA_036501845.1 Acidimicrobiia bacterium | reverse complement strand
CTCCGGTGTCGCGCGCATCGCCGCTGGGCTCGCGCACACGTGCGCAGTCACCAACGCGGGCGCCGCAGAATGTTGGGGCGACGGCGAGGACGGCGATCTCGGCGACGGTGCCAACGCGATGGACCTCGCTCCGATCGGTGTGAACGGGCTGTCGACCGGTGTGGCGTCGATTGGTGTGGGCGAGTACCAGTCGTGCGCGGTGCTGACGTCGGGGTTCGTGAACTGCTGGGGTTCGAACACGAGCGGGCAGGTCGGCGACGGCACCACCGTCAACCGGCTCACCCCGGTGCCGGTGAACCTCGGCGGAAGTGTCGTGCCACCGCCGCCCATCGGCGTGTCACTCGGCACCGCGTCGACCTACGAAGGCGACGTGGGTGCACACCTCGTGGTAGTGCCAGTGACGTTGAGCGGTCCGGCCACCACCACCGTCTCGGTTGGCTACAGCATCTATCGCAACAAGTCGGTCGACACGGCCACTGCGAACGCCGATTTCGTGCCCAAGACGGGCACGGTCACGTTCACGCCTGGGTCGAACGGTCTCACACCGACAGTCGGCTACGTGCCGGCGACCGTGATCGGTGACACCACGGTGGAGGCGAACGAGACCTTCTCGATCATGCTGACGTCGGCGTCGAGCAACGCAACTCTGCTGCGCAAGACCGTGCGTATCACGATCACGAACGACGATCCCCAAACCGGCGTACGCGTGACCGTGGGAAACGTGGGCATCGTCGAGGGCAACTCGGTGATGGCCGCCGGCGCCACGAACGCGGCGCGGTTCCATGTGGTGCTGTCGCGACCGGTTCCGGTCGGCGGGCCCAACGTCGTGGTCGGCTACACCGTGATTCCGAACACCACAACCGGATGCGTGGTCGTGGTGCCCGGCTGCGACTTCATCCAGCAGACCACCAAGGCCCTGCTCACGTTCGCGCCCGGTCAGAACGACGAGGTGATCACCGTGCGCACGCTCGCCGACACCACGAAGGAACCGAACGAGACGTTCTCGGTGAAGCTGGTGAGCGTTGCCGGCGCCACGATCTCACACGCATTGGGCACTGGAACGATCATCAACGACGATTGAACGCACGGGTACCGCGTCGGATCGCGGGCTTACGCGTGCACGCGTGCGGCGTGCTGTTCGAGCCAGGGCTGCACGTCGTCGGCCTTCATCGGGCGGGCAAAGTAGAAGCCCTGGGCGATGTCGCAGCCGAGCTCGTCGAGCTCGTTGAGCACCGCAACGGTCTCAACACCTTCAGCCACCACGGTGAGGCCGAGCTGGTGACCGAGCTCGATCACCGAAGCCACGATCGCGCGGTCCTCGGCGCTCGACTGCATGGCGACCACGAAGGTGCGGTCGATCTTGAGCTCGGACACGGGAAGGTGACCGAGGTAGCCGAGCGACGTGTAACCCTGGCCGAAGTCGTCGATGCTCACGTGCACACCGCCGCTTGCCAGGGCACGCAGGAGGTGCTCGGCGCGCGCGTGATCGGTGACCACTGACGTTTCGGTGAGCTCGAGCAAGAGCTGGGTCGGGTGCACGTCGTGCTGGCGCAGGCGGTCGAACACGAACTCGGCGAGATGGTCGTCGCGCAGGTTGCGGGCCGAGATGTTCACGGCGAGGTGCAGCGAGCGGTAGTGGTCGCCCCAACGCGCGATCTGCTGGATGGCCTCCTCGACCACCCAACTCGTGAGCGGCGCGATCAGGCCGGTCGATTCGGCGATGGGCAGGAACTCCGCCGGCGCCAGCATGCCGCGGGTCGGGTGGTTCCAGCGCACCAGTGCTTCGAACGCGGTGACGAGCCCGGTGGTGATCTCGATCTTCGGCTGGTAGTGCAGCTCGAGCTCGCCGCTTCCGATCGCTCGGCGCAGGTCGCTCACGAGCCCGAGACGCGACGGGTCGAAGCGGTCGAGCTCCGGGTCGTAGCGGATCATGTCGATGCGGCCCGTCTTGGCCGCATACATGGCGACGTCGGCACACTGCAGCAGCGTGCGCGCGTCGTCGCTGTCGTCGGGGTACATCGTCCAGCCGATGCTCGCCTCGGCACCCACGGGAATGCCTGCGAGCTCGATCTCGACCGCCACCGACTCGGTGACGCGCTGGAGCACGGCCGCCACGTCGCGCTCCTCCACGTGCGGCAGTACGAGCCCGAACTCGTCACCACCGAGGCGGGCCACGGTGTCTCCAGGCCGCAACGCGTGCTGCAGGTGGTGCGAGATGTGGATCAGGAACTTGTCGCCGTTCGCGTGACCGAGCGTGTCGTTGACCTCCTTGAAGCGATCGAGGTCGACGATAGCCACGCACACGTCGCGCCCGCTGCGCTGGGCATCCTTCAGGGCCTGCTCGACGCGGTCGGCGAACAGGGCACGGTTCGGCAGGCCGGTGAGCGTGTCGTGCAGCGCGAGGTGCTCGTTGCGAGCGCTCTCGCGACGGAGGCCGCGTGTGACCATCCACATGATCACGCCGAGCAGCAACCAGAGCAGCGCCAGCGCGATCGCGAGCATGCCGTACACGTGACGCGTCGATGCGGTGCTCGCCGCGGCGATCGGTGCCCACGGCAGGTACACCTCGAGCACGCCGATCGTGTGCGTGCCGTCGGCCGGTGGGTGCAACGCCAGGTACACCTCGATCGCTTGCGGGCCGTCGGCGTGCGCACCGTCGATCGCGTCTTCGCCGAAGCGCGTCCGTTCGGCGATCGTGTGGCCACCGGCGGCTTCCATCACCTCGTCGTCCACGTCGTTGGCACTGGGCGGCGCGTGTGGGTGCTCGGCGTCGAACACGATGCGCCCGGTGTCGTCACGTACGCGTAGGCGCAGCACCGTGCCGTCGTGCAGCAGCGGTGCCGTTGTGGCGATCAGTCGCGCGCGCTCGACCGCGGTCACGCCATGCACGAGCGTGGATGTGTCGAGTTGTGACGCGATGCCGGCCGTCGCGATCGCCCGCGCGTGGAACACGCCGTTCTCGAGCGCGGTCGACTCGGCGTCACGTGTGATGTTGCGGGCGAGCAGGGTGCCGAGGAACACCACCGGCAGGAGCAGGGCGATCGCGAAGCCGGCGAATCGACGAACCGTGCGGGTCCGCACGCGATGCCCTTGCATGAGGCCAGAATCGACCGTAGAGGCGGGCCTCTTGAGGGTTCGCGTCCCGCCGGCGTGCGACCGCGGTCACGTACCTCTCAGCCTCGGGCGACGCAATCGCCGATTCTCGTGGCGAATCGGTTGACCCGGAGGTCGACACCGGCGCCGCTTTCGGGACGAATCTCAGCCTCGGAGCAGGTAGTTGCCCAGGTCGTCGAGCTCGAGTGTGGTGCCCGGTGGGACCACCACCACAGTGAACGGTTCCTCCACGAGGCCCGGGCCCTGGATGCGGTCGCCGGGAGCCAAATCGGGTCCCGAGTACACCGGCGTGTCGTGGAAGGCGCCGTCGAAGTAGGCCGGACGACTCCCTCGCGGTGTGGTGCCACCGCCCGCTCCGCCGCTCGTGAGCCGTCCCGGTTTCGGTGTGGCGCCGCGCCCGACAACCCGCACGCCGCGCAGCAGGGGCTGCATGTTGCGGAAGCAGAAGCCGCGTTCGCGCTCGTGCTGGTCGTGGAAGCGCTCGGCCAGTTCGAGCAGCGACGACCCCGAGAGATCGCCTTCGGGGTCGCCACCAGCGCTCGACGACAGCTCAGCCGGCATCGCAACGCTGAGGTCGAAGTTCTGGCCCGGGTAGCACATCTGTGCGAACAGGTCGTAGGCCACCGAACCCGGCTCGAGGTCGGCGGGGGTGAGCTCCTTTTCGGCTTCGTCGAGTAGTTCGGCTGCGAGCGCGCGCACGCGCTGCATGTCGACCTGCGACAGCGGCGCCACGTACGAGCGGACCAAATCGATCACGTAGTCGGCCACGAGCACGCCGAGCGCGCTGAACGCCGGTGCGGTCTTGGGCACGAGCACCGTCTCGATGCCGAGCTCGGGCGCGATCGACCAGGCGTGCACGCCCCCGTTGCCGCCGTAGGCGATGAGCGCGAGCGCACGCGGGTCGGCGCCGTGGCCCGCGAGCACCTTGCGCGTGGCGTTCGCCATGTTCGCGTTCACGATGCGTTCGATGCCCCATGCGGCCTCGACCACGTCGATCCCGAGCGGCTCGGCCACCTCGCGGCGGATCGCTTCGCGTGCCGCTTCCACGTCGAGCTGCATGCGACCGCCTGCGAAACCCGTCGTGGGGAGGTAGCCCAGCACCACGTCGGCGTCGGTGACGGTGGGCAGCGTGCCGCCCCGGCCGTAACACACCGGACCGGGCGTGGAACCGGCCGACTCCGGACCCACGAGCAGCGCGCCCTGGCGCACGCGCGCGATCGACCCGCCGCCGGCACCCACCGACTGCACGTCGACCATCGGCATCCCGATGTAGTAGCGGTAGCGCCAGTTCCAGTCGGTCTTGATCTCGGGCCGGCCCTTGCGCACGAGGCAGAGGTCGTAGCTCGTGCCGCCCATGTCGACGGCCACGAAGTCGTCGAGGCCGGCGAGCCGCGCCGCGAGCGTGGCGCCCATCACGCCGCCGGTGGGACCACTCGCAAGCACTGACACCGCGCGTCGGGCCACGTAGTCGGGCGGCATTACGCCACCGGTCGACTGCATGATGAGCAACGGTCCGCCGAAACCCGCGGCGCGCAGCTTGTCTTGGAGGTTGCCGATGTAGCGGGCCAGCGTGGGCGCGAGGTAGGCGTTCACGAGCGTGGTGGAAACCCGCTCGTATTCGGGACCGCGCGGCATCACCTCGTGCGAGAGGGTGATGTGGTCGACGTCGGGAAACTCCTCGAGCACGATTTCGCGCGTGCGCAGCTCGTGGGTGGGGTCGACGAACGAGAAGAGGTACATCACCGCGATCGAGCGCACACCGAGTTGCTTCAAGCGCTGCACGCCCTTGCGCACGGCGCTCTCGTCGAGCGCCAGCAGCGTGTTGCCCTCGAAGTCCTTGCGTTCCGGGATGGGGATGCGGTTGCGGCGGCGAGCGATGTGGAACGGGCCCGGCGCCGACGGGTCCCAGATCTGTTCCTTGTGGCCGCGCCGCATCTCGATCTCGTCGCGGTGGCCCGCGGTCACGAGCAGGCCCGTGGGCGCGCCGTTCATCTCGATCATCGTGTTGTCGCCGGTGGTGGTGCCGTGCACCACGATGTCGAGTTGGTCGCAGAACTCGCTCAGTGACACGCCGAAGCGCTCGGCGAGTTGGCCCAGGCCGTTCATCACGCCACTCGACTGGTCGTCGAGCGTCGAAGGCGTCTTGTCGAGCACGACATCGCCGTCGGCAGTGACGCAGATCAGGTCGGTGAACGTTCCCCCGACGTCCACACCAACGCGGTAGCCCATGACGGCGCGATCAGTTCGTTCCGCGCATGCTCGCGCGGAGTTCGGTGGTGGCGGCCTCGTCGATCGCGAGCGTGAGGTCGTCGAGGGAACCAGTGAGCACCACGCCGTAGTCGCGGCGCGCGCCCTCCACCGACACGTACTCGTCGAGCACATCGTCGAGCACGGCTTGGGTGTCGCGGTCGAGCGGGTTGCCCCAACCGCCGCCGCCGCCGTAGTCGTACATGATGCGTTGGCCCGCGGCCACCGGCACGTTGTTCGCGGTGTGCGCCACGCGATACGGGTCGTCGCTCCCGTAGCGCAGGATCATCTCGTTGGGCGCGCCGTTCTTGCCGCCGCAGATCCCCGGCATCGGGTACTTCATGCCCACCACGTACGTGTACACGGTGGCGTCGACGCGGGTTTCCTTCTCGTAGTGCGAGCCGGGGATGCCGCGCCATTGACCGGCGCCGCCGCTGTCGGTGCGGTAGTCGCGTCCCCACTGCACGTGCGGGAACAGCGACTCGTTGATCTCGGCCGTCGCCTTCCAGAGATTGCCGAAGCTGGTGGCGAGCGCGCCCCACGCGTCGATTCCCTGGGCGGCATTGCACCAGCCCGCGTAGACCTCGGCCGAGTGGTCGACGAACTCGCGACCGGTGCGCGGGTCCTTGCCGCGAATCACCGTGGGGATGCCGGTCTTGTAGGTCTGCGGCACCGCGCGCGACGGCAGCACGTACTGCATCGCCACCGCGATCACCTCGCCCACGTCGGCGCCGGGGTGGTGCGTGCCCGCGCTCACCGGCTTGCCCGGCGGCGGGTTGAGCACGCAACCCTGAGGCACGATCAGGTTGATCGACTCGAAAAACCCTTCGTTCTTGGGGATTTCAGGATCCATCATCGACGCGATCTGGCCCACGGTGTAGCCGCGCGTGTTGCCGAAGGTCGACCACGCCTGCAGTTCGGCACGCGTGTCGCTACCCGTGTAGTCGATCGTGAGTTGCTCGCCGTCGACGGTGATCTTCACGTGCAGGTGCACGTCCTGGTTGCCGATCGGGTCGTGGTCGACGTAGGCGTCGCCTTCGTACACGCCGTCGGGCCACGACGCCACCTCCTCGCGGAAGCGAGCGCGCGCGTAGTCGATCATGAAGTCGACGCCCTCTTCGACCGCGGTGGTGCCGTGCAGGTCGATGATCTCCTGCAGGCGGCGCACGCCGAGCTGGGCGGCACCGATCTGCGCGCGCAGGTCGCCGATGTAGTCGGGGATTCGGTTGTTCGCCTGCAGCGCGTACAGCACGTCATTGCGAGCTTCGCCACGGTCGATCACCTTGATCACCGGCCAGCGTGTGCCTTCACCCCAGATGTCGTTGGCGGTGACGTTGTAGCCACCGGGTACCGCGCCGCCCGTGTCGCCGTGGTGGCACTGAATCGATGCGATGAGCACCATGCGGCGAGTACCCGTGCTCGGGTCGTCGGCGAACACCGGCGCGAACACGTTGTAGTCGGGCAGGTGACCGCCGCCGTGGTACGGGTCGTTGGCCACGAACACGTCGCCCTCACGGAACTCGGCGACACCGAGGTAGTCGAGCGCGAACCGCACCGGCAGCGTGGACGTGAGCATGAATTGGGGGATGCCCACCGACAGCGCGGCGAGGCGGCCGCGGGCGTCGAGGATGGTGGCGTTGCGCTCGTTGCTCTGGTTCAGGATCGGGGTGGTGGCCGTGCGCGACACGTAGGCCGCCATCTCGAAGCACACCGTCTCCATTCCGCCGCGGATCACCTCGGCGGTGACGAGGTCGATCGTGGGCGCGTTGCGCAGACGCTCCCGGCTGCCGGCGAGTCGTACGACATCGGCGCTGGTCATCGGCGCACCTCCATGGCGGGTTGCAGTCCGAACTGTGGCCCGAACTCTTCGGCCACGATCCCCGTCGCAGCCGAACTGACGTTGGTGTCAGTCTATGGGTTCGGTCCCGCTCGGGCCACGCCCTGAGCCCTGCCCCTGAGCCCTTCGCCGCGCGCCGCTCGGTTACGAGGCGTCGGCGTTGGCGACGTGCGTGTAGCCGGCCGGCGGGGTCAGCGTCAGCAACGACTGGTCGACGGGCAGCCACTGGATCGAGCTGTCGACGATCGAGGGATTCGCGGGCTGGCCGATGTGCACGTGCACCGGCAGGTTGGTGCTGTCGTCGACGGCGATCGCGATCGTGGTGTCGCCGAGCGTGGCGCTGATCGTGTAGGTGGCCATGCCGTCGACAACGCCGGTGCCGGTCTTGGTGAAACCGTCGGCCACCAGCATCTGCTCGATCTGCGCCGCGCTCGTAGGGCCTTGCGCCACGTTCTTGGCCACAGCGGGCCCTTGCGCGGGAGTGGCTCCGGCGGGCACGGGCGGGAGCACGTCGGATTCCTGCGACCACGTGTGGTTCGCATCGTTGACCACGGTGGCGTCGACATGACCGGGTGACGTGGTCACGTAGAGGATGTCTTCGGTCTTGGTCCCCGCCGCATCGAACACCGCGATGTGGAGGCGTGACCCGTCGGCCGAGGCCCAGCGTTCGCCGCGCGGCGCGCCGGCGGCTGTCGACACCGCGTGGAACATGTCGCCGTTCGCAGCCGCCACCGCCTTGCGGACCTGGGCGATGAGTTGCACGCGCGGCGCCTGCGCTCCTGTGCCGGCGTGCGCGGCGCGGCCTGCATGCGAAGATTGACGGTTGAGCACGAGGGCACCGGCGCCGGCGCCGGCGACCGCGATCGCCACGCACGCGGCGGGGATTACGACCCTGCGGCGCGACCGCGGTGCATAACGGTGCTCGGCGACGCGTGCCGCGGCGGCGTCGGGGATGCCGGCCGCGATGTCGTCGAACGCGGCCCGCAATTCGGTCTCGAAGGTGTCAGTAGGCATGCTTGTCCTTTCAGCGGGTGGCCGGCGCGTGATCCGCGCAGCCGGTCGAATGTGCCTCGATGGTGTCGCGTAGCCGCGCCATGGCGCGCCATGTGGCTTTCTTCACCGTGCCGGGGGAACAGCCGAGGAGATCGGCGATCTGCGCTTCGGTGAGGTCTTCGAAATATCGCAACACGAGCACGGCTCGCTGCACCTCGGGAAGCGCCGCGAGCGCGCGCTGCAACACGGTCATGTCGTCGATGCGGGCGAACGGTGCTGAAGCCGATCGATCAGCGGGCTCGAATCCGCGCGCGTCGTCGTGCGTGGCGGCCGAGAGCTCGGCGCGCCAGCGCGCGCGGCGCGACGCGCCGTCGTACACGAGATGCACGAGGACGCGGCGGGCGTACGCGCGGGGATGTTCCATGTGCCGTATCGAGTCCCACCGCGCGGCGACGCGAGTGAACGTCTCCTGGGCGAGATCCTCCGCTTCGGCGAGGTCGAAGGTGAGCAAGTACGCCGTGCGCACGAGACCGCTCGTGCTGTCGCGCACGAACGCGTCGAACTGCCGCCGTGCGTCTCGCGTTCGCTTGTTCGTCACCCGTGCCTCCCGGCTCGGCCGCGCCGTCAACCTCTACAACGGGCAGCGGGCATCACACGGTTGGCCGCCGGGCCCCAGAAATCGCGGCGTGGCGACTTCGGGTCAGCCGCTGGCCCACAGCCGGGTGAGCGCGTCGGCCACCTCGCCAGGCCGGGTCTCCGGTACCCCGTGCACGAAAACTGCGGGCATGAGGCGACGGTTTAGCCGGTACGATTGCGCCGTGCGCAAGTGACCTCCGCGTAGCTGTCCGTGTGCTCGACACCGCGAGGTCTGTATGCCTGCCACTGTCTCTTTGCGTCACGTCTCGAAGTCGTTCGGCCCGCGCGTCGTGCTGCACGACGTGTCGCTCACGCTCGCGCCCGGTGCGCGCGTGGGTGTGGTCGCGCCCAACGGCACCGGCAAGAGCACGCTGTTGCGCGTGGTCGCAGGGCTCGAAGCCGTCGATTCGGGAAGTGTTCGCGTCGATCCGCCCGGCGCGGTCATCGGCTATCTGGCCCAAGAGCCCGAGCGGCAGGCGGGGGAGCGAGTGCGCGACTTTCTCGCCCGCCGCACCGGTGTGGGCGCCGCCGCGAGCGAGTTCGAGCGGTCTGCGGCGGCGCTTGCCGACGCTGATGCGGGTGCTGCCGCGGAAGACGCCTACGCCGCCGCACTCGACCATTACCTCGCGCTCGGCGCGGCCGACTTCGACAGCCGTCTCGGTGAGGTCGCCGATGCGGTGGGCCTGCACGCTCGGCTGCTCGACGCGCCCATGCCGACGTTGTCGGGCGGCGAAGCCGCGCGTGCCGCGTTGGCGGCTGTATTGCTTGCACGTTTCGACGTGTTCCTGCTCGACGAGCCCACCAACGATCTCGACTTCGCCGGGCTCGAACTGCTGGAACGGGTCGTGCACGAATGGCCGGCGGCGTGCGCGATCGTGTCGCACGACCGCGCGTTCCTCGAGCGCACGATCGACTCCGTGGTGGAGATCGACGATCACGCGCACACCGTCGCCGAGTTCCACGGCGGCTGGCTCGCGTACCTCGAGGAGCGAACGACGGCGCGCCGCCACGCCGAAGAGGAATACGCCGGCTACGTGGAACGGCGCGACTCACTCGCTCGCCGCGCGCAACGGGAGCAGCAGTGGTCGCACACCGGCGTGCAGAAGATGCGGCGCAGCGACGAGAAGGACAAGAACATTCGCGCCTTCCGCCGTGCGTCGAGCGAGCACGTCGCGGCACGCGCCCGCCGCACCGAGATGATGATCGAGCGGCTCGACGCGGTCGACAAGCCTTGGGAGGGCTGGGACTTGCGCTTCGAGATCGCCGCCGCGCCGCGATCGGGTGCCGTGGTCGCGCGCCTCACGGGTGCATTAGTGGAGCGAGAGTCGTTCACGCTCGGGCCGATCGACCTCGAGATCCGGTCGGGCGAGCAGGTTGCAGTTGTAGGCGCGAACGGCAGCGGCAAGACCACGCTGCTCGCCGCGCTGCTCGGCGACGTGGAGCTCACCGCGGGCAGCCGTCACCTCGGGCCTGGCGTGGTGCTCGGCACGCTCGCGCAGGCTCGCCGGCGCTTCGGCAGCGCTCCGCTACTCGACGGCTTCGTGGCCGCGACCGGGCTGCTGCTCGCCGAGGCGCGCTCGTTGCTGGCCAAGTTCGGGCTCGGCGCCGAGCACGTGATGCGACCCGCCGGATCGCTCTCGCCGGGCGAGCGAACACGCGCCGAACTCGCGTTGCTGATGGCGGCGGGTGTGAACGCGATCGTGCTCGACGAGCCCACGAACCATCTCGATCTGCCCGCGATCGAGCAGCTCGAGATCGCGCTCACCGGATTCACCGGCACGCTCGTAGTCGTGAGCCACGACCGTCGCCTCCTCGACGCGCTGACGTTGACCCGCCAAATCGAGCTCCGCGCCGGCCAGATCGTCAGGGACGAAGCAGTCTGAGCGATCGTTCATACGCGGCGGACGAAGCCGCGCAGGAGCGTCAGCGACTGAGCAGCGAAGTGAGCTCGCCGCGGAGTCGACTGAGTGGGAGGGACAAGCGGAGCGCCAGCGGAGCTGTCGCTACCGCGACGGAGATGCAGCAATAGTCACGCGAACAGCAGGTCGGCGATGCGGTCGTGGTGCCAGGTGGTGGTGCCGAACTGCGTGGCGCCGACCGTGGCACGGCGCAGGAACAGGTGGAGGTCGTGCTCCCATGTGTAACCGATGCCGCCGTGGATCTGGCTGCTGTCCTTCAGGATGCGCTGCGCGGCCGTGCCGGCGGCCGCCTTGGCCGTGTGTGCGGCGCGTGCGCGCGAACCGGCATCAACCTCGCCGTCGACGGTCATCGCTCCGTAGTGCACGGCCGCCGTCGAACGCTCGAGTGCGAGCGACATGTCGGCGAGCTTGTGCTGGATCGCCTGGAACGATCCGATCGGGCGGTCGAACTGCACGCGTTCCTTGGCGTAGGCGAGCGCCATGTCGAACAGCCGCCGGGCGGTGCCGACGAGCTCCGCCGCCGCGCTCACATACACGCGATCGAGCCAGAGGGCCGCAGCGTCGGAGTCGAGTTGGCCCGACGTGCCGCCGGCGCTGTTCGACGCGACTTCGACGGTGCAGAGGCGGCGAGTGCTGTCTGCGCTCTCGACCACGTCGATGTTCGCGTCGACGGCGTCGAGCACGCGCACGCGCCAGTCGGGCTCCACCACGAGGATCACGTCGGCGATGTCGGCGTCGGGCACGAACCACTTCGTGGCCGACGGAGCGGGCTGCCACGTGCCGTCGCGGCCGCTGATCGCCACGGTGGCGGTGGCATCGCCCGCCGTCAAGCGATCGAGCAGGCCGGCCGGGGCCGCGGCCCCGAGTGCGACGACGAGCGGCACTGCAAGCGCCGCGGTCGCGAAGAACGGGCCTGGCGCGCTCACGTAGCCAACCTCGTCGAGGAACAAGCACAGGTCGGTGCACTCGCCGGTGCCGAGTTCCACGAAGTCGCGCAGGTGCGTGAACAACGGCGCGGCAGCCGCGCGGTCGTCCATGTGCGCGCGCAGGAGCGAGGGCGGGCACTCGCGCTCGAGCATCCGCTGCGCCGTCTCACGAATCAGCTCTTGATGGCCAGTCAGCGAAAAATCCACGTTTATGCCCTCGGCAGGCCCAGCACGCGCTGGGCAATGATGTTGCGCTGGATCTCGCTGGTGCCGCCGGCGATCGTGTTGGCGAACGACGTGAAGAAGCTCTTCACGAAGCGGCCGTCTTCCTCGGCGAAGCGCGGGTCGGTGAGCGCGCCCGACGAACCGAGAATCTCCATGCCGAGCTCGAACGCGACCTTGCCGGCTTCGGAGCTCGCCATCTTCATGTACGAGTGCTCGGGTGCCGACGATCCTTGGGCGAAGCTTGCGAAGCCCTTGTAGCCGAGCGCGCGCAGACTCGTCGCCAGCTCGGCGAGCGACGCGATCTTGCGGCGCAGCTCCACGTCGTCGGCCGCACCCACCCGCTTCGCCAACTCCACGAGTCCTTGCACCGTCTGTTCGAGGCGCGCCACGCCGTCGACCCACAAACCCGCGCGCTCGTGGGCGAGCGAACCTTGCGTGATCGCCCAACCGCCATGCAGCGCGCCGACAAGGTTCTCCTTGGGCACCACCACGTCGGTGAAGAACACCTCGGCGAAGTCGGCCTGCCCGTTGATGTGGCGCAACGGGCGGATGTCGATGCCGGGCGTGTCCATGTCGATGATCAACAGACTGATGCCCTTGTGCTTCGGCGCGGCCGGATCGGTGCGCACGTAGCAGAAGCATTTGGCCGCGACCATCGCGTAGCTGGTCCACACCTTCTGACCGTTGACCACGAAGCGATCGCCGTCGAGCTCGGCGCGTGTGGTGAGGCCGGCGAGGTCGGATCCCGCGTTCGGCTCGCTCATGCCAATGCACCAGATCGTGTCGCCGCGGATCGCCGAAGGCGCGAGCTTCTTCTGCTCGTCGTTGCCGAACTCGAGCAGGCTCGGCGCCACGATCGCGTAGCCGGGGAAGTGCGTGGCGCGCGGGATGCGCTGCAGCGCGAGCTCTTCGAGATAGATGAGCGTCTGCACCGGTGTGGCGTTGCGGCCGCCGAGCTCGGGCGGGTAGCCCGGAATCATCCAGCCGTGGTCGAACAGCGTGGCTTGCCATTCGCGCAGCCACTGCGGGATGCGGTCGGGACCGGTGGCCACGTCGTCCTGGAAGTCGTAGCCGTGGAAGGCCTCGGGCGGCGCGTGCTCGGCGATGAACTTGCGAAGCTCCTCGCGGAACTGTTCGTCGGCTTCGTTCCAGGCCAGGTGCACGCGGCAATCCCGTTCTCGTCACGGCTGGGCCGGCGCCGAACTGACGCCGGTGTCAGGTCCGGGGGACGATACCGCGCGAGGCTCGCGAGCCCTCGTAGCGGGCGCGACTGGAGGAGCCAGCCGGATGGTCGCGGACGACCCGACGATTGCCACCACTCATCTACGGATGTGCGCGCGGTTCGGGCGCGTGGTGTCGGAGGTGGACGGTCGATGGGAGCGGCCGTCACCGTGTGCGGGTTGGGACGCTCGGGCGGTACTCGAGCACGTGATCGGCTTTCACGACGTGCTCCTGCTGCGACCACTCGACGCCAAGCCGGCGCGGCCCCAACACGATCCCGAACGCCGCTGGTCGCTCACGCTCACGGCGCTGCGCGCCGTGCTGCAGCGCCCCGGACTGTTCGACGGCGTGGTGGAGGTGCCCGCGCTCGGCGATCTCGCGCCCACACGCATCGACGCGCGCCGCCTCGTACCCGCGCTTTCCCAGGACGTGCTCGTGCACACTTGGGACCTCGCGCGCGCGGTCGGTGTGAACGATCGTCTCGATCCCGCGCTGTGCAAGCTGTTCCTCGACGCGCTCCCGGAGGATCCGGGCGCGCTGACGCACACGGGCATGTACGACGCGCCCGTCGCCATCGATGCGCGCGCGGGCGCGCAGGCGCAGTTACTCGCGCGCCTCGGGCGCGACCCGGCGTGGACCCGCGCCAACTGGTTGACCAGACCGTGATGCGAGCAGATCAGGCGGTCGCGGCCGCGACGTAGCGGGGGAGCACCGCAGCCCAGCCGGCTTGGTTGCCATTGCGCCGAGCCTGCGCGCGGTCGCCGAGACGTTCCCAACCCGTGTGCACGATCGATACGCGACACACGTCTTCTGCGGTCGTCTCGAACGTGATCACCACATCGGTCGCGTCGGCGCGGGCCTGGCCGATGTGCCACACGTAACCGAGGCGCCTTGGCGGTTCCCACACGGTCACCTCGCCCCAATCATGTTCGGTGCCGTCGGGCGTGCGTTCGAAGATGCGCCCACCGACGCGCGGTTCGATGGTCACCTCGATCTTCGGGCCCCCGCTCACGGTGTGATCAGGCGGCCACCACATCGACGTGCGCGCGGTCCACACGTCGAACGCGTGCGCCACGTCGCAGCGCACTTCGAAGTCGAGCGTGAGAGCCTCGGTCACCGCTTGCGTGCCCGCACCGGCTTGCGCTTGCTCGCACGCGGCGTCGTGTTCTCGGCGGCCAGCGTGAAACGACGAGCTACGTCGCCCCACACGCCCTGCATGTAGGCCGAGATCGTGGCCGCGCCGTCGGCGCGCAGCGAATAGAGCCTGCGGGTGCCGGCAGTGGTGTCGGTGACGAGCTCGGCCTCCTTCAGGAGGCGCAGGTGCCGCGACACGGCGGGCCGGCTGATCGGCAGCTCGTCGGCGAGCTCCTGCACCGAGCGCGCTCCGTCGCCGAGCAGCTCGAGGATCGCCCGGCGGTTGGGATCGGCGAGCGCATCGAAAGGATCGGCGGCACCCATGCGCATAACCGTAGCTGGTCGGTTACGGTAACCTGCGCGTTACGGGTACGCGAACAAGAGAGTGAGCCTGCATGGCCGACCTCATGCCCATGGTGCACGCCGAGCGCCGGATGCTCGCCGGTTATCTCGACACGCTCTCGACCGAGCAATGGCACTCGCCCACGTGGTGCGAGAAATGGACGGTGCAGGATCTCGTGGCCCACCTGACCGCAGCCGGCAACATCACCGCGCCGCACTTCTTCGCCGGCTTCGTCAAGACCGGCTTCAAATTCGACAAGTTCGTGGAGGGCGACCTGCAGCAGTACGCGTCGGGTTCACCGGCCGATGTGCGGGCGCGCTACGACGCGATCATCGACAGCAACCGCAAGCCGCCGGGCCCGGCCTACGTGGCCCTCGGCGAAGTGATGGTGCACGGCGAGGACATCCGCCGACCGTTCGGCGCGCACGGCGACCACCCGGCCGTGCATCTCACGACGCTGGCCGACCTCTACAAGAAGACCGGTGCGCCGCTCCACGGCAAGCGCCGTACCGCGGGGCTCCGTCTCGTCGCCACCGACGTCGACTGGTCGAGCGGCGAGGGCCCCGAAGTGAACGGCCCGTGCATGTCGCTCATCCTGGCGATGGTCGGCCGCACCGCAGCGTTGGATGAGTGCACCGGCGACGGCGTCGAGGTGCTCGCCAGCCGCTGAACCACCTGGCAGTTTTGTCGCGAGTCAATCGTGCTGGACACGATCCATCCGCGACAAAAACCGCTGCGATCGGGTGGGGCTTGGCAGGGCTGCCCGCGAATGTCTCGCTAGCTCCGAGTGGCGGTGAACTTGCACGGCATGCGTTTGATGCCGTGGATGAAGGCGCTCTGGAGGTAGTCGGGCTCGCCGCTGATCTCGAGGTCGGGGAGGGCGCGGAAGATCTCCTCGAACATGATGCGGATCTCGCGGCGGGCGAGGTTCGCGCCGAGGCAGAAGTGCGGGCCACCGGCACCGAAGCCGACGTGCTCGTTCGGTGTGCGGCGCAGGTCGAACGTGTGCGGGTCGTCGAACTTGCGCTCGTCGCGATTCGCCGAGTTGTAGAACATCACGACCTTGTCGCCGGCCTTGATCTGTTCGCCGCCGACGACGGCATCCTTGGTGGCTTGGCGGCGGAAATGGATCACCGGCGTCGACCAGCGCACGATCTCTTCGACCGCGGTGGATGCGACGCCGTCGAAGTCGGCGGCCCACACCTTGCGCTGGTCGGGATGGCGCGTGAGCTCGAGCATGCCGTGACTGATTGCGGTGCGCGTGGTCTCGTTGCCGGCCACCACGAGCAGCAGGAAGAACGAGCCCAGCTCGCTCGCGGTGAGCTTCTGCTTCTCGCCCTGTTCATCCTCGACCTCGGCATGCATCAGCGTGCTCGCGATGTCGTCGCGCGGATCGGTGAGACGAGCTTCGGCGAGCGCGAGCCCGTACTGGAACAGCTCCATTCCGGCAGCCATCAGCTCTTCGAGGGTCTGCGCGTACTCCGGGTCGCCGACGCCGAGGATGATGTTGGTGAGCTCGAAGATGCGCTTGCTGTCGGAGCGCGGGATGCCGAGCATGTCGCAGATGATCTGCAGGGGGAGCGCCGCCGCGATCTCGCTCACGAAGTCGCACTCGCCCATCGGTCCGATGCGGTCGACGATGTCGCGTGCCTGGATGCGCACAGAGTCTTCG
The DNA here is from genome assembly GCA_036501845.1 of Acidimicrobiia bacterium. Lineage (GTDB taxonomy): Bacteria > Actinomycetota > Acidimicrobiia > IMCC26256 > PALSA-610 > JBBREP01. Next base: position 62,324 of record DASXZO010000139.1, on the reverse strand, counting down.
ATCCTGGCAATCTGGCGTGGCGTGAAGCCGCGGTTCACGATCAGCCGCAATCGTGTGTGCTTCGGGGCGTCCATGTTGATCATCGAACCAAGCCATTCGGCGATCTCGGGCGGGATGTCGCCGATCGTGGTGCTCGGCGCGGAGTGGAACGTCTCGGGATCGCGCGACACGGCCATCACGTCGTCGAAGCGCGTAACAGCCCAGAAGCCGGGTCCTTGCACCGGCCCCATCGGGCTCTCGAAGACCGGCTCTTCGTGGAAGCTCACCGGCTTTTCGTCGCGCAGCTTGGCGAAGATGCCCTCGCGGTCGGGCCGCATCCAGTACTCGATGTCGCCGAGCTGGATCTCGTCGAGCGAGAGATTCGTGGTCGGCTTGTCCATTGCGGCCCCCGGATTTTCGCGGATGGCACGAGGGTAGGCCGTTGTACCGCGGTGCACCGGCTGGGAGCGGGCTCAGCGCGTCACATGTGCAGGAGATCGAGGCGCCGATGGAGTGCGCCCGCGATATTCGCCAGATCCTCGGTGTCGCTCGTGACCACGAGATCAGAGCGGGCGATCGCACCCACGACAACCGTTGCGTCGATCGCGTCGTTCGTGCCCGCGCGTCCGCACGCGGCACCGGCCGCACGACCTCGTACCTCGTTGAGGTCCTCGATGACACAGGCCGTCAGGAGTCGGGAGAGCGATGGTTGAGGACCTCCGCGCCACACTTGTGCGAGCACGCCGGCTGGAACGGTCGGCGCGAGCCCGCGCTCGAGTGATCGTCTATGGAGCGCCCACATCCTTCGATCATTTCGCTCGGCCGCGACAAGGGCGCCCGCGTCGTACGTGACGCCCGGCATCAACCCGCCCGTTGTGTGCGGCGCAACACTCGGTCAAGCACTTTGTCCGCGTCCGCGAGCTCGGCGTCGGTCAGCGCGCCGTTGTTGCGCTCCCACGCCCGGACGGCCGCCAGGCCTCGTCCGATCCTGAGCTCGCGTTCGGCCGCACGGTTCAGCCAGGCGGAGACGCTGAGTCCCTCGCGCTCGGCTGCGCGCGCCGCCGCATCGGCGACAGCAGTGTCGAGCCCGACAGAAAGCTTGCGAACCGGCATGTTCGGGTATCTTACTACCGCGTTCCTACCGCAGCGGGCGGAGTTCGATCGAGCAACCCAGGCTTCGCCAATACACACGGAGCGGACGCGCAATACGGCGTAGCCTGATTGTTCTTCTCGAACCCTCGAGCCGAGACGGCGCGTGAGACGGCGATGAGCACCGAACAACCCACCGATGCGCGCGTCCACGTGCCGATCTCGCTGCTCATCGCTGCCGCGGCGCTCACGGTCAGCTTCGGCGCCATCTTCGGGTTGCTCGCCGACCTGCAGAAGTCGCTCGGCTTCGCGGCGTGGGGGCTCGGTGTCGCGGCGGCGGGCGCCTTCATCGCCGCGTTCTTCGCGCAGATCCTGCTCGCGCGCTACGCCGACCGCGGCTACGGCCGGGTCATGCTCGTGGGCGGTGTGGCGCTCGCGGTGGTGGCGTGCCTCGGCATCGCGGCGGCAAATGATCTCGCCGAACTGATCGCGGCGCGGGCGCTCCTGGGTGTTGCCGAAGGCGTGTTCTTCCCCGCGGCGCGGCGAGTGGTGATCGTGCAGAATCCGCACAGCATGGGCGGGGCGCTGGGCCGGCTCACGGCCTGGCAGACCGGCGGCTTTTTGTGCGGCCCGCCGCTCGCGGCGTTCGTAGCCGACGCCTTCGGGCTGCGCGTGCCGTTCGTGTTGCTCGCTGTGGGCCTCTGCGTCACGCTGCCTGTGATGCTGCGATTCGCAGTGCCGCCGATCACTGGAGGTGACGGCCACGCTCCAGTGCGAGCCCTGCTTGCCAACCCCGGCGTACGCGCCGGCCTGTATCTGGGTGCCGGGCTCGCAATCCCGATCGGTGTGTACGACTCGTTGTGGGCGCGCTATCTCACCGACCTCGGCGCAAGCACGGTGTTCATCGGGGTGAGCCTCACGTTGTTCGCGTTGCCGATGGCCGTGTTCGCCGGCCGCGCCGGCCGGCTCGCCGAACGTGAAGGGCCTCGACGCGTCGGCATGTTCGGGCTCGCGGGGGCGGTGCCGTTCATCGCGTTGTACGGCATCGTCGCGGTGCCTTGGGTGATCGGCTGCATCGCGTTCGTGCAGTCGTTCTTCGATTCCGTGGTGGTGCCGTCGAGTCAGGCGCAGGTGGCACACGCCGCGCCGCGCGAGCACATCGCGGCCGGGCAGGGTCTGCTCGATGGCACCGGTCTGCTGCTGTCGGCGGTCACCGCGCTCCTGGCCGCGCCGGTCTACGAGCGGTGGGGTGCGGCAGCCGTGTGGCTCGGCCTGGCCGCCTGCGTGGCGGTGTGCGCAGTGGTGGTGGCGCCGCGGCCGATCAGAACACGGGAAACACGTTCGCCGGCGCGCGCTCTCGCCGAGCCAGCGCCTTGATCACCGCGCTGTCGCCGTTGCGGATACGCGCCACACCGACGAAGCACTGAGTCACGAGGTCGACGGCGCGCGCATCGACTTCGGGTGTGTCGATGCCCAGGCTCACCGCGAGGTCGTCGAGATGCACCACGAGCTCGAGCAGGCGGGTCACGAGGTACTCGTCGAGCGACATCAGCGCGATACCGAACACCGCCACCTGCGCGTCGGCGGGCGCCTCGGTGAGCGAGGCGCTGACGGACGCGAGCGCGGCGTCGAGGTTGGCGACCACTGCGTCTTGTCCCGGCGCCGCGGCTTCGTCGCTGCGGGCACGGATGCCGCGGTTCAAGTCGTCGTCGAGGTCGCTCGTGAGTGCGGTCGCGAAATATTGCGCGGCGGTGAGCGGCTCGGAGGTCTGGTCGGGAAGCGGGAGCGCCATGTATTGCTGCAGTGTCAGCACGGCACGTGCGAGATGCGCGGCCAACGCACCGATGGTCATGCGGTCGAGCGCGCTCGCGTGGTGCCATCGCTCTCCCACGCTCGGTGACGCGATCAGCTCGCGTGCGACCGCGGCTGTGGACAGGAAGGCACTCCGCACCATGAAGGCGACAGTAGTTTCAACCCGCCGAGCGATCGCGAGCCGACGGCCTGCGGCAGCGATCGCCGAGCGAGGGAAGGCCAACGGCCCGTGAGCGAAGCGAACAAGAGGTAAGACATGCCGCTATCGGAGGGAGATCGCGCCTTTACCGGCGGCATTCTCGGGAGCGAGCCCGAGCTCGTGTACGCCGGCGCGACGAGCTTCTGCCGACGGCGCTACACGCGCGAGCTCGACGGGATCGACGTGGTGGTGTCGGGGGTGCCGTTCGACGCGGCAACCACCTACCGTCCAGGTGCGCGGCTGGGGCCGCGCGCGGTGCGGGCCGCGAGCGCCAATCTCGCGTTCGGCAGCGTGTGGCCGTGGAACCTCGATCCGTTCGACACGCTTGCTGTCACCGACTGGGGCGACGTGGTGTCACCCGAGGGCCGATGGGAACCGATGGTCGATGCGGTGGAAGCGCATGTTGCTCGCGTCGCCGCGGCCGGAGCACGCATGTTGACGATCGGTGGCGATCACTACGTGAGCCTGCCGTTGCTCCGCGCACATCACGCGCGCTACGGACCGCTCGCGCTCGTGCACTTCGACGCGCACTCCGACACCTGGCTCGACGACCACCCGCACCACGGCACGATGTTCCGCCAAGCGGTGGACGAAGGGCTCGTTGACGTCGAGCACTCGGTACAGGTCGGTGTGCGCACGCACAACGCCGACGACTGCGACTTCGCGATCCTCACCGCACCGTGGGTGCATCTCCACGGGCCGATCGCGACCGCCGCGTATGTGCGCGAACGAGTTGGTGACGCACGCGCCTACTTGTCGTTCGACGTCGACTGTCTCGATCCGGCGTACGCGCCGGGCACCGGCACGCCGGTGATCGGCGGCCTCACCACCGCGCAGGCGCAGATAATTCTGTGGGGTCTCGTCGCGATCGACTTCGTCGGCATGGACGTGATGGAAGTGTCGCCGCCGTACGACCACGCCGAGCTCACCGCGCTCGCCGCGGCCACGCTCGCGCTCGACTGGCTCTGCCTGCTTGCGACGCGCAAGGCGGGTGGCGGTCCGCCCGAGTTCCGCCAAGGCGGATCCGGCCGTGCCTTCGGCGGCGGCCCCGTCCCCAACCCCGACCGCAAATAACCAGGTCAGCTATGCGTCGTTTGACTTGCATATTGCAAGTCAAACGACGCATACGCGACCTGGGGTTATAGGTCGCCGATGTTCGGTAGGAAGGGCGGCACGCCCTTGGGCGCGCTGGCGAACAGTTGGGGCGCCACCTTGTCGATGGTGTCGATCGACCACTCGGCTTCGTCGGTCGACTGCGCCACAGGGCGCCAGCCCCGCAACACCTGCACGAGACCGCCCTGGACCTTGATCACCTGACCGGTGACGCCCTCGGAGAGGTCGGATGCGAGCCAGCCGACCACTGCGCTGATGTTGTCGGGCCCGAACGTGTCGGGTTGGCCTTCCTTTTTGGCCATGAACTCGCCGGCGCCCGGAGTGGCCTCGGTGAGGCGCGTGCGAGCAACGGGAGCGATCGCGTTCACCCGCACGCCGAGGCGCTCGAGCTCGCGTGCCATCACGATGGTCATCGACGCGATGCCCGCCTTGGCGGCCGCGTAGTTCGATTGGCCGGCATTGCCGTAGAGACCCGACTCGCTTGCCGTGTTCACGATCTTGGCGTTGACGGGAGTGTTCGTGTCCTTGAACTGCTGGCGCCAGTAGGCCGCGGCGAAACGCGAGGGCGCGAAGTGGCCCTTCAAGTGCACGTCGACCACTGCGTCCCACTCAGCTTCTTCCATCGAGAAACTCATGCGGTCGCGCAGGATGCCGGCGTTGTTGACGAGGATGTCGAGACGGCCGAAGGCGTCGACGGCCTGCTGCACCATCTTCTCGGCGTCGGACCAGTTCGACACCGACGCGCCGTTCACCACCGCGCGGCCGCCGGCACCTGTGATCTCATCGACCACTTGCTGCGCGGGCGTCGCGTCAGCGCCTGCGCCACCCATGTCGCCACCAAGGTCGTTCACCACGACCGCGGCACCCTCGCTCGCGAGCAGCAGCGCGTGGGCGCGACCGATGCCGCGTCCTGCGCCGGTGACGATCGCGACCTTGCCGTCGAAGCGACCCACGGATCCTCCTCGTGTGTTCGTTTGCCATACGTGTCGATGGCCCGCCGGCGCGGCATTCGAGCAGACCACGCGACGGACGCGCTAATCCGCGGGCGGTTCCCATACCGGGCGTGCGCGTCCGGTAGCGAGCGCCAGGCCGAGCTCGGCGATCTCGGTGAGGTCGAGCGCGGCCAACTGCGCGGTGTCGAACCACCCGGCCTGGTCGGTGGTGCCGGACACTTCGTGCACGAGCTCGCCGCCGGTCACCGAGACCCGGTACACGATGCGCACCGCGTGGTAGTCGACCGGGTCGTCGGCGGCATCGATCCGCATGAAGCGCGCGATCGAGTCGACGTCGAGCAGCTCTTCCACTACCGCGTCGAGACCGGTTTCTTCACGCACCTCGCGCACAACCGCATCGCTCGGGTGCTCGCCGAAGTCGACGCCGCCGCCGGGCAACGTCCACCAACCCGCACGCGATGTGACTGCGGTGAGCCGGCAGAGCAGCATGCGACCGTCGTCGTCGACACACACGCCGTACGCGCCGACGCGCTGCACCCGCCCCGCGTCATCCGTGAACAAGGTCGGCGACTGACTACTAACTACCGTCGAAGTGGGCGTCGCGCTTTTCCTTGAACGCGGCCATGCCCTCGAGCAGGTCGGGGCTCGTGGTGGCCAGCGCTTGGAAGTGGCCCTCGAGCTCGAGGCTGTGCGCGAGGTCGGTCTCGAATGTGGCGTTCAGGAGCTGCTTCGACAGGCCGAGCGATCGGGTCGGCCCGGCCGCGAGCCGCGCCGCGAGATCGCCAGCCCGGCTGAGCACCTCGTCGCTCGACTCGCATGATCGATAGGCGAGACCCGACGCGATGGCATCGTCGCCTGACAACGATTCACCGAGCATCACGAGCGCCTTGGCGCGGGGCAGACCCACGAGCCGCGGCAGCAGGTACGCGCCGCCGGCGTCGGCCACGAGACCCCATTTGGGGAATGTCCACACGAACTTCGTGTTCGGGCCCACCAGCACGAAGTCGCACGCCAGCGCGAGGTGCGCACCGGGGCCGACGGCCGCGCCGTGCACGGCCGCGACGGTGGGCTTGTCGAGCTCCCACAGCTCACGGATGAACGTCTGCACGCCTTCGCGCAAGGCCTGGCTCGTCATGCGCGTGCGGAAGTCGGGCCGGCCCGCCTGCATCACCGTCGATGCGCTGAGATCCATTCCCGAGCAGAACGCCTTGCCGTTGCCGGTGATCAGCACGGCGCGCACGTCGGGATCGCGGCGGGCCTCGCGTACCGCGTCGACGATGCCGTCGCGCATCGCGATGGTGAGCGCGTTGCGCGCGTCGGGCCGGTCGAGCGTGATGTGCAGCACGCCGCCCTCACGCGTGAGGACAAGTTCCGCGGAGTCGCTCATGCTTTGTTCGTGAGGATGTTGACGACCGCGACGCCGCTGCCGCGCCCGCCGGCGTTGTGTTGCAGCGCGAAGCCGTTGCGGATCTCCACCTGCCGTTCGTCGGCCTGGCCGCGGAGTTGCCACCAGCATTCGGTGATCTGGGCGACTCCGGTGGCGCCGATTGGGTGGCCCTTGGCGAGCAGCCCTCCGCTGGTGTTCACGGGAATGCGACCGTCGAGGGCGGTGTGGCCTTCGAGTGCGGCCTTGCCGCCGGTGCCTTTCTCGAAGAACCCGAGGTCTTCGATGTCGAGGATCTCGGTGATCGTGAAGCAGTCGTGCACTTCGGCGCAGTCGATCTGGTCGGGTGACACGCCCGCCATTGCGTACGCGCGCTCGGCGGCCATGCGCGTGGCCGCGATCTCGGTGAAGCTCGACTTCTCGTGAAGGTACGGATGGTCGGTGGCCACACCGAAGCCGGCCACGTACACCGGGCGGTCGGTGAACTCGTGCGCCCGCTCGGCCGACACGAGGATCGTGGCGGCGGCGCCGTCGGTTTGCGGGCAGCAGTCGAGCAGGTGCAGCGGATGGCACACCGGCACCGACTTCAACACGTCGTCGACGGTGATCTCGTTGCGGAAGTGTGCGTAGGGATCGAGCGCGCCGTTGTGGTGGTTCTTCACCGCCACGCTCGCGAGCATCTCTCGCGTGGTGCCGAACTCGGCCATGTGCCGGGTGGCGAACGGCGCGAACAGCACCGGGGCGGTCTCGCCGCGCGTGAAGATCGGGTGACCGGCCGCGGCGCGCGACAGCAAGCCTTCCTCGGTCGACTTGTCGCGCATCTTCTCGACGCCGATCACGAGCACCACGTCGTGCACGCCGCTGGCGACGGCCATGGCACCCACGCGGAAGGCGTCGGAACCGGACGGGCACGCATTCTCGATGCGCGTGCACGGGATGCCCGTGAGCCCGATCGCGCTCGGCACCGTATTGCCGCCCACGCCTTCCTGGCCCCACAGCGTGCCCCGCTGCGTCGCCACGAACGCGGCCTCGACCTGGCGAGGATCGAACCCCTTGTCGACCGACTCCACGCACGACGCGAACGCGCCCGCGGCCATCTGCTCGTAGCTCTGCTCGAACAGTTCGCCCATCTTGATCAGGCCGGCGCCGACGACGGCGACGCGGTTCCAGCTCATCTCCACCCCCGCTCGCCTGCGGCTCGCGCCCCCAGTGGCAGCGGAGGCTCGCTCCGCTCGCACGTCCGAGGTCGCTCCTCCGTCGCTCCGCGCACGCCGGTGGGATTCATGAACCCTCCTTCATTGGGAGCGCCTTGTAGCCGTACACCGGCACGCCGCGTTCGTGGGCGTACTTGCGCAATACGAGTCGCATGCGCCGCCCGATCTCGACATTGGTGCCGTCGTCGGCAACCTGCAGCATCACGCGTGCGCCGTCGTCGAGGTCGATCACCGCGATCGGAAGCGGCGCTTCGAACGGTGCCGGCATGGTGTGATTCACCACGTAGGTGTGCACGGTGCCTTCACGTGCGAGCGCGACCGGCTCGAGCTTCGGACCGCCACACGCGATGCAGTGCGGGTGGATCGACGGCGGCGTGCTGATCGTGCCGCAATCGACGCAGCGACCGCCGAGCAATTGCAGCATCTCGTCGGCACCGCGTGTGAACATCGCCGATTCGGGTGGCACGCCCATGGGGATCGTCTCACCGTTCGGCGTGAGTTGGTTGCGCGCTCGCAGGAGAGCCGCGTATGTGGTGGGGCGGCCAGCCTCTTCGAGTGCGCGCTGCGCGGCCCCGGCGCCCGGAACCGCTGCAGTGGCCGTGATCGTCACTCCACTCGCGCGCCCGCCGCCGTAGCCGATCGCGTGCGCGGTGCCGGGCGACGCGAGCGCGCCGACGAGGCCGACCAACGCCGCGGCGGCGCCGGTGTCGCCGAGCGCGGTGTAGGCGCCGGCCGACGCCAAGGTCTTGGGATCGGCACCCACCTTGCGGGCGACGGCCGCGGCGAGTCGTCCGTCGGGGTCGGGGAGCGACCATGAAGGTGTGTTGCTGCCGTCGCCCGCGTCGGCGGTGAGCCGCCGCGCGGCTTCGGTCACGATGGGAACGAACACCTCTTCGCGGAAGAGCCGCCCGTCGTACACGTCGCGAGTGTCGGTTTCGCCGTCGCCGCGGTAGCGATCGAGGAACGGGCGGGCGAACGAGGTGCGGGCGCCGATGGCGGCCGGCCCCGTGTCGGCGCGCAGCACGAGGGCCACGGCTGCGGCGCCGCAGCGCGCTTCGTAGCCGGTGCCGAGGCCGGGCCGCAGCGCGTCGGCGGCGATCACGAGTGCCGTACCTGCCGATCCGGCGGCTACCGCGTCGGCCGCGGCGAGCAGTGCGTCCATGCCTGCGTGCGTGGATCCGCTCGTGATGCATCCCGCGGCACCGGCGTCGAGACCGAGCGCGTCGATGAGCACGGCGTGGCTCGGGCCTTCCGCATACGGCGGCCGGGTCGTGCCCCACCACAGGCCGTCCACGTCGGCGGCGTCGATACCCGCCTCGGCGAGGGCCATCGTGGCCGCGGCCCACGAGAGCGTGAGCACGTCCTCGTCGGGCGCGCACACCGCCACCTGGCCGCGCCTACCGGAGCGATCCCAGCCGGCGTCGATGTCGGCCGTCGCCACCCTCAATGTCGGCACACCAACGCCGACCCCGTGCACGTACATGCGCGGGAGCCTAGTGATGGCACCCCGTGGCGCTCTCACCCCGTCGCCACCGCGCTCGGTGATCAGATGTCGGCTCGGCTGCGACGCCCAGCGCGCGCCGCGAACCCTTCGAGCGCCTCGATCACCTCGGGAGCTCGCCACAGTTGGTTCCGCTTTTTGTCCGTGAACTCGACGACGACTCCTGCGTCGAGCAGCGGCCGGAGCGAGCGATACGTGTTCTGCGGTGCGATGCCGAGTTCCGATGCGATCGATCCCGCGTTGATCACAGGCTTGCGCAGCAGCAGATCGACGACCTTCCAACTGTTCGATCCGCGACGTGCCGTGACCCGTTCGTTCCACTCGTCGCGCACGGCATGAAGGTCGGCGACGAGCTGTCGGCCGTTCGCTACCGCCGCGAACGCTGCCCGCGTGAACTGTTCAATGACAGCGAGTGGATCGCCTTCGCGGTAGCGGTTGAGCGCGGCGAAGTACGCGTCGGTGTCGGTCAACAGCCCGGCCGATACCGGAACGGTGACGTTGCGCGTCAGCCGCTTGTGCCGCAGCTGTGCCTGGACGAGTGCACGACCGGTCCTGCCGTTCCCGTCGGGAAACGGATGGATCGTCTCGAACTGAGCGTGCGCGACGGCAGCGTGCGCGAGCACCTGAATGTCGTCGCGAGCAATGAACGCAACGAGGTCGTCGATCAACGCCGGTACGCGTGCGTGCTGAGGCGGAACGAACTGTGCTGCATGTGGACCAAGGTCGCCCCCGCCGATCCATGCCTGCTCGTGCCGCCATTGTCCGGCGATTGACGGCTGACTGCGCTCGAGGAGCGCGCGATGCATCTGCAGGATGGCGTCAGCGTCGATGCGATCGGCCAGATTGACGGCGGCCGTCATCGCGTGCTCGTTGGCGACGATGAGCGACGCATTCTGCCCGGCGTGGCCGTGCAACTCGGCCTCGGCTATGGCGCGGGCAGAAGCAGACAGGTTCTCGATTTGCGACGAGGCCGCCGACTCGCTTCGTAGGAGCACGGCTGCGAACGGTGCGATTTCGTGGCCGAGCTCGGCGTCGAAGCGGCTGACCTCCGCGCATGCATCGTCGACGGTTGCCGCGGTGTCGGATGGCAGAGCGATCGACCGTGCGGCGATATCGGGTGGGACTGCCGCCACATACGGCCCACGGTGACGCCGGCGCGCTGTGCGCGACGCCGGCGCGTCGAGGTCGAGATCCCACGGGAGCGTCTCGTGACCGACGGCCGGCCAGATCACCGGTTGCGTGAAGTTCCGATCCGACACCGAGCTCCCTCTTTAGTATCACTTATCGTCTAAGTGATACTAAAGCGGAGCGCAAGTATCGCAAACCATCGAAATGCGAGGCGGCGACGGGAATCGAACCCGTGTACGGGGCTTTGCAGGCCCTTGCCTGAACCACTCGGCTACGCCGCCGGGAACGGGGCACGTTACCGGACCGCCGGCGGGTGGGCGCGGTGATAGCCGGTCAGCTCCGTGCGCGAGATTGCAGGATCTTCATCGCGTCGGTGATGTGGCTCACCGTGGCGCGTGACGGGTCGGAGCCTTCCGGGAGCTGGCCGTGCTTGGCCAGCCGCTTCATGATCAGCGCCGTCGCACCGGCTTCCTTGTAGCGGACGAGGGCGTGGAACCAGTCGAGGTCGGCGACCGGAGTGCCCGCGGCCTTCTCGTACTCGTCGAGCAACTCGCGCGCGGTGGGCATACCGCTCTCGACGGGCTCCTGCACCGCGGCGTGCTCGGCCTCGTCGGTGAAGAACAGGAACCACGCGAGGTCGTTGCGCGGGTCGGAGCGGGCCCAGATCTCCCAGTCGATGATGGAGTGCACATCGCCGTCGGAGCACAGCATGTTGCCGAGCCGGTAGTCGCCGTGCACGATCCCGGCCGGCCGCGGCGCGGGCATCGACTCGTGCAATGCCGCCGCACATTCCTGGTAGCCGACGCGCATCGAGTCGTCGACGGTGTCGAGCGCGCGCGTCCACCGATCGATCTCGTCAGTGAGCGTCACTTCGGGATCGGGTTCGCCATCGGGACGATCGAGTCCGGGCAACGACTCGGCGGGCGCCGCATGCAACGCCGCGAGCATGCGCGCCGCGGCGAAGGCACGTGCGCGCACCTCGTCGCGCGGGCGAGGCTCCTTGGCCGCTTCGAGGATCGGCTCGTAACACTCGCCGGGAAGGAAGCTCGTGACGATGAAGGGCGGGATCACCGGCGGCGTGCCGTCGTCGGTGAACAGCAGTTCGGGCACCCGCACGCCGGGTACCGAGCCGAGCGCGGCGATGACGCGGCCCTGACGCAGCATGTCGCGGTTGCGTACGGGGTCGAGTCCCGGCGGCGCGATCTTCACGACCGTGCGCTCGTACTCGGAAGGCACGCCACGCCAGCGGGCTTCGTACACGATCGAGGAGTTGCCGCCCGGCAGCACCGCGAGGTGCTCGAGCGTTGCGCCCGCGTGCCACGCCTCGGCGTCGCGCGCGAGACGGGTGCGGAGATCTTGTTCGTCGAGAGGTGTCGCCGGCATCAGGGAATGAGTACCACGCGGCCCGTTGCCTGGCGACTTTCGATGTATTTGTGCGCGGCCGCAGCTTCGGCGAGCGGGAACGTGCGATCCACGATCACGCGCAATGCACCCGACGCAACGTCGGCAACGAGCCCGCCAATCAGCGCCTGCGCGCGCGGCGTGAAGATCTCCGCGCCGAGGAACACGCCGGTGAGCGTGAGGTTGCTCGCGCCGAGCGGCCCGATGTCGAACAGTTGCGGGTCGCGGCCGGCGCTGCCCACCGTGATGCACCGTCCGCGATAACGCAACGAAGCGATGCTGCCCCGCAACACCGCGCCGCCCACCGAGTCGACCACGAGGTCGACACCTGCGCCGCCGGTGAGCTCGCGCACCTCGGCGACCCAGTTGTTGCGGGAGTAGTTGATGCCGTGGTCCATCCCGAGCTCGACGAGTTTGGCGAGGCGTTCGTCGCTCGACGCGGTCGCCAACACCGTCGCACCGGCGCGCTTCGCCAGTTGGATCGCGGCTACGCCCACGCCACCTGCGCCCGCCTGGATCAGCACCGTCTCGCCGGATTGCAGGTGGCCGAACTCGAAGAGGCAGTCGTCGGCCGTGCCGAACGCGACCGGCACGCACGCGCAGGCCACGAGGTCGGCACCGTCGGGAATCACCCACGTGAGCATCGCGGGCACGGCCACTTGCTCGGCGTGCGACCCCCACAACATCGTGGCGACCACCCGCTGACCGACCGTGCGGTCGGTGACATCGTCGCCGACCGCAGAGATCGTGCCCGCACACTGGTATCCCACGATGTGCGGTACCGACGGCATCTCCCCGCCGGCTCGGTTCAGCGTGTCGCCACCTTCGATGCTGATGGCTTCGACGTCGATGACGACGTCAGTAGATCCGCCAATCGGCGAGGCCACGTCCTCGTAGCGAAAGACCGATGGTTGCCCGGTCTCGTAGTACACCGCTGCTTTCACGGGCTGGGATCATACGGGCGCTCGTCGAGTTGACGGGAGGCCGCACGACCCCCTCCGCGTGGGAGGGGTCGTGCGTCCAGCTCGTCCATACCGGTCGCATGTACCGGCTCGGCTCACCCTTTCAAGTGGCGCCGATCACCGCCGGTGTGCTCGTGAGGTTCATCGCCGCGGCCACGGCGGTGGGCAGCACCGCGGGTGCCGCGAGCTGCGGCAGCACCGAGGCTTGCACCGAGTAGTCGCCGGCGTCGGGGTTGGTGAAGATCGACTGGAGCGACATGCCGTCGGTGGAGGTGCTCGACTTCTCACGGCCCGAGGCGGTCACGAAGGCCGCCAGCGTGAGGTAGTGCGCGCCCGCCTTCAGCGTGGCCTGGGTCTGGAACTCGAACTTCGGGTTCGCCGTGCTGGTGCGGCCGAAGTCGTTGTGGTCGTCGGCCGACACCATCTGCGTGAGCGTGAGGTGCTTCGGGTTCGAGATGTCCATGTTGTAGAAGACGTACTTCGTGGCGTTGGCGCCGGCCTCGAAGATGTTGTTCTCGATCCGCACGTTCGTGGTGTCCTCGGTGGCGACGTTCGTGCTCGAGTGTCGCGGATCCTCGTACACACCGATCTGGGCCCAGCCGTTGTCGACGCTGGTGTTGTTCCACACCTCGACGTTGTTCGAGCCCGAGATCTTCAGGCCGTCGCGGCCGTTCTCGGCGATGACGTTGCCGGCGATGATCGAGTTGGCCGAGATCTCGTCGGCGAGGCCGTGGCCGGCGTTGTTCTCGATCAGGTTGTCGACGATCGTCTGGTCGTGCGACTGGCAGTCGAACCACAGACCGTTGGCGAAGTTGTCGTGGAAGTCGTTGCCTCGCATCACCGTGTAGGCGACGCCGGTGAGCTTCACGCCGCCGATCTGTGCGTACGGCGAGGGCGTGATGTCCCAGTGCTCGTAGTTGGAGTAGGCGACCTCGTTGTTCTCGAAGTCGAGGCCGCTGATCTTGTTCCCGGTGAGGCCGTTCAGACCGTTGTCGAGGAACTTGCTGTTCGTGACCACGTTGTTGTTGCCGTAGATGCCGAGGAAGCGCCCGGCACTCCAGGCGAACGTGTCACTGTCGAAGGTGACGTTGGCGGCGCTCACCATCGCGGCAACGTTCGTGCCGCTCTGGAACACCGGACCGAAGTGCTCGAAGCCGAGACCGCGGATGGTGGTGCCCGCGGCCGCCGAGCTCATCGTGAACGCGCTCGCCAGCACCGTGACCTCGACGGTGTGACCCGTGGGGTCGTCGAAGAGATCGATCTGGTGATTGGCGTGGTCGACGTAGAACGTGCCGGTCGCCAGCGCGCCCGCGCTCGTCACTTGCTTGAGCGGCGCGCCGTCGACGAACACCTGCTCGGGCAGGCCTGCGGCCGGGTAGCCGGGGGCGAGCTCCTGGGCCGGGTAGCAGTTGTCGCACAGGCTCGCGGTGTAGGGAGTGGTCCAGTCGCTCGCACCCTGCGTGAACGACGTCGCGACCACTGAGCCCTTCACCCATACCTGCTCGTGCGGGTAGGCCTGGATGGTGACCTTGCGCTTGATCGCACCGAGCGCGCCTCGGTACACGCCGCCGCGCACCACGATCGTGCCGCCGGCGGGCACCACGGCGAGCGCCTTGGTGATCGTGGCGAACGGTGCGGCGAGCGAACCGGGGTTGGTGTCGGCGCCCGCGTTCGACACGTAGAGCGCGCCGGTGGGGATCGGGTAGTTGGTGTCGGCGATCGTCTCGACCTCGTAGGTCGAGGTCGGGCCGTTGGTGGCGGCGTGCGACGCCTGTTGGGTCATGAGGCCGACGACGCCCGCGGATGCGGCCGTGATGGCGGTGGCGGCGCAGACGAGGCGCCGAGCCCGGGTGCGAGCCCAGGCGCTGGCGCGTGCGGTGCGACCAGAGCCGTTGGTCCTGGTCGAGGAGGCGTAAGAGGAACGGTGGAGCATGGGGGCTGGCTTCTCCGTAGTGGCTGCTGGGGCGGTGCGGCGTCCCGCGGCGCTATGCACCTTTTTGGTGTTTTGCGAATGTTGGGTATCGACGGCAGCACAACGGACGTTGAGCAGGCGTTGATGTTCTTTGCCGATCGCTTACCGTGATTTTCAGCTCACGGACCGCGGTCGGAGGCGTCGCGTCGGCCCGCAGCTCGGCGTCGGCCCAGGTCAGCGGGCTCGTGGGAACGGCGCGGGCGTTCACGCCTGGACCGCCTGGGTCGTTCGGCCCATTTCGGCGGCCGTTGTGAAACGGCGTCGCAACTCCGGCTTGTCGACTTTTCCGGTGGCGTTGCGCGGCAGCGCGTCGACGATCACGACGCGCCGAGGGATCTTGTAGGCGGCGAGCTCGGCGCGACAGCGCGCCACGAGGGCGCCCTCGTCGACGTGCGCGTCGCGCGCGGGCACGACGATCGCGGTGACGCGTTCGCCCCAGCGCTCGTCGGGCACGCCGATCACCGCGGCCTCCGCCACCGACGGATCGGCGTGCAACACGGACTCGACCTCGCGCGACGCCACGTTCTCGCCGCCGCTCACGATGACGTCCTTCTTGCGGTCGACGATGGTGAGCACGCCGTGCGCGTCGACGCGGCCGAGATCACCGGTGCGCAACCAACCGTCGACGATCGCGGCGGCCGTGGCATCGGGATCGCCGAGGTAGCCCGCCATCACCTGTGGTCCGCGCACCGCGATCTCGCCGACCTCGCCGATGGCGACCGCGACGCCCCGATCGTCCACGATACGGAGTTCCACGAACGATGTCGGCCGCCCCGCGCTGCGCAACACCTCGGGATCGTCGAGGCCGCGCCGGTGACCGTCGGCGTCGAGATACGCGCAGTTGCCGGAGAGCTCGGTCATGCCGTAGCCCTGCGAGAAGTCGCAACCAAGCTCCGTCATCGCGCGCCGCAACAGCGGTTCGGCGATGGGCGCCGAGCCGTACGCGAGCAACCGCAGCGAGCTCAGGTCGGGTTGGGACGCGGAGTCGGCTGTTCGCTGCGCGCTCGCGGCGATGTGGTCGAGGAGCGCCGCGATCATCGTGGGTGCGAGCGACGCCGCGGTTACGCGGTGCTGTTCGATCAAGTGCGCGGTGCGGCCGGGCTCGAAGCGCCGGGTGACCACCACGGTGCGCCCGTGCAGGTGTTGGACGAGCACGTTGTAGGCGGCCACGTGGCAGAGCGGGAAGGCCAGCAAATACACGTCGTCGGCGGCCACCGGCCTTGCCTCGGCGCAGCCTCGGGCCGCCGCCAGCAGCGACGCGTGGGTCAGCAGCGCCAGCTTCGGTGTGCCGGTGGTGCCGGACGTGGGCACTACCCACGCCACGTCGTCGCCGGCTGTGCTCACGCGAGGGCCTTCGGGCGCAGCGCCGGACGGGCGCACCTGTGAGAACTCGAGGAGCTCCACGGCGGGCGGGCGCTCAGGACCGAGCTGGTCGAGCTGGTCAAGCAGATCGCGGTCGCCGGCCACCAACGTGCAGCCGCTGCGCGTCACGATCGCGGCCCACGAGCGCGGGTGGTCGCGCACGTTCAGCAGGAGCGCTCGCATCCCGGCGCGCGGGATGGCGTAGAGCCACGTGACGTAGTCGACCGAGTTCGCGGCCAGGATCGCCACGACGGCACCGGGCGGGCGCGATTCCGTCAGTCGCGCCGCCACATCCGCGACTGCGCGATCGAGCTCGGCGAACGTGACGGCGCGCGCGTCATCGACGAGTGCCACCGTTCGCGCGTCCGCGCGCGCGAGGAGTTCGTGCAAACCCGTTCCCGCCACGGCGAGTGAGCGTAACGACGAGTTGTGCGTTCGTTGGTCAAGTTCAGCGAGTGCACACCGGTCCTTGGCCGAATCGTTGCCTTCGTCGCGCGGCACCGGTCGGCGATGCATGCCGCTTTGTTCCATTCGAGGCATGTCACGGCACCGGACCGTCGCGCCGCGACCTCGTGTTGTGGTACTTCGCCGACTCTGCGAGTACGTTCCAACGTGATGCGGCCGTGGTCCACGATTCGTGCGCGGGTGCTCCTCGTCCCGCTGTTGCCGGCGATTGCACTCGGCTTGATCGTCGGCTTCAACCTGCACCGGAGCGTCGGCGTTGTGATCGCAGCGGTTGTCGCGGTCGTCGCCGCGTTCACGCTCGCGCTCATCGTGGCGCGCAGCATCACGCGGCCGTTGCGTGATCTTGCGTTGGTCGTCGCGGACACGCGTGCATTGCGCGCGGCCGACGGCATCGCTACGCCCGGCGACGATGTGTTGCCGCCGCGCTACACGCACAGCGCCTCACCGATGGCCGAGCTTGCCGTCGCCGTTGCCGATGGCCGCCGGCGCGCCACCGAAATCGTGTCGGAGCAGCGTGCAGAACGCCGTTCGATCACCGACCTTCTTGCCAACTTGGCGTTGCGCAACGAACGCTTGCTCGGCGCTGCGCTCGACGCACTCGGTGAGATCGGGCGCCGCGATCACGAGCCCGCAACGACCGCGGCGATCGCGCGCGTGCATCGCGTGGTCGCGCGCGTCGACCGGTCCACCGCCAGCGCGCTCGTACTGATCGGTGAGGGCGGGCGTGTCGCGCCGTATCCCGTGTCGGTCACCGACGCGGTGTGGGCCGCGGCGCTCGCGATCGAGTCTTCTGAACGCGTCGACGCCGAGTCGCTACCGCCGGTGATGCTCCACGCCGACGTCGTGGGCGACGTCACCCATCTACTCGCGGAGCTCATCGACAACGCGGTCTCGGCGTCGGCGCCACCCGCTCGTGTCACGGTGCTCGGCGTGCCCGACGACGACGGCGGTTACGAGATCACCGTGCTCGACATCGGCACGGGGCTCGCACCCGCAGAGCTCGAGCTCGCCAACGAACGCGTGCGGCGGCTCGAGATGCTGCACCGCGTGCCCACCCGCCACATCGGTCTCGATGTGGTCGGGCGGCTCGCGCGGCGCCACAACATCGTCGTGCGGCTCGGCGAGTCGACCGCCGGTGGTGTCGTCGTCCGCGTGTTGCTCCCGCCGTCACTGCTCACCGCCCCCGCGGTCGCGGAGCCGGAGATCGCGACGCCGCACGTCGACGGACTCGACGAGGCCGGAACAGTTGCCACGCCGTCATGGGTGCATTCGGCGGGCGACGAACCCGAACTCGATCCGGCCGCGCCGTCCACCGTCGAGGCGTGGCACGTCGAGACGCCACTCGTCGCGGCTGCGCCGGAACCGCTGCCCGCACCGGTGATGACGGTGGCGCCGGAACCCGTTGCGGAGCCGGTGCCCGAGCTTGTCGTGGCGCCGGAGATCGTGGTGAAGCCGGCGCCGGTCGTGGCCGTGGAGCCCGTGATCGAGGCGACGCCGGTACCGACACCGGCGCCCGAACCGGAACCGGCCGCGTTGACGCCTGCGCCGCAGCCGCGTATCGAGCCGATCGAATGGTCGATCGATCTCACCGCGCTCGAGCACGACGAGCGTGCGCTGCCGCCGAGCGACGACGAGATGCTTCCGCACCGCGAGCAACCCGGTAAGGGTCGCAAGTGGGCCGCGGCGATCGCTCGCGCCCGCGGCTAACTCGCGATCACGCGCTTCGCAGCGTCACCCCGGCGAGCGCGCCGGTGTGCTCACCCTTCTCCATGAACACTTCGCCGTTCACCACGGTGGCGTCGTAGCCGTCGGCACGCTGCACGTAGCGACCGGCGCCGAGCGGGAAGTCGTGGTCGAACGAGGGGAGTGACAGCGCGAGCGCGTCGACGTCGATCACGTTGACGTCGGCGAACGCTCCCGGCGTGAGCACGCCGCGATCACGCACGCCGAACACCTCCGCCGGTTCCGACGTCAGACGGCGGATCGCGTCCTCCATCGTCATCAGACCGCGATCGCGCACCCAGTTCGCGAGCAGCCATGTGGGTTGGCCGGCATCCATGATCAATCCCACGTGGGCGCCGGAGTCGGCGAGCCCGAGTAGGCAGTACGGCTTGTCGAGCATCCACTCGACGGCGTCGTCGCGCTGGTTCAAGAACGGATAGCTGAACAGCGCGCGTCCGCGCGTCTCGCGCGAGATGTCGATGAACGCTTCCGGCGCGTCGACGCCGCGCCGTGTTGCATGCGCCGCGAGCGAGTCTTCGGCGGTGAAGTGATAGTTCGCAGGCTCGGACGAGAGCACGAACACGCCGTCCCATCCGCCGCCGGCGAAGGTCGGCGCCGGCAGTGACCGCGCTGCTCGCAACAAGTCGGCGCGCCGCGTTTCGTCGTCGAGTGCCGCCACCTTCTCGGCGAGCGTGAGGCCCGACAGCGCGGCCCACTCCGGCGTGCGATCGAACAGCGAGCGCGCGGCGAGCCCGAAGAGCAGCGCGATGCCGCGCGGTGTGGTCTGCGGGCGGATATCGCCTCCGGTTTCCGCCTCGCGCTCGCAGCACTCGAAAATGCGGAGATACATCTCAGGCCCGAGGTTCGACTGCCCGATGCCGAACGTCACCGGCCGTCCGGTGCGCCGCCGCACCTCGGCCATCCACGCGATCTCGGCCGGCACGCCCTCGTAGTTCTTGCCCGCGCGCTCGAAGCGCGGCGCCACCTCGTACACGCCGCGCGCTTGGCGGCCGAGTACGTCGGCGATCGCGAACAGCTCGCGGTCGTCGGCCCACGTTCCCGGCACGAAACGGCCGTCGGGCACGCGGTGCAGCAACGTGCGGCTGGTGGAGAAGCCGAGCGCGCCCGCGGCCATGGCTTCGTCGACCACATCGACCATCGCCGCGATCTCGTCGTCGGTGGCCGGCACCTCGTCCATCGAGCGGTCGCCCATCACGTGGTGACGCACCGCGCAGTGCCCGACCATGCCGCCCACGTTGATCCCCTTCGGGAGGCGGTCGATCGCGCCCAGATAGTCGCCGTAGCTGCGCCAGTCCCACGCCAGCCCGTCGAGGATGCTCGCCGCGGGGATGTCCTCGACCGACTCCATGAGCCCGGCGAGGTAATCGCGCTCGTCGGGTGCTGCCGGCGCGAACGTGACGCCACAGTTGCCGAGCACCGCCGACGTCACGCCGTGCCAGCACGACGACGACCCGAGCGGATCCCAATGGATCTGCGCGTCGAGGTGGGTGTGGATGTCGACGAACCCGGGCGTGACCACGCGGCCCTCGGCGTCGAGCTCGCGCCGGCCCTTGTCGTCGATCGTGCCGACGGCTGTGATGCGGTCGCCGTCGATCGCCACGTCGGCCAGCCGGCCCGGCGCCCCCGTGCCGTCGACCACCGTGCCCCTGCGAATCACCAGATCGTGCGTCATGCGCACAGTATTCACCCCGCCCTGCGTAGCGGGGAAGCTTGCCGAATCAGTGAGTGGATCAGTCGTGCATCTGCTGGCTCAGATACAGCTCCGCGCCCACCTGGGCGATGGTGGTGAGCTGCGTCGCCAGCCAGTCGGCGTGACGCTCCTCGCCCGCCAGCACATGCTCGAGCACGTCGCGGGTCCCGTTGTCGCCGTGCTCGGTGCAGAGCGCGATGCCGCCGTTCAATCGTTCGATCGCCTCGCGTTCCAGGTCGAGCGCGAGTTGCAGTTTCTCGGGCACCGTCTCACCGATGCGGATCGTGCCGAGGCGCTGCACGTTGGGTGTGCCCTCGAGGAAGATGATGCGCTCGATGAGCGCGTCAGCATCTTTCATCTCGTCGATCGACTCGTCGCGGAAGTGGTGGGCGAGCCGGTCGTAGCCCCAGTTGGCGGCCATCTTGGAGTCGACGAAGTACTGATTCGTCGCGGTGAGCTCGGCCGTGAGCACCTGGTTCAGGAGCTCGATGACGTCGGCGTCGCCTTGCATGTGCGCGTCACTCTCGGCAGGAGCACACGATCATGACTGCGTCACACGCATAGCTCGACCTTCACTCCGGCCTCGACGAGCGCGGCCGCGTGGGCGGTGGAGATGCGCGCCTCGCAGGGAAGGCGGTGCGCGATGCCCCGAGCGGTGGCCACCACCCGGCCGCCGACCACCTCGATACGCACCGAGTCGACCCGGCGCAGGCCGGGGGTGAGGAGCGCGGCGGCGACGTCAACGGCCACATAACTATGGTAAGGCACACCTAAGTTCAACGCAAGTCGCGTCGCCCGGCGGGCGGTTCGTGGACAGGGCGGGCGCCAGCGGATAAATTAGAACGCGTTCCTATTTCGCCTCTCGGGGCGCGAGCCGCGGTGTGCGGGGGTGGAGTGGCATGGAGTTCGGGCTGTTCATGGGCGGGTACGTGCCCGAGGCGGTGCGCCAGGCCGACCCCGACGCCGAGCACACCCGGCTGCTGAGCGAGGTGGCGCTGGCCGAGGTGGGCGATCGCCACAACTGGAAGTACTCGTGGTGGACCGAGCACCACTTCCTCTTGGAGTACTCCCACATCTCGGCCAACGAGGTGATCATGCCGTACGTGCTGGCGCGCACCGAGCGCATGCACATCGGCTCCGGCATCATCAACATCACGCCGCCGGTGAACCACCCGGCGCGCGTCGCCGAGCGCGTGGCCATGCTCGACCATCTCTCGGGCGGTCGCTTCGAGTTCGGCACCGGACGCGGTTCGTCGAGTATCGAGCAGCGTGGTTTCGGCATCGATGATCCCGACGACACCAAGGCGATGTTCGACGAGGTGATCGGCGAGTTCAAACACATGTGGCGCGACGGCCTCTACTCGCACGCCGCCGCCAGTTGGTCATTGCCCGAGCGCAACGTGCTGCCGAAGCCGTGGGTGAAGCCACACCCGCCGATGTGGGTGGCAGCCGGTAACCCGTCCACGTTCGAGAAGGCCGCGCGCATGGGACTCGGAGTGTTGTGCTTCACCGGTGGTTCGCCCGAGAAGATGCGACCGCTCATCGAGATCTACAAGGAACGCATCGGCGACGCCGAACCCGTCGGCGAGTACGTGAACGACAACGTTGCGGTCACGACCAGCTTCATGTGCCTCGACGACGGCGACGAAGCGATCGACTGGGTGACGCGATCGGGCAACGGACACCAGCAATCGTTGGTGTTCCACTACCTCGACACGTTCCCGAAGCCGGCGTGGGTACCTGAGTGGCCGGCGCAGATCCCCGATCCGACGCGCGACCAGATCCTCGCCGGGCGCGAGACCGGAGCCAGCATCGTCGGCACTCCTTCGGAGTGCACCGAAGCGCTCAAGAAGTGGGAAGCAATCGGCGTCGACCAATTGATCATGGGGCCGTCGGGCAGCGTCTATCCGCAGGATCTCGTCGCGCACACGGTCGCCCTCTTTGGTGACGAGGTCATCCCGCGGTACGACACCGACCCCGAGCACAGCACGAGTCGGTACCGTCGCCTCGCGGCAGCGAACGCCACCTCGGCGGCCATCGCGGCGCCGTAGTCCCGCCGGCTCATCCATTTCCGCACGCCTCGCGTCGACACGACGGCGTGGGGATCTCGTGGTCGGAATGGCGGGCCGAACAGGAACAGGCCGCGCTCGATGCCGCGTTCGTGCGCCGGCACGGTCTCGGCGTGCGCGACCGGTTGCGCGACGCGATGGCGCGCGGCGATCGCATCTGGTTGTGGTCAGGCGGTATACGGCTCGTCGGTGAGGTGGTGGAAGTCGACACCGACCTCGTGTCGCTGCGGGACGGCTCGGTGCGCCACGACGTGCGGCTCGACCCGCTGCCGCACCTCGCGATGGGCGTCATCGAGGGGGCGGCCGGCAGCGGGCGCACACCGCCGCTGTCGAGTGGCGGGTTTCGGGGTCGGCTGCTCGCGGCCGAGACGAGCGACGCCGATCACCTGGTGATGGTGAGTGGTGGCGAAGCGTTCGAGGGACGGATCCTGGTGGGGCTCGATCACGTCGACGTGGTGTCGCGAGCCGCCGCGGCGATCACCGTCACGTTGGCAATGGTGGTGGCACTGCGCCGCGCCGATGACTCGATCAGCCCTTCGAGGCGATCAGCTCCTCGCTGACATCCCACAACCGCGCCGCCGTGGCGTCGTCTTGCGCCCTCGCGGTCGGCTCGCTCATCGCGCACTTGTACCAGTAGTGGCCGGTGATGCCGTCGAGCGAGCTGTCGGACGCGACGAAGATCGAGGTGCGCGCACCCTTCTCGCTGTCGATCGCGAACGGCCGTCCGAGCGTCATCGCAATGACGCCCACCGCGCCTTGGCGCCCGAAGTTGCTGGCGACGAACCCGGGATGCACGCAGTTCGCGGTGACTCCCGTGCCGTCGAGGCGGCGCGCCAACTCGCGCGTGAAGAGGATGTTGGCGAGCTTGCTGCGCGAATACGCACCGAAGGGGTGGTAGCGGCCCTTGGTCGCCTGGAGGTCGTCGAAACGAAGCCCGCCGACGCAGAAGCGATGCGCGTCGGACGCCACCGTCACGACGCGCGCGCCCGGTGTGGCGACGAGCCGGTCGCGCAACAGGCTCGTGAGCAGGAAATGGCCGAGATGGTTGACGCCGAACGTCTGCTCGAAGCCGTCGGTGGTCTCCACGCGCTGCATCGAGACCGCGCCAGCGTTGTTGAGCAACACGTCGATGTGGTCGAAGCGGTCGAGCGCCTCCTTGGCGAAGCCGCGGATCGACGCGAACGACGCGAGGTCGAGCGCCATCAGCTCGACGCGATCGCTGCCCGAGCGCGCGATCACGTCGTCGCGCGCGGCCGCGCCCTTCGTGGGATTGCGGCATGCCATCACGACGCGCGCGCCACCGCGGGCCAGGCCGACCGCAGATTCGAGGCCGATGCCCGAACTCGCGCCCGTGATGACGATCGTCTTCGGTGCGCCGCCGTCGTTGTCGTCGGTCACGAGCGCTCCGTCGGTTCGGTGGCCTCGTCGGCGTGCTCGGCCGACGGGGAGCGATCGTGACCCGGCTGGTCCTTCACCCACGCGATCAACTCGTCGCGGTGGAAGCGGATCTCGCGCCCGCCGGGGAAGCGGTGCGCCGGGATTCGGCCCTCGCGCACCATGCGGCGCAGATACTCGACGTGCACCGAGAGCAGTTCGGCCGCCATCGCGGTGGTGAGGATCGGCGGGTAGTCGTCGCCGCTCGCCGGGGTCGCGGCAGCGGGCGGCGCGCCGTCGTCGCCGCCCTTACCGCCTCCCGCACCCTTTGCCATAGCAAGGGTGAGAGTACCGCCGGGCTCGGACCGCGGCGTGGATGACGTCGGCGGTCTGGCGCGTCTGGACGCAATCTCAGACACTCTGATACAGTACATCGCGAGGGGTTCTGCGCCGCCGGGCGTGCACTGCGAGAAGCGTCACATCGCAACGAGATCATCCGTGCACGCGGAGGACTGTGGGTTCACGATGGCCGCAGGTCATTCACCGGTCGGGCATCCGGAGGGCAAGTGTGACTGTGGGGCGGTCGGGCGCGGTCCCGACGCGAAATCGATGGTTTGGACGGGTATCGGGCGCCCACGTGGTGGTCGTGCTCGCGGGCCTGCTGGGCGGCGTGCTGACGCTGGCGTCGTTGCGCGCGGATGCACACGAGGTGCGTGTGGTCGTCGCCGCGCACGATCTGCGTGTGGGCGCGCGGCTCGAACCCGGCGACGTGCGATCCGTGGCGGTGCGTGGTGACATCGACAACCTCGGCGCACTCGTACGCGACTCGCATGCTGCGGGCCTCGTCGGCCACGTGGTCACCGCGCCGGTTCGACGTGGTGATCCGTTGCGAGGATCCGACTTCGTCGTGGCGACGCCGAACAACGCGCGCGTCATGAGCTTCACCGTCGACGAGTCCGATGCCGTGGCCGGCGATCTGCAGGCCGGCGATCGCATCGATGTCGTGGCGATCTCGCATGACACCAAGGACGCCGGTTACGTGCTCGTCGACGCGCCGGTGCTCGCGGCGGCGCACGCGGGCGGCGCGAGCGGTCCGCTGCACACGAACGACAGCGGCATCGTGATCACGGTGTCGGTGTCGGCCGAGGATGCGCTGCGATTGGCGGGCGCGCAGGCGGATGCCCGCGTGATCGTGATCGACGCCACCGGTACCGCCCCGCTCACGGGCGCGCCCCGGTATCCCATTCCGGGGTCCACAGCAGGCGCGAACCCGCTGGAGGTGCACGGTGGCTGAGCTCGATCTGGCCCTGGTGTTCACCCCCGACGCGTGGGTCGAGGAACTCCACCGCCACCTCGCCGACCATGGTGGAGCCCGCGTGTTGCACCTCGTGGTCGACCCCGCCATGGTGCTGCACGAACCGTTCGACGTGTTGGTCGCGAGCTGGCGCTGGCCCGCGCTCACGCCGGGTCTCGTCGCCGAGGTGCATGGGCTCGGACGCGCGGTGCTCGGTGTGGCCGACCGCGACGAGCGCGGCGCCGCCGATGTGCTGCGCAACTGTGGTGTCGATGCGATCGTGGCCTCGGATGCCGCTCCGTGGGAGTACCTCGACGCGCTTGCGCTGATCGAAGCGTCGTGGGCCGAGCACGGCGGAGCGCGGTCGCACCGGGCCGAGGATGTGGTGCGCGCAGCGGTGAGTGAGCGGCGGGCCCACCCGTGGATCGCGGTGTGTGGACCGGCCGGCGCGGGCCGCACCGAGATCGCAATCGAGCTGGCACGCGCGCTCACGGCCACGCTCGTCGACGCCGACGAAGTAGCGCCGGCGATCGCGCCTCGGCTCGCACTTCCACTCGAGCCGAACCTGCGCGCCGCGATCGACGCCATCGAGTTCGGCGAGGGTGCCGTGCGTGACGCCTTCCAGCACGTGGCCGGGCTGGCGCGCCCCACGCTGTGCGCGCTGCCGAGCAGCAGTGCCTGGCTCGACGTCCGACCGTCGGAGCTGCTGCGCGTGCTCCACGAGTGCTGCGCGGGCGCACCGCTCGTGGTCGACACCGCGCCGATGCTCGATGACGTCGGCGGCCCGTTGCGCGGTCGCTACGCGTTGGCGCGAGCGATCGTTGCCGAGGCCGACACGGTCGTGGCCGTCGGCACCGCCACTCCGCTCGGCGTGGTGCGGCTGCTCGGGTGGCTGGCCGACGCCGAGCGACTGCGACCGCGCCGTCCCGCGCATGTGGTGCTCAACCGCGGTTCGGGCGGCGCCTTTCGGCGGGCCGAGCTCGCGAACGAGCTCTTGCGTTCGTATCACCCGGTCTCGCTCGCACACGTCCCCGACGACGAGCGCGTGCGCGCCGCGGGTTGGAACGGTGCGCTCGTGGCGCGCGGGCCGTTCACGAAGGCCGTCGCGGTCGTCGCCGCGGGGCTGGTCGACGGTGCGGATCGCGAACGCGATGGAGCTCACGACGCGGTGGCGTCGTGATCGGTGACGTACGAGCCGGCGACGACGCGGTGCCGGCACGCACCGGCGCGCTCGAGAGCCACGACGCGTACGACACGATCCGGCGCGAAGTGCTGCGCTCGATCGAACGGCGGCGGCTGCGCCCCGATCGCGATCTTGGCGAGGTGCGGTCGGAAGCGGAGCGCTCGGTCCACGAATACCAACACCGTGCGCAGTTCGGTGAGACGCGCCGGCTCGCCGATCCCGCCGCGGTGGTCGAGCGGATCGTGCGCTCGATCGCCGACCTCGGGCCGCTCACCGATCTGCTCGCCCGGCCCGATGTGGAAGAGATCTTCATCGACGGCGCGCGCATCGCGTATCTCGACGGCGACGGCCGCTTGCGGGGCCTCGCCGAACCGACGAACGAGGACGAGAACCGCCGGGTAATCGATCGGCTCCTCGCGCCGTCCGACCGTCAGCTCAGCGCGCAGTATCCACTGGTACAGGCGCGGGTGCTCGATGGTGGGGCGCGCCTCACTGCTGCGATCCCACCTGTTGCCGACCGGCTGTCGGTCACGCTGCGGCGCTACGTGGTGCGGCACGTGGCGCTCGACGGACTCGTGCGACGCGAGTCGCTCACTGCGCCGGCCGCGGCGTTCCTCGGCGCACTCATGCAGATGCGCAGCCGGGTGGTCGTGTCGGGCGAACCGGGCGCCGGCAAGACCACGTTGCTCGCGGCGTTGCTCGCCGCTACCCCGGCCCACCATTGCATCCGCTGCTGCGAGGAGATCCGCGAGCTTTCGGTGCCGTTCCCGCACGGCGCCTACTACGAGGTGCGGCCGCCCGGCCTCGACGGCGGCGGCGCGATCGACCTGCGTGCCTTGGTGAGATTCACCCTTGCGATGCGACCCGATCGCATCGTGGTCGGCGAGGTGCGTGGCGGTGAGGCGTTCGAGCTCACACGCGCGATGAACGCGGGCTGCGGTTTCTGCTGCACCGTGCACGCGAACGGCGCGGTCGACGCGCTCGACGCGTTGGTGAACGCCGCGCTGATGGCGGGCGAGAACGTCACCGAACGCGTGGTGCGCAAGGTGTTCTCGGAGGCCCTCGACATCGTCGTGCACGTCGACCGCGACGACGGTCGGGCCGCGCCGGGAGCCGGCGATACGAGTGCGTCGAGTGTGCGCAGGCAGATCACCGAGATCGTGGCGGTCGCGCCGTCGCTCGGTGACGGCTTCACGTGTGAACCACTGTTCGTGCGCGAAGGATTGGGGCGGCCACTCGTGTGGACCGGTGCGGTGCCGGCCCGGCTCGAGTCGCGGATCGACCGCGCCGCCGGGCGCCCCAATGCTCTGCGCGCCCTGCTCGGCGCGGACAGCGGTGGCGGAACATGAACCGCCCAGCGCACGAGGAGCGACGGAGGAGCGACGTCGAGCGTGCGATCGGAGCGAGCGTCCGCTGCCCCTCGGGGCGCGAGCCGCGGGCGAGCGGGGGTGTAGGCGCATGAACCTGCTTGCCGCGCTGGTGATCGGTTGGACGTGCGCGGCGATCGCTGCGCTTGCCGTGGGTGCGAGGCTGCCGCTGCCGCGTGTGCGGCCGGCGCGCTCGACGCGCGGTGGCGTCGAGGGCGCCCGCATCTGGTTGCAACAGGCCGGGCTCGGGGCGGCGCCGGTGCAGTTCGCGGCCGCGTCGGCGCTGCTCGGGCTGATCGTGCTTGCAGTGGTGGGAGCGCTCGTGGGGCCTGCGATCGCGTTGGTGCCGGCGGGTGGCGCCGCGTGCGTGCCGACGCTCTATTACGGCCGCCGGCGCGCGTTGCGGCTCGCGGCGATCCAGCGGGCATGGCCAGACGCGCTGCGCGATCTCGTCGCCGCGGTGGCCGCTGGGCTGTCGATCCATCAGGGGCTCGTCGAGCTCGCCGACCGCGGACCCGAACCGGTGCGCGACGCGCTCACTCGCTACCCGTCGCTGAGCCGGGCCGTCGGTACCCAGAGCGCGCTGGAGATCGCGCGCGCCGAGCTGGCCGATCCGGTGAGCGACCGCGTGATCGAAGTTCTCGTGCTCGCGGTCGAGCGCGGCGGTGCCATCGTGCGCACGATCCTCGACGAGCTCGCGGTGGCGATCGCGGCCGACGTGAAGCTGCTCGAGGCGCTCGACACCGAGGTGCTCGAGAGCCGCATCAACGCGAGGGCGGTGGTTGCGCTGCCGTGGTTCGTGCTGCTCGTGCTGAACCTGTCGCACGGTCCGTTCCGCGCGTTCTACCAATCGCCCGTGGGCCTCTTGGTGGTGCTCGCCGGCGGGCTGCTCACAATCCTCGGCAGTGCGTGGATCGCGCGCCTCGGCCGGCTGCCCGCCGAACCGCGGGTGTTTGCCGGGAGCCAAGTGGGATGACCAGTGCGATGACGGGCGTGATCGCCGCGGCGGGTTCTCCTGCGCTACCGGCCGCGCTGTGCGTGGCGGTCGCGGTTGGCGCGCTCGTGTACGCCGTGGTGCCGAACCGTCCGCGAGCTGCCGTTCGGGTGCGCCCGTATACCGGCGCGGCGCGCGCCGTACTCGGACACACGCCGGATGTCGTCGGTTCGAGCGTCGTGCCCGGCGGCGATGCCCATGACGCACGTGGCGTCGCGGCCGTGCTGCTCGGCCCGCTGCGCGCCGTGGCCCAGCGGCTTGGCGCGATCGTGGAGTCGCGCAGCGACGATGCGATCGAGTTGCGGCTGTTTCAGGCCGGCCGGCGCGACGTCAGCGTCACCGAGCATCGGGTCGCACAGGTGGCGCGGGGCGCACGGGTCGCGCTCGTGCTGGGCGCCGCGGGCATGTTGTTCGTGCACACGCCGTTCGTGGTGCTCGCGCTCGTCGTCGCCGGCTTCGTTGCCGGCGCGGCACGCGTGCGAGGCGATCTCGATCGCGCGATCGGCCGGCGCACCGAGCGCATGGAGCTCGAGCTCGCCACCGTGAATCAACTGCTTGCGATGCACGTCCGCTCAGGGTCGGGTGCCGTGCAGTCGGTGCAGCGGCTCGTCGATCGCGGTCAGGGCGTGCTGGTGGAGGAGCTCGACGCCACGCTCGCGCGCATTCGCAGCGGCGTGCGCGAGCCCGAAGCGTTCCGCCGCGCGGCCGACCTCACGCCGTGCCGCGACGCCGCCCGCACGTATCAGCTCATTGCCAGTTCGGTGGAGCGGGGAAGCGACCTGGCCGTTGCGCTCCTCGCAATCGGCGACGACTTGCGCGACGCGCGCCGCGAGGCGTTGCGCAAGTCGGCGGTGCGACGCCGCGCGGGAATGCTCGCTCCGACGATCGGGATCCTGGCCCCGATCATGTTGTTGTTCGTGGCCGCGCCGCTTCCGTCCATTGTGCTCGGCAACCGTTGATCTCCGCTCAGTTCACATCGATCGAAACACACACAGGAGGCATTCATGCAGTCATTGATCACCTTGCAGCTCTGGTGCGCAGCGAAGGCGCAGCGGCTCGAGCGTCGCACACCACGTGGCGACCAGCGCGGCATGGCCACGGCCGAGTTACTCGGTAACGCCGCGCTCGGCATAGCCGCGCTGGTCGTCATCTGGGGCGCGCTCCAGGCGCTGGGCCTGAACATCGTCTCGTGGATCACCAGCAAGGTGATCGGTTGACGTGAACCGGCGTCCACCTCACGCTCGGGAGGCGGGGTTCGTGAGCCTGCAGTACGTGGCCGCAAGCGCGCTCGCGCTCGTGCTCCTCGTGATGGCCGCGAACCTGCTCGTCGATCTCTACGTGCGGGCCGCGGTGCGCGACGCGCTCGATGAGGGCGTGCGCGCCGCGGTGCCACTCGGCGGAACGGCCGCCGACTGCACGGCGCGAGCGGACGACACGATCCAGGGGTTGGTGCGCGGTGATCTCGGTCACGGCGTCGCGCTCCGGTGTGCGATCACCGGCGGCGTGGTCACCGCCGACGCCGACGTGGTGCTGCCCGCGTTCGTGGCAGGCCTTCCAGGGTGGTCGTTCCGGTTGCGCGCCGAGGCCGAACAGGAAGGCCCGCCGTGACCAACCGACGCGGGTTCGTGGCGGTGGAACTTGTCGCCGCGGTGGCGCTGCTGCTGGTGCCCACCGTGGTGTTGGTGGCGTCGATCCCGGTGTGGAGTGAACGGCGCCACGCCGCCACCGTGGTGGCGCGGGAGACCGCGCGCACCGCGGCGGCGGGTTGGCCGGCAACCGACGGGGGAGCGGTCGACCGCGTCGTTGCCTCCGTGGCCGATGACTACGGCGTACCCGAAGGCGACCTTGCAGTGGGCGTGGCGGTCGACGACAACCGTGGTGGCCAAGCCGTGGCGCGGGTCACCGTCGTGATGCCGGCACTCCACCTGCCGCTGATCGGCGACGCCGGCGCATGGTCGTGGACCACCACATACGCGGTGCGCATCGACGACTACCGGAGCCGCTGACGTGGCTCGCCGGCGCGATGAGCGCGGCTCCATGGTGGTGCTGATGCTCGGGCTGTGCGTGGCCGTGCTGATGCTCGGTGCGCTGTCGGTCGACTTCTGGCGCGTGCTGTCGGTACGCCGTTCGCTCGCGGCGATGGCTGATGCGTCGGCAACGGCCGGAGCCAACGGCGTCGACGAGTCGGCCTTGCGGCGAGGTGAGCTCGCGCTCGACCCGGGCCGGGCTCGGTCGCTCGCGTCGGCCGAGCTCAGTCGCGAGCACGACGCGCGACTCGTCACCAACGCCGAAGTCGACGCGGGTGCCACGAACGTCGATGTGACGTTGCGCGGCGAGGTCGACGTGGGGTTCTTCGCACTGTTCGGCGTACATGACGCGATCCCCGTGCAGGTGCACGCCACCGCCGCGCCCCGCGCCATCCCCTGACACGCGCGCGCCGGTGGTCCCATCAAGTCCGGGAAAACCCGGAGTTGATGGGACCACCGAGGGCGGCGGTAGCGTCACGCGCCTCGCGCCCACCGAAGGAGCCGTTCCATGACCGAAGCCGTGATCGTCTCGGCGTGCCGCACCCCGATCGGCACCGCCCGCAAGGGCACGCTCGTCGACGTGAGTGCGTTCGATCTCGCCAAGTATGCGGTGGCGGAAGCGCTGGCGCGCAGCGGCGTGGCGCCCGACGACGTCGACGACATCGTGCTCGGTGAGGTGCTCCAGGGCGGCGGCGACATCGCTCGCTACGCCGCGATCGAGACCGGACTCGTGCACGTGCCGGGTGTTGCGCACAACCGCCACTGCGCGTCGGGCATGGCCGCAGTGCAGACGGCCGCGGGAAGCATCCGCGCCGGCATGGACGAAGTCGTGATCGCCGGGGGCGCCGAGTCGATCTCGACGTCGCCGTCCAGCATGAAGCGCGTGCTCGGCACCGACGAGTACAAGCAGTGGATGTCGCCGAGCCATCCGGAGACGCCGGACGCGCCGGCGTTCGACATGTCGATCACCGTCGGCTGGAACGCGGCCAAGGCCGCCGACGTGACGCGCGAGCAGATGGACTTCTGGGCCTGCGCCTCGCACGAGCGCGCCCTTGCGGCGATCGCCGAGGGACGCTTCGAGGAGGAGCTGTTCCCGATCGAGGCGCCGCGGCGCGACGGCACCACGGTCACGTTCGAGCGCGACGAGCACCCGCGCCAGACGTCGATGGAGAAGCTCGCGTCGCTGAAGGTGCTGCACCCGGAGATCGACGGCTTTCCGATCACCGCGGGCAACTCGTCGGGTCTGAACGACGGTTCCGCCGCGATGGTGATCGTGAGCGACGCCTACGCCAGGGCGCACGACCTCCAGCCCCTCGCGGTGGTGAAGAGCTGGGCGTCGGCCGGTGTGCCGCCCGCAGAGACCGGCCTCGGCCCGGTGCACGCGATCCCGAAGGCGCTCAAGCGCGCCGGCATCGACATCAACGACGTGAAGCTGTTCGAGATCAACGAGGCCTTCGCGTCGATGTGCGTGGCGACCACGAAGATGCTCGGCATCCCGCACGACATCACCAACGTCAGCGGCAGCGGTTGCTCACTCGGCCACCCGGTCGCGGCCACCGGTGCACGCATGATCGTGACGCTCGCCCACGAACTGCGCCGCCGCGGCGGCGGCTACGGCGTCGCCAGCATGTGTGCCGGTGGGGGTATGGGGAGCGCAACAGTCATCGAAGTGCTCGCCTGAGGCCTGCGCACGCGATCCAGTGCGTGCGACATTGTCGCCCGCGACACCACGGCGAACGCTCACACGCATCGGCCCTTCGCAGCGCTTCGGGGCTCGCTGGCGCTCGCGAAGTGCGCTCCCTCGCTCGGTCCGACGCTACGGATTCGCTTCCTCGCCGTGGCGCCGCGGGCTCGTCCCGGACATTGAGCCGGCGCCTCCGTACCTCGGTGCCGCCAGCGTGGCCGCTCGCTGCTTGTGACGTTGCTTGGTGGGGATGCGGGTTAGCTGAGGAGGTTGCGGAGTTCGCGTAGGGCTACGGAGAGGGTGGCGAGGTCGTAGGTGGCGGCTTGGCGGACGTCTTCTAGGACTTTGGTGGCTCTCGAGAGCGCGGTGTCGCGTTCGGTAGCCCATTGTTCGAAGGAGGTGGCGGCGTCGTCACCGGTGTGGGCGGCGCGCAGGATGGCCGAGGTGATCGCGCGGTGCTCTTCGAACACGTCGTCACGCAATGCGCTGCGGGCGAGTGCGCTCCAGCGGTCGTCGCGGCGCAGGTCGGTGAGAATGTGCTCACGCAGCCAGTCGAGTCCGAGGCGATCGCCGACCGTGGCGTATACCGCGGCCACGGCCTCCACGGGGCGGCTCGTTGCGGCGCCGATCTCCACGATGTCGAGGGCCGACGCGAGCGAGCGGTAGGTGGCCGCGCGCGTGGCCACCGGCTCGGGTACGCCGCCGGCGAGGAAGTGCTCGAGCGAGTGGGCGATCGCGGCCGCGCCATCGTCACCGAGCACCGACGGCAGGATCTCGGTGCAACGGTGCACGCCGTCGGCAAACGCGTCGACCGTCGCGCCGATCGCGAGCGGCGATCGGCGGTGGCGGAGCAGCCAGCGCGTCGCGCGTTCCACGAGGCGCCGCCCTTCGAGGTACAGCTCCACCTGGAGCGACGCCGCAACCTTGTGATCGAGCGCGGCCACGTCGTCCCAGAACTGCTGTTGCTCGAACACTCGCCACGCCACGAACTGCGCGCGCACCACATCGGGTTCGGTGGCGCCGGTCTCCTCCATCATGCGGAACGCGAGCGTGGTGCCGCCGGTGTTCACCATCGCGTTCACGAGCGCGGTGGCGGTGATCTCGCGGCGCAGCGAGTGACGGCCGATCGCCGCGGCGGCCCGCGTGCGCAACGCCTGCGGGAAATAGTCGTGCAACACCGCGGCCACGTCGCGATCGTCGGGCAGGTCGCTCGCCAGCACGGCCTGCTCGGTGGTGTGCTTGCTGTAGGCGAGCACCACGGCGAGCTCGGGGCCGTAGAGCCCGATGCCTTGGGCCTTGCGCTCGGCGAGCTCGCTCGACGACGGTAGGAACTCGACCGCTCGATCGAGCTTGCCCTCCGACTCGAGCACGGTGAGGTAGCGCAGGTGCACATCGGCCATCGGGCCGCTCTCGGCGCGGCCCACCATCAACGTGCGGTTCTGCTGGTAGTTGTCGTCGAGCACGAGCGCGGCGACGTCGTCGGTCATGCCCGCGAGCAGCGCGTCGCGTTCGGCTGCTTGCAGCTCGCCGCGGGCGATCATGTCGGCGAGCAGGATCTTGATGTTCACCTCGTGGTCCGACGTGTCGACGCCCGCCGAGTTGTCGATGGCATCGCTGTTCACCGCAACGTCGCGCTTGGCGAGCTCGATGCGCGCCGGCTGGGTGAGGCCGAGGTTGCCGCCCTCCACCACTACACGCGCTCGCACCGACGAGGCATCGATGCGCACCGCATCGTTCGCCTTGTCGCCGGCCTCGGCGTTCGACTCGGCCGACGCGCGCACGTAGGTGCCGACACCACCGTTCCACAGCAGGTCGACCGGCGCAGCAAGGATGGCGCTGATCAGCGCGGGCGGGCTCAGCGCGGCGACGTCGTCGGGGAGTCCGAGCGCGGCGCGCACCTGGCGCGTGATCGGCACGCTCTTGTTCGTGCGCGCGTACACACCGCCGCCGTCGGAGATCCGAGTGGCGTCGTAGTCGGCCCACGACGAACGGGGAAGCGCGAACAGCCGGGCCCGCTCCTCGAAGCTGGTGGAAGGGTCGGGTTCAGGGTCGAGGAACACATGGCGGTGGTCGAACGCGGCCACGAGGCGGAGTTGGCGCGACAGCAGCATGCCGTTACCGAACACGTCGCCCGACATGTCGCCGATGCCCACTGCGGTGAACGAATCGATGTCGGGGTCGATACCGAGCTCACGGAAATGCGCGCGCACAGATTCCCACGCGCCGCGGGCCGTGATGCCCATGGCCTTGTGGTCGTAACCCGAGCTGCCGCCCGACGCGAACGCGTCGCCGAGCCAGAAGCCGCGGGCCACGGCGATGTCGTTGGCGATGTCGGAGAACGTGGCCGTGCCCTTGTCGGCCGCCACCACGAGGTAGGGGTCGTCGCCGTCGTAACGCACGACGCGATCGGGTGGCCGCGTCACCGACGCGGCATGTCGCGACGATCCGGCGGGCGTGACGTTGTTGTCGGTGACGTCGAGCAGGCCGCCGACGAACGTGCGGTAGCAATCTGTGCCCTCGGCGAGCCAGGCGTCGCGTTCGGTGATCGGCGGCAAGCGCTTGGGCACGAAGCCGCCCTTGGCGCCGGTGGGCACGATCACCGCGTTCTTCACGGTCTGCGCCTTCACGAGGCCGAGCACCTCGGTGCGGAAGTCCTCGCGCCGGTCGCTCCAGCGCAACCCGCCACGCGCGACCTTGCCCATGCGGAGATGCACGGCTTCCACGCGCGGCGAGTACACGAAGATCTCGTAGGCGGGCACCGGCCGCGGGACGTCGGGGATCCGTGTGGGATCGAGCTTGTAGACGATGTGCGACGGCGCGCGGCCCGTGGCATCGCGCTGGAACCAGTTCGTGCGCAGGGTGGCGTCGACCAACGTGGTGAGGCCGCGCAGGATGCGGTCGTCGTCGAGGCTCGTGACCGCGTCCACCATCTGCTGGAGCTCTTCGCGGCGTTCCGCCTGTGCTCGCTCACGCTCGTCGGCGCTGATATCGGGATCGAAGCGGGCGCGGAAGTAGGCGACGAGCGCGCCCGCAATGTCGGCGTGGTTGTTGAGCACACTGGCGATGTATTCGTGCGAGAACAACGTGCCGATCTGGCGCATGTAGCGCGCGTAGGCGCGCAGGAGCGCCACCTCACGCCAACCGAGCGATGCCCCGAGCACGAGCGCTCCGAACGTGTCGCTCTCGGCCTCGCCATGGAGCACCGCGGCGAACGCTTCCTCGAACCCATCGCGGCTCGCGGCGAGGTCGACGCCGTGCGCGCCGGAACGGATGCCGAACCGCGCGAGGTGCACCACCTCTCGAGGAGTGCGCCCACTACTCGCGTCGGCGCCGTCGCCGTCGCCGTCGCCGTCGCCCGGGGCGTCGATCACGTAGGGATGCTCGTCCACAACCCGCACACCGAGGTTCGCGAGCACCGGCATCAGGTCGGAGAGCGGCAGCTGCGTGGAGCTGATCACGCTGAACGGCATCACGCCGTCGGACTGTTCGGCTTCGAGCCGCAGCACCGTGGTGCCGGTGCGTTCGAGCGTGTCCAGATCGAACACGTCGGCCACCGCGACCGTGGCGGGCACGTCGTCCTGGTACGCGGGTGGAAAACCGTCGGCCCAGCGACGCACCAACGCCGGAGCGCGGTCCACGCCCACCGCAGCCACGAGCGCGTCTCGCAGTTCTTCGCTCCAAGTGCGGCTGGCCACACTGATGCGCGCCTCGAGCTCGCGCGTCGACACGCCGTCGAGCGCGCCCGGGGCGACGCGCATCACGAAGTGGAGCCGGGCCAGCGGCGCGTCGCTCACGCTCGTGGTCCATTGCGATTCGCTCGCGTGCACCGCGTCGCCGAGGATCGTCGCGATGCGCAGGCGCAGCGTGGTGGTGTAGCGGTCGCGCGGCGCGAACACGAGCGCCGACACGAATTGACCGGTCACGTCGGCGCGCAGGAACAGCCGCACGCGCTTGCGCTCCTGGAGCTGCACGATCGCGATGGCCGTCTCGTAGAGCTCGTCCACACCGATCTGGAACAGTTGGTCGCGCGGGTACGTGTCGAGTACCGCGGCGAGGTCCTTGCCGGCGTGTGAGTCGTGCGGGTAGCCGGCCCGCTGCACCACTGCGGTCACCTTGCGCCGCAGTACCGGGATCTCACTCGGGTTGGCGTGATAGGCGCTCGACGTCCACAACCCGAGGAACCTGGTCTCCCGGGCAATACGACCGTCGGAGCCGATGCTGCGCACCGCGACCGCGTCGAGATACACGTCGCGGTGCACGCGTGATCGTTGCGGCTCCTTGTTCACCACGAGCGTCGCCGACCCCGCGAATGGTGTGAGCTGCGGGCGAGAGTCGTCGCGCAGGATGCCGAGCGCGCTTCCCTCCACGATCGTGACGCGATCGTCGTCGGTGGGCACGATGTCGCATACGCCGAGGAACGTGAAGTGATGATCGGCCATCCATTGCAACAGCGCGCGCGTCTCGGAGCGGTCCTCGTCGCTACCGCCCGCGCCGAGTTCGTTCACCACGCGGAACGTGACTGCGAGCATGTCGCTCCAGTCGTTCGTGGCCGCGTGCACGTCGGCGTACACCGCGCGCAGGTCGTCGACGAGCTCGGCGAGCAGCGCGGTGTCGTCGATGCGGTCGATCTCCATGTGCACGAACGACTCGACCACCCGCCGCTCGCCCTCGGTGGGCACGTACCCATCGGCGCCGTTCGGGTCGCCCGACGCGGCCACGCCGAGCAACTTCCCGTCGGGTGTGCGGCGCACGGCCACGATCGGGTGGATCGCGAGCTGCACGGTGCTGTGCCGCCGCTCGATCGCTGTGGTGACGGAGTCGACGATGAACGGCATGTCGTCGCTCACCACTTCGATCACGGTGTAGGGCGACGACCAGCCGTCGACACCCGCCGCGGGGTCGTAGGCGCGGATCACCGGTGTGCCGGGCGGGCGGTTCGACGCGGCGCGCCACAGCGCGCGCGCCGCGCCGGCGAGCTCGTCGATGGTGCGCTCGGCGAGGTCGTCGGCGCCGACATCGGCATAGAAGCGGCGAATGAACGCGCCGAGTCCGGGCGCCTCGTCGACGGCGACGTATGACGACGCCAGGCTCGACACCCGTTCGACCAACGCGGAACGGTCGTCGCCGTTCATCCGGTCGAGGGTAGTGCCGCCTACTGTGGCGAACGTGGAAGTCGAAGCCGCGCTCGCGCTTGCACTCGAGCTTGCCGACCGGGCCGATGCGATCACCATGGCACGCTTTCGCGCCGCCGATCTCGTGGTGCAGACCAAGCCCGATCTGACGCCGGTGAGCGAAGCCGACCGGGCCGTGGAGGAGATGGTGCGCGCGCACCTCGCCACGCGCGCGCCCGACCACGATGTGCTCGGCGAGGAGTTCGGTGGGGGAGAGGCGAGCGGTTCGTGGTGCTGGATCGTCGATCCGATCGACGGCACCAAGAACTATGTGCGGGGCGTGCCCGTGTGGGCGACGCTGCTCGGCCTCGAGCACGACGGCGAGGTCGTGGTGGGCGTGGTGAGCGCGCCCGCCCTCGGCAGTCGTTGGTGGGCCGGGCGCGGTCTGGGCGCGTACCGCGACGGTGAACGGATTGGTGTGTCGGCTGTGGGCACGCTCGGCGACGCGCAACTGTCGTTCGCGTGGGACACCACCGCCCGCTTCGATCTCGACGGCGTCGGCAACCGGATGATGGCGCTGGGTCGTGAGTGCTGGCGCACGCGTGGGCTCGGCGACTTCTGGCAGCACATGCTCGTGGCCGACGGCAGCTTCGACATCTCGATCGATCCGATCGTGGCGTACTGGGACGCGGCGGCACTGCTGCCGATCATCGAGGAAGCCGGCGGCCGCTGGTCGACGATCGACGGCGGCACCGATCCGCGCACTGCCGATTCGCTCGTGTGCACGAACGGTCGCCTGCACTCAGAAGCGCTCCGCTCACTGCAGAGGTGAACGCACGCGCGGTGCGCCGCTACGGTGACCGGCCGTGACGGCAGGAGCCACTCCGCGCGGCGCGGTGACGGTGGGGATCGACATCGGCACGTCGTCGGTGAAGGCCGTCGCGGCCGATGACGACGGCAACGTGATCCGGCGCGTCCGCGTGCCGCACAACTTCGCGATCCCCACGCCCGAGCGTTTCCAGCACGACGCGCGTGCGGCCTGGTTCGACGGACCGCGTGCCGCGCTCGACGGGCTCGGCCTCGACGATGCCGGCATCGTGCCGCGCGCAGTGAGCGTGGCGGCGATGGTGCCGTCGCTCACCGCCGTCGACGACAAGGAACATCCGATCGCGCCCGGGCTGCTCTACGGCGACGAGCGCGGTCGCGGCAACGAGGTCGGGCCGTTCAGTGAGCGCGGTGAGCTCGCTCGCTTCCTCGCCTGGCTCGCGCACGAATACCCGGATGCCGCAGGCTTTCGTACCGCGCAGAGCGTCGCCAACGCGTCGCTCACGGGCGCGCCGGTGCTGTCGACGAATGCCGCCGCGGCATGCTGGCCGCTCTTCGACTTCGCGGGCACGTGGAACGAAGAGATGGTGGTCGACGCGGGCGCGCGCGTCCACCAGATGCCCCCGCTCGTGCCCGCCGGCACCGCGGCGGGCGAGGTGATCGGCTACCCGGGCTGCGTGCTCGAGGGCGGCACCATCGACGCCATGGGTGAGCAGATCGTGGCCGGCGCGTTCGAGCCGGGCGATGTGCTCGTGATCTGTGGCACCACGCTCATCGTGTGGTGCGTGGTCGACGAGCCGCTTGACATCCCCGGTTACTTCCCGATCCCGCACACCACTCCAGGCCGCTTTCTCATCGGTGGGCCGTCGAATGCCGGTGGCCTCTTCCTGAACTGGGCGACGTCGCTGCTCGCCGGCGACGGCGCGCGCGGCGAGCTCGACCTCACGAACGTGCCGCTGTGGGTGCCGTATCCGCGTGGCGAGCGCGTGCCGATCAACGACCCAACTCGGCGGGCCGAGCTGCACGGTCTCGACCTCACGCATTCGGCGCGCACGCTCCGGCGCGCCGCGTTCGAGGCCGCCGGTTTCGTGACCCGCCGTTTCATCGATGTCACACCGTCGCCGGCGCGTCGCATCGTCGCGACGGGTGGTGGTGTGGCTGTCGACGACTGGCTCGACACGCTCGCGACGTGCACGGGGCTGCCGGTCGACGTGGTTGCGGTGCCCGAAGGCGGCGCGCTCGGTGCCGCGTTCGGCGCTCGAATGGCCGCGGGCTTGGAGACGTCGTTGGCCGACGGCGCGCGCTGGGCGCGGATCGCCCGCACGGTCGAGCCCGACGCGGCCGCGCTCGCGGCGGTGGGAGATCGCTACGAACGGTGGCTCGCCGTCGCGAGTTGAGCCTCACCGGCGGAGTTGTGCTCGGGTCACGGTGGCGGGCGCGGCCAAGTTGTTCGGCGAGGCTGCCGTGGTGGGCACCGGTTTCACGATCCAGGTGAAGAAGGGCGACGACGTGTACACGTTCGACCTGAACTCGTCGAACTTCGGCGGTACCGCGCCCACGATCTCGAAGGACGCGTTCGTCGCCTACGTGCGGGGTGTCGTCGGCTGACGCGGGCGGGCCGCCTGGCTGCTGCGGCTGGTCGCCGTGGTGGGCACCGCGTATAGCGTGATCACCGTGGCTCTCGACATTCGCATCGACCGCGACACCTGCATGGGATCGGGCAACTGCGCGTTCTGGGCGCCCGGCGTGTTCGACCTCGACGACGACGGCATCGCCGTGGTGCTCGATCCGGCGGCGGCCGACGACGACAAGATCATCGTGGCCGCGCAGGGCTGTCCCACGCAGGCGATCAGCGTCTACCGCGGCGACGAAAAACTCGCCTGACGCGTCAATTTCAGCGGGCCGTCCACGATGTGGTCGACCATGCCGTACTCGAGCGCCTCGTCGGCGTCGTACCAGTGGTCGCGGTCAGCGTCCGCGACCACTCGCTCGACGGGTTGGCCGGTGTGCTCCGCGGTGAGCCGCGCCATCTCCTTGCGACGCCGGGCGAAGTGGTCGGCGTGGATGCGGATGTCGGTGGCGAATCCCTGCACCGCGCCGTGCGGTTGATGCATCAAGATCTGGCTGTGCCGGTGCGCGTACCGCATGCCCGGTGTGCCCGCGCAGAGCAGGAACTGGCCCATCGATGCCGCGAGGCCTGAACACACGGTGGCTACGTCGACTCCAAGCGTCTGCATCGTGTCGTAGATCGCGAAGCCGGCGTCGACCGACCCGCCTGGCGAGTTGATCATAAACACGACCGGATCACCACACGTGTCGTCGGACCCGAGCACGAGCAGCTGGCCGCACACGAGCGCCGCGAGCGTGTCGTCGATCTCGCCGGTGAGCATCACGTGGCGGCGGCGGAGCAGGCTCCGGCCGAGCTCGTCGGCGAGCGTCGCCGGGCCCGGGCCGGGCGGGGCGGATTCCGGCGCGGGCGCTACGGGTGTGACCGGCTCGGACGGGGTGTTCGGATCGGTGTCGTTGGTGAGGTGCAACTGCATGGTTGCAGAATAGCGAGCGCCGCACGCCAATGTGCAATAGATTGGTTGCAATCTGATCCCGGGCCAGCGAGGGAGTCGACGATGAGCACAGTGGAAGTGGTCGAGACGCTCGACGGCTCGCCGGCCGAGGTGTGGCCGATGGTGAGCGAACCCGAGCTGCTCCAGGAGTGGCTCGACGACGAGGTCGAGCTCACCCTCGAGGTCGGCGCACCCGTGCGCACGCGCGGCGAGCACGGGGTGCGGGTCGGCGTGGTCGACGAGGTGGAGTTCGGGCGGCGCCTGGCGTTCACCTGGGTGCCCGCGGCGCCCGACGAGGGGCCGGTCACCACCGTCGAGGTCGAGCTCGAGGCTGGCGACGACGGCGAGCACACGGTGCTGCGAATCACCGAGCGCCTCGTCGACACGAGTGTGTTGCTCGGCTTGCCCGCACGCGGCGACTTCCTTGCCCTCGCCGGCCGCTGACCAACGCGTGAACATGCACGCGCCGGCCGGCGGCGATCAGCGTCTCGACGCGGTGTTCAGCGCGCTCGGCGACTCGACGCGCCGCGGGCTCTTCGAGACGTTGTCGTCGTCGCCGTCAACGGCAAGCGAGCTCGCGCGCGCGGCGCCGATCACCCGCCAGGCAATCACGAAGCATCTCGGTGTGCTCGAGGCGGCTGCACTCGTGACGAGTGAGCGTGATGGCCGGCGGGTGGTGTATCGCGCGACGCCCGAACCGCTCGATGACGCGTCGGCGTGGATGGCCGGCGCGCAGACGGCGTGGGACGCACGCATCGAGCGACTCCGTCGCGCGCACGCGCGCCGCCGCGACTCGAACGCCGGTCAGTAGCCCGCGAGGCGCGCGTACTGCGCGCTCGCCACGGGCGCGAGCACCCCGACCGCGTCGGCGCGCGCAGGCTGAATCGTCGACAGGATCACGAGAGTTGCGCCCCGCGTGAACAGCACGAGCGCCGACGCGGCGTCGGACTCCGATCGGTTCGCCACGAGCGCGCCCGGCACGCCACTGATCGATCCCGTTGCCGGCGCACCACCGTCCTGCACCCGCGTGGCGTAGGCGTGAGTGAGGTACCGGTGAGCCCCGGCGGGCGTGGCGAAGCGGTATGCGAGCAGGAGGATCTGGCGATCACCGGCGCTGAACAGCAGCTTGTAGCCGGCACGGAACCCGGCCGAGGTGAGCTGGGCGGCCTCGCTCCCACCGCCGGCATCATTGGCGGCGTCGGCAAGGCTCGACGGCCCGGTGCCGGTGCTCCCTGCAGGCTGCAACGTGAAGCCAGGGATGGTGTCGACGAGGTGGGCGCGGAGTGCCGCCGTCGTAGACGCGTCGATCGACGACCGCGGCGGTGTGGCGTGCGGCGTAGTGGTGGAGCTCACGTGCGCCGACGAGGGCGGAGCGGTGGTGATCGACGGCGTCGACTTGGAGCCCTTGGCGGAGCCGTGCGCGTGGCCCGAGCCCGACGAGCACGCCGCGAGCACAACGCACATGGTCGCGGCCATGACGGTCGCGGCGCGGCGGGGCCATGCGGGCACGAGCGGGCGCGGCACGGTGCCGAGTGAAGCACAGGCCTCTCGACATCGCGGCGCGACGACGTGCTAGTGGTAAGCGCCGATGAGCCCGGCGAGTACGAGCCCGGATTTCAATTTTCCGTTCGAGGAACCGCTGCACGAGGTCTTCCCGGCGCTGCACGAGGCGCACAACGCCTGGATGTCGGCGATCGACTCGCTGCAAGCGCCCGACCGCAAGACCCACGAGCTGATCCGCATGGTGGTCACCGTCGTGATCCGCAACCCCGCAGGAGTGCGCCGTCACGCGCAGCTCGCCCATGAGGTGGGCGCCACCTGGGAGGAGATCATGGGCTCGATCATGCTGGCGATGCCGGGCGGCGGC
The DNA here is from genome assembly GCA_036501845.1 of Acidimicrobiia bacterium. GTDB lineage: Bacteria > Actinomycetota > Acidimicrobiia > IMCC26256 > PALSA-610 > JBBREP01. The sequence goes on along the minus strand of DASXZO010000139.1, from coordinate 20,001 downwards.
GTGCTGTGTGCCGTCGAGGCGATCCCCGCGGCGCGCGAGGGCTACGAAGCCGCCCGCGCGCCCGACGCCGAGTAGTCATTGAACCTGTCCATCCGCGAGGAGTCGGCCGAGCCTCGGCAAGGGAAGGCCTGCCGGCCCGTGAGCGAAGCGAACAAGAGGCAAGACACGTGACCGAAGCCGACCTCCCGTTCCGGGTATTGCCGCGCCTCGTCGACAACAACCGCGACTTCTGGCAGGGCGGCGAGCAGGGCGAACTGCGGTTCTGGCGTTGCCAGGACTGCGGCTACTACATCCATCCGCCCCAGCCGCTGTGCCCGATGTGCCATTCGAAGCATCTCGCGGTGGAAGCCGTGTCGGGCCGCGCCGCGCTCACCACCTACACGGTGAACCACCAGCCGTGGATGCCCGGACCGGAGCTGCCGTACGTGGTGGCGATCATCGAGATCGAGGAGCAACCGTCGGTGCGGCTCACCACGAACCTCGTGCATTGCGCGCTCGACGACATTCGGGTCGGCATGCCTGTGCGCGTCACGTTCGAGCACCATCCTGATCCCGACGGCGATATCTGGATCCCGCTGTTCGAGCCGGATCCCGAGCGCGCGACGGTGGGAGCGCAGCACTGATGGACGCGAACGACATCATCGAACGGCGTGCGTGCATCAGCGGCGTCGGCCAATCCGACATCGGCCGCCGCCTCTACCGCGACCCGATGGAACTCACGCTCGACGCGTGCCTCGCGGCGATCGAGCACGCGGGCCTCACCACGCGCGACATCGACGGGTTGTCCACGTACCCAGGGCCGATGGCAGTACCGGCGGGCTTCAGCGGTGCCGGTGCGTACGACGTGATCGACGCGCTGCGGCTCGACTGCGGTTGGTACGGCGGCGGGCTCGAGACGTCGGGCCAGCTCGGCTCGGTGATCAACGCATGCCTCGCGGTGGCGAGCGGGTTAGCGAACCACGTGCTCTGCTTCCGCAGCGTCTGGGAGGGGAGCGCGCAGGGCAAAGAGGGCCGCTCGGCGGTGATGCCCGGAGGTGGCGGCGGCGGAGGCGGCTTCAAGGCGAGCGGGTTCATGCAGTGGAACCTGCCGTTCAGCGCGCCGAGCGCGGCGATCTGGATCGCGATGTTCGCGCAGCGCCACTTCCACCTCTACGGCACCACCCGCGAGCAGATGGCGTGGATCGCGCTCAACGCTCGCCGCAACGCCGCGCTCAACCCGAATGCGATCTATCGCGATCCCATGACCCTCGACGACTACTTGAACGTGCGCATGATCAGCACGCCGTTCTGCCTCTACGACTGCGACGTGCCGTGCGACGGCGCGACCGCGGTGATCGTGTCGCGCATCGACCGGGCGCGCGATCTGCGCAACCCGCCGCTACGGGTGGAGGCCGTTGGGGCCGCGATCCACGGTCGCCCGAGCTGGGACCAGTTCGACGACCTCTCCGCGATGGCGAACCGCGACGCCGGCGCGCAGTTGTGGACCCGCACGGAGCTCCGCCCGTCCGACGTGCAGATGCTCCAGGCCTACGACGGCTTCTCGTTCCTCACGATGAGCTGGATGGAGGCCCTCGGGCTGTGCAAGGTCGGCGAGAGCGGGCCTTTTATCGACGGCGGCACACGTATTGCACGCGACGGAGAGCTTCCGCTCAACACCCATGGCGGCCAGTTGTCGGCTGGTCGGCTGCACGGCTACGGCTTCCTGCACGAGGCCGCCACCCAGATGTGGGGTCAGGGCGGCGAGCGCCAGATCCCCAAGGATGTCGAGATCGGCATTGCCGCAGCCGGCGGCGGGAACACCTGCGGATGCATGCTCCTCGTGCGTGATTGACCACAACCAGCGTCGTTCGATCCCGCGGCCGACGAGAGGTCGCCTGTAGATTTCCCCGCCATGCGCGTGCCTCCCGCCCGGATCCTGTTCCCGCCCGAAGACCGGGCCGAGGTGCTGCAGCGCATCGACGCGTCGCTCACGAGCGGCCAACTCACGCTCGGTCCGATCGGCGCCGAGCTCGAGGCCGCGTTCGCCGCACGACACGGTGCCAAGCACGCGATCGCGGTGAGCTCGGGCACGAGTGCGCTCGAGATCATCTTGCGCAGCCTCGGTGTGGAGGCCCGCGAGGTGATCGTTCCCGCCAATACGTTCTTCGCTACGGCCGCGGCAGCAGTGCACGCCGGCGCGCGGATCCGCTTCGCCGACTGCGACCCCGAGACCATGGCGATCGACGTGAACAAGGTGGCGGACCTCGTCAACGCCGACACCGCGGCGATCGTGGTGGTCCACATCGGCGGACTGGTGTCGCCCGACGTGCCGCGGCTCGCCACGATGTGTCGCGAGCTCGGCGTGCATCTCGTGGAGGACGCGGCCCACGCGCACGGCAGCGGGCTCGACGGTCGCTGGGCCGGCACGTTCGGCATCGCGGGGTCGTTCTCTTTTTACCCGACGAAGGTGATCGCGGGCGGCGAGGGCGGGATGATCCTCACCGACGACGACACGATCGCCGAAGAGGCACGGGTGTACCGCGATCAGGGCAAGGGCAGCTTCCTCGCCAACTTCCACACGCGGCTGGGTCACAACTGGCGCATGAGTGAGCCGCACGCGGCGATCGTGCTCTCGCAGCTCGGCCGCCTCGACGAGTTCATCGCTCGGCGCCAGCAGCTCGCGCAGCGCTACGACGCGGCGATCGCCGATATCGGCTTGCACACCGTCGCGGTACCGGCCGCCGCGCACTGCAACTACTACAAGTACGTGGTGTTCCTGCCCGAGGGCATCGACCGCACGGTGTTGAAGCAGATGATGCGCGACACCTACGACGTCGGCCTGTCGGGTGAGGTCTACGACACGCCGCTGCACCACCAGCCGGTATTCGCGCACATGGCCGAGGAACAGGGCGTCGTGTCGCTTCCGGGTGCCGAATGGTTGTGCGCGCGCCACGTGTGCCTGCCGCTCTACCCGGCGCTCGCCGACAGCGACGCCGACTACGTGATCGCGTCGCTCACGGGTGCGCTCCACGCGCTCGGTGCCGAGAGCGACGTGATTCCGGGTACGTCTGCATGACGGAATCGCAACCGACCGACGCGCACGACGCGCCGCCCGCGGTCGTCGCCGTCACCGGTGGGAGCGGCTTCATCGGCACGCACGTGGTCGACGCGCTCGTCGCAGCCGGTCATCCGGTACGAGTGCTCGACGCGCGAGCGCCGCGGCGTGACGACGTCGATTGGGCCGAGGTCGACATGCTCGACCAGGACTCGGTCACCGACGCGCTGAAGGGCGCGGGTCCGGTGTTCCACCTCGCGGCGATGGCCGACGTCAACGATGTGATGGCCGACCCAGCAGGCAGCATCGAGCGCAACGTGCTCGGTACCGCGCGCATCCTCGAAGGCGCGCGCCGAGCCGACACGGGGCGCGTCATCCTGTCCAGCACGGTGTGGGTGTACGCGGCCACCAAGGGCGACGTGGTCGACGAGGATGCTCCGATCCATCTCGACACGCAGCGTCACATCTACGCGTCGGCCAAGATCGCCTCAGAGATGCTCTGCGGCGACTACGCCAACTTGTTCGACCGTAAGTACACGATCCTTCGCTACGGCATCCCTTTCGGCCCGCACATGCGCGGCGATCTCGTGATCGCGGCCTTCATCGAGCGCGCCCTTGCCGGGCAACCGCTCACGATCGACGGCGACGGCAGCCAGCAGCGCAACTTCGTGTACGTGGAGGACCTCGCGGCCGCGCACCCGCTTGCGCTCGCCGGCGTGGCAACCAATCGCACCTACAACCTCGAAGCGAGCCAGCCCATCACCATCCGCGAGCTCGCAGAAACGATCGGCCGCCTCGTGGGCGACACCGACGTGTCGTTCGGTCCGGCGCGTCCGGGCGACTACAAGGCTCGCGTGGTGCGCGCCGACCGGGCTCGCGACGAGCTCGGGTGGACGCCGCAACATTCCTTCGAGGACGGCCTGCGCAACACCATCGCCTGGTACCGCGAGCGCGAAGCGCAACGGGGGTCTGCATGACGCGGGCGGTTCGTCGCATCGGTGTGGTGCCGGCGTACAACGAGGAGCAGACCGTCGAGGGCGTGCTCGACGTACTCTCGCCGCTCGTCGACGAGCTGGTGATCGTCGACGACGGCTCGGTCGACCACACGCGCAAGGTGATCCAAGAGTGGCTGCCCGGCCACGATCACGTCGACCTGTTGTGGCACGACGAGAACCAGGGCATGTCGGAGGCGTATTACCTCGCACTCACCGATCTGCGCGCCCGCCTGCTGGCGGGCGAGCTCGATGCCGACGACCTCGTGCTCACGATCGACGCCGACGGCCAGCACGACCTCGGCGCGCTCGATGCGCTGACGCGCGCGATGGGCGACGGAAAGCTCGACGCCAACCTCGCACGCCGCGACCTCAGCGGTTATCCCGCGATCAAACGCCTCGGCAATTGGGTGATGAGTACGTGGGCGTCGTTGTGGGCCGGGCAACGGCTACACGACGTCGAGTCGGGTTACCGCGTGTTCCGCCTCGGGGCGCTCGCGCATGCGCTCGACTACTACCAGGGTTACCAGTACTCCGAGACGGTGGAAGTCGCGGTCGTGCTGTGCCGTCTCGGATACCGGGTACGCAACGACCAGCTCGTACCGGTGCCGATCTTCCGCTCGCGCACGAGCATGCGCGACGCGCTGATCGACTTGCTGGTGATGCCACGAGCGGCCTGGCGCGTGTGGCGCCGCAAGGCTCGCGGCACCCGACCCTCGTGGAACCGCGCGCCATCCGGGCGCGACGACACCTAGCAGCGCGTGTAGGCAGGACCGCCGAGGAGCTTGTCGAGCCGTACCGGCTGCAGACCCTTGGCGCGCAACCCGGCCAGGATCAACGGCATTGCCCGCAGCAACACGGTCCGGTCGGCGTGGGGATTGCCGTCGAGACCGTCGTGCAACAGGATGATCGATCCGCCATGCACCTTGGCGAGGATGCGCTTGGCAATCAGTTGTGCGTTGTTGGTGGCCCAGTCGCCGGCTGCATCGTCCCAGAGCACCATGTGCATGTTGTGGTCGTGCACCACCCGTGCCGTGAACGGCGTGCGCTGACCGTGCGGCGGCCGGTACCACGCGGGGCATGGCAGCCCGTGCCGCGCGAACGCTTGTTGCGTGCGCTCGAGTTCGGGATACTCGGGATCGAGCCAGCGCCATTGGTCGTGGTGGTACGAGTGGTTCCCCACCATCTGGCCGTCGGCCACCAGTGCCTGCACGATGTTCGGATACGCGTCGAGCGCCTTCCCCACGATGAAGAACGTGGCCTTGATGTGATGGGCGTCGAGCAATTTCAGCAGCGGCAGCGTGGTTGCGGCGTTCGGGCCGTCGTCGAACGTGAGCGCTACCATGCGCGAACTGCGTGGGCCGTGGGTGACGCCCCCGCCGAACCATGTGGCGCCCACGGTGCTCGCGCCGAAGTACATCGTGGTGGACGCGACGGCGAGCATCACGACGCCGCCGACGATGCGCTCCCGTGTGCGCGACACGCGCGTTACCGAGCGATCGCGTCGCTCGGTGTGGACGCCGCGGGTGGTGGCGCCGGCCGCCACTACGAGGATGCCCGACAGCCACAGCAGCGCGGTGCCGTCGTGCGCGCTACGCAACGCGACCACGACCACGATGCCCAGACCCAGCACCGTTGCTGCGGCGCGGCACGCGGTCGCGTCCACCGGGAAGAACGGATCCGTTGAGCCTGCACTCAACGTCGCGCCCACGCCGAAGAACACGCTCAACACGAGCAGCGATCCGACGTCGGGCCGTTGCGGTTGCAACCACACCGCGGTCGCGGCCATGGCCGCGCCCACGAGCGCGAGCGCGCCAGGACGCACGAACCGCCACGTGACGGAGCCAGTGAGCACGATGGCCACGGTGGCGCCCGCCACTGCGACTCCAGCACTTGTAGCCCGTTGATTCGAAGCGAACGCAAGCCAGGCGAACGCCGCGACGGCAACCGCACTGCGCACGACGGCCGTCAACAACGGAGAGTTTGTGAAGACTCTGTCGGCACGCGAGTGGACTTCGGGCGCGGCGGTACCATGAACCCGGGGCATATGGACGTGATGGAAACTACCAACGCGCCCGATCCGGGTGCGGTGCACGACGACGCGCATCGCGTGGCTCGCCATCATCACGTGGCGCGCGCGGGCCAGGTCGCGTGCGTGTTGGTGGGGCTGGCGTGGCTCGTCGTGCTCGGCGTGTACCTCGGCAAACGCATCGTGTTGTCGCCCGACAGTGTCAACAACTACGCGCACGTGTGGTGGATCGCCGCGAGCATCTGGCACCGCTCCACGCTGCCGTGGTCGATGCCCGTGCTCGGTCACGGCGAAGCGGTGTCGTATCCGTACGGCATCGTCAACTGGACCACGGCCGCGCTGCTGTGGCCGCTGCTCGGCAACTGGGCGATCACGCTGTGGACCGCGCTCGGCGCGGTCGGTTGCATCGTCGCGACATTCGTGGCCTTCCCCGAACTGCGACGCGGTTGGTGGGCTGCGGGCGTGCTCGCGAACCCCGCGATCATCCTCGCGCTCCTGTTCGGCCAGCAGACGTTCGAATGGGCGGCGATGCTGCTGCTGTTCGGCATTGCGTGCTGGCGGCGCAAGCGCCCGCTCGCGGCTGCGCTGCTCGTGGGCCTCGGCCAGGCGAACCACCCTGCCGTTGTGTTGCCGATCGGCATCATCCTCGTCGCGGTGTGGTGGCGCTACGAGACCGACCGCCGCAACCTCCTCAAGTGGTACTCGCTGTCACTGTTGATCTCGCTGCCGGCCGCAGTGGTGGTGTTCATCTCGCCGGCCTACGAGGACTCGTCCACACGCGATCGTGTCGTGAACTTCTTCGGCACGCTCGCGCCGCGCATCCTGATCATCGCGATCCCACTGACGTTCCTGCTGTTGCGGCGCACGCGGTGGGCGGCGATCGCTCCGCTCGCGCTCGCCATCTCACTCGCGGCGAACCTCCTGCTCCAGGATCCCGTGCACGCGAACCTCGCCTGGCGCTCGTTGCGGCGCCGCCCCGACCTCGTGGCCGTCGACCAGTTCATGCGCTCACCCGAGTTCCGGCCCGGGCGCACGTACCGCATCCTGCGCGGTGCCGACTCGAAGCTCGGGATGTACGCGGTGTTGCTCGGCGGCGGGCGTCTCGACTCCGAGTTCTTCCCCGAGAGCGCCGACTGGGAGAACTTCCATTCGCTGCGCGCGTACGAAGCCGTGCTCTGCCGCCACCGCGTCGACGAGGTGGTCGACTTCGCCACCTATGACGACACGCGGCACACGAACGAGCACCGCGAGCTTGACGCGCTCGAGCACGACCCGAACGCGATCGTGCACATACGGTCGATCGCGCGCACGCCGGCCTACGAGGCGTTCTCGGTCGACCGCACCTCCTGCGACCTGCCGAAGGAGCGCGCCTCAGCGCCGTCCGGATAAGTTTCGACCGCCGAGCCTCAGCGAGGGAAGGCCGATCGGCCCGGGAGCGAAGCGAGCAAGAGGTAAGACGCGTGCGATTGCAGTACCAGGAAGCCGACGAACAGTTCCGCGCCGAGCTGGTGGCGTGGCTCGAGGAGCATGCGCCGTCGCGCGAGCTGCTCGACTCCGAGAAACTGTCGAGCGCGTGGATGCCCGACTGGGTGCGGGAATGGCAGCGCACACTGTTCGACGCCGGGTGGCTCGTGCCGGGCTGGCAGCCCGAGCTCGGCGGGCGCAACGCGTCGGCGGCCCAGCAGATGATCTATTTCGAAGAGATCTCGCGCCGCCAGCTCGTGCGCTCCTGGAATCCGCAGGCACTCGGCATCGTCGCCCCGTCGATCCGCGACTACGGCAGCGACGAGCAGCGCGAGCGCTTCGTGATCCCCACCCTGCGCGCCGAGATCTCGTGGTGCATCGGCATGAGTGAGCCCGGTGCCGGTTCCGACCTCGCGTCATTGTCGACGCGTGCGGTGCTCGACGGCGACCACTTCGTGGTGAACGGCCAGAAGGTGTGGACGTCGGGTGCCCACCACGCCGACTGGTGCATCTGTTTCGTGCGCACCGACCCGAGCGCGCCGAAGCACAAGGGCATCTCCGCACTCCTCATCGACATGCGCAGCCCGGGCGTCGAGTGCCGCCCGTTCGCCGAGCTGTCCGACCCCCTGTACTGCGACTTCAACGAAGTGTTCTTCACCGACGTGGTGGTGCCCCGCGAGAACCTGCTCGGCCCGCTCAACGGTGGCTGGCCGATCACGCAAGGCTCCCTTGCCCACGAGCGAGCCATGTTGTGGATCGATTACGCGTACCTGCTGCAGCGCGCGGCCGACGCGCTGCAGGGTCTCGGTGCCAACGTGCAGCCCGACGGCACGCGGCTCGGCGACGATGCGGGCTTTCGCGATGTGGTGGCCGGCTTCCAGATCGACGTCATGGCGATCATGGCGATGGGCTACCGAGGCTTCTCGAAGTTCATGGCGGGCAAGGCGTCGCCCGAACATTCGCTGCTGAAGCTCTACGGCAGTGAAGCCGTGCAGAATTGCCTGCTCGCCGGTACGCAGTATCTCGGACCCGAGGGCATGGACGTCGACGAGTTCGGACCGCGCATGTGGCGCGACGGCTCCTGGGCGATCCAATACCTGCGCAGCTTCTCGGGAACGATCCCGGGCGGCACGAGCGAGATCCAGCGGAACATCATCGCCGAGCGCGTGCTCGGCCTCCCGCGTTAGCGAGCCTTGCAATGACTTTCGACTGGCGGCCGCACGAACCCGAGGCGGCGCGCGCCGGTCGATACGTGCGCGACGGATTCTGGGACGACTTGGCGCTCGGCCAGGTGCTCGCCGACGGGCTCCACGATGCCGCCGGCGCGCCGTTCGTGGTGCGCTCCGATCGCCGTCCCTATCACGGCACGTTGGGCGAGGTCGACGCGCTCGCGCGCCGTGTGGCTCGCGGGCTCGCGGCGCGCGGCATCGGCACAGGCGACGCCGTTGCGTTCCAATTGCCGAACTGGGTCGAAGCCGCGGCCACGTTCTACGCGGTCGCGTACCTCGGCGCGGTCGTCGTGCCGATCGTGCATTTCTACGGCACCAAGGAAGTCGGCTACATCCTGCGGCGCACGCGAGTGAAGGCACTCGTGACCACCGATCACTTCGGCGCGCAGGACTTCCTCGCGAACCTCGCGGCGTTGCGCGCCGAGGGTCTTCCCGACCTGGAGTGGTGCGCGGTCGTGAGCGACGACGGCACCACTACTGGCGTGGCCGGCGACTGCACGTTCGCCGATCTTGTGGCCGCCGACGCCATCGACGGTCCGGTCGCCGTCGACCCGAGCGCGCCGGCGTTGATCGCGTACACCAGCGGCACCACTGCCGACCCCAAGGGTGTCGTGCACGTGCACCGCACGATCAACGCCGAGATCCGCCAGCTCGGCGCGGTGCAAGACCCGCCCGAGTGGGCGCCCATCGAGGTGCCCGACCAGATCACCGGTGCGCCCGTCGGTCATGGCATCGGGATGCTCGCGGCATTGCTCATTCCCGTGTGGCGGCGCCGTCCGATCAACCTCATCGACGTGTGGGACCCGGGCCGCGTGCTGGCCGCGATGCGCGCCGAGCACCTCGGTGCCGGGCAGGGATCCACCGTCTTCCTCACGAGCCTGCTCGACCACCCCGATTTCGATCCAGAAGTGCACGTGCCGCTGATGCCGCAGATCGGGTTGGGCGGCTCGGCCGTGCCGCTCGCGGTGTGCGATCGGGCTCGGGCCCTCGGCATCCAGACGATGCGCAGCTTCGGTTGCACCGAACACCCGTCGATCACCGGCAGCACATGGAGCGATCCGTGGGAGCAACGGTCGGGCACCGACGGGCGCGCGTTGCCGGGCGTGGAGATGCGGATCGTCGACGAGGACGGCCACGACGTGCCGGTGGGTGAGCCGGGCGAGATCTGGAGTCGCGGTCCCGATTGTTGCTTCGGTTATACGGATCCGGCTGTGACCGCGGCGAGTTTCGTGGGTGAGTGGTACTGCACGGGCGACATCGGCGTGCTCGACGAGCAAGGCTGCCTGCGCATCACCGATCGCAAGAAGGACATCATCATCCGCGGCGGCGAGAACATCAGTGCGGCCGAGGTGGAGGAACTCATGATGCGCCTGCCGGGCGTCGCCGAGGTCGCGGTCGTGGCCGCGCCCGACGAACGCCTCGGTGAGCACGCCGCCGCGTTCGTGCGCATGCAACCGGGCGGCGGTGGTGCGCCGGCGCTCGACGCGGTGCGCGCGCACCTCGAGCATTCGGGGTTGGCGCGCCAGAAGTGGCCCGAGGAAGTGCTCGACATCGACGTGTTTCCGCGCACGCCGAGTGGCAAGGTGCAGAAGTTCGCGCTGCGCGCACGCCTCCGCGGTGAGGCGCAGTAGCCCTGATACCGTGCGACGGATGTCGGAAGGCGCCGGCCCTGAACGACGCGAAGCGTCGCGCCACGAGCTGCGCGCCGCGATCGTGTGCCGCCGCCTCGGTGGTTCGGGCGCGGTCGACGAGGCGCACGGTGAGACCACCGACCTGTCACTCGGCGGTTTCGGCGCCCGGCTCGACGCCGGCTTCGCGCCGGGCGATGTCGTCGACGCCGACATCGTGCTCGACGCCCACCTCGTCACGGTGCGCGCCCTCGTGGTCAACGTCGCCCGCGACGACGATCACCAACTCGTCAACTGCGCCTTCTCCGAACCCCCCGCACCAGTCCGCGAAGTCATCCAAGCCTTCGTAGCCGCCCGCAGCTAACCAACCCCGCCCCGTCTCGCGTTCTGGGTGCAGCAGCCCCGCTGGGGCGGGGGTGGGTGCACCCAGAACGGAAGTAGAGGGAGGGGTTAGCCGCGGAGGGTTTGGCCGGGGCGGGTGTTGATGGCGTCGGCGTCGTTCTTGCCGTCGACGCGGATGGCGACGCCGTTCACGAGGGTGTGGGCCATGCCGATGGGGGAGTCGGCGGTGAGCCGCTCGCCGTCGGCCGGGAAGTCGCGGATGCGGTGCAACGGGCCGGGGGACACGGTGTCGGGGTCGAACACGGCGATATCGGCGCGCTTGCCCACCTCGATGCTGCCGCGGTCGTCGAACCCGTACACACCGGCAGGCTCGGCCGTGAGCTTGTGCACCGCACGCTCCAGCGGCATCACCTCGCGCTCGCGCACCCAGTTGCCGAGCAGGTCGGTGGCGAAGCAAGCGTCGCACAGCTGCGACACGTGCGCGCCCGAGTCGGCCAGGCCGAACAACACGTTGTCGCGCGGCAACAGGAAGGCGATGCCTTCATCGTCGTTGTTCGCGAGCACGCTGCCGAAGCGCGTATCGAGGTTCTCCGACAGCGCGAGGTCGAGCATGAAGTCGAGCGGGTTCGCGCCGGCGGCCGCCGCGGCGTCGGCCACCGTCACGCCGACCAGCTCGGGGCGGGTGGCGCTCTCGGCCACGGTGATGTTCGCCCACTGCGGTGTGAGGAAGCCGCGCCCGTTCATCTGCTCCCACGTGGTGGCCCGCCACTGCGGGTCGCGGTACGCAGCCATGCGCACCTCGTCGGACGTGTCCATGAGCGCGGCGAACGACGGGCGGGTGTTGAACGTGAACGGTTCACGCAGGTTCATCTGGAACGTGAGCGGCCGGCATGACACCTGCGGCCACACCTCGATGCCGCGTTCGCGTGCCGCATCGTTCGCTTCGATCGTGCGCCGGTAGTAGTCGGAGCCCTTGATCGTGAGCAGCGCGGTCCACGTGAAGGGACGGCCGACCTCGCGCTGGAGGTCGAACACGGTGTCCTCGGGGATCACGCCCGCGGGCAGCAGCGCGCCGACGCCGCGGCCGGCGTCGCGCATCGGCATGAGCAGCGCGCGCAACTCGTCGATGTCGGCGACGCGTGACGGCACCGGCCGGCCGCCCTCTCCGTTGTGCGTGGGCGACGCGCTGGTGGCCACGCCGGCCGCGCCCGCGGCTAACGCCTCGGCGACGAGCTGTTGCATGCGCGCGACCTCGTCGGGTGTAGCGGCGCGCGAGTAAGCGTCGTCGCCACCCATCACGTACATCCGCAGCGCGGTGTGGCCCACGTAGCACGCGTAGTTCAACACCGTGCCGCGCGACTCCACCGCGTCGAGGTATTCGGGAAACGTCTCGAACGCGTCCCACGGCACACCGGCGAACAACGTGTCGGGGCTCATGTCTTCCACGTGCATGAGCGTCTTCACGAGCAACTCGCGGTGCTCGGGCCGCACCGGCGCAATGGAGAAGCCGCAGTTGCCGGCCACCACCGTGGTGACGCCGTGGAACGACGACGGCGTGAGCGCGGGGTCCCAAAACACCTGCGCGTCGTAGTGCGAGTGGATGTCGATGAAACCCGGCGCGACCACGTGGCCGCTGGCATCGAGTTCCCGCCGCCCATGCAGCTCGGAGCCGATCTCGGTGATCGTGTTGCCTTCGACGGCCACGTCGGCGCGGTAGCCGGGCGAACCCGAACCGTCCACCACAGTGCCGCCCCGGATCACGATGTCGGCGACCATGCCACGCTCCTCTGTGAGATGTCAGCAGCGGTCGATGTGACGCGCGCGTCAGCATATGGTGCACCTGATGAGGACGGTCCCGCACGCGACGACCGGTTCGCATGGCGGCGCGGTGGTCGAACTCCTCGAAGCAGGTGCGGACGGCCGCATCGGCACACGGCGCCTGCGGGGTGCGGTCGACGGCGAAGTCGGCCGCGAGTACGCGTGGCTGATCGTGGAATCAGCCGCCGATGAAGGCGCAACTGTCGTGATCGACGGCACTCGCCACGACGGCGTCGGCGCGCGCGCCGACGTGTTCGACGCGCCCGGTTGGTCGGTAGTGCTCGCGCCGGGCAGCACGTTCTCGATCGCGGGTGGCGATGTCCGCGCCACCCTCGTGTGGACCGCGGCGCAACCCGGTATCGACGGTGGCGCGACACGCGTGATCGATCCGCACACGGTCGCCGACGAAGCGCGCGGCGACGGCGCCACGGCACGTCGCGTCCGCACCTACGTGGACAACGGCCCGCTGATCGTGGGCGAGACGCTCAACCCGCCGGGCGGTTGGTCGAGCTGGCCGCCCCACGCGCACGAGCACGAGGAGATCTACCTCTACCGCTTCGATCCCGCGCAGGGCTTCGGCGTGCACGTGGACGTCGGTAACGATGCGTGCGATGCGCGTGACGATCAGCCGCAGGTGGTGCGCGACGGCGACATCGTGCGCATCCGCAGCGGGCATCATCCGGTGGTGGCCGCGCCGGGTTGCACGATGTACTACCTCTGGGCGCTCGCGGGCGACGCGCCCACACCCGACACGAAGGTCGACAGCCGCTTCAGCTGACGTGGCCGCGCCGGCGGCCGCCGCAGTCCAAACGAGTGCCGCCTACACGCCTTCCCACAGCTGGTCGGCGCCGCTGCCGTACTGGATGAAGAACAGGTCGGCTTTGCCGTCGTTGTTGAAGTCGCCCACGACCACCTTGTCGTAGAACTCGTTCACGACGATGTTCGGTCCCTTGGCCACGAACGGCGCGGTGCCGGTGCCGTTGAGCATCGAGTCGCGACCCCAGCCGCGACTCCAGAAGAACAGGTCGTCGTGGCCGTTGCCGTCGAAGTCGCCGCTGTACACGTTGGTGTACACGCTGTTGATCGGGTAGGCGTGCGACCCGAACTGCACGCTGGCGCCCACTGCGTGCGCGTCCCAGATGTAGTCGGGCGCGGTTCCCGGTGCATAGAACAAGAGGTCGGTGCGACCGTCGCCGGTGAAGTCACCCGGCGTGATGAGGTAGTGCCCGTTGATCGTGAACGGACGGCTGGTGAAGCCACCGCTGTGGAAGGTCCAGATGTAGTCCTGCGCGGTGCCCGGCGCGTAGAACAAGAGATCGGTGTAGCCGTCACCGTTGAAGTCGCCGGGAACGATGTGGTAGCTGCCGTTGATGGTGAACGGGTGTGACGTGAACCCGCCCGAGCCGTTGCCGAACCAGATGAAGTCCTGCCCGCGACCGGCGAGATAGAAGAGCAGGTCGGTGTGACCGTCGTGGTTGAAGTCGCCCGGCACGATCTGTGTGTACGCGCCGTTGATGGTGAGCGGCGTGCTCGCGAAATTCCCTGAACCGTTGCTCGTCCAGAGCGCGTCGGCGCCAGAACCGGCGCGGTACAGCAACAGGTCAGTGGCAGCGTTGCCGCCGAACTGGCCGGGAATGATGTCGGTGAAGCTGCCGCCCACTTGGTCGGGCGTGTGCACGCTGAACGCGCTGCTCCCCGACGGCGGGAAGTCGGGAATCGAGGCGTGGAACAGGTTGCCGTTCCCGATCACGTCGAAGTTGTCGGGATCGGGTGCGATGTACATGTTCCACGCGAAGTTGCTCAGATGCGGGAAGTATCCCGTGGGATCGAACGACAGCGAGATGTGGTACGCGTCGACCCGCTTCGGCGTGAGGAACACCTGCAGGACGGGCTGTGCCGAACAGCTCGCGACCGTGAAGATCGCCGCCTCCATCTCGCTGCGCGACGGCACCCACGCGGCATCGGCATAGAGGTCGGAACCGCCGCACCCGGTCGACGCGTTGGCGTCGGTGTCGAAGGCGCCGAAGAAATCGTGCACCGACGGTGTGGCGAAGCGCGACGCGGTGCGCGCGCTGATGGTGACGAGCTTCGACGAGCAGTCGTACTCGAGCGTGGCCGACACAAGGTCGAGGCTGGTGGCGTCGCCGGCGGGGTCGGCCTCGGTCTGGCTCCAGCAGATGTTCGGGTTCGACACGTTCGGGCTCGCGGCCAGGGTGTGGCCGGCACCGGTCGAAGGCATCGCCAGGGGAGCACGGGCCCAGCCCGGCCGACCAGCGCCCGAGCCGGGAGGCGTGCTCGCGCCGGCTAACGCCGCGGTGCCGCCGGCGATCGTGCCGGCACCGAGCAGCGCCAGACCCAGGAGTCCCGTCAGCGCCACCCGGGCGCGACGCGCGCGGTGAGTGGGATGCGTTGCACGATCCGTCAGACCACGAGTCAAGAGGTCCCCTCCCTGGGGTCGTCGTGGACCGGTCAGGGTACCGGCCCACAACTCACTCCTTTGACCATCGGAACGCGGTAGGGCCGTACTTGACGTACGTGTCAGTAACAGTCCACAGTGCCAGGCGTGCCCGACTCGCCAGTTGTCACTGCTCCGACGAACCTTCCGCCGGATATCCCGGCCACGATGCCTGCCGCGGTGTTCCAGGGCATCCGCGACGTCACGGTCGAGGAGCTGCCCACTCCCCAGCTCGGACCCACCGACGTGCTGCTCGAAGTGAGTCACTGCGGCATCTGCGGGAGCGACCTCCACTTCGTGGTGCACTGGCCCGGCGCGGGGAAGCCGGGCACCGTCGAGGGTCACGAGTTCTCAGGGACGATCGTGGCGGTGGGCAGCGACGTGCCGGAGTGGCGGGTGGGTGACCGTGTGGTGGGCGGACCCACGCCGCGCTGCGGCCGCTGCGAGTACTGCCTGGCGCAGCGCCCGTCGCTCTGCCTTGAACGGGGCCGCGTGGGTGCCGACGAGGGCGGCTGGATGGGTGCGTTCGCGCGCTACAAGAAGATGCGCGCCGATCAGGTGCTGCGCGTGCCCGACAACGTGGCGATGCGCCACGCCGCGCTGGTCGAGCCGCTCGCTGTCGCGCTGCACGGCATCACGCGCAGCGGTGGTGCCGATCCGGCCAAGCGCTATCTCGTCACGGGCGGCGGCCCGATCGGCTTTCTTTCGGTTGCCGCGCTGCGCGCCGCGGGAGTGACCGACATCGTGGTGAGCGAGCCGCACGCGAGCCGGCGCGCGCTCTGCGAGAAGCTCGGCGCGCGCACGATGATGCCCGACGAGCTCGAGATGCCGGCCATGCCTCACGATCTGGTGGCCGAGCCGTTCGACGTGGTGCTCGAGTGCAGCGGCCACAAGGCGGCAATCGAGTCGGCACTGTCGCAGCTGAAGCGCGCGGGTGTGCTCGTGCTCGTGGGCGCGGGCATCAGCAAGCCGAAGTTCGACTCGAACCGCATCCTGCTCAACGAGCTCATGATCACCGGCGCGTTCGTGTACGACTACGACGGTTTCCCGCGCGCGCTCGAATTGCTCGCGTCGGGCAAGCTCCCGCTCGACGACCTCGTCGAACCCGGCGAGGTGGGTCTCGAAGGGCTCGTCGACGCGTGCGTCGCGTTGAACGACGGCGAGCTCGCGGCCAAGGTGATGGTGGTACCAGGAAGGAGTTCGTGATGACCGACGTGCGTGCGCGTCCGCCGCACTTCAACCATGTGGCGATGAGCCTGCCGCCCGAGATGCTCACGCCCGAGGGAAGCAAGCCCTTGCGCGAGTTCTATCCCGAGGTGTTCGGCTGGCGGCACCTCGAGATGATGGACGTGGAGTCGAAGCGGCTGGTGTTCCAGACCTATTCGCTCGAGCAGTTCGTGTTCCTGCACGGCGACGAGAACGCGATGCAGTGCCCGCGCCTCGACCACTACGGGTTCTCGGTGGCCACCGAGCCCGAGCTCGACGCCATCCTCGACCGCGCCAAGGCGTACAAGGAGCGCGACGACCGCGTCGACATCATCGACAAGCATCGCGACGACCACGGCACGATTGCCATCACCGCGTGTTACATCGGTTACCTGCTTCCGATGATGGTGGAGATCCAGTGGTGGGACAAGGAATGGGAGCGGGCGAAGGCATGACCACGTCGCTCAAAGTCGGAGCTTTTATCCCGCAGGCGCTGGGTGGGGGTGCCCGGCGCAAAGTGAAGGGCTACAGCAGGTGACTCTCAAAGTCGGTGCGTTCATCCCGCAGGGCTGGAAGCTCGAGTACAGCGGCGTCGACGCCGCCACCGCGTGGGCGCGCAGCAAGGAGATCGCCCAGCTCGCCGAGAAGATCGGTTACGACCATCTCTGGGTGTACGACCATGTCGAGACGGTGCCGCGCCGCGAGCCCACACACGTGTTCGAGGCGTTCACGACACTTGCGGCCATTGCCCAGCACACGACGCGCGTGGGCTTGGGGCAGCTCGTCACCTGCGCCGCCTATCGCAACCCGGGTCTGCTCGCCAAGACTGCGGCGTGCGTCGACGTGATGTCGGGCGGCCGGCTCGTGTTCGGTATCGGCGCGGGATGGTTCCAGCGCGAGTACCAGGCCTACGGCTACGACTTCCCGTCGGCCGGCACGCGCCTCGCGATCCTCGAGGAGAGCATCGAGGTCATCAAGCGGATGTGGTCCGAGGAGACGGTGTCGTTCGCGGGCAAGCACTTCGCGTTCGACGGCGCCTACTGCGATCCCAAGCCGTTGCAGGCCTCGCCGCAGTTCTGGGTGGGTGGTGGTGGTGAGCGCAAGACCCTGCGCATCGCGGCCAAGCACGCCACGCACACGAACTGGCAGGTCGGGTTGCCGGCGTTCGAGCACAAGAGCAAGGTGCTCGCGCAGCACTGCGCCGACGTCGGCCGCGACTTCGACTCCATCGTGCGCACTCACGGGCCCGACTGCCGCCTCTTCGACACCGAGGCCGACCTGAAGAAATGGCTCGACGCGGTTGGTGGCGGCCTCAACGGTCAGACGCCTCACGACGAGTACGTGGCGAACCATTTCGTGGGCACGGTCGACATGGTGAGCGAGCAGGTGCGCGGATTCATCGCCGCGGGCTGCGGCGAGGTGGTGCTGTGGTTCCGCGACTATCCGAGCAGCGAGAGCCTCGAACGCTTCATCGCCGAGGTCGTGCCGAACCTCGACTGAGCGAGTGATCGGGTTGCGCCCCATGACTCGCCCGCGAACAAGCCGTCTGTAGTCTCACCGCCCGTGACCGAGCCGCGCGCCTCGTCTTCGGGAGGGCGACTCGCCGGGCCGAAGGTGGCCGCGGCCGCCGTCGCGGTGGTGCTGGCGCTGGGCGTGGTCTTTCGCTTCGCCACCCGGTCCGACCTGTGGCTCGACGAGGCCCTCACCGTCAACATCTCGCGGCTCAAGCTCGGCGACATCGCGCCGTGGCTGAAACACGATGGCGCGCCGCCGCTCTACTACTGGATGCTCCACTTCTGGACCGACTGGTTCGGCACGTCCGACCTCGCGGTGCGCGCCTTGAGTGGTGTGTTGGGCGTGCTCTCGCTGCCGCTCGCGTGGTTGTGCGGCAAGCGATTGGGAGCCCGTCGGGGCGCGAATGCGACGAGCGCGAACAACGTGCACGGCGCACGCGTCGCCGAGGAAGCGAGCGGGGGTGGTGGCGGTACACGCCTCGCGTGGGTCACGGTGGTGGTGCTGGCGCTGAACCCGTTCGCGGTTCGGTACGCGACCGAGAACCGCATGTACGGCATGGAGTCGTTCTTCGTGTTCGCGGGCATCCTCGCGGTACGGCGTGCGCTCGAACGCCGCACCTGGGACCGGCTGCTGGTCGTGGCATTGCTCACCGCCGCGCTGGTGTGGACGCAGTATTGGTGCCTGTCGCTCGTCGCCGTCACCGGCCTGGCGCTGCTCCTCATCGCCTGGCGGTCACGCGACGCGTTGCGCGTGAACGCGCTGTGGACGCTCGGCGCAGTCGCAGTGGGTGCGGCCACATTCGCCGGATGGCTCCCGACGTTCATCGAGCAGTCGCACCACACCGGCACACCGTGGGCGACGCCTGAGTTCCCTTCGGGTCCGGTAGGGCAGTCGATCCTCGAGTTCGCCGGAGGCCTGCACTCCGAGGGCTGGCTGCTCGTGTTCGTGGCGGTGGTGCTGCTCGGCATCGGCACACTCGGCCACGCCACTGATCACGAGACGGTCGAGCTCACGGGGCACGGCGAAGGCGCAGTGATCTGGGAGGCGGCGATCGGCCTCGGCGGGCTCGCACTCGGTGCGACGGTGGCGTGGCTCGGCCACAGTGGCTTCCAGCCGCGCTACGCGGCGCCGGTGTTGCCGATGTTCGTGCTCGTGATGGCGCGCGGCATCACTGTGCTGCCCACCGCGAAGCTGCGCAACGCCACGCTTGCGTTCGTGGTGCTGTGCGGCTTCGCCGGCAGCTTGCGGAACTTCCACGAGAACCGCACGCAGACCGGCCAGGTGGCCGCCGCGATCGAGGCCACCGCCAAGCCCGGCGATCTCGTGGTGTATTGCCCCGATCAGCTCGGCCCTGCGACCCATCGGATCCTGTCGCGGACCGCGATCGGCAAGTCGCTGCGCGAGGTGGCGTATCCGCTCGACGAGCCCTACTCGCACACGGTGACGCTCGTCGATTGGTACGACTACAAGAAGCGCCTCGCCGCGACCACTCCTGATGCGGCCGCGGTGCGCGCGATCCACAGCGTGCAGCCCCAACATCGGATCTTCGTGGTGACGTCGCCGGGTTACACCACCCACGACGCGCTGTGCCCGCCGTTCATCGACTCGATCGTCGAGCACAGCCAGCGGCACGCCACCAGCCTCGTGGCGGCGGACGCGAACATCTTCGAGCACGCGGGCGTCTACGAGCTCTCGCCGCGGTGAACCTCAAGCGCACGCTCGCGTCGCACGCGGTACTCATCATCCTGGTCGTCGCCGCAGGCGTGCGCATCGGCTACGTGGCGATCGCGAAGCGCGGGCCGTGTGCGATCGAGTCCCAGGGGCGCGTGGTGGGCTACTACCACTCGCAATGCACGGGATCGGCGCCGGGTCGGGCCAACGACCAGGTGTACTACAACGCGGCTGCGAACGAGCTCGCGCTCGGGAAGGGGTTCACGAACCCGTTCCAGGGAGGCGTGGCGGCGGCCGATCATCCGCCGCTCGGCGCGGTCGTGCTTGCGAGTGTGTCGTTCGCGTTCGACCATTTACCGCTCTCGACATTTGCCGACCCGTCGAAGCTCACGTCCGGCGTCACGATGTACACGCATGTGCGTGAGCAGCGCTATTTCATGGCGTTGCTCGGCACGTTCAATGTGTTCTTGCTCATCCTGTTGGCGCGGCGGATGGCGGGCAACACGGTGGCGTTGGTGGCGGGCGCGTTCGCGGCGTTGTACCCGTACTTGTGGGTGAACGACGGTTTGCTGTTCTCGGAGACGGTGGCCATCACCTGTGTGTTGCTTGCGCTGCTGG
>DASXZO010000138.1:0-26555 GCA_036501845.1 Acidimicrobiia bacterium | reverse complement strand
GTTGGTGCGCGCGGTGTACGAGTCGCTGTAGCCGCCGACTTGTTGCCGCGCCCCTCGCGCGGCCAGAGCGGCCGGTCAGACCCACCGTCGAGCGAGTGGCGAGGGCCATGACCCGTCTGGGCTGGGAGCCACGCGGGCGCTGCGCCGCACCAGCCACTGGGCGCGGTGGAGCCCGTGAAGTGTTCCTGCACGGGCGACTCGGGTAACTAGCTGTGATGGTCGACGAACATCGAGTCCGCGTCGCGGTGGTGAACGACTACGAACTGGTCGTAGCCGGCGTGGTGGCCGTCCTGTCGAGGTTTCCCGATCGTCTGGTGGTGGCCGACGCCTTTCTCGTCGGCGAGCCGATCGAGACACCGGTCGACGTGGCCTTGTACGACACTTTCGGGCGCGAGGGTGTGGCGGAAACCGCGCTGCGATCACTCGTGCAGACACCGGAGATCGGCCGTGTCGCGGTGTTCAGCGTCGATCTCCATCCCGACCTGATTGCCGACGGCCGCGCGGCCGGTGCGCACGGTTTCATCTCGAAGGCGCTGCCGGGTGGGGAGATCGCCGACGCGACCGTGCGGATTGCCGCAGGCGAGTCGCTCGTCGCCTCGACGCCATCGAGGCGCCAGCCCATCACCGAACTCGCGTGGCCGGGCAAGGACGAGGGCCTCACCGAACGCGAGAGCGAAGTGCTCGTGCTCGCGGCCGAGGGCCTCTCGAATCGTGAAATCGCTGCGGCGCTGTACCTGAGCGCCGACACGGTGAAGGGCTACATGAGCCAGGCGCTGCAGAAGCTCGAGCTGCGTAATCGCGTGCAGGCGGCCGGCTACGTGCATCGAAGCGGCGCCTTCCGGCGCGTGCGACCACTCGTCGCGCCCCACGAAGGCGCGAGCGCGCTCGAATAACACTCGGCTTCGCGAGACCCCCCGAACGGGGGGTAGGCGCTGCGCCCACGACGCGGTCAACTGCGTGCACCATGCGCGTCGATCACGGTCGCTGGAGGTGTACCTGGTGCGGCACCTTCCTCGAGGGGGTGCCGCTCGAGGCGCGCCCGCACACCGAATTGCGCGCGGCGGGTGGTCAGGCGAACGTGCGGGTTGTGATCGTCGACGGCACCGAGGTGCATCGCTGCAGCCCGAACCAGGGACCTGACTCGTAGATCGTCGCAGACGGCCTTCCCTAGGCTGGCTTTCCTAGTCTGACTGCGTGCGCCTGAACACCTTCCGCGTCGACCCCGACGGTTACCAACGGCTCCTCGCGTGGAACACGCATCTCTCGGAAGGGCCGCTCGAACCGGCATTGCTCACCCTCGTGGAGGCACGTGCCTCGCAGATCAACGGTTGCGCGTTCTGCCTGGCAATGCATCTCGACGACGCACGCGAAACGGGCATCGAGCAGTACAAGCTCGACGCGCTGGCCGCGTGGCGCGACGTCACCTCGTTCGACCCTCGCGAGCGCGCGGCCTTGGCCCTCACCGAGGCCATGACCCGCATCGCCGACCGCGGCGGCGTCGAGGATGCCGTGTGGGACAGCGCACGTGAACAATTCGACGACGCCGAGCTGACCACGCTGTTGCAGGTCATCGCGCTGATCAACGCGTTCAACCGCATCAACGTCACCACGGAACGCTCCGCCGAGGACTACGTCGAGTTCAAGAACCGCCACGCCAAGCCGAAGACCTGACCCGACCCCGCCGCACCAAAATGGTCTGAAGACGTTCGACAAAGTGTCTGGGAAGAATCCGGCGCGCGCTAGTGGGATCACGCGCGACGATGTCGGTATTGCGACCGGCGGCACCGAGGGTGGTCCACCACCAGGGAGCGACCGATTGCGGACCGCCCGCCTGGGTCCGCGCGAGGTGGCCGTATGTCGCAGTTCTCCGCTGTGGACGCCGCGCCCGACATCGCGGCGCTCGAGGCATACCTGGATCGCACGGCTCGTGGGCTCGGCGCGATGAAGCGTTACATCGTCGGCGCACACATCGCCGCCGGCTCGAGAGTGGTGCTCGACGTCGGTTGCGGGGTGGGCCACGACCTTGCGCTCCTCGCCCAATCGGGAATCACCGCGATCGGTATCGAGCCGAGCGGCGCCTTCGCCGGAATTGCGCGACAGCGAACCCTCGGTATGCACGAAGGACTCGTTGTCGTCGTCCAGGCCAGCGGCGAACGCCTGCCGCTGCGCGACACAGCCGCCGACGGCTGTCGCATCGAGCGCGTGCTGCAACACGTCGCGGATCCGGCGCTCCTGCTACGCGAAGCCCTCCGTTGTGTGCGCAATGGCGGGCTGCTCACCGTGTTCGAGCCCGACTGGACCACGATGCGCGTGGCGAGTGACCACTTCGACAGCGACGCCCGTTGGCTCGCAAACGTTCGGAACCCAACGGTCGGCCGAGACCTTCCCAACCTGGTCGAGCAGGCGCACGCCGATGTCGTCGACATCGTCGACGAACAGTCGGTGTGGCCAAGCCTGGCGCGCGCAGAGGTGGGTGTGAACTTCGCGCGTGCGCTCGAGCGGCAAGTGGCAAGCGGATCAATGGGCCGCGCTGACGCGGCGATGTGGTTCGACGATCAGCGCCGGCGCGATCGTGCGGGTCGGTTCCGTGCCACGATCACGAAACGCCTTGTCGTCGCGCGCGTGCGTTGAGACACGCCCTGGGAACGAGCTCTCAACTCTTGCTATGCGGTTCTCGGTTCGACAATGCCGTTGGCCACGCGGATGAGCGTGGGTTCGACGAACGCGACCTCGGGGTTGGCGAAGCTCTGCGGCGCCCGCAGATTCGACGTGTGGAGTTCGGCGCGCACCGTGATGTCGAGGCCGTTCTCGGTCCAGTGGATCTCGCGCCCGGTGGAGCTGAAGTACTCGTAGACGTTCGCGTCGTGGCCGTGCACCTTGGTGGTGGCGACAATCTTGGCGGGAGCTGTCGTCGGCGCGACGAACGTTCCGGCCGGCCCCTGATCGATGAAAAAGTCCCAGCCCGGCCCTGACGCCACCTGCGCAGTTTGCGACCAGGTGTTCGGTGCCGGACTTGCGGGCTCGCTCAACAGATCCGCGTGTGCGACTCCGGCGGGAAGCACGGTCGCGTCGACGATGTCGGCTCTGCGCCACACGGGTTGCGCCTGCGGTTTCACACCGTCGTACAGCGGACGAGTACCGAGCGGCGATCGGAGCCGGATCGTGAACCGTTGCATCGAGAGCACGAGCGGACATGCGACGGGCGCGGTCGTCGCGGTCGGATTCACCACCGAACGAAAAGCGACAGTCACGCGTTGCTTCGTCTCGGTGACCCTGTAGACGAAACGCTCCTCACACGGCCCGTCGCCCTTCGGCTCGCCCGGAATGCCGATCTGCAACGTGCGGCCGTCGACGCTGAGCACCGCGCCGTCCCAGCTCGTGTCGGCCTTGAACGTGGGCAGGGCCGTCGTCGTCGCCGACCCGGCATTCGGGTGGCCGCTCCCACAGGCGCTCGCCGCCACTGCAACGACGGCAAGAATCAGAACCACGCGTCGACGAAGCATCATGGCGAGTTCGACGCTCCGAGTGCGGGAGGGGTTCCCCATGCGGTCATGTTGGCGCAAGTGTGAACTCGGTCGCGCCGCTCAAGTCGTGGGAACGCCAGGCCCGAACCAGATGCGGAGCGAGCGCGGCAACTGCGGGTCACCGGGCTCTCCCACCCAGGCGACGTGACCGTCCGGTCGCACCAACACCGCCGGCGGAGCTGGAACCTCGCCGAGCACCGGGAGTTCCCACACGCCCGTGAACTCAGCGTCGACGACACCCACCCGATCGGCCCACGGCGCGATGTCGGCGGCTCCCGGAGTGCCGAAATTGAACAGCAACGGCCGAGCGTCGTGCATCAACGCGAACACGCGCTTCGGCCCGTCCGCAGTGTGCAGGTCGAGGTCGGGCATGCGCCGGCCCAGCAGCGGATGCCCCTCGCCGAGGTCGTAGTGGATGTCGAGCGCCGCGAGCATCGCGGCGATGTGGCGGCGCGACTCGTCGAGGCCGAGCAGCTTCGCCACGAGTTCGCGCGCGGCTTGGTGCCGCTCGTCGGGCTGGCTGAGCGCCACCTGCGCCATGGTGTTGCGAAGCACGCGTGCGCCCACCGGGTACCGCTCGTCGTGATACGTGTCGAGCAGGCTCTCGGGCGCCCAGCCATGCACCACTGCGGCCAATTTCCAACCGAGATTCATCGCATCCTGCACCCCGGTGTTGAGGCCTTGCCCGCCGTGCGGCGGATGCACGTGCGCGGCGTCGCCGGCGAGCAGCACACGACCGCGGCGGTACGACACTGCTTGGCGCGTCATGTCGGTGAAGCGCGAGATCCAGCGTGCACTGCGTAGCCGGAAGTCGGTGCCGTACACCGACACGAGCGTGTCGCTCACGTCTTGCAAGGTCGGTTCGTGGGCGTGGTCGACGTACCGCTCGGTCACCACGAGACGGTACGGGCCGCCGCCGCTTTCGCGATTGACGGGACCGATGCCGCCGCCCTCGGGACGCGTGCCGATCTCCGGCTGCTCGTCCATCTCGACCTCGGCGATCAACCAGCCCGTCGACGCCTCTACGCCCGCGAATTCGATGCCGGCAGCCTTGCGGATCGCACTGCGTCCACCGTCGCAACCCACGAGATATTCGGCGCGCAGTGACCGGCCGTCGGACATCTCCACATCGACACCGTCGGCATGTTGCGCGCAACCGACCACGTCACGACTGCGAAGGATCGGCACGCCGAGGTCCTCCACGCAGTCCGCGAGGATCGGCTCGAACTTGCTCTGCCACAGGGCGAGCACGTGGTTGTGTCGGGTCGGGAAATCGCTGACGTCGAGCATCACGCCCGAAAACGCCAACGCCGGCACGGTGAAGCCCGCCTCGATGAACGGCTCCACGATGCCGCGCTGATCAAGCACTTCGAGGGTTCGCGGATACAGACCTCCGGCACGCGACCCATCGACGAACTGGTCGGCGCGCCGTTCGACGACGACGACCTCGACGCCCGCCAACCTGAGCTCGCGCGCCAACATCAGCCCGGTCGGTCCTCCGCCGGCAACAACCACCGCGTGATCTGTCAATGCACACACCTCTCGTTCGAGGTGTGCATTGACAGCACAAAGAAGGTCCTTGCGGCAATCCCCCTACCTCGCGGTACGCTGTTGTTGGCGCGGGAAGTGGTGGGGATTTCGGTGAAGGCTTCAGACCTTCACTGGCACGCGTGCGCGTGCAGTGATCACGGTCCATGGCAACGGCTTGCGCACCGTCACCACGTCGAAGTGTTCACCGACGAGTGCGGAGAAGCGCTTGGCGCTCCAGTGTTGGATGTGCCCAGGCGTGTTACCCCAATCGCCGATATAGGAGCCGCGCGCCAAGTTGAGCGCGCGCCAGGTGGGTTCGTTGGGCACGCTCACCACCACGTCGCGGCGCGCGACGCGCGCGAGCTCGCGCAGTGCCCGCGCCGGGTCGGGCAGGTGCTCGAGCACCTCGATCGCGAGCACCAGATCGACGGAGTGATCGCGTATTGGCAATGAACCGGCATCACCGAACACACCCACGAGCTTGCGCTCGCGCCAATCGCGAGCGAGGCCCGCGTCGGGCAGGTCGAGCCCGGTGAACTCGACCGAGCCGTAACGGTTGCGGATGCGGTCGGCGATCTCGCCCTCGCCCATCCCGAGTTCGAACACCGTCACCGGCGCATCGGCCGGGAGTGCACTGTCGAGCGCGCGCATGAACCCATCCATCATGCGCCGCGCGAGCGGGTTCTTCGACGCGTACTTGTCGTAGTGGTTGCCGATCGGAACGTCGGTCAATTCGCTCATGTCGTCTCCTGCACCGTGGGTGGGCGGCGGCGGCGCACCACCATCATCGCAGCCAGCGCGAGGCACACGAGGAACGCCACACCCGACAGCACCAGCGCGGGTTTCCGTCCGCTGGGGTCGTACCAGAGGTGCACCACGTGATCGCCGGGGCCGACGGCAACGGCCACGACCGCGCCGTCGGCTGGCCGCAACGCCGCGGGCCGGCCGTCGACCGAGGCTTTCCAACCTTGCTGGATCGCGTCGGCAACCACGAGATAGCCGGCACCCTGCGCGTCGACCGCCACGCGCATCGAATCACCGTCGTCGCTCTGCACCGAGACGCGTGCCGGGTGGCCCGATGCCGCTGGGCTCGGCCCGTCGAGCAGCACCGCATCAGCGTCGTAGCCCTTGTGCAGGCTGCTGAGTCGCTCGGCGGCGCTGGGCTCGATGATCGTGTGGCTCGCCCAATGCACGCGGCCGAGCGCATTCGTGCGCTCGTAGACGACCGTGTCGTCGGCGAAGCGGACGCGCAGACCGTCGTCGACCGCCGGTGGCCGCACCGTCCCGCGCGCCGGCGCGGCGCGCGTACCTGAGAGCGTGAGCGTGCGGCCCGGCGCATCGAGCCGCAGGGTCACCGTGTGCGCGCCCGAGCCGAGCGCGTCACCGGGCACCGCAACGTCGATATCGATGGGCGGAAGTTCGAGGAGAGGTCGCCGGCCTTGGGCGACGACGTTCCCCGCCACGTCGCGCACGGTTGCGTCGAGGTACGCCGGGCCGGCACCGCGCGCAAAGCCCGATGGCGCGTGCACGACGACGGCGCGTAGCGGGCCTCGGTCGGTGAACGTGGTTGCCTCGCCGTTCGTGAGCGCGAACGTGGAGGTCGACGCGGGCGGCGGTGTGCGCGCGCCGTACACCGGCACGCCGGGCTGGGCCACGAAGTAGCGCGCCGCGAGCCGATCGAGGATCGGTGACGTGGCCGTCTTGTCGGCGTCGCTGATCGTGAGCACGGTGCTGCCCTGCGGTTGAGTCGGGTCGATCGACTCCACGAGGTCGCGCCACGCGGGCTCCTTGAACGCGTGCCCGCTCACCGCACGGAGCTTGTACGCAGAGTTGGCGCTCGGGAACAGCGTGTCGTTGTCAGCCGCGTAGCGGTTGCCGTGAAGATTCGCGGCGAGGAACTGCGTGGTGGGCGTGGCCGGGTAGTAGTCGGCCGACGCAGTTCGCGGCCACCACGGCACCACGAACGCAAGCGCTTCGACCGCAACGATGCACGGCACCAAGAAGGCGAGACGCTGCCCGTACCGAGCCGTCGGCGCGCGCAGTGCGAGCACGACGATGATCGCGGTCGCGGCGATCGCCAGGCCCGGAACGACGCCGTGGCGCACGAAGTACGACCACTGCGACGACGGCGCGCGGCGCGCGGCTCGCGCCGCGTGTACGAGCGCCCACAGCACCACGACGCCGATCGCGATCGCCACAGCCACCCCGGCGCCGCGACGCCATCGAGCGCGCGCGCCGGCTTCGACCCTGGCTTGCGCGCCTTCGAGCACGCGCTCGAATCCGATCGCCGCGAGCACCGCCAGAGCAAACAGCAGTAACGATCGCAACCGGCCGACGAAGTTGTTCGAGAACACGGGAAGGTGCACCGCCAGCGCGAGCGGCAGCCCGCCGCCGTATACGAGCGCCACGCACACCGCGCTCACCCCGATCCAGAACGCGCGCGTGCCGCGCCGCAGCCCCGCCGGCGGGCGCGCCACGAGCGCCACCAGCACCAGCACCAGCGCGGCACCACCGAGGAACGACTGCGCCTCCACCAGGTTCTTCGGTCCGTAGTAGTTCCCCGCCGCCGGGTTGCCGAACGCGAACGGCATCACCGACGATGCGAGCGCAGCAAACGGCAGATGTGCATTCGTGCTCTGGTCGCGATACGAGATGTCGAGATCGTTGAGGCGCAGCGCGAACGGCACGAGCTGCACCGCGGCCACCGCGGTACCGAGCGCCACGCCGCCGGCAGCCACCAATGCCGATCGCCACGCACGACCGTGGGCACGCACGAGGTCGTACAGCACGTACGCCCCGATGCCGTAGAGGCAGTAACCGGCGACCGAAGGGAAACCTTCGAACCACATCGCCGCAATCACCACGGCGATCGGCAGCGCAGCCGTCACGGGCGTCGTGTGACTCCGATTATCGAAGTCACACGACGCCCGTCGCGCAGGCGGGGCGATGACGCGGTCGACGGCCCAGAACAACGCGGGGAACAACGCCGCGATGCGCGCGTGCGGCCAATTCGTCCACGACACGATGAAGCCGCTCGTGGCGTAGATCGCGCCGCCGAGCCACGCCGCAGCCGCGCGGAGTCCGAGCCGGCGCAAGAAGAGGTACGTGAAGCCGAGCGCGCCGACGAGCGACAGCAACGCCGACCACGCTGGCGCGAGCCGGTTGGGCAACAGCGCCCGCACCGCCGCAAACGGCGACAGCGCGCCGGTGTCAGGAATCGCGCCGAGCGGCACACCCCCGGACACGTACGGGTTCCACAACGGCAACTCGAGGTGTCGCGCGCCCTCGGCGAGCAGGTCTTGCTGAGGCGCGTAGAAGTCGACCGTGTCCGAGAACACCGTCGTGGGATGCGACCCGTTCGCCTGCGCGCTCCACGGCGCGGCGTCGTGCAACATCCCCACGCCGAGGAACACTCCGTGTCCCACGAGCGGCAGCCCGATGCCGAAAATGATCGTCAGCAGCGCGGCCGCGCACGCCACCCGAGCGAGCGAGCGTGATGGCGGTGCCGACGACTCCGATGCTTCGAGCGGCGCGGAGACCGCGCCGTGCTCCGGTTGCGCTGTCTCGGTCAGCGCTCGTAGTCGAGCGACGAGGCCGACGCCACCTCACGCGACGGTTTCGACAGCCGCACCATCAAGTCGGCGAGGAGCCCGATCGCGATCACCTGGAATGCCGCGAACAGGATCAGCAGGGTGTTCCCGGCCACCTTCACGTCGCTGAAGATGATGTCGTAGACGAGCTTCACCATGCCGATGGTGCCGAGCGCGAGACCGAGCGGCATGAACACGCGCAGCGGCTCGTACGAGAGCACCATACGCACGACCTGGAGCATGTAGCGGCGCGTGTCCTTGATGGGGTGGAATTTCGACTTCCCGGCCCGCTTGGCATAGGGGATGTCGACGTACTTCACCGAGTAGCCGTTGTTCAAGAACGTCATCGTCATCGTGGTGACGCACGAGAACCCAGCGGGCAGCAGGTGCAGGTACTGGTCGGCGACGTCGCGGCGGAAGGCGCGCAGGCCCGAGTTGAGGTCGGGGATGTCGGTCTGCGCGAGATAGCAGGCGAGCTTGCGGATGCTCCACTTGGCGGGCACGCGCAACGCCTTGATGGTGCCCTGCTCGGAGGTGCGGGCTCCGACGATCTGGTCGTAACCGCGCAGCTCCTTCACGAGCTGGGGGATCTGCTCGTTCGGATAGGTCATGTCGGCGTCGGTCCACACGATCACCTCGCCGCGCGCGGCACGGGAGCCGATACGGCGGGCCGTGCCCGAACCGCCATTGCGGGGCAACGTGATCAGGCGGATGCCGGGCACCTGACGCAGCACTTCGTTGCTGCCGTCGGTGGAGCAGTCGTCGACGGCGATGATCTCGTACGTGTAGTCGGATGCATCGAGCGCCGCCCGGATGCGGTCGATCTCGGCGACCACGTGGTCGCGCTCGTTGTAGCAGGGCAAGATGACCGAGATGTCGTACTGATTCTCGCCTGCCCCGCGCCGATCCAACGGGTTGACCGGGTCCGACACGCTCATATCGGGCACGTTACCTGGCCGCTGATACGGGATCAGCGTTCTTCGGTAGCGTGAGGGGATGGTCGCGTCCCGGCCGGCGCACTACGACACCAGCACGGTGCGGGTGGACAAGATCGTAGTGGGGCCTTACGAGAACAATGCCTACGTCGTGCGCTGCAAGGGTACGGGCGAGGCCGTGCTGATCGATGCCGCGAACGAGCACGAGTTGCTCATACCGCTGTGCCGAAGCCTCGGCGTGAATCGCGTGCTCACCACGCACGGCCACTTCGACCACATCCAGGCGGTCACCGCGGCGCGTGACGCCGGCATCGACGTGGGCATCTACGCCGACGACGCCGACATGCTGCCGAGCTACGACTTCATCATCGAGGACGACACGGAATACGCGGTGGGTGATCTGCGGTTGCGCACGATTCACAACCCCGGCCATACGCCGGGGTCGGTGTCGTTCCTGCTCGAGGGCCATCCATTGTTGTTCACTGGTGACACGCTCTTCCCGGGAGGACCGGGCAACACGAACGGTCATGCGCGCGCGAGCTTCACCGAGATCATCGACTCGATCGATCACCGCCTCTTCACGCTGCCAGCCGATCTGCTCGTGCTGCCCGGCCACGGCCTCGACACCACGATTGGCACCGAGCGACCGCACCTCGACGAGTGGGTGGAACGTGGCTGGTGAGTTGTACGGGCGCGACCGTAGATACGAGCGACCGCATCTCCAGGAATGGGAAGATCGCGGATGGTGATTACTGCTCCCCGCGTCGATCGCGAGTCACTGCTCGACCATTACCGTCGCGTGCGCGCCGCCACCGAGGCGCTCGCCGCGCCGCTGTCCGACGAGGACCAGTGCGCGCAGTCGATGCCCGACGCGAGCCCGTCGAAATGGCACCGGGCCCACACCACGTGGTTCTTCGAGACGTTCGTGCTGGCACCGTTCGTGAACGGCTACCAGGCGCACGATCCGAAGTACTCGTACTTGTTCAACTCGTACTACGAAGCGATCGGCGAACGGCACGCCCGACCCGAGCGCGGCATGCTCACGCGGCCCTCGTCGCCCCAGGTCGGTGCCTACCGGCGAGCGGTCGACGACGCGATGGAGTCGCTCATCGCCGAGCGCGGCGATTCGCTCGGGCGCACGATCGAGGACCGCATCGTGCTCGGCCTGCACCATGAGCAACAGCACCAAGAACTGCTGCTCATGGACGTGAAGCACGCCTTCTCTCGCAACGTCTACGACCCCGCCTACCGCCGCTCATCGAGTGCCCCTGGGGGCGCCAGCCCGACGAGCGCGAGCCGCGAACCTCGCCCGCGAGGCACCGAGGAGGCGAGCGGGGGTGGAGCGCGCTGGGTCGAGCATGGCGGCGGGATGGTCGAGATCGGCCACGCCGGTGGAAGTTTTGCGTTCGACAACGAGGGCCCGGCGCACATCGCGCTGTTGCCGCCATTCGCAGTGGCCGACCGTCTCGTCACGTGCGGTGAGTGGAAGGCGTTCATCGCCGACGGGGGCTACCAACGTCCCGAGCTGTGGCTGTCCGACGGGTGGCACACCGCGCGGCGCGACGGCTGGGAGGCGCCGCTCTACTGGGAGCGCGACGGCACGAGCGACGGCTTCACGATGCTCTCGCTCGACGGGCGCCGCGCCGTGGCCGACGACGAGCCGGTGGTGCACGTGAGCCACTACGAGGCCGACGCCTACGCCCACTGGACCGGGTACCGGCTTCCCACCGAACAGGAGTGGGAGACGATCGCGGTGCTCCAACCCACCGCCGGCAACCTGCTCGACGGCGAGTCGCTTGCCACCGCGCCACTGCATCCGACCGCGGCCCCGGCACCGAACAGTCGCGGCGTGGAGATGCGGCAGTGTTTCGGCGACGTCTGGGAGTGGACCGGCTCGGCCTACCTGCCGTATCCGCGGTTCCGCGCCGCAGAAGGCGCGATCGGTGAGTACAACGGCAAGTTCATGAGCAACCAGATCGTGCTGCGCGGTGGCGCGTGCGTCACGCCTCGCGATCACGTGCGCCCCACGTACCGGAACTTCTTCTACCCGCACCAACGTTGGATGTTCGCCGGCGTGCGCCTTGCACGCGATCTCGACTTCCACACCAACAGCTGAGCCATCGTGTTCAAGATCGACGTGCACCTCGGTGCCGACGAGTTGACGTCGGCGTTGCGCAACGAAGCGAGCGCGGGCCTCGGCGCCGATCCGAAGCAGCTTTCGCCGAAGTGGTTCTACGACGATCGCGGATCGCAGCTATTCGACGCGATCACGCGCTTGCCCGAGTACTACCCCACGCGTAGCGAACGGGCGATTCTCGAGGCGCGCGCCTTGGAGATCGCGCAGCGGTCGAACGCGACCACGCTCGTGGAGCTCGGTTCGGGAACGTCGGAGAAGACGCGCCTCCTGCTCGACGCGCTGCACGCGCACGGCACGCTCGACCGCTTCGTACCGTTCGACGTGAGCGAGCAGACCTTGCGCGACGCGGCCGAGGCGATCGAGTCCGAGTATCCGGGTGTCGACGTGCACGCGGTCGTCGGCGACTTCGAACGTCACCTGCCGCTCTTGCCCACCGGCGGCCGCCGTCTCGTCGCGTTCCTCGGCGGCACGATCGGGAACCTCGCGCCGCACCAGCGGGCCGAGTTCCTGGCCACGATCGCCAGGGGCCTCGAGCCGGGTGACACCCTGCTGCTCGGTACCGACCTGGTGAAGCCGGTCGAACGGCTCGTGAAGGCGTACGACGACGCGCAGGGCGTGACCGCGGCGTTCAACCGCAACGTGCTGCTCGTGCTCAACCGCGAGCTCGGCGCCACGTTCGACACGAACGACTTCGAGCATCTGGCGCTCTGGAACGCCGAATCCGAATGGATCGAGATGCGGCTGCGGGCCCGCGGCGACCTGAAAGTGGAGATCGCGGCGCTCGACACCGTGGTGGCCTTCGCGGCCGGCGAGGAGATCCGCACCGAGATCAGCGCCAAGTTCCGCCGCGAGCGGGTGGAGCACGAGCTGGCGACGGCCGGCCTCCAACTCACCCAGTGGTGGACCGACCACAACGGCGACTTCGCCCTCTCCCTCTCCACCCCAGTGGTCCCATAGATCGGCGACTTGTCGACTGTTTCTGGGACCACGGGCCGGACTGCGTCAGATTTCCACTACGCGCGTAGGGCAAATACAATGGGCGGCGTGACCAGCCCTGTCCCCGCCGTCGAGATCCCCAGCCTCGAGATTCGGGACCTGCATGCGGGCGTCGAAGGCCACGAGATCCTGCGGGGCGTGAGCCTGAGCGTGCCCGAGGGCCAGGTGCACGCCCTGATGGGGCCGAACGGCTCGGGCAAGTCGACGCTCGCCAACGTGCTGCTCGGCAACCCCGCCTACGAGATCACGGCCGGCCAGATCCTGCTCAACGGCGCCGACATCACCGAGCTCTCCCCCGCCGACCGGGCTGCCCGCGGACTGTTCCTCGGCTTCCAGCACCCCGAAGCGATCCCGGGCGTGTCGGTGCTCAACTTCATGCGTCAGTCGATGGCCACCCGCCTCGGCATCGACGATTACTCGGTGCTCGAAGTGCGCCTGAAGGTCCTCGACTGGACCAAGCGGCTCGGGATGGACAGCCGCTTCATCGACCGCTACCTGAACGAGGGCTTCTCGGGCGGCGAGCGCAAGCGCAACGAGATCCTGCAGATGGCGCTGCTCCAGCCCGACGTGGCGGTGCTCGACGAGACCGACAGTGGCCTCGACGTCGACGCGCTGCGCGCGGTGGCGGCCGGCATCGCCGAAGTGCGCGCCGAACGGCCGCAGCTCGGCTTCCTGGTGATCACGCACTACCAGCGGATCCTCGACCACCTCCCGCCCGACCTGGTGTACGTGCTCGTCGACGGCCGGATCGTCACTTCGGGTGGGCCCGAAGTGGCGCAGCAGGTGGAGGCCGAGGGCTTCGACGCGTTCCGCGTGGTGCCGGCATGAGCCCCTGGGGGCGCGATCCGCTCGACATCGCGAGCGTGAAGGCTGACTTCCCGTTGCTCTCGGCCACGCAGGACGGCAAGCCCCTCGTGTATCTCGACAGCGCGTCGTCGGCGCAGAAGCCCACGTACGTGCTCGACGCGATGGAGAAGGCGTACCGCAGCCAATACGCCAACGTGCACCGCGGTGTGTACCGCATGGCCGAGGCAACCACGGCCGAGTTCGAGCGCGCCCGCGCCAACGTCGCCCGCTTCATCGGCGCCCGCGACGCGCGCGAGGTTGTGTTCACGCGTAACGCCACCGAGGCCATCAACCTCGTCGCCTACTCGTGGGCCCGAGCCAACCTCAGAGCCGGCGACGCCGTGGTGCTCACGCACATGGAGCACCACGCCAACGTCGTGCCGTGGCACATCCTCGCGGCCGAGCGCGACATCGAGCTGCGTTGGATCCCGCTCACCGACGACTACCAGCTCGACCTCACCGACCTCGACCGCCTGCTCGACGGCGCGCGGCTGCTCGGCGTGGGCGCGATGTCGAACGTGCTGGGCACCATCAACGACGTCACTCGGCTCACCACCGCTGCCCATGCACACGACGCGCTCGTGGTGGTCGACGCCTGCCAGTACGTGCCCCATGTGGCCACCGACGTACACGAATGGGACGCCGACTTCGTGGCCTTCTCGGCCCACAAGATGTGCGGACCGTCCGGCATCGGTGCGCTGTGGGCGCGCGCCGAACTGCTCGAGGCGATGCCGCCGTTCATGGGTGGCGGCGAGATGATCCGCGAGGTACGCCTCGACGGCTTCACCACGAACGAGATCCCGTGGAAGTTCGAAGCGGGAACGCCCGCGATCGTCGAGGCGATCGGCTTCGGTGCAGCGGTCGAGTACCTCGAATGCCTCGGAATGGACGCGGTGCGCGACCACGAGATGCGCGTCACGCGTTACGCGCTCGACGAGCTGTCGAACGCGTTCGGTGACTCGATCACCATCTACGGTCCACGCGACACGTCGGTGCGAGGCGGCGCGGTGTCGTTCCTGCTCGACGGTATCCACGCGCACGACGTGAGCCAGGTGCTCGACGAGGACGCGGTGTGCGTGCGCGCCGGCCACCATTGCGCCAAGCCCTTGATGCGCATCCTCGGCGTACCGGCAACCACACGCGCGAGCTTCTACGTGTACAACGACGAGACCGACGTCGACGCGCTGGTGGTGGCGCTCGGCAAGACGCAGCAGTTCTTCGCTCCCTAACTGACCCACAGACGTAGGATCACGCGCGCCATGGCCGGACTGGAAGACCTCTACCGGGAGATCATCCTCGATCACTACCGCTCGCCGCGTAACCGCGGTGAGCTCGACGTGCCGCCCGCGCACAAGGTCGAGGGCTTCAATCCGCTGTGCGGCGACGAGGTCACCGTGTATCTCATCGTCGACCCCGCCACCGACACGGTGACCGACATCAAGATCAACGGCCAGGGCTGTTCGATCAGCCAAGCGTCCACGTCGATGATGAGCGCGGCGGTGAAGGGCAAGACGGTCGACGAGGCGCGCGCGCTGATCCGCGCGTTCAAGGCGCTGATGTCGATCCACGAGAGCAAGCTCGAAGGCGAGAGCGACGGCAGCGATCTCGCCGCCGATCTCGACGGCGTGCGGCTCGGCGATCTCGAAGCGCTACAGGGCGTGGTGAAGTTCCCTGTGCGCATCAAGTGCGCCACGCTCGCGTGGAACACGCTGCAGCAGGCCCTCGACGAAGCTGGCCAATAGCACCTCGCCACGCCGGTAGCACCTTCTCAGGGTGGCATGCAAGGGTCTTCGACGGGGTGCACAATTCACATGGGCGCAACGGAATCAGCCAGGAACTGACGGCGTTGATGTGTATCGAAGGGCTAGCGTTTGGGTACGCAGGACTGGCAGGAGGCACGAATGAACCAGGCGGGTGTTGTCACGACGATTGATGAAGCACTTCAGCGCTTCGCGTCACGTGATCTCGTCGCGGGGCATGAGGTTGTCGACTTCCTGCTCGACTTGCGTATCGCGGTGCTCGACGACAGCGAGCTTCGCGAGCTTCTCGAGCAAGAGGCACAGCCCACCGCCTGAGCGATCACAACTGATCGGCCGCGGTCACCAGGCTGCGAACGGCACGCCAAGCGACTCGGCGAGGTGCGCGATCTGATTGCGGATCGCGAAGCTGAACCACGGGTTCTCGTGCAGGGCGAAACGCAGCTGCGCGGTTGCGGCGGTGCGGTCTCCGAGCGCCGCCTCGATCGTGGCCTCGTGGTAGTGCAGCATCGCGTCGGAGCCGTCGATCCGTAGCGCCTGGATCTCGTAGTGCTGGGCGCCCCGGAAATCACCGTGGCGGTACCGGGCCCACGCCATCACGTCGTCCACGTACACGTTGTCGGGCCGAGCCTTGTAGGCGGCGTCGGCGGTGCTGGTGCCGAGCGCGATCTGGCCGTGATCGAGCTGAAACTGGGCCATCTCGAGGTCGGTCACCTGACCCGAGCGATGCTGGAGCGACGCGATCGCACCCACGAGCGCGTACGACTGCTGCGCATCGGCGGTGCGGCCAAGGCGCATCTGCAGATCGCCCAGCACGCCGACGGCCTGCGGCAACGGATACACGTTGGTGAGTTTCGTGAGCCGGTCGACCGCGGCGAGCACCTTGCCCTGCGCGGCTTCGACCTTGGCCAGACCGAGTTCGGCGAGCGGCAGGTTCGGGATCAGACGCAGCGCCTGGGTGTAGTCACTCCCGGCATCGCGCAGATCACCGCGCGCGAATTGCACGTCGCCGAGAAGTTCGGTGACCGAGCCGACGTCAGATGGCACGCCGGCACCGGCCGCGATCGCCAGTTGCATCGCCGACACCGCGCCGTTGTCGTCGCCATGCAGTTCGCGGAAATACGACACGCGCGCGTACGCGGGCAGTCCCGGATGACGGTCGACGAGTTCTTGGATGTAGCGCTGCGCGTCGCGGTAGTGGCCGAGCTCCACCGACGCGTCGACGAGCACCGCGTAGTCGTCGTCGAGATTCGGGTTGTCGCGGTGCACGCGCTGGCCGATGGCGAGGGCCTCGCCGAACTGGTGGAGGCTGAGTTCGAGCACGCCCTTGGCCACGAACGTGACGTCGTTACCGGGCGAGACCTTGAATGCACGCGCCAGCGCCCGGCGCGCGAGGTCGTAGTAGGAGGGGTCGCCGTACGCGGCACGGCGCACGTAGTCGACCGCGAGCGTCTGCAGCGTCGTGAGATCGTTCGGGTTCTTGGTGAGTGTCGCCTCGAGCTGCGCGAGGTTGTCGCTCCCCGCAGGCGCCACCGTCACCTCTGGCGCGGCGCGCGGCGCTGTGGTGGCGGCACCGCCGCCGGCCGTCAGCAGACGGCCGGCGACGATGCCAATGACAGTGAGGTACGCGGCAACGGATGTCGTGCGTCCCATCGTTCGTGCCTCCTGTGACCAGCGCGGCTTACGACGCCGAGTAGCCGTCGTGCGGCGACGCCACGTACGGGAACGACGTGAGGAAGGGCACGTCGTTCTTGTCGACGCCGTCAGTGAGCGCGTTGTTCGGGAAGTGGTTGAAGCTCGGCGTGAACGGCGTGCCGCCGGCCAGCGCGCGGAGCTCGATGTCGGTGACGTCGTCAACCAACCGGCGACCGTTGGGGAAGCCGTCCTGCTGGCCTGCGAGCAGGCCGAGCCGGTTCTGCTTGTTCCACGGCGTGGGTTTGATCGACGTGTTCAGCCGGATCATCTCCGCGGGCTTCACATGCTTCGGCATGTTGAGGCCCGGGATACCGGTGAGGAAGATCGGCACGATGTCCGACATCCTCGGGTTCGGCGGAACCTTCACCCCCGGATAGAGCACCGGGATGAGTCCAGCGAGCTCCGGGTTCTCCACGTACGACCCGAACTGCGAGTCGTTGACGGGATCGGACGCGTTGAACAGGTCCTTCTTGCCGACCGGGATCACCACTTCGTTCACCAGGGGCATGCCAAGACGCGACACCTGCACCCACGGACCCGAGCTCGCGCTCGTGCCGTTGTTCGAGAGGACGCGTGTACGGCGCCGGTACGTGTCGGACCACACTCCGACGACCGGGTCGCTCTTGGTGACGATGTCCTTCTTCGGGACCTGGATCACGATGCTGTGCACGTTCTTGCCCTTGAGGCCGTCCTTGCCTGCCGCCGTCGGCAGCGGGATGACGTGATCCTTGTTGAGCGGGCGCAGGCCGCCGAGGTCGAAGATCGACCCGAGGTCTACGAAGAACGGGTCGTCACGAGGACCGGCGAACACCTTGATGCCGCCGGGCAACGTGTACGTCGCCTGTTTCGCAAGCTTCGCGTAGTTCGGAGTGGACCGAGGTCCGATGTTGGGTGGTGCGACCTCGAGGTTCGACGCGAGCGTGGTGCTCTTGCCGTTCTTCACCTCGGTGACGCTGTAGTACTGGTGGATGTTGAGGGTCTTGTCCGAAAGTGACGTGACCGGACCGGTGTTGTACAGGTACGTGTTCGGGTTCTTCACCACGGTGTGGAACCGGAACTGGTATTCGACGTCGGGAACGGCATCGCCGTTGTTGTCGACCTCGACCGTGTACAGCACGTCGTCACCGAACCGGTAGAAGTTCGGTCCGCCGTTGGGTGCTTCCAACGGAATCCAGTTGGCCACCATCGTCACCGCGCTCGGCGCGTCAGGCGCGACGAACGCATAGGTGTCCGTGTTGTCGGCGACCGGGTCCTGGGAAATCAGTGGTGCCTCGCGGTGAGACGATGCGCCGCTGAGCGAGAAGCTCGAGACGGCCATCGCGGTTGCGAGTCCAGCCACACCCAATACCTTCACGCCGCGCCGACCAACCGCGCGGGTGCGCGATGCCGGTTTGGGGCGTTGCATCAATGTGCCTCCATGGGTACTTGCCGGTGGTGAGGGCACGCCGGAGAGGTGTGCGGCCGCCGGCGTGTCGGCCGCACTCCCCAGCCGCCTGCGGTGGTCATCCCTGGCCACCCGTCGGCGACGAGCTGAGCAACCCGACGACGAGCCATCGCTCGCCCACGGGCGCGAGAACGAGGTCTGCCTGCACCGGTGCGCGCAACGGCACGACGCGCGCCCAGAGCTCGACGTCAGGTCCGAACGCCGCGAGCAGCGGCGCCGACTGGTCACTGTCGTCGAGGGCGCGCGGCGATCCGAGACTGGGAGTGCCCGACGCGTTGCACAGCTTCGACGCGGTGAAGTCGGCGCCGTCGCCGTACAGATCGGATCGCCACTGCACTGCAGTTCTGCTCGCGCAGTGCTGACGATCGCGAACCCAAGTGAGCGCGGCCACGCTCGCGGCCGATGCACTCGGGTACTCGCTGGCGATCGTGCTGCTCGCGAGCAGCACGCGCCAGCCGCCGTCCTCGCGCACGACTTGGAACACCGCGTTGGCGCGGCTGGTGACCAGACCTTGGATCTCGTCGAGCGATGGCTTCTGCTGCAGCGCGACGCGCACGGCGGCTGCGTTGCCGTGCTGCGACAGCGCCAAGATCGTCGCGCCGGTCAGCTGCGCGCTCTGGGCCTCGTGCAAGGTCCAGTCGGACACGCTCGGGTACGCGACGCGGTCGGCCACGCTGAGCTGCCCATACGACAAGCGGTCGTTGCGCTCGATCTCGCCGTCGATGAAGCGCCGCACTGCGGTGCGCGGATCCGGCGCGGCCGGCGCGATCGGCTTGTAGGTGTTCTCGAACCGCTTGGCCACCGCCGCGGCCGAGAGGTCGTTGCCTTTGCTCGGCAGCGTGATGTGTTGCGCCGAGTGCTGCGTGTCGAACTCACGCGCACCGCTCGCGCTCGAGCCGAAGACGTGCGGCCCCACACCGATGCCCAGCCCGACGAGCCCGGCAGCGGCGAGCGCCGCGACAGTGACCGCGCGGCCACGCCGCGCCCCAAGTGGTGTGCGCACCCCAGTCCTCCCCAAATGGTGCGTCGAATTACGCACCAACGCCTCCGAATGCCATGTGTTCGGATGCGCAGTAGGCAGCGGATCAGAACGAACGCCGGGTATTTCCGCGGGTCGCGGTCATCCAGAACCGAGCCGGTTCCGAACCGGGCGAACCCGGATCTGGGAACCATCTGAACCCGCGGTGCGTCAATGTTCCGTTCCCGGCGAGCCTCGGTCCCAGGAAACGGCTCCCGGCGTCATTAGCCTCCACGCCTCACGGCGCCACTGCCCACCGTGTTGCGCCCGTAACGAACGTTCCCCGAAACCAGTCGAAGGTCCTCGTGCGCAAGATCAGCCTGCGCGTCGGCATCGTGGCCGGCTGCGCTGCAGCCGTCGCAATCGCGAGCCTCATCGGCTACGGCTACGTGTGGGGTTTCGACAATCCCACGGCCACAGCCAACACGTCGGGAACGCTGCCGTCGACGACGCTGGCACCGAGCACCACGGTGCGTCCGACCTCGACCACCGCCGCGCCCACCACCACCACGACGCGTCCGACGATGAAGAACCCGTCGCCGCAAGCGCTGCCCGACGTGGGAGCAAGTGGTATCGGCAGCGGCAGCTCCGGCCCCACCGTGATGGCGTACGAGCAGCGACTCGCCAACCTCCACTTCGATCCGGGTCCGATCGACGGCCGCTACGACGGATCCACCGTGTACGCGGTGCAGGCCGTGCAGAAGTTGTGGGGCCTGCCGCGCACGGGCCGGATCGACGCGCAGACGAGCTTCGTGCTCGAGCACTTCAAGTACCCGCAGCCGCTCGTGCCGAACGGTCCTGCCGATCGCGTCGAGATCGACCTGAACAAGCAAGTGCTCGTCGTGTGGCAGAACTACCAGATCCGCCTCATCACCACTGTGTCAACGGGTGGTGGCTACTACTTCTGCGGCGGTGACGACGGCTGCCAGTACGCGGTGACTCCGGCGGGCACATTCCACTTCACGAGCTTCGTGAAGGGCTGGAAGAAGAGCAAGCTCGGCGAGCTCTGGAATCCCTATTACTTCAACGGCGGCATCGCGGTGCATGGCTATCCCGAGGTGCCGCCGTACCCGGCATCGCACGGCTGCACGCGCATCCCGATGTTCATCGCGAACTACTTCTACACACTCGTGAACAGGGGCGAAGAGGTCGACGTGGTCGGCACGCCCGCGGGTCCGCCGCCGGGCACCACGCCACCCACACGCGCGCCGGCAACGACCACCACCACTGCAGTGCGCACGACGGCGGCGCCACACGTGTCCACCACCACGGCCGCGCCACACGTGTCGACCACCACGCCGACGACGCATCCGGTCACCACCACCACACACTGAACGCCGCTCGCGCCAGACTGTGCGCATGAGCGAACCGACCACGCCATTGCCCGCGCAGAAGGCCACGGGTGGTGACGAGCGAACCGTGCTCTACGGCTACCTCGACTACCACCGCGCTGTGCTCGCGCGTAAGGCCGACGGCCTCAGCGACCACGACGCTCGGCGCGCAGCCTGCCCACCGAGTGATCTCACACTCCTCGGCCTGATCCGCCACATGACCGATGTCGAACGCTGGTGGTTTCGCCGGTGGTTCGTCGACGAAGACGTGCCGCCGCTGTTCGACGACGACGAGGAGTGGCGCGTGCCGGCCGACGCCACCGCCGCCGGTGCGCTCGACGCCTATTGGAGCGAGATCCGTGCTGCCGACGCCAATATCAAGCCCGCGTCGCTCGATGACGGCGGTCGCCTCGAGACCGACCCCGACAAGGCGTCGTTGCGGCGCGCGATCGTGCACATGATCGAGGAGTACGCACGCCACTGCGGGCACGCCGATCTCCTGCGCCAGGCGATCGACGGCAGCACCGGCGACTGACCCCTTTACACGCCTGCACCTCGTGGGCGACCATGGTGGATACCGAGCGGAGTGGAGGGCAGCTCATGTCGGGTCGACGCGTGTTGTGGATCGTGGTCGCGGTGGTCTCGCTCACCGCGTTGTTGCCGGTGGGCGCGGCCTCGGCGACGGCATCCACCACAGCAACCGGGATCCCCGCGCTCAACTGGTATCCGGGCGTCAGTAACCCGAGCGGTGCAGGCAACAACGCGCACGAGTATTGGCTGACGTTCGATACCGCGTCCTACGGGAGAGTCGTGTTCGTCGCGCGTCCGGCGAGCGGCACGTTGGGCCATATCGACTGGGCATTGCCTCGCGTTCCCGAGCCCGCACACAGCTCCGCGCGCATCACGTTCCACGCGCAGTCCATGTCGGCACACGACCGACGCGGGTTCCTGTCTTCGATCGTGTACCTCGACGCGCCGACATTCGTCGCTCTCGCGCAGGCACGCCAGCCGATCCGTCAGATCGGATACCGGACGCTGTCGACCACCGGCACAGCGCCGATCTACTCCGACTTCACCGGCTCGCTCGCGACCGAGATCGGCTACGGAGTGTTCTTCGGCCGCGACCGTCGTCTCGGTGACACCATTTACGGACCGCCCAACGAACCTGGATACGACTGCACCCAGCCGAACGCGCAGGACCGATCGCTCATCGGCGTGTGGGCGTCGCCGGGCGCAACGCACGTGGCAATCGTGATCCGCGGGCGCGTGGTCGCGCAGGGCACTCCTGCCCACGACCCGCGCGTGCCGGGTCTGGCGTTGTTCGATGCGGTCGTGGCGCACGCGTCGCACGTGCAGAACATCACGGTGCAGTCCGACACGGGCACCTATTCGGAGTCGCTGCCCGCCTGCATCGACGACTGACGCCGCTGGGCCTCAGACAGAGGTGACCGCGCGGGCGATCAGGATGAGGCCGCCGCCGGTGACGACGATGCCGGTGAGGAGCGGGAGCACTGCAGCAATCCGCAACGCGCGGGCGCTGGCGTTCTCGAGCGAGAACCGTCGCCGCGCCCACGCCAGCGCGATTCCGGCGGCGACGAGTGTGGTCGCCAGGCCGACCCCGTAGAAGATCACGAGCATCGCACCGAACCAGGCTCGCCCGATCGCGGTGGCACCGAGCAGCACCACCACGGCCGACGGCGTGGGCACGAGGCCACCGGCGAAACCCATCGCCATGAGGCTGCGGAAGCCGAGCGCGGGCGTGCTCTCGTCGTAATGCACGTGGGTGTGACCGAACCCGCCGTGTGAATGGGCATGCCCGCCACCGTGTTCGTGGGGATGCGGGTGCGAATCATCGTGACTGTGATCCCCATGAACATGTCCGTGCGCATCGTGCGTGTGCACCGGCGCTGGGATGGTGTCGGCCATCGCCCGCATGCGATGACGTTGACGGAGCGCGCGCACGAGGAGCCAAACCCCGAGCGCCGCGAACAGGGCGCCGCTGAGCACACCGAGCCACGGATACACGCTTTCGGGCGCGAACGTCTGCGTGGCGGTGAGCACAAGCCCCAGCACCAACACCCCGACGGTATGGGTGACCGCCACCGTCACACCGAGCGCGAGGCCGTGTCGCAACGAGCCGCGCTCGCCCACCAGATACGCAGCCATCACCGTCTTGCCGTGACCCGGCGCGACGGCATGGAACGCGCCGAGGATCAGCGCCGCGGCGATCGCGAGCAGCGACAAGCCGAGCGACAACCGGCGGGCCTGCACGCTGCTGGTGAACCAGTCGGTGAGGCCCTTGTAGTGCGCGGTGATGGCGTTGGCATCGATGATGGCGGCCGCGCCACCCGGCCGGTAGTCGGCGTGCGCGCTCGGCACGTCGAGCGGCGAATGCAGCCGGTTGATCGGGTAGTGCGTGAGCCGGTCGCTGATGGTGTGCGACGCCACATTCGAATGCGACACGGTGGCCTGGTCGCCGGCGAGCACGATCTCGTGCCAGCCGATGCGATCCGAATAGTTGGCATCGTGAAACGATGCGTGGCCCGCGCTCGGACCACCCTTCCACGTGAAGCGGCATTCGAGTCGGAACGTCGGCAGACCCTGACCCATCGGCGCCGACGCGA
This sequence comes from Acidimicrobiia bacterium, assembly GCA_036501845.1. Classification (GTDB taxonomy): domain Bacteria; phylum Actinomycetota; class Acidimicrobiia; order IMCC26256; family PALSA-610; genus JBBREP01. Next base: position 3,128 of record DASXZO010000138.1, on the reverse strand, counting down.
CAGAGCGCACGAGCGCGAGCGGCATGCGACGACCGTCGAGCGCGACATCGATGCCCTTGCCCACGGTTGCGCAGCGCGGGTGGGCCGCGGCCGCGAGCTCACTCTTCTCGTAGCGGCCGTCGTGATTCGTGTCGACGGTGTAGCGCTGCTGGAACGTGGGGATCTCGGCCATGTCGAGCACCCAGTCGACGGTGCCGCGACCGGGCCCCACGTACACGCCCGAGTAACGATTCACAGTGAAGTTGCCGAGCGGATGCGCCGACGCGCCCGTGGCTGTGGCCGCGAGCACCACGGCCGCGCCGCACGCCATGAACACCGCGCGCCGTAACCACCGTGTGCCCCGAACCACGTGGGGTGTTCGCCCCCGAGCGCGTCATCGGATGATCAGGGTGATCAGGATGATCAAGCTGATGCCGGCGGCCATTCCTCGCTGGTGATGGCCCAGCGCTCGTGGTCGCGCCAGGCGCCACCCACTTGGAGATAGCGGGGCGAGAAACCTTCGCACTGGAATCCGAGGCGCGAAGCCAGCGCCTTCGATCGTTCGTTGCCAGGTTGGATGTTCGCCTCGAGGCGATGGAGGCCGATCTCTCCGAACGCTTGGGCCACCACGAGACCGAGGCCTTCGGTCATGAACCCGCTGCCGGCGTAGGGCAGAAACCCGTAGTAACCCACGAACGCCTGGCGCAGCCCGCCGAGGATGATCGTGTTCAGGTTGATCACGCCCACGAGCGCACCGTCGCCGTGCCGGCGCAGGTGGAACGCCCGAGAATCGGGAGCGCGCATGCGACGCACGTAGGCCGACCACTGGGTGGGCGTCGACGGCGCGTACACCCACGGCTCGAGCAAGGAGCTGCTGCGCGACACAGCCGCGAGGAACTCGTTGCGGTCGCTCATCCGGGGCCGGACGATCGCGACCCGCTCGCCACTCGCGACCGTGCGCGCCATCGGGCCCGCACATTACGGCTACTGCGCCGAGCGGATCTTCTCCATGAAGGCCGGCGTCGCCACGGTGGGATCGGCGAAGGGATCCTGCTCCGCCGGCTTTTCGACCGTCAGCTCGCTCACGCCGAGCTCGCGGGCGAGCCCTTCGTAGCCGACCGCTTCCACCCGTTCGGCCAACTCGGGACCGCCACTGCCCACGATGCGGCCGGCCATCATCACGTGGATGTAGTCGGGACGCAGGTCGCGCAGGAGCCGCGCGTAGTGCGTGATGGCGATTACGCCGAGGCCGTCCTCACCGGTCATGGCCTGCACCCGCCGGGCCACGTCGCCGAGCGCATCCACGTCGAGGCCCGAGTCGATCTCGTCGAGCACCGCGAACTTGGGCTGCAGCAACGCGAGCTGCAGTGTCTCGAGGCGCTTCTGCTCGCCGCCGGAGAACTCGTCGTTCACGCCGCGCACGAGGAACGAGTCGTCGATGCCGAGCCGCGTGGCCTCGGTGGCGAGCCGCTCGTGCAGACCGTCGACACTCGACGGGTCGCTCCCGGCGCGCTGCGACGCCGCGACCAGCTCCTCCACCGGCACACCCGGCACCTCGATCGGGTACTGCATGGCCACGAAGAGCCCGGCGCGGGCGCGCTGCCACGTGGGCAGCGCGAGCAGGTCGGCGTCGTCGAGCGTGACTCGTCCGGCAGTGACCGTGTAGTCGGACCGGCCCATCAACGTGTGCGCGAGCGTGCTCTTGCCGCAGCCGTTCGGCCCCATCACCACGTGGACCTCGCCCGACGCGGCTTCCAGCGACACACCCCGCAGGATCTCCAACCCCGCGACGGTTGCGTGCAGATCGTCGATGTGGAGCGTGCTCATGTCCACCCCCGCTCACCTTCTCCGAAACAGAAGTGCTGCGCACGTCTGTTGCGGCCGCCGGCCTCGCGCCCCCAGGGGCTCACGATTCCGCGCCTTCCTTCACCGCGACCACGACGTTGTCGCCGTCGATGCGCACCGAGTAGGTGGGCACCGGCCGCGTGGCGGGAAGCGTGAGCGGCTCGCCGGTGCGCAGCGAGAACATCGCGCCGTGCTTCGGGCACTCGATCTCGCACTCGTCGGCCCACACGTCGCCCTCGCTCAACGAGTACTCGGCGTGCGAGCACGTGTCGCCGATCGCGAACCACTCGTCGCCGATGTGCACCACGCACACTCGCTCGGCGTCGACGTCGAAGCGGCGCGCCTCACCGTCGGGTACGTCGCCCGTGCGACCGACAACGGTGCCTGCCGTCATGAGCTGGCCGACTGTCGGTGCGAGTGGTCGAGCTTGTCGACCACAGTGCGACGCAGCGGCGCGACGAGCGCGCGGTTCGGCAGGCGCGACAATACGTCGTCGAAGAAGCCGAGCACGATCAGTCGTTCGGCGGCGTCGGGCGGAATGCCGCGGCTCGCGAGGTAGTAGAGCTGGTCGTCGTCGATCGGTCCGACGGTGGAGCCGTGGCTGCACTGCACGTCGTTGGCAAGGATCTCGAGATTGGGGATCGATTCGGCGCGAGCACCCTCGCTGAGCACGAGGTTGCGATTGGTCTGGTACGCCTCGGCCTTCTGCGCTTCCTCACGCAAGCGGATCAATCCCGAGTACACCGACGACGCGGTGTCCTCGACCGCTCCCTTGAAGAGCAACTCGCTGCGCGTTCGCGGCGCGGCGTGGTCTTGGAGCGTGCGGAAGTCGAGCATCTGGTGGTGATCGCCGAAGTACACGGCCACCATTTCGCTCTCGCTCCCGGTGCCGTCGAGCCGCGCCTCCGCACGCAACCGCGCGTAGTCGCCGCCGAGCGCAACGGCCGCCGTGCGCAACCGGGCGTCGCGGCCGAGATGCGCGCGCTGCAGCCCGATGTGCCACGTGCGCGGACCGTGCTCCTGCACCGAGAGGTAACGCACCGACGCGCCGTCGCCCAATGAAAGCTCGGCAATGGCGTCGACGAGATGTCGGGTGCTCGGCGAACCGAAGCGCTCCACGATCGTGACCTCGGACTGCTCGCCCGCGTGCACGAGCGTGTGCGGGAAGCTGGCGTTGCCGTCGCCCTCGCACCAGTGCAACACGAGGATCGGGTCTTCGATCACCACGCCGTCGGGCACCCACACGAGCGCCCCGCCGGGCAGGAACGCATCGTGCAACACCGTGAATGCGTCTTCGCTGTCGC
>DASXZO010000137.1:0-57114 GCA_036501845.1 Acidimicrobiia bacterium | reverse complement strand
CTGCTAGCGATGAAGAAGTTCGCGGCGAGCCGTTGACATCACGAGTGCGCTCAGCGCGGTTTTGTCGCGGAACAGTCGTGCACAGGGCGATTGATCGCGCACAAAACGCTGTGTGCGGACCCAGCGAAGCGTTCTCGGTGCATACGCCGTCGATAATCACGCCCGCATGCACCGAGAATGGGTTTGGCGGCGGTGCTCCCGCTCCCCTGGACCGCCGATAATGCACGTTATGTCAACCGACCCCATGTGCGGTCCTGGGCCCATGGGTGTGCGGTGGTCCCCCGGGCGGGTCGAGTCCGACGGCGAGTCGATCTACTACGAGGTGAGCGGCGACGAGGGTGCCACGACCGTCGTGCTCGGCCACGGCGCCGGTGGTTCGCACGCAGCGTGGTTCCAACAGGTTCCGGTGCTCACGGCGGCCGGCTATCGCGTCGTCACGTGGGACACGCGCGGCTTCGGCTGTTCCACCTGCGCCACCGACGTGCTCGACGTTCCGGCATCGGTGCGCGATCTCACACGTGTGCTCGACGCCGCGGGTGTCGACGAGGCGGTGATCGTCGGGCAGTCGATGGGCGGCTGGTGGGCCGGCGGGTTCGCGATGGCCGTTCCCGAGCGCACCAAGGCGCTGGTGCTCGCCAACACCGTCGGCGGCCTCTGGACCGACGGTTTGCGCGCGCACTTCGCCACGCTCACCGCCGACGCAGGCGGCGACGGCAGCGAAGTCGGTGCGCATCCCGCACTCGACGACACGCTGCGTGAACGCGATCCGGCACTTGCCTTTCTCTACCAACAACTGAACACGTTCCACACCCCACCGATGCATCTCGTCGTCGGCTCGCTCGGCCGCGATCCGATCGCCCACGACGCCATGCGCGCGCTCCCGATGCCGAAGCTCTGGATTACCGCGTCGAACGATCCGCTCTTCCCCGCCGCGCTCGTGCGCGAGTCGGCGGAACGCATCGGCGCGCGCTTCGAGGTGATCGACGGCGCCGGTCACTCCCCTTATTTCGAACGCGCCGACGCATGGAACGAAGTGCTGGTCGACTTCCTCGGCACGATTGCGCGCTGATCCACAGCACTCCCCTCTTCGTCGACAGGTAATCCCCAGGTTTGCGCGCTTGTCGACCACAGCCCGCGCGTCGTACAACGAATGCATGACGTTCGCGATCACGACCATCGACGGCACGGTCGAGCAGATCGACGGTGCCGACTCCTACGAGCTCGAGGGTCCGCTCACCACGTTCTTCGCAGCTGACGGCGCGCATGCACGCCTTTCGGCATGGGCGGTGCGCATTGCGAGCATTCGCACTGACCGGATCGCTTCGATCCGGCGTGTGGAAGCCCACGACGAAGGAGCCCTGCGCGTCGCGTCGTGAGCGTGGCCACCGTTTACGCTGAGCGCGGTGACGTCGAGCGCGCCGCCTCGTGAGGAGGCCGACACAACACGCGATGCGGGGAGCAGTCGGGCCCGCCTGATCGCAGCGCGCGCGGCACTCGGGATCGCCGCCGTCATCGTGATCTATCTCGCTTTCGTCGAGACCACCGTCGGGCAGCGCTTCGACGATGCCGCCAAGCTCTACGCGGTCACGAAACAGATCCACTACCGCCGCTACGAGACGCTCGCCTCGTTCGGAATCGTCGTGTCGGTGGTGATGGTGGTCGCCGCGCACGCGGCATGGGCGCGGCGCGGCGTGTTGTCATTCGCGTGGACGGCGTTCGCCGTGCTCCCACCTTGGCTGCTCGCGGAGCTCGGCAAGCAGACCCTGCCCCGCCACCACTTGCACCCCACGCCGCCCTGGATCGGCTCCGCGAGCTTCCCCAGCGGGCACGTGTCGATCACTGCGGGTTGCTTGTTGACGATGGTGCTGCTCGCGCCATGGGCCGCTCGACGGTGGGTCACACTGCTCGCGACGTTCACATTGATGGCCTCGGTCACGCTCGTGATCACGAGCGGCATGCACCGGCCGTCCGACGTGTTCGCGGCGCCGTTGCTCGCACTCGCATGGGCGGGATGCATCGCCGCGTGGACGATGCCGGCGCGCCACCGTTGGAGCCGCGCTTCACACGCAGCACTTGTCGGCGCGGCGACGCTCGCGGTGATCGGCGGCGCGATCGGTTCGGTGTCGTTCCACAGCGAACCGAGTGGTGTGCAGAACCTGCCGGCGCAGACGGTGATCAATCACACCTTGTACGGCGCGGTGATCGTCGCGCTGGCGATCGTCGTTGCAGTGGGGATCGCGGCCTACGAGATGCTCGCGCCGGTCACGTTGGCGTGGGCCGACCAGTCCCCCACGAGTAGTGATAGCGGGCGAACATCGGCAGTGTGAGGCCCACCACGCCGAGCTGATCGCGGCGCGGGAAGCGTCGGCGCCACTCGTCGTCGCTGCGAATCGATACCGCGCCGCGATTGAAACGATTCGGGTTGCCCGCCGCGGTGTGCGCGACTCCCACTTCGATCGTGCGGTCGTCGACGAAGGGCAGCGCCGCGTGCGGCAAACCCGCGAGCTCCACCACTCGTTGCGACCAGACGCGCGGCTCGGCTACGAAGTCCTCGTAGCGGATCCGTAGATAGCGCTCGCGGTCGTTGCGCCACAGCAGCTCGGTGAGCACGTTCCAGATCGTCCACGTGATCGCGCTGTGCGCCGGACCCACCTCGGGCAACCAGCCCGCGGGGCCGGTTGCGCTGCCGTCGTCGGCGGTCTTGCTCGACCGGCGGCTCCACGAGTAGGCCGCGGCACGCGGGTCGCGCACGAGGTGCACGCAACGGAGATCGACGCCGGCCGACTGGCTCTGCACGAAGCCATACGGCGGCAGCTTCGACGAGTCGACCACGACTTCCGCGCCCGACACTTCGCGGATGGCGCGGTAGAGCTGCTCGTTCGCTTCCATCAGCGGGCGCATGCGCTTCAAGAGCCGCGCGCGGCTGGGCGGGGCGAGCATCTCGACCGCGTGCCGCGTGCGCGTCCCGAGTTGCTGCAAGCGCACCATCTCGAGCGCGTCCACTCCGTCGCTCCCGCCGAACGCCCGCCCCATCACGTCTTGCCAGAACGGGCACTCCGAGAACGGCAGGCCGCAGCCGCATTCCCGGTTCTTCAGCACGTTGTGGTCCCACAAGAAGTTGAGCTCGCCCACGTGCACGATGCCCGGAACCCCGTCGAGCACCTGGCCGAGAATCGTGCTGCCGCTGCGCCCGAAGCCCGAGATGAACAGCACGCGCACGCGCTCCCCGTCCAGCATCGAGTCAACGTATCCGTCGTGCGATGCCGACTCGGCCACCATCAGCGCATCCTTTCGACAACGGGTTTCACGGCGTGAATGCGGCGAGGAGCCGCTGATCGAGATCGGGGTCGACGGCGCGTTCGAGGCGCGCAGCCACCACCGTGCGCCAGTAATCCCTCGACTCACCATCGAGCACACTTGATGGGCGATCGCCCCGCAGCACCGCGCTGGTGACCTTCCAATAGGTGCGATCCGCCTCCGGTGGGCCGAAACCCGCGTCCTCGAAGTCGAACAGCACCATCGGGCCCCGGAAGACCCGGCGCAGGTTCCACGGTGCGAAGTCGCCGTGCATCGGATGCCAATGGATCGGAGTACCTGTCTGCGGCGTGACTGCTCCACGCAGATGTTCCTGCAGCCATGCGATCACGGTCGACACGGGCGCGCGCCACGCGGGACGGTGCGGACGAGGTGGCAATGGCTGCATCGCCGTCCACGCGATGTTGCTCGCCGTCATCCCGCCGCCGAGCGGCGCGGGCACCAACACCGGTGCGTCGCGCTGCGCGCTGAGGGCCGAAAGACACGCGCGTTCCACCTCGAGCCCGTGCCCGCTCCCCTGCGGCGCGGCCTTCACGAACGCGACCGGCTCGTCGTCGCGCAGGAGCAGGGCGAGCATGCCGCTGCGCTCCTCCTGCCGGCGCGTCACCAGCGCGACCGCGTCGAATGCACCTACGGCGTCGCGGCACGCCGCGAACACTTCTTCCGCGTGCTCGAGCCCCGCGTCGGCGGGCGCGGGCCGACCGGGAAGGGCGCGCGCACCGAACAGCCACGTGTACAGCGACGCGCCGTGGTGCAGCGCGAGCGGCGCACGCTTGCACGCCATCGACGTCGCGACCGCGGCGCTCGCGCCCCGCCGTGTGCCGAGCGGCACCTGCAAGCGCCCGTTCGGCGGATAGCGCACGATGAGCATGCCGCCCAGCGCACTGGTGTTGCTCACCGCTCCCACCGCAGGTCTGGGTCGACGAGCTCGCGCAGGCGCGCCTCGGTGGGCGCGAACCGAGCGATCAGCTCGTCGCGCGTGGCCGGCGCCAGCGCCGAACGCGGGGCTGCGTTCCACGGTTCGGGCTTCGCCAGTCGATGCGGCGCGAGACCGAGGAACGCGGTGACGCGGTCGTAGGTGCCCTGCGGATCGGCGTAGAGGTCTTCGCTGCGCAGCACGAGCATCTGCTCGCGCGGGAAGTGCGCGCGCCAGCGCTCGAACGACTCGGCGTACTCGCTCTGCAACGCGTACGACTGCTGCTCGTAGGGGAACGACACCGCCGCGGGGTCGGCGAGCAATCGCTCCCGTTCCCCCGCAATGCGCTCGGGCTCGGCCGCCAGCGCATCCTCGAACGACAACGTCTCCACCCCGTTGCGCCGCTGCTCGCTCCAGTGCGAGTACGTGCGCTCCACCGGGTCGCGCAGCAGCGCGATCAGCCGGGCGTCGGGGATCTCCTTCGCCGCGAGCTGCGGCACGCGCGGGTGGAACAGGTAGTACGGCGACGCCTCGCCCGTGATCTGGCCGGCCCGGCGGCGGGCCCATGCGGTGCGGAAATGCGAGCGGTACCACCGCGAGCCGCGGGCGTAGTTCGATTCGAAGTAGTGCACACCCTTTTGGTCCGACCGCATCAGCGGGAGGTGCTTCGCCGACGGGAACAGGGGCGCCACCTGCGGGTGCTCGCCCAAATACCGGTACAGCGAGGTAGTGCCGCAGCGCTTGGCCCCGATGATCACGAAATCCGGGGCGCTGCGCCACTGGGCGGTCGCCATGCCGTAGGCCCGGATCGCGCTGCGCCCGGCCGTCCTCAGCCCATGCTTGGCGGCGTCGGCAGCGCGCTCGGAGCCCGCACGCTCCGAATCGGCGCTTGGGGGCGCGGTCGTCATGGGTTCACGTTACGGGCGGTGGCGTCGCCGACTGTGCGTTCTCGCCACACGCGCGTGACCAGGAGCACATCACGATACGCGTTCGCGTATTGTCTTTCCGTGGCGCGATGTGGTCGGATTCCTCAGGTCAAGCCGTGGGGGGTCGAGGGTGACATTGCCCACGGATCACTAGCACCACGCTCAGTGGTCGGTTATCATCCGATTGTCGCACCCGTGCGGGAGAGTGTTCGGCGACCGCAACTTGCGGAAGACACGGTGCGACAACCGGAGGGGCACGAGCCATGTGGGGCTCACACAGATTGTCTACAGACTCAGTGACGGACACCGCCATCGCTCATGACGCGGCCGCGCCCGAACGGCCCAGCGCAACGATCTATGTCGTTGGCGCGCCGGGCGGGTTCTACGTCCGGGTCCTGAAGCCGACGTTCGATCGCCTGCTCGCAGGCTTCGTGCTGCTGGTGACGCTGCCGATCATGGTGCTCTGCGCCATCGCCGTGCGCATCAGCCTCGGCCCCCACATCTTCTTCGCCCAGGAGCGGGTGGGCCACGGCGGCCGCCGCTTCTACGTCTACAAGTTCCGCACCATGCATCACGACCGGCGAGCCCGTCGGATGGAGCGCACCGAGTGGGACGGCGAAGAGCGCCGGCTCACGCACAAGAGCGAGCACGACCCCCGGCTCACCGCCGTCGGCCGCTTCCTGCGCAAGTGGAGCCTCGACGAGCTGCCGCAGCTGTGGAACGTGCTGCGGGGCGACATGAGCATCGTCGGCCCCCGTCCCGAGCTCCCGCTGATCGTCGACAGCTATACCGAGTGGGAGCACGCCCGCCACAAGGTGAAGCCCGGCCTCACCGGCCTCTGGCAGGTTTCGGCCCGCGGCACCGGCCGCCCGATGCACGAGCACGTCGGCGTCGACATCGAGTACGTGGCCGGTATCTCGGCCCGCCTCGACGCCCGCATCCTCGCCCGCACCCCAGTGGCACTGCTCACCAAACGCGGCTACTGAGCCCTCTTCCCCGTTTGGCCGATTCCGGGGCCATCGCCCCGAATCTCGCCAAACAGGCGTTAGATAGCCGGAACGAGGAGTGCGCCGAGGTGGGGTGGCACGCCGGCCCGCACGTCCATCGCGGCTGCGATGCTCTGCGGGACTGCGGTGCCCTGCACCATCGCGGCGTTGCGGTTGGTGAGCCGGTAGTCGCCGTTGGTGGCGCTCACGAACATCGAGCCGAGCGTGTCGTGGTCGGCGCTGACGCTGTGGCGCTCACGACCGGTGCCCTGCTGGATCGCGGCGAGCGACGTGAAGGCCGACTTGCTGGCCGAGTTCTGCCACGACGCCATGAAGCGCGGGCTCGACGGCACCGGGCGGCCCCACACGTTGCGGTCGTCGAAGCTCACCATGCGCGCCGTGGTGATGCGCGCACCTCGGCGGCCGTTGAAGCTGTCGAGCACCGACTTCGTGGCACCGGTACGGCCGATGATCACGTTGTTCACGATCGTCACCTGCGTCGTGTTCCACGTGGCCCCGTCGCGCGGGCGCGACGTGGAGCGCGGGTCCTGGTACACGCCGATCTGTGACTGGCCATTGTTCGCCACGGTGTTGTCCCACACCGACACGTTGTTCGAGCCCGACACCTTGATGCCGATGCGCGCATTCCCCGACGACACATTGCCCGCGACGATCACGTAGCCGCTCAACTCGATCGCGATGCCCATACCGCCGCTCCCGATCACGTTGTTGTCGGTGACGTCGAAATGCGAGCTCGACACGTCGAGCCAGATCCCGTTCGAATCGTTGGCGGCGAAGAGGTTGCCGCGCACGATGCCGTTGCTCGTCGAAGTGATCTTGGCGCCCGCGATCGAGGCGCTCGCGGTCGACGCGATCGACCAGTGCGAGAAGTTCGAGCCGATCACGCGGTTGTTCGTGAACTCGAGACCGTCGGCGGTGTTGGCATGGAAGCCGTTGAGCCCGTTGTCGAGGAAGGCGCTGTTGGTGATGGCGGTGCCCGACCGGAACACGCTCAGGCCGCGACCCGCGCTCAACGCGAACGTGTCGTGGTCGAACGTGACGTTCGGCGCGGCGGCAACGACCATCGCGGGAACATCCATGTTGTAGTGCGGTGCGAAGTGCTCGAAGCCGATGCCGCGCACTACCGAACCAGCGGCGCGCCCGCTGAACTGGAGCGCCTTCTCGTACATCGTGGCTTCCACGTGGTGACCATTCGGGTTCGACCCGACGTAGAGCCGGCCGGCGCGGTGATCCACGTAGAACGTGCCTGCGCGCACTTTGCCCACCGAGCCCACCTCGGCCTGCGGGCGCCCGTCGATGAACACCTGGTCACCGAGACCTGCGTACGGGTACTGCGGGTCGAGGGCGTTGCGCGGGTAGCAGTTGTGGCACACGTGCGGGTCCCACCCGGTGCGCACCCACGCGTTGCCGACGTGCTTGAGGTTCGCCAGCACGGCTGCCCCGTTCACCCACACCTGCTGGTGCGGGTACGCCTGGATCGTGACGCGGTGCGAGATCGTGCCGAGCGTGCCGCGGTACGTGCCACCGCGCAACACGATGGTCGACCCGTTGCGCGAGTGCTTCACGGCCTGGGCCAGCGACGGGTACGGCGCGCTCACACTGCCGTTCGCGTGAGCAGCGGCTACTTGGGCGCTCGCCGCACCATCCGCGGCACTCGACGACGGAGCGACGAAGATGGCGCCAGCAGGAATCGAGTAGTCGGAGTCGGACACGCTCGGCGTCACGTACGGCGTCGCCACGTGCGCGTCATCGACACGGGGCGCGCTCGCGCTCGAGCTGTTCGCCAACCAGGTCGCGCCGGAGGCGCCGAGCACCGCGAGCGTGCCGACCACAGCGATCGCGCGCCGACGCGTGTTGCACCACGCGTGACGGCGCAGCCTTCGATTACGTAACTGGGTCGAACGAACCATCGAGAACACTCCGCGAGTCGAAGAGACTGTGCGCTGCTGGGAGGAGCGTCGTTCCTGATCGGAACGGTCGACCCGCAGCCTTACGGAGGTGGCCCCAAGCTCCTTCCAGACCTCGGTCAAGGAACGGCAAATACGGGCAATACGCGTGGAATCTTGGGTTTTGGGAGTGCGGCTACTTTCGTGCGTTGATGCGCATCCTGCACGTACACGTTCGATATCGCGAACCTGGTGGCGAAGACGTCGTTGTGCAGGCGGAGTCGCAACTCATGCGCGACGCAGGCCACGACGTCGAGGTGTACGAAGTGGAGAACCCGCACGGCGCGCGCACCTTCAACGCGCTCGCGCACGCACCGTGGGATCGTCGCGGCGCGCGCGATGTCGTCGCGGCCACCGACGCGTTCGATGCCGATGTGGTGCACCTGCACAACACGTGGTTCGCGCTGTCACCCGCCGTGATCGCCGAGTTCGCTGCTCGCGGTCGCGCGCTCGTGATGACGCTGCACAACTATCGGTTGATGTGCGTCGACGGTTCGCTGTGGCGCGACAACACGATCTGTCGCGAATGCATCGGTCGCAGCCCCATGCCGGGCGTCGTGCATGGTTGCTACCGCAACTCGCGACCGCTGTCGGCAGTGGCCGCGGCCACGATCGTCTCGGCGCGACGCCACCACGTGTGGGACGACGTGCACACGTTCATCGCGCCCACCGACACGGTTCGAACCGCGCACGTCGACGCCGGCCTCGACGCGGCGCGCGTGGTGGTGAAGCCGCATTTCCTCACCGACCTCGGCGCCCGCGCCGATCCGCCGTCGAAGTCGCGCACCATCGTGTACGCCGGCAGGCTCGCGCCCACCAAGGGCGTGGAGCGACTGCTCGCGGCGTGGCGCGTCGCCGCACCCGACCTCGGCGATCTCGAGTTGTTGATCGTGGGCGACGGGCCACTGCGCGAGCAGCTCGAACGCGAGGCGCCTCGTGGTGTGCGTTTCGCGGGCGTGCGCCCGCTCGACGAGACGCGTGCGCACATCAAGCAGGCGCGCGCCTTCGCGTTCGCGTCCGAGTGGCTCGAACCGTTCGGCCTGGTGCTCCTGGAGGCGATGGCGGCGGGAACACCCATCGTGGGCACCGACACCGGATCGACCGCCGACATCGTGGGCGACGCGGGCCGGCTCGCTCCCACCGGATCGACGAGCGCGCTCGCCGCGGTGCTGCGTGAGGCTGCCGACGACGGCACCGTCGACGCGCTCGGTGCCGTTGCGCGGGCGCGCTACGAACAGCGCTACACGCCCGACGCGAACCGCCCGCAGCTCGAAGCGATCTACCGGAGCGCGATCGAAGGATCGAAGCGCGCCGGCTGAAGCTCGCCGCGGGGCTACGCGGCTTCGCGAGTGTGCAACTTCGTGGCCAGCCAGAGCGGCAGGAAGCGCAGCAAGAACTGGCTGTTCGTGACGAGGTAGCGGCGCCACAGGCGGCGCGGCTCCTGCACGAGGCGGTGCAACCACTCGAGGCCGGCCCGCTGCATCCAGTCGGGCGGACGCGTGAGCACGCCGGCGAGATAGTCGAAGGCGGCGCCGACTGCGAGCATCGAGCACGGCACGCGGTCGAGATGGTTGGCCACCCACAACTCTTGGCGCGGGCAACCCCGGCCGACGAGCACGATGCCGGCGCCCGACTTCACGATGCGCGCCACGTCGTCGTCGTCTTCGGCGTCCGACGCGTCGCGGAAGCGGTCGGGCTGGATACCGGCGAGCTTGATGTTGGGATAGCGACGGGCGAGCGAACGTTCGAGCGCCGCGCACGTGAGTTCGGTGCTGCCGTACACGTAGATCGGGATGCCATCGCGCGCGGCTGCGGCGCACACCCGGTCGGCGAGGTCGGGGCCGTACACCCGGTCGTCGAGCTTGTCGTCGAGCGAGAGGTTGAGGGCCCAACGCACCGGCTGGCCGTCGGGCGTGACGAGGTCGAGGCGCTCGACCGCGCGCAGGAAGTCGTCGTCGTGCACCGCGGTCATGAGCCCGTGCGTGGCGAGCGCGGCAACGCCGTAGGGCTGGTGCTCACGGGCCGCGTCGAGGATGGCGTCGACCGCGCTGTCGTACGTGCACGGAGTGACCGGCACGCCGAACACGCGCACCCGGTCGAAGCGGCTCTTCACGCCGTTCTTGGCGCCGTTCTTGGCGCCGTCGGTCTTCACGCCGCTTGCCAACGCTCGCGACCTTCCGCGTAGATGTCCTCGAGGATCGAGGCGACGTCGTGCTCGGGCTTCCAACCGCCGAAGTGGTCGCTGAACTTGCGGGTGTCGCTGATCCACCACTTGTGATCGCCGATGCGAGCGGTGTCGTCGTAGGTCACTTGCATCTTGCGGCCCGTGATCTCCTCGCACATGTGGATCGCTTCGGTCATCGAGCAGTTCGAGAAGCGGCCACCACCGATGTTGTAGGCCTCGCCACCTCGCGGCTGGTCGTGCACGGCGAGGAACGCGGCAGCCAGGTCGTCGGCGTGCAGGTTGTCGCGCACCTGCAGGCCCTTGTACCCGAAGATCGTGTAGGGCAGGTCGAGCGCCGCGCAGCGCATGAGGTGCGCGAGGAATCCGTGGAGCTGCGCGCCGCTGTGGCCAGGACCGGTGAGGCATCCGCCGCGCAACGCGACGGTGTGCATTCCGAAGTAGCGGCCGTACTCCTGCACGAGCAGGTCGGCGGCGGCCTTCGACACACCGAAGAGGCTGTGCGTGCTGTCGTCGAGCGACATCGTCTCGTCGATGCCGTGCTCGGCCCACCGATGGGCGGGATCGAGCTCGAGGCGCGTCGCGCGTTCCACGAGCGGCAGTGCGTTCGGCGTGTCGCCGTACACCTTGTTCGTGGAGCAGAAGATGAACGTGGCCTCGGGGCAGTGCTTGCGCGTCGTCTCGAGCAAAACGAGGGTGCCATTGGCGTTGACGCTGAAATCAGTGAAGGGGTCGCGCGCCGCCCAATCGTGCGACGGCTGGGCCGCGGTGTGGATCACCGCCTTGATCGACGCTCCGTGTTCGGCGAACACCGCGTCGACTGCAGCGGCGTCGCGCACGTCGACGTCGCGAGCCTGCAGATTGTCGAGCTGATGTTGCAGGCGCTCCACCGACCACCGCGTCGAAGCGTCAGGACCGAAGAACTGCGCGCGCATGTCGTTGTCGAGCCCCACGATCAGGTCGGCGCGCGGCGCGAAGGCCCGGGCCGAGGCACCGCCGACCAGTCCACCTACACCTGTGATGACAACGACATCCATGTTCGCTCCGATGGCCGCCTGGCGGCCGCCTTGCTGGGTCAGACCTTCCGCTACGACATACGACGAGCGCGACGTATGCCGATGTTCCCATCGGCGCGTATGGGCACGCCGAACATCACTACAACCCCATCATCCGGCGTGACCCACGTCACCGTGCCGTCGGCCGGCGTTGATTTCGTGTCGCCCGGCCCCGTATGGCCCGGCGCCAGCCCCTCTCGCGATCTTGCTACCGAGTTGCTGGACCTCCCTCGGAATGTGGAGATTCTAATGATTCGCGCGGAGCGCGTCGAGGGTTGTGCAGGGTTCAGGTAGCTTTGTGACCTCGTGGCGGCCCGACCGCCCGCCTGCCCGAACACCAGCTGACGGGCCAGCCCGGTCGGCGTCTCAAGTCGAGGGGCAGCACGCCGAATCAGCAACCGGAGACTCGCGGGTTCACCCGCGAGAGAGCGTCTCGTGATGGAGGCACCGTTGGCGACGAACGCACAAGACACCCGCATGACGATCGAGGGGCCAGGCCTCTTCGCGTCGTTGAAGCGGTACCTCGCGCTCGCGATCGTGATCGCCGTCGCCTTCGCCGTGATCGGTGTTGCCTTCGGCTCACTCGCGCCGAAGAGCTACACCGCCGGCCGCCGGCTCGTGCTGAAGGAGCCCGCGGGTCTCGGTGGTGGGCCGACCGCTGCGTCTCGCTACACCGCGTCGCAGGCCCAGTTCGCCAACACCGACGCGGTACTGAAGGCCGTCGCCCCCACGGCCAAGGTCTCGCTGTCCGACTTGCGTAAGGACGTCGGCTGGTCCACCGACCTGAACTCCGACGCCATCATCGTGAGCTGCACGCTGAAGAACCGCGTCACCGCGGCCGCCTGCGCCGAGAAGCTCGGTGACGAGGTCGGTGGGGCGATCGGTGCCTACGCGGCCTCGTCACGCGACGCCAACGAGAAGCTGCTCGAGGGTCAGCTCAGAACTCTCGCCCAGTCGACCACCGCAGCCGGCGTCACGCCGCCCGAGGTCGCCTTCGCCAACGCCCTGCGCCAGAGCTACGCCCAGCAACTTCTCGCCCTCCAGAAAGAGGGCAACACCTTCGGTAACGGTGTGATCTCGTCCACCACCGCGCAGGTGCCCAACAAGAAGGGCATCAAGGCCGCCGGCCTCGACGGCGCCATCGGCTTCGTGGTGGGTGCGCTCATCGGCGTGCTCCTCGCTTGGGTACTCGCCGACCGCCGTCGTGTGGTCGACGACGCATCGGTGCCCGGTCTGGTCACCGGCACCCGCCTGCTCGGCGAGGTCCCGGTGCTCCGCGGCGGCGTCGCCCGCTCGCTCAACCGCTTCGCCGACATGCCTGCGGCACCATTCGAGTTCGTGGCCGCCGGCGTGTGGTCGAGCCTCGAGAACGGTGTGGTGCTGGTGTCCGGCGTCGAGCACGGTGGTGGGTCCACCACCACCGCCGCCAACATCGCCGCCGCGTTCGCACGTGACGGCCGCCGCGTGCTGGCGATCGACGCCGACTGCAGCCGCCGCTCGCTGTCGCGACTCGCCGGTATCCACGACGACTCGGCTGGTCTCTCCGACGTGCTCACGCGTCGTGCACCACTCGAGGATTCGCTGCGGGCCGTCGAGCTCGGCGACTCCACGTCGGTTGCGGTGCTTCCCGCCGGCAAGGCCGAGGCCGACATGGCAAGCCTGCTGCGCGCCAAGACGATGACCGAGACCATGGAGCGCCTGCGCGACTGGTACGACCTCATCGTGATCGACGCGCCGCCGCTCACCACCGACGCCGAAGGCGCATCGATCGCGCGCAGCGCTCGAGTCGACGGCGTGGTGTGCGTCGTTGCTCGCGGCACTCGCCTGCGTCGGGTCGAGCGCCTACGCGATCGCCTCGCACTGCTCGAGGTGCCGGTGCTCGGCTACGTGTTCAACCGCGACCAGACGCCTGATCTCGCGGTGGCGCGGGGTCGCACGGGCGCCAACGCCTGAGCACTGACTCTCGATGAACACCGCCGTCGCGGCTCCTGAGGCCTACCCGCTGAGCGACAGCGGCGCGCAATTCGACAGCACCAACAAGCGGCAGCTCACCAACCACGCCGCCGGCGCGATCGTCGACCAGATCACGGTTGCACTCTGCAGCCTCGTGATCGTGGTGCTGGTACGCCACCAGCTCGGCGCCGGGGCGCTCGGCGTGTACGCCATCCTCAACACCGCGCTCGCCTTGATGACGGCGCTGGAGACGGCGTACGTGGGCGACTCGCTCACGGTGTTCGACCGCTTCAATCCCAAGTTGCGCGGCGCGCTCGTCGCGTCGGTGATGGCGTGGGGCGCGGCAGCGATCATCATCGGTGGGTTCCTCGCGATCGGCGTGGAAACCCCCGGCGGCGCGCTGATCTTCGGCGTGATGGTGTGCCTGTGGGTGTGGGAGGAGACGGGTCGGCGCATCTTCATGACCCGCTTCGAGTTCTGGCAGCTCACGCTGAACGACGTCATCGACGCTGCAGGCACGTTCATCGGCCTCGTGCTCCTGCGCGAGATCTTCGGCTACTACTCCGTCACCATCGTGATCGGCGCCATGGCGATCGGCGCGGGTTTGTCGATCCTGTGCGCGATCCTGCAGCTCCCCCATTACGAGCTCAAGACATCCAAGCCCGACTTCAAGGAGATGGGCACGCTGGGCGCGCGCTTCGCGGCCTGGCGCTCGGCGCAGATGGGCATCCGCCCGGCTTCGCTCTACATCGTGCGGATCATCATCCTCGTGCTCACCACCAAGGTGGTCGTCGGCAACCTCGAGGGCGCACGCCTGTTCTCGATGCCCGCGATGACCTACGTGTCCGGTGTGGCGTCGCTGCTGCTGCCGATGTACACCGAAGAGGAACGGCGCAAGACCCGAGCGATCCCGCTCCCGCTGATGACGTTCCTGCTCGTCGTGCCGATCTTCGGCTACTACGCCATCGTGCTGCACTGGCAGCACTTCTTCGCGCACAAGCTGCTCGGCGGCAAGGACCCGTACGTATCGACGTTCGCGATCATCGGCTGGATGATGGTGGCGCTCATGTTCGCGGCTGGCCAACCGGTGGCCAACCTGCTCGTCGCGCGCAACAAGGCGCGCAGCGTGTTCTGGGTGCGTCTCGGTGACGCAACCTTCGGACTCGTACTTGCGGCGCTGCTCGTGAAGCACGACCCCAACCTCGCACCCTGGGCGCTCGCCTTCGGCATGGTGTTCGGCACGCTCGGCCTCGGTTGGATCGCGCTGAAAACCAACCCGCCGAAGGATCCCGATCCGCCGATCGGCCCGCCCGACGGTCCGCCGGTGCCCCACGACCCCGAGCTGGCCCTGGCGTTGGCCGACGTAGCGAGGCGACGATGAGCGCGAACCAATCACTCGACATCGGTGTGTTCGGCGCGCGCTCGATCCCGTCCACCTACAGCGGCTACGAGACGTTTCTCACCACGCTGCTGCCCGAGCTCGTCGCTCGCGGTCACCGCGTCACGATGTATTGCCGGCGCGGCGAGACCGACGGCACCGGCGAGTACCTCGGTGTGCGCCGCGTGCTCCTTCCGGCCATCCCCGGCAAGCAATGGAACACGCTGAGTCACGGTCTGATCGCGTCGCTCGCGGCACGCGCCGCGAATCACGATGTTGTGTTCGCGGTCAACGTGGCCAACGCGCCGTTCTGCGCGTTCCACCGCATGAGCAATCGTCCCGTGGTGCTCAACACCGACGGCCAGGAATGGCTGCGGGGCAAATGGGGTGCGGCCGGCCGGATGTTCTTCAAGGGCTCGGCCCGCGTTGCCGGTCAGTGCGCCACCGCGCTCGTGTCCGACTGCGAGGCGATGGCCGACGTGTATCGCGACGAGTTCCACGCGCAGTCCACCGTGATCCCCTACTGCGTGCCCGCGCTCGACTTGCGCCAGGAAACCGGGGTGCTCGAGCGCCTCGGCGTCACGCCTCACGAGTACTTCATCGTGGGCGCGCGACTGAACCCCGAGAACAACGTCGACACCATCGCCGAGGCGTACACCCGCAGCTCACTGCCGTTGACGCTGCTCGTGCTCGGAGCCGCGAACTACGACTCGCCCGTGGCCGATCGGCTCAACGACATCGCCACCGGTGATCGACGAATCCGCGTGCTCGGACACGTCGACGATCGCTCCGAGTTCTTCCAGCTCCTCGGCGCGGCCCGCTCGTACCTCCATGGTCACTCGGTGGGCGGCATGAACCCGTCGCTCGTCGAAGCGATGCACGCCGGCGCCTACATCGCCGCGCTCGACACACCGTTCAATCGCGAGACGCTCGGCGCGGCGGGTCGTTACTTCACGCTCGACAGCCTCGCCACCGAACTCGGCGAGGTGCTCGCGGAAACCGACGACGAAGCCCGCCAGATGCGTTGCGAGGCGCAGTCGCGTGCCGCGGCGCGTTACAGCGTGGCCGCGGTGGTCGACGGCTACGAGGAGTTGCTCATCTCGGCGGCTGTGTCACCGTCGCGTGGGCCGGTCGTGGTGCCGACACGATGGTCACTGGCGTGAGCGCCGCGCCCGACTCGACACCACGCGAGTCCGGGGCGCGGTTGGTGCCGGCCGGTGGCGGTCGCGACCTGCCCCATCTGTGCGCGATCGCGCACAGTGCCGAGCTCTACGGCGCTGATAAATGCCTCCACGCCGCGCTGCCCGAACTGCTCGAACGCTTCAACGTGACGGTGCTCGTGCCCGCGGACGGACCTGGCATCGCGGTGATGCAGGATCTCGGCGCGCGGGTGCTGCGGCTTCCCGACTACGCCTTGCGGCGGCGCCACCTCACCGCTCGTGGCCTGTTGCCCTGGCTCAACCGGCTCCGCAGTTCGTCGCGCACCGTTCGTGACCTGCACGAACGCGAGCCGATCGCCGTCTTCTACTCCAACACGCTCGCCGCGGGCCTCGGGCCGATCGTGGCGCGCCGACTCGGCGTGCCGCACGCAGTGCACGTGCACGAGTGCCCCACATCGCCGTCGTGGTTCCCGAAGGCCGTGCTCGCGTCGCTCGACGGCTGCACGCAGCGGGTCATCTGCAACTCGCATTACACCGCCAACTGGGTCACCACTGTGCGTGGGCGACTTGCCGACCGAACAGTGGTCGTCCACAATGGCCTCGATCTGCCACCGGCTCCAGCTGCGCCGCCTGTAGCTCCCGATGGTGAGGGGCCTCGACTGCGTATCAGCTGTGTCGCACGTATCCACCCGAAGAAGGGACAGATGGTCCTCCTCGAGGCACTCGCTCGCGCGTACCGTGACGGTCGTGAGTGGGTGGTCCATCTCTTCGGCGATACCCTCCCCGAGCATCAGCCCTTGCAACGCGAGCTCGAGCAGTTCGCCGCGCAACACCAACTGCAGGACGCGCTGGTCTGGCACGGGTTCGTCGACGACCTTCAAGTCCAGTACGCCGACGCCGATGTGGCCGTGGTCCCCTCTGTCGTTCCCGAGGAGTTCTCGCTCGTGTGTCTCGAAGCGCAGAGCCTGATGGTGCCGGTGGTCGCCACCGGCCCTGGCGGCGCGTCCGAAGTGGTGGTCGATGGCACCACGGGCATGATCGTGCCTCCGGATGACGCCGACGCGCTCTACCGCGCGCTCGCGACGCTCGACGACGACCCCGCCCGCCGCCGCGCGATGGGCTTCGCCGGGCGCAAGCACGTAGAGACGGCGTTCAGCCGCGAGCGGTTCGCCGAAGGTGTCGCCAACGAACTGGGCGCGCTGGTCGGCACGGCCGCGAGGCGGGCCGCATGACCGCCACCACGTCGCCGCCCACCCACGGGAGCACGATCCGCAACGCGGTGATCGCCACCGACGAGCCGCCGCGCATCGTCAGCGGCATGAGCGCGTTCTTCGAGCGCTGGTGGGTTCCCTGTCTCGTGTTGCCGATGATCATGTCGAGTGACTTCAAGTGGCGCCGGCGCGCCGCGCAGCAAGCACTTGCCGGTGGCATCGACATCGAGGTCATCATCGAGGTCTGCATCTACGCGGCCGTGTTCGTCTACTTGATCTACAAGTACGGCAAGGCGCCGCGCTGGGCCCGCACCGACAACCTCCTGTTCCTCATGTGGGCGTGGACATCGGTCACGTTCGTATCCGCGTTCTACTCACTGTTCCCGAAGCTCGGCATCGTGCGGGCCGTGCAGTTCGTGATCGTGGCCACACTCGCGCAGACCGTCGCGAACCACGCCACGCTGAAACACATGCATCGCCTCGCGCATGCGTACCTCATCATGCTCTCGGGTTTCTGCGCGCTCGGATACGTGTGGCACGGCGCCCTGAACAAGACCGTGGCCGGCCGCTTCCACTGGATGTACCTGCACCCGGTGCCGGCGGGCGTGTACGTGATGTGTGGCACGGTGATCGCCGCGGCCTACTGGAGGTCGGGCGAGCTCCGCAGCGTCATCAACTTCTGGCCCCGCTGGGTGTACGCCGCGGTGTGCGGCTGGATCGGGCTTGCGCTCTTGCTCACCAAGACGCGCGGCAGCATCATCGCCGCCGCGGTGGCGCTCACGTTCGTGATGCTGTACCACAGCTCTGCTCGCCACAAGGTGTCCACATTCGTGCTCAGCGCGATCTCTGGCGTCACGATCATCGTCGGAGCCGGCGGGATCATCCTCGCCTACCTGGAGCGCGGTAACTCGGCCCAGCAGCTCGCGACGTTGAACGACCGCACCAACCTCTGGAAGATCGCGCTGAGCGACTACGTGAAGCGGCCGTTCTTCGGTTACGGCCTCGGCGCGGCACGCGGCATCTTCCTCGAGCAGATCAAGCTCGGTGGCGGCCACAACGCCTTCATCAACGTGCTCACCGACCAGGGCGGCCTCGGCATCGTCGTGTTCGTGTCGCTGCTCGCGGTGATGCTCTGGCGGATGTTCCGCTTCCAGAAGGGTTCGATCGGCTACCGCGAGAGCTACCTGCTCGTGCCGCTGTTCGTGGGTCTCCTGGTCAACTCGATCTCGTGTGAGTTCATGGCCACTCAGGCCAACAACGCGGCAATGTGGCTGTTCATGCTCTGCGCCTGGCTCACGGTGATCAGCCGGGCGCAGCGCAGTGCCGATGCAGCCGGGCTCGACCTCGAGGACGAGCCCGTGGCCACGCCGCCGCCGCCCGCACGCGTGGTCGCGTCACCTTCCACCACCGCCGGCCCACCGACCACTGCCGTCGTCGCTCCCTGACGTTCAGGCGTTCAGGCGTTCAGGTTGCGTGCTCGCCGGCGCGCACGAACGGGAGCCGCACGCGCTCGGCCGCAACCTGCTCGCCGCGCATCTCCACCGTGAGCGGAGCTTCGTCATCCACGTCGGTGGCCACGAACGCGAGCGCGATGCCATGGCCCAACGTCGGTGAGAAGTTCCCGCTCGTGACCACGCCCGCCGGCTTGGCGTCGGCGCGCACCGCGTAGCCCTCGCGAGGCGGGCGCCGCCCGGCGACGGCGAGGCCGGTGAGCACGCGCGCAACACCGCGTTCACGCTCACGGGCCAGCGGCTCGCGGCCGCGGAACGGGCCCTTGTCCCACCCCACCACCCAACCGAGGCGGGCTTGCAACGGCGTGATTCCGGGGCCGAGCTCGTGGCCGTGCAACGGCAGCCCGGCCTCGAGCCGCAGCGTGTCGCGCGCGCCGAGCCCGGCGGGCGCCACGCCGGTGTCGAGGATCGCCTGCCACAGGTCGGCGGCGCCGCTCGCCGGCACGTGCACCTCCACGCCGTCCTCGCCCGTGTAGCCGGTGCCGGCGGCAATGCAGTCGTGACCGTTCCAGCGCACTGCGCGCACGTGGAACCGCGGCACCGATGCGATCTCCGCCGACACGGTCTCGAGCCGGCGGCGCGCGTGCGGACCCTGCACCGCGAGCACCGCGCGCGCCGTCGTGATGTCGCGACAGCCCGGCGCGCCTTCGTCGCGCAGCGCGCCCACGAGCCGTTCGGTGTTCGACGCGTTCGGCATCACCACGAACTCGTCGTCGGTGGTCCACCACACGATCACGTCGTCCACCACGTGCGCGTCGTCGGCGTCGAGCAGGTTCGTGTACTGCGCGCGGCCCGGGCCGATGCGTCCGAGATCGTTCGTGAACGTGCGCTGCAACGCGTCGAGTGCGCCGTCACCGTGCACGAGCGCCGAGCCGAGGTGCGACACGTCGAACACCGCGGCGTCGCTCCGGCACGCGCGATGCTCCTCGAGCACGCTGGCGTACTGGATCGGCATGTGCCAGCCGCCGAACTCCGTGAGCCGCGCGCCGAGCGCCACGTGCTGGTCGTTCAGCGGGCTCGTGTGCATCGCTTCGCTCAAGCCGACTCGCCGAAGATCACGCCACTGTCGAGTGGACCCACCGAAGCCTGGCCGAACAGCGCTTCGACCGCGTCGTCACCGCGAAGCTGCGACGGCGGTTCCAACCCGTACTTCACCAGCAACCCCATGTAGTCGCGCTGGTACAGCACCTTCACCTTCACGCCGGGATAGAGCTCCACGAGGCGCCGGGCCTTCTTGTTCTTCTTCGTGACGAGCTTCTGGTTGAGCGTGGTGATCTCGAGATACAGGTCGTACGCCGGCAAGTAGAAGTCGGGTGCGAATGCCTGCGCCGGCGTGCCGTCACGGTTCGTCTGCAGCGTGAACGAACGCGGCTCGTACTGCCACTCGATGCCGTAGAAGTCGAGCAGCTTCGCGAGCTGCCGCTCCGAGTTGTGCGCGAAGCGCACCTGGGTGTGCGGAAGGAAGTCGGTGTCGTCGTTCACGCGCCGCGCGCGAATTTAGCTGGCGTCTGCACAGCCGCGGCACGGTTCGGGGTGGCGAGCGGCAGCTCGAGCTGCACGATGCGCGCGTCGAGCTCCTGCACCACGGGGCCGAGCGCCACGATGTTCAGCACGCCCTGGCCGTGGCGCAACAGGTCGACGATCTCGTCGCCGGTATACGCGAGCAGCGAGCTCGCACCCTGCAACACCAGGTGCGCCGAAGCGAGATCGGTACCCACGTGGTCGCGCAGGTACTCGATCGCCCGGCGCGCGGCCTGCAACGACACGCCCGAGTCGAGCAGGTTCTTGATCACCTTCAGCTCGACGAGGTCGCGATACGAGTAGCGGCGCTGGGTGCCGGAACCGGCCGCGTCGTGGATCGACGGGCGCACCAGATCGGTGCGGGCCCAGTAGTCGAGCTGGCGGTAGGTGATGCCCACGATCGAGCACACCTGCGGGCCCTTGAAGCCATCACCGAGGTCGCGGGCGCCGGGAGCCGGCAGCGCCGCCCGCTGGTGGGCCTGGCCCTGGTCGGCCTGGTCTTGGGAGTGCGTCTCCTGGATCGACATCTCGGTCCCTCCGAGGCTTGCTGCAGTACCACAGCCGCGTAGTTACGTGGATGTGCACCTAACCATGAGGCCGAGACCCCCGTCAACGTCCAGCAACGGTCGAGGTCGAGAGTTCCACGCCAACTCTCAACCTGGCCAAAGTGGACAGCACCGCGCGGACGTCCAGGTAGCGGCAGGTGCGTGGCCCACGAGGCACGCGACGTGGTCAGGCGAAATCTTCGGGCGAGACCTGCTCGAGGAAGGTGCGGAACTGCTCCACCTGCTCCTCGGCCGAGTGCTCGGGCTCCTGCTCGCTGATCACCACGCCCGCTTCGGCCATCACCGACTCGTCGGCGAAGATCGGCACGTTCTCGGCGCCGAAGCGCACCGCCAGGGCGATGGCGTCGGAGGGCCGGGCGTCGATGCGCGACACCTTGCCGTCCCGGTCGAGCTCCACCTCGGCGAAGAACGTGCGGTCCTGCAGGTCTGTGATGTCGATACGCCGCACCACCACGCTCTGGTCGTCGAGCACCCGCTTCAGCAGGTCGTGCGTCATCGGCCGGGGCGGATCGATCCCCTGCATGGCGTGCACGATCGCGGTGGCTTCGGGATTGCCGATGAAGATCGGCAGCGACCGCTCGCCGTCGACCTCGCGCAGCAGCACGATCGGCTGGTTCGACGGGATCTCCACCCGCACCCCGAGCAGCTGCATGCGGATCACGTTTCCGAAGGTACCACCGGGCGCTCGTCCGAAACCCGCGTAGATCCGACCTCGGGCAGGCGCCCTCACGCCGACTGGGGCGGGTAGAGATCGGCCAGGTACAGGCCCGGATCGGCCAGCAGCGCGTTGCGGTCAGCGGCCACCACGCGGTCGACGTTCCGGTACAGCTCTTGGTGGTGCAGGCCATAGCCGAGCAGGTACTCGTCGGCCACCTCCACGCCGCGGTAGCGCACCGGCTCGGGCACGAGCCGGCCGCTGGTGCGATCGACAAGCGCGCAAAGCGACACCGAGCGCGGGCCGCGGGCGAGGAGTTGCGCGCGCAGGTACGCGATCGTGAGCCCGGTGTCGATGATGTCGTCCACGATCACCACATCGCGTCCTCGGATGTCGACCGCGAGATCGAGCGTGATCGCCACTCGCCCACCGCCCGACTGGTAGCGCGAGATCGCGATCAGCTCGAGGTCGACCGGGATCGACTGGATGGCGCGGGCAAGGTCGGCGAGGAGCAACACGCCGCCCTTCAACACCCCGACGAGCAACACACCGTCGGGATGGTCGCGTTCGATCGCGTTCGCCATCGACGCGACCGCGGCGCGCACTCCGTCGGCGTCGAGGATGGTCTGCAGCGGCATCAGCCGCGATGAGAACCGGCGCCGTGCATCAAACCCGCGCGCAGCCGTTGCCCGAGCTGCACGAGCTCGTCGACGGTCGCGTCGGCCCGCTCGCCCGCTTCGGGACGATTCGGCCGGCGCATCGGCTGCACCACCTGATCGAAGAGGTTCAACTCGCGCTCGGTGAACGACTTGTACATACGCAGGTGCCGAGGCTCGATGCCGAACTGCATGAACTTCGACGCCGCTTGCGCCACGACGAGTGCGCCTTCGTCGAACAGCGGACGTTCGGCGTTGGCGTCGATCGGCTCCACCAGTCCAAACGACTCGAGCTCGGCGAGCTGGCCGTCCGACAGTGCCGCGGCCGACGCGAGCTCGGCGCGGGTCATGCTCACGCCGGTGGCATCAGCGAGCAAGCTCGTCGCGGCATCGGTCGACTCGCTGTCGAAGTCGGCGGCACCGCCACCGGACCGCGCCGCTTCGAAGAACTTCTCGACGGCGGCCTTCTTAGCCGGCCGGCGCACCTCGTCGAGGTCGTCGAGGCTCAACTGCGACTCGTCGAGCTCGTCGAGGCGATCCTTGATCACCTTCAGCGGTAGGAAGTGGTCGCGCTGCTGGGCGAGGATCCACCGCAGCCGTTCGACGTCTTCGGGTGCGAACTTGCGGTAGCCCGACGGTGTGCGCTCGGGCGCGATCAACCCCTGGCTCTCCAGGAACCGGATCTTGCTGATCGTGATGTCGTCGAACTCCGACCGCAGCTCCTGGAGCACGTCACCGATCGCGAGATGGTCATTACTCATGTCCACCCCCGCTCGTCTCCTCCGCGCCGCGTATGAGCCCACGTTGCTCGCGGTCGTCGAACTCGCGCCCCCAGGGGCTCATGTCCACCCCCGCTCGTCTCCCCCGTACCGCGTATGAGCCCACGTTGCTCGCGGTCGTCGAACTCGCGCCCCCAGGGGCTCATGCTCCATCTCCGTGCTCGACGAAGGTGAGTCGGTAGCGCCCGATCTGGATCTCGTCGCCGAGCTGCAACGTGGCCGCGTCGCAACGCTCGCGGTTCACGTAGGTGCCGTTGAGCGAACCGACATCGTGCAGGGTGTACACCGCTTCGTCACGGTTGATCGTCACGTGGCGGCGCGACACGGTGATGTCGTCGAGAAAGATGTCGGATGCGGGGTGACGGCCGACACTGGTCTCGTCGGCATCGAGGCGGAACGAGCTCCCCGCCGTGGGCCCGGTGCGGATCACGAGCAGCCCGACACCTTCGGGGAGGTCGTCGAGGTACTGGGCCAGGTCGTCGGTTTCGTCACCCGCGTTGATCGCGGCAAGCGTGAGGGTGGTGTCCTCGTCGTTCGCCGCGAGTGGCGCGCCACAGCTCGAGCAGTAGTTGGCGCGCTCTTCGTTCGTGTGGCCGCACCGGCCGCACACGGTCATGGCGCCAGAGGCTAGCGATACCGGGCGCGGGCGCAGGGCCCCACACAGCGTGGTGGTTTTGGGCTCCGGTCAGCTCGCTTCGGTGAGCGCGCGGTACCCCGAGGCGTCGAGCAGTCCCGCGGGAGCTGCGCCGCCCGGTAGCTGCACCTGCAGGATCCAACCGTCGCCGTAGGGATCGCTGTTCACGAGCTCAGGCTCGGCGTCGAGGCGCTCGTTGCGGGCCGCGATGTCGCCCGCGACCGGCGCGTAGATCTCCGACACGCTCTTCGTCGACTCGATCTCCGAGACGGTGGCACCCGCCGCGATCGTCGTGCCGACCTCGGGCGGCGACACGTAGACCACGTCGCCGAGCGCGTCCTGTGCGAAGTCGGTGATACCGATCGTGGCCGTACCGCCCTCGACGCGCACCCACTCGTGGTCTGACGAGTACGACAGCTCCTCGGGAATCTGCATCGGGCGAAGCTATCCCGATCCACTGGGCGCAGGCTCGTGCGCGGCGCGGCCTTCGCGCAGCGCGGCACGCGCCGCGGGTACGTAACGCGCTGCGGCGTAGTAGCCGAACACCAAGCCCACCACACCGAAGCCCCAGCCGATCACCAGCATCACCGCGTACAACGCGCCGTCCACGTGCGCGCTGAGCACGAACGCGGGGAGCGAGAACATCACCGCGAGCGTGCCGGCCTTGCCCACCCAGAGCACGTCGATGCGACGCGCGCCGGCGAGCGCGAGCGCGACGGTGACCGCGCCCACCACGGTCTCTCGCACCAGCACGAGCACCACGAACACATGCACGACCGTGGGCACGTCCTCGAACAGCAGCGCGATCGCACCGGTGATCAACAACACGCGATCGGCTGTGGGGTCGAGGATCTTGCCCAGCTCCGAGCCCTGGTTGAAATGGCGGGCGATGTAGCCGTCGATCCAGTCGCTCGCGCCCAACGCCGCGAGCAGCCAGGCCGCGATCGCGGGGTGGTGGCCGCCGAACAGCAGCCAGAGGAACAGCGGCGCGCACAGGAGCCGCACCAGCGAGATCAGGTTCGGCAGCGTCCAGATGCGGCTGGTCACGTCCACCCCCTCTCGCGCCGCCGCTCGCGGCCCCGGGGGCTCATAGGCCTGCGGTGGCGCTCTCGGCGCGGGGATCCGAGCCGATCGCCCATCCGGGCGAGAGGCGCTGGATCGCGTGCGCGTGACCGGCGCCGTCGTCGAACGCGCGCATACCGCGCACCGGGTGACCGCGCCGCTCGAGCTCGTCCACCCAGTTGGGATCAAAGCGCGCTTCGAGGCCGACCGAACCGCTCGCAGGATCGACGGCGAAGCGCGGCGCGCTCACCGCGCGCAGCGGGTCGTCACCGTCGCGCAGGAGCCGGGTGAGCACCTGGAGGTGGATCTGCGCCTGCACGTGCCCGCCCATCGTGCCGAATACGTACTCGGGCCGGCCGTCGCGCAACACCATCGCCGGAATGAGCGTGTGCATCGGCAGTTTCGAGGGCGCGATCACGTTGCAGTGCGACGGGTCGAGCGAGAACGACGCGCCGCGGTTGTGCAGGTTGATCCCCCACTCACCCACGTGCACGCCGGAACCGATCGCAGTGAAGTTCGACTGGATGAGCGACACGCACATGCCGTCGCCGTCGGCGCAGCAGAGGTAGGCGGTTCCACCGTCGGCCATCGACCGCGGCTCCACCGGACGCGACCGCGAGCGATCGACGAGGGCCGTGCGCGACGATACGAACTCGTCGCCGAACAGCTCGGTCGGATCGATCGTCATGTGATCGGGATCGGTCACGTAGGTGTCGCGGTCGGCGAGCGCGAGCTTGGAGATCTCGATCTGGAGGTGCACGCGGTCGACACCGTCGTCGCCGACGCCGAGCTGCTCGGCCATGCGCAACATCTCGAGCGCGGTCGCGCCCTGGGTGGGCGGTGGCATCTCGTACACGTCGGCGCCAAGGAACGGCGCGTGCATCGGCTCCACGTACTCGGCAACGTGCCCGGCGATGTCGGCCGCGGTCATCACCCCGCCGTGCTCCGCGAGCGTGGCCGCGATCGCCGCGCCGATCGGGCCCCGGTAGTACACGTCGGGACCCTGCTCGGCGAGCGCAGCGATCGTGCGGGCGAGCGCCGGCTGCACCACCAGGTCACCTGGCTGCACGTTGGCGTACGTGGCCCGGAGCGCAGTGTCGTCCACCCCGAGCGCGCCGGGGATCGCGGTGCTCCCTGCGAGCCGGAACGCGCCAGCGCGCGTCAGCACGAAGCCGTCGTCGGCCAGCACGCGTGCACGAGACGAGAGGTCGCCGAACGAGCGCGTGCCGAAGCGTTCGATCAGACCGAACCAACCTGCGATCGCGCCCGGCACCGTGACGGTGTGCGGCCCGACCACTGGCATCTCGTGCGAGCCGCAGAGTTCGCGCACCCGCTCGGCCGTGGCCGCCGCCGCTGACCGGCCGGTCGACCGGAAGGCATGCAGCGCGTCGCCGTCCCACACCAGCGCGAGGAGGTCGCCGCCATAGCCGCAGTAGTACGGCGCCACCACGCCGAGCGCAAGGTTGGCAGCGAGGATCGCGTCGACCGCGTTGCCGCCGTCGGCAAGCACCGCCGCGCCGGCGAGCGTGGCCTGGTAGTGCGGTGTCGCGATCGCGCCGCGCCGGTAGCACTGGGCGTCGGTCATCAATTCCCCTTGGTCGCAAACGGGAACGGGTCGATGCGCTTTGCGAGCGACACGTTGCAGTCCTTGCGCAGCCGTTGGTCGAGGGCCGGCGCGTCGACGCGGAAGAAGTGTTTGAGGAACGCCGTCTGCTGCGGCTTCGTCAGCGACGACTGTTGGTAGAGGACCGCCACGTACTGGCGCACCGGAAGCACGAGACGCCGATCGGTCGGCGAGAGCTTGGCGATGAGCTGGTCGAGCGTGCCCAATTCCTTCGCGGGCGCGGTCACTTGCGAGAAATCGAGCTTCGAGCTCGTGAGCGTGGAGCAGAAGCTCGACGCCGAGGAACTGCTGCAACCGGCCGCGAACGACGCGAGCAACGCCGCGACCACCGGAGTGACGACCGAGGCCACGCGCACGCTCGGAACCTAACATCCGCCGCCATGGAGATGAATCTCGCCGACCTCTTCGAGATCGTGGCCGGTCGTGTGCCGGATCGGGTCGCGCTCGTCGCGGGTGATCGCCGGCTCACGTTCGCAGAGCTCGACGAGCGAGCGACAAGATTCGCGAACCATCTCCACGACGCCGGCGTGCCCGTGGGCGCGTGGGTGGGCATCTACGCGTACAACCGTGCCGAGTGGCTCGAAGCGATGATCGGTTGTTTCAAGGCGCGGGTCGCTCCGATCAACGTCAACTATCGCTACGTCGAGGACGAGCTGCGCTACCTGTTCGACAACGCCGACCTCGCCGCGCTCGTCTACGAGGGCGAGTTCGGCCCGCTGGTTGCCGCGATCCGCGACGACCTGCCGAAGCTCGGCCACCTGGTGCGCGTCGAGGACGGTAGCGGCGTCACCGACAATCTCGGCGCCGCCGACTACGAGGACGCGCTCGCGGCAGCGAGCACCGAGCCCACCGGTACACGGTCGGCCGACGACCTCTACGTGCTCTACACCGGCGGCACCACAGGCATGCCCAAGGGCGTGATGTGGCGCGAGGAGGACATCTTCTTCGCGGCGATGGGCGGCGGGAACTACGGCGGGCCCGGCATCAAGACCCCCGAGGAGATCGTCGACAACGTCGCCGCCTCACCGCTGCGCACGTTCGCGCTCGCGCCGCTCATGCACGGGAACGCGCAGTGGACCGCGTTCGTCACGCTGTTCGGCGGCAACACGGTGGTGCTCGGCACCGATCATCACCTCGTCGGCGACGCGGTATGGGATGTCGTCGAGCGGGAAGCCGTCAACACCATCAGTCTCGTCGGCGACGCCATGGCCCGTCCGCTCGTCGACGCGATGGCGCACCGCACCGTTCCCGACTCGCTGTTCGCCATCGTGAGCGGCGGCGCGATCCTCTCCCCCGCCATCAAGCGCGAGTTCCACGAACGCATGCCGAACGTGATGATTCTCGACAGTTTCGGCGCGAGCGAGACCGGCGCCAACGGCGCGGTCGACGTCACCGATACCGGTCCGCGCTTCCGCATGAACGAGTGGACCACGGTGATCGACGACAACTTCGAACCCGCGGCGCCTGGTGAGGTCGGCATGCTCGCCCGACGCGGCCACGTGCCCCTCGGCTACTGGAAGGACGAGTCGAAGACCGCGGCCACCTTCGTGGAGGTGCGCGGCGTGCGCTGGGCGATTCCCGGCGATCGCGCGGTGATCGAGGACGACGGCACCATCACCGTGCTCGGCCGCGGCAGCCAGTGCATCAACTCGGGCGGCGAGAAGATCTTCCCCGAGGAGGTCGAAGCCGCGCTGAAGAGCCATCCCGCCGTGTTCGACGCCACCGTCGTGGGCGTGCCCGACAGCCGCTTCGGCGAGCGAGTGTGCGCGGTCGTGCAGTTCCGGCCCGGCTCCACCGCGTCGCTCGACGAGCTCTCCGAACACTGCCGACAGCACATCGCCAAGTACAAGGTGCCGCGCGCGCTCACGGTCGTGGAGCTGATGGTGCGCTCGCCATCCGGCAAGCCCGACTACCGCTGGGCCAAGGAAACCGCCCTCGCCACCCAATAGCTGTTTGGCTGGTTCCGGGGCGATCGCCCCGGAATTCGCCAAGCAGAATGTGCCGGGTCAGGTCTCGTGCTGGACGGCCGCGCGTTCGGCGAGAATCGGCGTGATGCGCTCGTCGATCACTTTGCGATGCGCGGGATGGTCTCGGTACACCACGTAGCCGGCCTCGTCGTCGAAGTCGGCCACCACCGCGAGGTCGTAGTTGGCCGGGTTCAGACCCGCGTCGCCGCCCACCTTGTAGTGGCGCAGCTCGGGAATCTGTGCCGGCAGTGCGCACAGCCCTTCGACCACGGCGTCATGCGCCGCCGCGTCGGTGCCTTCCTTCCAGTGCAATAGCACGATGTGGCGAAAGCTCATGCCCACCTCCCGCTCATAGAAGTCCCTCATACGCGGCTCCGTCGACGAGCAGCGATACGCCGTTCACGTAGTTCGCGGCCTCGGAACACAGGAAGGCGACCACCCGACCGAAATCGGCGGGGTCACCGAGCTTGCCGGCCGGGATCGCTGCGGCGAGCGCGTCGAGCCCGTTGTCGGCGTGCAGGTTCGTGAGCCGTGCGGTGGTGTGCAAGCCCGGGCACACGTTGTTCACCGTGATGCCATCGTGCGCGACCTCGCGCGCCGTGATCTTGAGGAACGACGTGAGCGCGGCGCGCGCCACGCTCGATGCCATCAGCCCGCCGATCGGTTGCTTGGCCCCGATCGACGTGATCGCCACCACCCGACCCCATTTGTTCTCGCGCATGTACGGGATCGCGACCTGGCACATCGCCACCGACGCCAGGCAGTTCAGCTCGAAGGCGGCGCGGTAGCCGTCGATATCGGTGGTGGCGAACGTTCCCGGCGGCGGCCCGCCGGCGTTCGCCACGAGGATGTCGCAGCCGCCGAGATCCTGGCGGGCGTCGCGCACGAAGCGCTCCGGTGCACCCTCGACCGTGAGATCGCAGGCGAACGCGATCGTGTTGTCGCCGATCTCGCCGGCCGCCTCGCGCGTGCGTTGCAGGTCGCGGCCGCAGATCGCGACGCGGGCGCCTTCACGTGCCAGGGCGCGAGCCGTCGCCAGGCCGAGGCCCGAGGTCGAGGCGGCCACGATGGCGCGCTTGCCGGCAATGCCGAGGTCCATGAGCCGACCCTACCCAGGGGTCGCCGGGCGAAGCCCTGCCGTCAGTGAATGGCGCCGGTAGTGATGCTCAACGGGGCGCCGATCCGCCCGGTACGCAGGGCAATGATCTCGGCACAGATCGACACGGCCGTCTCCTCAGGCGTGCGCGCGCCCACGTCGAGACCGATCGGTGACCGCACCCTCGCGAGCTCGGCGTCGGTGAGCCCGGCCTCGCGCAGCCGCTCGATGCGCTGTTCGTGCGTGCGTCGGCTGCCCATGGCTCCCAGGTAACCGACGTTCGTTCGGACGGCGCTGGCGATCGCGGGCACGTCGAACTTGGTGTCGTGGGTGAGCACGCACACTGCGTCGCGCGGGCCAAGCGAGTGGCCGATCGTGGCGAGGAACCGGTCGGGCCAGTCGTTCACCACCCGGTCGGCCATCGGGAATCGTTGCGGCGTCGCGAACACCGGGCGCGCGTCGCAGACGGTCACCCGGTACCCGAGCAGCTTGGCCGCGCGCGCGAGCGCGGCTGTGAAGTCGACCGCACCGAAGATCACCATCTGCGGCGGCGGCGCGAACGATTCGATGAACACCGACACCACGCGCTCGCGCGCCTCGCCGTGCGCGCCGTAGTGGCGTGTGCTCGTAATGCCGGCGGCCAGCTCCCCGAGCGCGTCGCGTGCCACTACCCGGTCGAGGTCGGCGTGACCGAGCGTGCCCACCGGTGCACGATTCGGCGCGATCACCATCGTGGCGGTGATGCTCGGCCCTTCGATCACCGTCGCCACTGCCACCGGATCGCCACCGATCAGCATGGTGTGCAGCGCGTCGTAGGTGGCACTCACCAGTCGAGCTCGGCAACGAAGAGATGGATGGTGCCGCCACAGGTGAGGCCCACCGCGAAGGCATCGTCGTCGGAATAGCCGAACGTGATCACGCCGGGCGGGCGGGTGCCCTCGAGGATCTCGGTAGCGGCGCCCACCACCGCGCCCTCCACGCAACCACCCGACACCGACCCCGCCACCTCTCCGGCATCGTTGACGGCCATCGCTGCGCCCGCGCCGCGGGGGCTCGACCCCTCGGTGGCGACGACTCGAGCGAGCGCGACCCGCCGCCCAGCCGCGCGCCAACGGTCGATGTCGTCGAGGATCTCCTTCATGAGCGGGCCACCGTCCGGGTCAGGTCTTCGAGTGCGGCGAGCGAATGCCCTTCCACGAAGTCGTCCACGAACGGCAGGGCGGCCGCCATCCCCTGCGCGAGCGGCGCGTAGCCCTCGCTCGCCTTCAGCGGGTTGACCCACACGATGCGGTGCGCCACGCGCGCGAGCCGCGCCATCTGCTCGCCGAGCAGCTCGGCACCGCCGCGGTCCCAGCCGTCGGAGAGGATCACCACGATTGCGCCCCGCGCCATGCCGGGAATGCCCCACGTGTCGTTGAAGGCGCGCAGTGCCGGGCCGAGCCGCGTGCCGCCCGACCAGTCGGCCACCCGCCGCGCAGCCGCGGCGATGGCCGCGTCGGGATCGCGCGATGCGAGCTCCTTCGTGATGCGCGTGAGCCGGGTGCCGAGCGCAAATGCCTCGACGCCGCTCTGGGCCGACACTGCGGTCTGCAAGAAGCGCACAAACGCGCGCGCATACGGCTCCATCGACCCCGACACGTCGAGCAGCAACACGATGCGGCGCGGCCGGGTACCGGGCGCGCGGTAGCGGCGGCGCAACGGTTCACCACCACTGCGCAGCGCGTCGCGCACGGTCCGCCGCACGTCGGGGCGAGCCTGGCGCGGCCGCGCGGTGGGCCGGAGCCGCCGTGATCGGCGACGCGATCCCACGAGCTCGAGGTCGCGCAGCAGCCGCGCGGCCTGGTCATGCTCGGATTGCGTATAGCTCGCGAAGTCACGCTGGCGCAGCACCTCACGATCGCTCCAGCGCACCGTGAGCACCTCGACGTCGTCCTGCGGGGCATCGTCTACATCCGCGTCGTCGGTGTCGTCGGCGGGCGGCGCAGTGCCATCGTCGAACGCGAGCGCGAAGGCGCGCATCACCTCGGCGGCGTTGGTGGCGCCGGCAAGCGCGGCCCGGCCGTCCCAGAAGCGCGCGAAGGCGGTGTCGTACACCGAGATCAGCTCGGGGCGGCGCACGAGCGTGGCCCGGCCGGCCCAGTACACCTGCTCACGATCGGTTGCGTCGACGAGCGCCAAGGCGTCGGCGAGCGTGATCGTGGATCCGACGGGCACCGCGATGCCGGCCTGGCGGGCCAGGTGCGCGAGCGCCACCGACGCGAGCGAAGGGGTCACGGTCGTGCGAGCGCGTCGCGCACGAGCCGGTCGATACCGAGCTCCTGCACACGCGCCTGGTCTTCGCGGTATTTCAGCACGGTGCCGATCGTGTCGGCCGCGGAGGCTTCGTCGATGCGCTTCGCACCGAGGGCCGCGAGTGCCGTCGCCCAGTCGATCGTTTCGGCCACGCCCGGCGCCTTGTACAGGTCGAGGTTGCGCAGCTCGGCAACGGCGCGCGCAACGTCACGCGCGAGCTCCTCCGACACCTCGGGCGCGCGCAGCCGCACGATCGCGAGCTCGCGTTCGAGATCGGGGTGCTCGATCCAGTGGTAGAGGCAGCGGCGTTTCAGCGCGTCGTGCACATCGCGCGTGCGGTTGGAGGTGAGCACGGCGATCGGCGGCGTCGTCGCCCGGATCGTGCCGAGCTCGGGCACGGTGATCGCCGACTCCGACAGCACCTCCAGCAGGAGTGCCTCGAACTCGTCGTCGGCCCGGTCGACCTCGTCGACGAGCAACACCGGCGGCACATCACCGTCGTGGTCGAGCGCGGCGAGCAGCGGACGGCGCACGAGGAAGCGCTCGTCGTACAGCTCGTCCTCGTCGACGGAGCTGTGGCCCGCTTCGAGGGCCCGCAGATGCAGGAGCTGGCGGGCGTAGTCCCACTCGTACACGGCCTGCGCGGCGTCGATGCCCTCGTAGCACTGCAACCGGATCAGCGGGCTGCCCACCCACGCCGCGAGCACCTTCGCCACCTCGGTCTTGCCCACGCCGGCCTCGCCCTCGAGCAGCAGTGGGCGGCGCATCCGCAAGGCGAGAAAGATCGCGGTGGCGAGACCAGGGTCGGCGAGATAGTCGTGGGCCGCCAGCGCGCGCACCACGGCGTCGACGTCGTCGGGCGCGCTCCACGCCATCCCTGCCGTCGCTGACATCGCTCCACGCTACCGTGCCCGCGTGGACGACCTGACGGCCGCCGACTGGTCATTGCTCCACGAGCTACGGCTGCGCGGCCTGCTCGACGAGCCGGCTCTCGAAGGTCACGCGCACCTCGTCGAGCTCGACCTCGTGCGGGTGCGCGCCAAGCGAATCGTGCTCACCGACACGGGGCGCGCTGCGCACGCGCAGTGGGCACTCGTCGCCACGACCGCACCCGGCTATGACACGATCGTGCGCTTCCACGGTTCCTTCGCGGCGCTCAACCGCGAGTTACTCGCAGTGTGCTCGGCATGGCAGGTGCTGCCGTCGAGCGCGCCGAACGACCATCGCGACGCGCGCTACGACTGGGAGGTGATCGCTCGCCTCGAACGGCTGCACGAGCGGTCGGCACCGGCCGTCCGTCGCGTCGCACGCCACGTCGATCGGTTCGCCGCGCACGAGCGCCGGCTGCGTCACGCGCTCCGGCAGGTGGTCGACGAAGGGGCGAACGAATGGTTCACGTCGCCGCGTATCGACTCGTACCACACGGTATGGAACCAACTCCACGAGGATCTGTTGCTCGCACTGGGCCGGTCGCGCCGCGACGAGCCCGAAGCCTGAGCGCGATCCCTGGGGTTGGCACGGCCGTCGCGCCGCTACATTCCGGCACTCTTGGAAAAGGTGTCGATCGACCAGGCCCGGCGCATCGCGCTGGCGGCGCACGGGTTCGCGCGCCCGCGGCCCGCCGGCGTTGCCAACCTGCGCCAGGTGCGGCGGGTCGTCGACGACCTGAAGGTGGTGCAGATCGATTCGGTGAACGTGCTCGCGCGCGCCCACGAGATGCCGCTGTGGGCGCGCCTCGGCGCGTACAAGCGCGGCGTGCTGGACGAGATGGTGCGGCGCGGCGAGCTGTTCGAGTACTGGGCGCACATGGCGTCGTACGTTCCCGTCGACACGTGGCCACTGTTCCAGTGGCGGATGGAGCATCCGCGCACCGGTCACGGACGCGACTACATGCGCGAGTTGCAGGAGCGCCGACCCGGCTTCGTCGACGAGGTGTACGACGCGGTGACCGAACGTGGCGCGGTCACGGCCGGCGAATGGGAACGCGAGCGGCCGGCGCAACCGTGGTGGGATTGGAGCGACGCGAAGTTCGTGCTCGAACAACTCTTCGTGCAGGGCCGGCTCACCGTGCGCCGGCGTCCCAACTTCGAGCGTGAGTACGTGCTGCCAAACAAGGTGATCCCGGCGCACATCCTCGCGGCGCCGGCGGTGCCCGAGCACGAAGCGCGCATGGCACTCCTCGACCGCGGCGCGCAGGCGCTCGGCATCGGCACCGAGCGCGACCTCTGTTACTACTTCACCCTCAAACCGACGGCCTCGCGCGACGCGTTCCGGGCGCTCGTCGAAAACGGCGTGCTCGTGGAGGTAGCCGTCGAGGGCTGGAAGGCGCGCGCCTACATGCATCGCGACGCGCGACGGCCCCGGCGCATCGACGCCGCGTCGTTGCTCTCACCGTTCGACCCGGTCACGTGGGAGCGCCAGCGCAACGAGTTGCTCTTCGACTTCCACTACCGGATCGAGATCTACACACCCGCGGCGAAGCGCGTGCACGGCTACTACGTGCTGCCATTCCTGTTCGGTGACCGCATCGCGGCGCGCGTCGACCTGAAGGCCGATCGCCAGGCGCGTGTGCTGCGCGTGCCCGGCGTGTTCTCCGAGACCCATGCTGAGCCCACCGACGTCGCCGACGCGCTTGCCGCGGAGCTAGGCGCGCTGGCGGAGTGGCTCGAGCTCGACGGCGTCGAGGTCGGCCGGCTCGGCGATCTCGCACCCGCGCTGCGGCGCGCACTCAAGCGCTGAAACGGTCGGATCGGGCTCTTCTTCGGGCGTCGGCGCCAGTCGCGATCGTGAGTTGGTTCGCTGTGAGCGCTCTCACGGATCACAGTCGGCGCGGCGCAGCAGGCCGCGACGAGCCCGGTAGCGTGGAACGTCGTGTCCAGCCAGCAACGCGGCGTGTCGGGGGGCACCCGCCGGCGTGGGCCGGAGCGCGCCCGGCGACCTCGTGCCACACTGATCTCCGGCTTCGTCACCGTCGTGCTCGTCGCGGGTTGCCTCGCCGCGTGCTCGAGCGATCACGCCAACACCGCGGCCACCACGACGCGTCCGCGCGCCACGTCGACCAGCACCACCGCGCCGGTGCCCACCACCACGCCGTCGGGCATGCCCGCCGACACGCACGACATCGCCACGCCCTTCTTCGGCTTCAACGAGGAGGACGTGATCGTCGGCCGCAACGCCGCGGCATGGCGCGATCCGGCATTCCTCGGCCGGCTCTCGCAGCTCTCGCCCGGCGTGCTGCGTCTCGGTGGCACCACGGCGATGTGGATCGATTGGCGCACGGGGCAGTTCATCGACAGCCCGGATCTGCCGCAGGCGTTCCGCAACAACATGGCCACCCGGCAAGGCCTCACATTGTCCGACCAGGCGAACGTGATGCGCGCCACTGGTGCCGTGCCCATCTTCGACCTCAACGTCGTGACGTCGACGTTGTCCGACCAGTTGGACATGCTGCACCAAGCCGCGTCGCTCGGTATGCCGGTGCGCTACGTAGAGCTCGGCAACGAGCTGTACGACGGTTCGTATCCCACGTACACGCAAGAGTTCCCTACTGCGAGCGACTACGCGGTGGCGATGAACACCTGGATCGCGCAGCTGCACCAAGACTTCCCCGGTGTGCGCGTTGCCGTGGTGGGGTGGGACGACTCGAACCCTTCGACGCCGCGCATGCCCGCCCGCATTCGCAACTGGAACCGCAACCTGCTCGCCTCGGTGCGCGGCGAGGACGCGGTGGTGTTCCACACCTATTGGAACCTGCCGCCCGGCGTGATCCCGGGCACGCCGCAATCGGTGCAGCCGGCACTGCACGCGGGTCCGCAGAGGTGGCAGGCCGTGGCCCAGCGCGACCTGTCGCAGTTGCCGCCCGGCGTCGCGGCGTGGTTCACCGAGTGGAACGTGAACGGTGCCCCGTATCAGAGCTACCGCGGCGACCTGCGGGAGAACTGGGCCCACGGCCTCTCGGTGGCGTGGTTCGCGCTGGCGTCGGCGGCTGACAACCGCGTGGGGTTCTCGGTGCACCACGACGTCTTGTCCGGCGGTGCGACCGCCACCATCTACAACGGCGACCGCGACACGGTGCGCTATGGCTTCTCGGCCGACGGCCAGGCGCTCGGTCCGATCTACGCGGCGTTCAAGAACGCCACTGCAGCCGGGGCGCTCACGGTCATCGACCCTGACAACGTGCTTGCCGTGGCGGTGCGCAGCGACCACATCCGTGTCGTCGCTGTGAATCTCTCGAACCGGTCGCAGCACATCGTGTTGCCGAGCACGATGACGCTGCCCGCGCCGGTGCACACGGTGACGACCGACGTGTCCACGGTGATCAACGGCGCAGCCACCGGCCCGAACGCGCCGACGATCAGCGACGCGGCCACGCTCTCGGTGAACGTGACGCTCGCGCCGTATTCGGTGAGCGTCATCGGCTGACCGCGCTCGACGTCAGTGCGCGCCGAGGCGGTCGAACAGCAATGTCGTCGCAAAGGCGAGCACCACGAGACGCACCGCGCCTTCGGGCTCGCCGGAAAGCGCCGACGCTGCCACCACCAGCACCAACGTGACCGCGACGATCACTACGAGATCGAGCCGGATCCGCGGGCGGCGCCCGTGCAGGGCGAACATGACCTCACAGTACGGATTGCGCCTCTCGGGCACCAGGCCCGATCAGAAGTATTTGCTGTGCGTTCGCCGCCGCATCATGTTTGGTGTCTCAGAGGGTCGGGAACACACCGCGCAGGCCGGCCGGGCCGCACGGCTTCCCCCACCAATCCGTGTGGTCCGGCCGACGCCGCGCCTGAACGGCGACACGGGTTCGGCGCGCGTCGCGGGAAACGCTCGGCGCCACGGTGCGCCGGGATGTGTTGTTCTGCCGTTGCTCGCATCACACGGCGATGCCGTCGATGATGTTGTTTCCCGCCCGTTCGGGGCCGGGCCGTACAGCGCACCCCCTGCGACCGGCCCGGCCCGCGAATGGCGGAAACGAAGCTTCTCCTCTGAGCTGACCGTGAAGGCAGCGCCCCCGATCCGCCCGGGGGCGTTGTCGCGTTCACACTCCTCGCGTGTGGCTCATCCCGTGCGGGGACTGGCTCGTCTCGCCTCCCCCTCGAGTGCGTCGGCGCATGCTCATCCGACGTTCCCGCGCAGTTTTCGCGGTTGTCGCGGCATCGCAACATGCACTGGCGACACTTGAGTGGACCGACGACGACAGGAGTTCCGCCCATGACGATCGTCCTCGAACCCGCCACGTTCGTGCTCCAGCGGCGCATCGTGCGTCCGTTCGCCCAGAGCCAGTGCACCATCGCCAACCCCGCCGTGTTCGGCCCCGGCTGCGTGCTGGCCGAGGGACCGAGCGGCTCGCTCGTGCTCGACGGCGTGTTCCGCCGGATCGTGCTCGACCCCAGAGCCACATGGATCGCCGAGGCCACGCTCGCCACACCTCGGGGCCGGCGCATCGCCGCGGTCCAGGTGGAGATCGGGCCGTGGTCGGCCGACGACACCGAGCTGCTCCTGCGGCCGGTGGCCCGGGCCCCGCACCTCTGGTCGGGCCACCGCCTGCGCCGCTACTTCGCCGCCGCCCATGCCGCGGCGGACGCGCTCACGGCCCTGCTGCTCCACGGCGAGCCGGTGCGAGTGCACGCGTCGCTGACCGCCCGCTGCCGGCTGCCGGCGCCTCGGCGTCTCGGCGTCTCAGCGCCCCCAAACACACCACTAGCAACACTGGCCACAACTACCTCACTGGCCACAGAACACCCTGCAGGCTCTGAAGCACTCAGTATCCACGTTCAGCCTCACCAGCCTCGGTAGCGTCCCGCGCGATGAGCGCACCCACGCTCGCGCGCGGCCGCACCACTGCCGACCCGGCGTTCGACGAGGTCGCGTGGGTCGACGCGCCGCTGGGCGCCCAGCCGGAGCTCGACGGCGACGACATCAGCATCATCCCCGACGCCCAGCCGGACACGAAGCCGGACACGAAACCGGGGCGGCGGGAGGCCAAGCTGCGGAAGTGGCCGATCGTGCTCGGCGGCACGATCCTCGCCGCCGCGCTGCGCGTCTGGTCGATCGGCTTCGGGCTGCCGTACATGCTCCACCCGGACGAGCCCACCAATTTCTTCTATTCGCGGGGCATGGCGGTACACGCCACCGTCAACCCGCACTTCTTCAATTACCCGTCGCTGATGCCGTATCTCGTGGCGGCATGGCTGAAGCTCGCCGAGGCCTTCGGGCTCGTCGCCAAGATCGCGCCGCTGCAGGTGTTGCCGACCACCGGTGTCGTCACGGGCGACGGGATCGCGCGCTCCACCCAGCCGGTGCTGTTCATCGGTGGGCGCGGGATCAGCATCGCGTTCGGTGTGGTGCTCTGCCTCGCGGTCGCGCGCGCTACGTGGACCGCCGTGTCGCAGCGCCGAGCGATGTCGCTGGCGTTGCTGATCGTCGTGGCCGCGCCACTCGCGGTGCGCTACTCGAGGTTCATTGCGCCCGACATCTACGCGGCGTGCTTCTACACGCTCGCCGTCGCGTCCGCGCTGAAGATCCTCCAGTCGCAGAAACGCTCGGTGTACATCCTCGGTGGTGTGATGGTCGGCCTCGCGGCCGGCTCGAAGTACACGGGCGCCATCGCGCTGTTGCCGATCCTCGTCGCGCACGCGTCGATCGACTGGCACTGCGTGTGGCGGCGGCGCGGATACCTCTGGTCGATCGGTGCCGCGGTCGTGACGTTCGTGGTCACCACCCCGTACGTGTTGTTGAGCCCGCCCGCGGTGTGGAAGGCGATGCAGGCCGAGGAGCATCACTACGCCACCGACCATCCCGGTTACGACGGCCATTCGATGCGCTACTACTTCGACAGCCTCGGTCGGGGCTACGGATGGATCACGCTCGGGCTCGCGGTTGCGGGCCTCATCATGCTGCTTCGCTGGCGGCCGCGTCCCGGTGTGGTGCTGTTCAGCGCGATCGTCCCCTACTTCCTCTACCTCGGCGCCCAACCCGTGCACTTCGAGCGCAACATCGTGATGGTCGTGGGGCCGATTGCCGTGCTCGCGGGAATCGGGGCCGACGGTCTGCTCGCGGTCGCGACGCGCGGCTCGTCGTTCCGCCGCTGGATCATCGTCGTCGTCGCCGCGGCGATCGTGCTGCCCGCGTCGGTGTCGGCGCGCGAGGCCAACGCGCTCACGCACGATCCGCGCAGCGCCGCGCAGGACTACATCGCTCGTTCTCTGCCACGCGGTTCCAGCATCGACCTCGAGCCCTACGGGCCGTGGGTCGATCCGGCGCGCTACCACGTGCGCGTCGTCGGCTCGGTCGCGCTGCACTCACCGGCCTGGTACCGGCACGAGCACATCGACTACGTGGTCGCGGTGTCCGAGACCTACGCGCGATATCTCGAAGAACCCGATCGTTACAAGCGATACGTGAGCGGTTACGACGCACTGTTCAATTCGCTCTGCGAAGTGCATCGCTTCGTGGACCAGGGCTACGTGTTCCGCATCTTGGCGACGGCGCCTGGCGCATGCTCGCCCTGATCGGCAATTCGATACCCGGCACTCGGTATGTGGGGACGGGCCGCACCGATCAAAAGGCTTTGGAGGAACCTCGAACGTTCAGCCCGGCCCCACGCGCATCACGCTACCGGGCACGGCTGAGAGCCGGCACAGGAGGATGCGATGACCACGCTCGATGATGTGATGGAACACGCGCGTCCCGAGCACTGCCTCATGGTCGTATCGACGGCGCGCGCCGACGGCACCATCCAGTCGTCGCTCGTGAACGCGGGCGCACTTGCGCATCCGATCAGCGGCGAACAGGTGCTCGCGTTCGTCACGTACGGCGCCACGAAGCTCCGCAACCTGCGCGCTCGTCCGCAGATCACGCTCACCGCGCGCGCGTCGTGGCAATGGGCAGCGGTCGAGGGAACCGCCGAGATCATCGGACCCGACGACCCACATCGCGGTGTCGATGCCGATCAATTGCGGTTGCTGCTCCGCGACATCTTCACCGCAGCCGGCGGCACCCACGACAACTGGAACACCTACGACGCCGAGATGCTCGCCCAACACCGCACCGCCGTGCTCGTCACTCCAACGCGCATCTACAGCAACTCGGCGTAGCGCGAGCGGTATCCAGTGGGAGCGCTCGCCAATCGATCGATCCTGTTCTAGGTTGATTGGTCGGTGGGGTTCTTCGAAGTGGTCTTGCGCCCGGGACGGGCGTTGCGCGAATGGTTGCGGCCAGAGCCGTTACCAGATGACGTGCCGCGCGGACTTCCCAGCTGCATCACGGGTTTGACGCTGCCGATCAGTGTGCTCATCTCGTGGGCGGCGGTCAGCAACTGGTTCGCCGGCGGCGCCACCAAATCGCTCGGACCAACGCTCGTGCAGTTGCTGGTCGCCGCGCCGATCACCACCGGTTTCTTGGTCGTGCTTTTCGGCGTCATTGGCGCGCTGGTGCTCGGCATGTCGGACTACCTCGGCACGCGCGAATGCGACAAGGTGCTCCAACGCTCGCAACGGCTGTTCATCCTTCTCGCCGCCTTCGCAACGCTCTTCGCTGCACTCGCGTCGACGGTGCGGTGGCAACCACAACCGCCGAAGACAGACGGCTTGGGCCAATTCGTGCTCGTCTTGGCCGAGCTTGCGGGACTCCTCGCCGTGTTCGTCGTGTTCGTGTGGTTCATGTTCGCCGTGTACGCCGTCCTCGTGACGCTCACGCTGAATCGGAGTGCCACCGAGACCATCCACCCACTTCTTGCCCCGCTCGTCGACGCGCAGCTCGTGATTGTGGGACTCGCGTCGACGCTGCCGTCGATCATGCGCGGAACGACGCGCGGCAGCGATGTGATCGGGCTCGCGTCGTCGCTCGTGGTGGCCGTCGTCGCGTTGGCCGATTTCCTGCTGTTTCGCAGCCGCGCTCTGGCTCAAGGGCGCCCGCACCACTGTTCGGACCAACGCATCCCCGCGCAGTGAGCCGACGGTTACTAGCGTTTCGCTGCGAATTCGTGCATGAGTTGAAGGGATCTGCGGTGCGACCTGTCGATGTGAGGCGAACGCTCGTCGTGACCGCGCTGACAGTCACGGTCGCGGCGTGCTCGTCGAGTCACAAGGCGTCGTCGACCACTTCGCACGTGGCGTCGGACGCCTCGACGACGGCCGCCGCTGTCACGTCGAGCAGCGTCGGAGCGACGACCACCACCGTCGGCATCACGCCACCGACTTCGGTCGCGACCGCGACGGCGACATCCGTTCCTGCCACGGCACCCAAGTCGTGCAACAACGGAACCAGCAGCACTGCGATCTACGACGCGCAGAACGGCTACTACGCCACGGCGCCGAAGACCGTCGACACGGGCAACGGCACCCTGCGCTACGACGTCGTGCAATTCCTCGTCGGCGACGACGCGAAGACCGCGTGGGCACGCGACAACCCGACGGATCCCGATGGTCCGCCCAACGACTACTACGTGGTGAACGAGAACCCGGCGATCTACGCGTCGCCATTCGCGCCGGACGTGCGAGTGTTCGACATCGCCGACGAGGGCAACCCTTCCTCGATGCAGGTCGATTCGCT
The DNA here is from genome assembly GCA_036501845.1 of Acidimicrobiia bacterium. Lineage (GTDB taxonomy): Bacteria > Actinomycetota > Acidimicrobiia > IMCC26256 > PALSA-610 > JBBREP01. The sequence continues at coordinate 16,150 of DASXZO010000137.1, read as the reverse complement.
CACCGGCTTCGAGACGCGCATGCACGCAAGCCAGGACACCTCGGGCGTGTACGACGGGCATCTCTTCTGGGTGCGCCTCGGCGCCGGCAAGATCACCGAACTGTGCGAGCAGTGGGTGCCGTGATCGCGATGCACCCCGTCACATAGGGCGACAAAGGTCCGTAGCGTCGTTACAGTTCGCCGCCATTGGGGGCAGTCTCCGGTTGGGGGTCAGCATGGCAGGCAAGGTCAGAAGTCCGTGGGCAGTGCTCGGACTGTCGATCATCACGCTCGGGATCTACGGGCTCTATTGGCAGTACGCCACGTTCAAGGAGATGAAGGACTACTCCCGTGAAGGTATCGGCGGTGTCCTCGGACTGATCCTCGCCATCATCATCGGGATCGTCAACGTCTTCCTCATGGCGTCAGAGGTCGGGAACCTCTACGCAGCCAAGGGCCAGGAAAAGCCCGTGTCGGGCATCACCGGCCTGTGGGTGATCCTGCCGATCCTCGGCGGCCTCATCTGGCTGTTCAAGGTGCAAGGCGCACTGAACCGCTTCTGGGGGTCGAACCCCGCGGCAGTGCCTGCGTCCTGATCCGAGGCTCGCGCTGCCGCAGTGATGATGGGTGGGTGGAGGATGTGTTCGGCCGTTCTCCCCGCCCGGGTGTGACCCTCGCTGCCGCTGGCGACCACGTGTGGTCTGCCTTGCTGCCGATCTGTCCGCTCGGGTCGGGGTGAACGGCCGGCACTCACTGCTTCGACGAACGTGACCTGATAGGAGCCTGTCCGAGAGGCTCTTCACTGTGCTGTCCGCCGTCGCGGTGGTGCGTGCCATCCCTCCAGCTTCGTGAAACGAAAGGGACGGCGTGACATCCACGATGACAGAAACCGACCTCGAGGTCACCCTCGGAGTCGACACACATAAAGACGCCCACGTCGCGGCAGTGTTCGATCAACTCGGCCGGCTCCTGGCAACGCAGGCCTTCGCTGCGAATGGGGCTGGGTATGACGACTTGTTCGAGTGGGCGTCGGGCTACGGGCCGGTCGTCGCGGCGGGTGTCGAAGGCACCGGCTCGTGGGGCGCGGGCCTGGCCCGATCGCTCGCGGAGGCCGGCGTCGAGATCATTGAGGTGAACCGCCCGAACCGTCAACGCCGCCGACTCGACGGCAAATCTGATCCGGCCGACGCGATCGCCGCGGGTAGGGCGGTGCTCGCCGGCGACGCGACCGCGATCGCCAAAACCGGCACCGGTCCTGTGGAGGGGCTGCGCATGTTGCGCTGCGCGCGGCGCTCAGCGAACAAGGCCCGCACCCAGGCCGCCAACCAGATCCATTCCCTGCTCGACACCGCGCCAGAAGCGTTACGAGGCGAGTTCCGCGACCTGGCACTGCGACAGATCGTCGCCCGGGCCGCTCGCTTACGACCCCACGGCCCACTCACCGACCCGCTCACCGCCACCAAGATCGCGTTGCGGTCACTGGCCCGACGCTTCCAAGACCTCGACCACGAACGCAGCTACCTCGATCAACAGATCGCCGAACTCGTCGAACTCGCAGCACCCCGTGAGCTTCTCGACCAATACGGCGTCGGACCCCACACCGCGACCGCGCTCCTCATCGCCGCCGGCGACAACCCCGAACGACTCCACAACGAAGCGTCCTTCGCCGCGCTCTGCGGAAGCTCACCAGTCGACGCGTCATCCGGCCGCCAACAACGACACCGCCTCAACCGCGGCGGCGACCGCGAAGCCAACCATGCCCTCTGGCGCATCGTCATGGTCCGCCTCGCCCACGACCCCACCACCCGCGCCTACCTCGAACGACGCATCAAAGACGGCAAAACCAAACGCGAAGCCATCCGCTGCCTCAAACGCTACGTCGCACGCGACATCGCCCGAATCCTCAAACGACACCAACAAACCCCTTGACACCGATAGGAGCATCGGCAGCGTCGCCGCGTGCAGATTGCTGGTCGGGCTGCCGGGATTTGAACCCGGGACCTCTTGACCCCCAGTCAAGCGCGCTAACCAAGCTGCGCCACAGCCCGCGATGCCGCACGGTGGCGGCCTTGCGAAGCGGCGAGTGTACCGGCGCGGGCGGCGAGGCCTCCGGTCAGATGTGGACGACCAGCCAGTCGATGCCCTGGTAGGCGCGGTATCCGAGGTAGATCACTGCGGCGATCAGCAGCAGCTTGAGATGCCACGGGGTGCGCACCTCCTCTTCGAGCTCCTCGCCTTTCTCCTTGGCCTTCTCGAACTTGGTGTTCCGGCGGTAGTCGACGATCTGCTTGCAGAACGGGCAGGTGCCGTCGGTCTGCATCGACGTCGGCGTCAGGTAGCGGGCGCAAGCCGGGCACCAGGGCACCGGGAAAGTCAACCATCCAGGGTCGAATCGCCTTCGACGCGCTGCCGCGGCAGCGCGGAGTGTTCGTTCTGGGGACGTTCAGTACGCCCTGGAGACACTGACGGGCCCGAGAAACGCGATCGGCCGATCAGAACTTGGACGCGACTTCGCCGGCGAGCAGGTCGAGGGTGGCGTCGGTGGCGCGGTCGTGCAGGAAGAATGTGAACAGGCTCACGCCGTGTTCGATGTACGACTGCATGCGGTCGACGATGGCGGCTGGAGTACCGACGAAGCCGCCTTCGGCGACGCCCCAGCCCGGGCCGGGGAAGCGGCGCAGGGTCTGCTCACGGGCGGTGTCGACGGCTGCATCGTCGGGAGCAACCACGAGCACGGCTTCGAGGGCGATGCGGACGGTCGAACGGTCGCGGCCGATGGCCTCGCAGGCGCGGGCGAGTGCGTCGCGCTTGGCCGCGAACTCGCCGAGGGCATAGGTGGGCACGTTCCACACGTCGGCGTGGCGGGCGACGAGCGGCAGCGTGTAGCGCTCCCCCGCGCCGCCGATGTGGAGCGGTGGGCGCGGCGTCTGCGTGGGTGGCGGCAGGTTCGGAAGCTCGCGCAGCTGGTAGTGGGTGCCCGAGTAGGTGGTGGGCTCGCCCGAGAACATCGCGGTGATCACGTCGAGGGCTTCGGCGAGGCGATCGGTGCGCTCGGCGAAGCTGCCCCACGGAAGGCCGGCTTCGAGGTGTTCGGCCTCGTAGCTGCCACTGCCGATGCCGAGCTCGAGGCGGCCGTTCGAGATCACGTCGAGTGTGGTTGCCATCTTGGCCAGCAGCGCGGGATGGCGGAAGTTGTTGCACAGCACGAGGTGGCCCACACGGAGGGTCGAGGTGTTGGCGAGCAGCGCCGTCGCGAGCGTCCAGCCCTCGAACGCGGGCTGGGCCGCCAGCATCGGCGCGTAGAGGTGGTCGTAGATCCAGAACGAGTGCAGCCCGAGTTCCTCGACCCGGCGGGCCTTGTGCAGCAACTCGTCGTAGCCCAGGCGCACCTGCGGCACGATCACACCGATATCGACACCCGGCGCCGCCCAACCCGTCGCCGAACTCACCGCCGATCCCGCCGACTGTGCCGTCACGCGGGTCACCGTACAGAATGCCCACGATGGACACAGACTTTGACGGCAAGGTCGTAATCGTCACCGGCGCCGCGGGCGGGATCGGCGCGGCCGCGGCGCGGGCCTTTGCTCGACGCGGCGCGCAGGTGGTGGTGGCCGACGTGGCGGCGGTGAGCGACACGATCGCGGCGATCGAGCACGACGGCGGCATCGCCAGCGCGTGCACCGTCGACATCAGTGCCGTCGAATCGGTGAGCGCGATGGTGCAGTACGCGCTCGACACCTACGGCCGGCTCGACGCGGCCTTCAATAACGCGGGCATCTCCCACAAGCTCGCGTCGTTGCACGAGGCCGATGTGGACGAGTGGCAGCGCGTGATCGCGGTGAACCTCACTGGCGCGTTCCTGTGCATGCGCGCCGAGATCGGCGCGCTCGTGGCCCAGGGAACCGGTGGCGCGATCGTGTGTACGTCGTCAGGTGCGGGCGTGGTCGCGGCGCCGATGCAGGCCGCCTACACCGCGGCGAAGCACGGCGTGCTCGGCCTGGTGAAGGTCGCGGCGCAGGAATACGCGCGCCAGGCGATTCGCGTCAACGCGATCTTGCCCGGACCCACCGACACGCCGATGTTGCGAGCGTCGATGCGCGACAACCCCTTCCTCGAGCAGATCATCCCCAAGACCACGCCGACTGGAGTGCTCGCCACACCCGAGAGCGTCGCCGAGGCCGCGGTGTATCTCTGCTCCGACGCCGCCGGCGCGATCTCGGGGGCGAGCCTCGTGGTCGACGGTGGCGCGGTGTGCCGCTGAACTCCCGGCACAACTTGGCGGTCGACGATCAGGTGTTGCGCTGGCGCACCCGCAACTTGATCGGCGACGGCCCGAGCGAGAAACCCTCACGGATCTTGCGCTCGAGATAGCGCAGGTAGGTGGGTGGGAACTGGCCGTTGGCGAACAGCGTGATCGTCGGCGGCTCGGCTGCGCCCTGAGTGGCGTAGAGCACCCGCGGGCGGCGGCCCCGCATGATGGGCGGTGGGTGCAAGGCCTGCGCGTCGCGCAGCACGCGGTTGAGCTCGCCCGTGGGAATGCGCCGCTCGTACGCCTCCTGCGCCTCGCGTAACGCCGGCAGCAGCACATGCACGCGACGGCCCGACAACGCCGACGCCGGCAGCACCGGCGCGTAGCCGAGGAAGCCGAGCATCCGGGGCACACCCGTACGCACCTTCTCACGCGCTTCGGCGTCGAGCAGGTCCCACTTGTTGAGCACCACCACGACCGCGCAGCCCGACGCGTCGACGCGCTCGGCCAGCCGCTGGTCTTGGTGCGTCACTCCTACGGTCGCGTCGATCACGAGCAGGCAGGCGTCAGCCCGGTCGATCGCCGCCAGCGCGCGCACGAGCGAGAAGTACTCCGCCGGCTCGTCGACCTTGGCCTTGCGGCGCATCCCCGCGGTGTCGACGAAACGGATCGGGCCGGTGTCGGTGTCGACGATCGTGTCGATCGAGTCGCGCGTCGTGCCCGGGGTGTCGTGCACCACGGAGCGTTCTTCGCCGACGAGCCGGTTGAACAACGTCGACTTGCCTGCGTTCGGACGGCCGACGATCGCCACCGAGAAGATCGACCGATCGGTACCGGCCTCTCCGCTGGAGTCGCCGTCGCTCTCGCCACTGGCGGCGCCGTCGACTTCATCCTCGGGCAGTCGGGCGACGATGACGTCGAGGAGGTCACCGCTCGCGCGCCCGTGGAGCGCGCTCACAGGTTCGGGATCACCGAGACCGAGACGCGCGAACGCCCAGATGTCGTGCTCGCGTGTGGTGTCGTCGACCTTGTTGACCGCAACCACGGTGCGTCCTGCGGCGCGCGTCCGGAGCACGCCGGCGACGCGCGCGTCCTCGTCGGTGACGCCGGTGGTGACGTCGACCACGAGCACCACTAGGTCGGCCGACTTCACCGCAAGCTCGGCCTGTTGGCTCACGAGCGCGGCGAGAGCCGGTGTTTCACCGGTGAGCCCCGCCTCTCCTGGCGCCAGCCAACCGCCGGTGTCGACCACACGGAAGTGGCGACCGCGCCACACGGTGTCGACCTCTTTGCGGTCGCGGGTGACGCCGGGCTGTTCCTCCACCACCGCCTCGCGCCGGCCGACGAAGCGGTTGAGCAGTGTGCTCTTGCCCACGTTCGGACGGCCGACGATCGCCACCACCGGAAGATCGGAACGAGCAATGCGCGGCCGCCTCGGCGTCGTTGCCGCAGAGGTTGCCGGAGCGGCGATGGGTGCGGGCACGTCCATGTCAGCGCGCACACGCGTCGACGAGCGACGCGCCATCGGTAGCGACGACTTCGATTGTGCGCGGCAATTCGGCGACGGTCATCCCGTCGAGGAAGCGCCCGCGCGACAGCGCGACGTCGGGCACCAGCACGCGGGCCTCGGCCGGCACGCACTCGAGCGCGCGTGCCACGTCGACACCGGTGAGCAGCCCGCTCACCGCGATGTTGCCGCCGAAGAAGGCGTTGCGCACTGGTTCGAGCTGCACGTCGCGGCCCGTCACTTCGGCGAGCTCGCCGACGACGGGAGCGAGCGCGGTAGCGCCGTACTCCCCCGTCACGATCCGCACCGGCGCATCGTCGACGCGGCGCGGCCGCAACGCCACAGCAACCGCGCCGGTCTCGCCGGCGCCCGACGCAGCTCGCGGCGCGCGGTATCCGTCGGCCGGCGCGCCGTCCACCGATGCGAAGAAGCCGCCACGCGGCCGGTGCACACCTGCACTCGACGCGTGTCGCGCGCCCTGCGCGTGTCGCGAACGACCGCGCCGGGCCGCGAGCGCGGCACGCACCTCGGCGTGGGTCTTCGCGATCATCCCCACACCGTTTTCGAGTTGCACGAACGCGCCGTAGTGATCGGCGCACGGCACCGGTCGTTCGGTGAGCAGGTAGTACTCGTCGGACACGTCGACGAGGTGACGGCCGAGCGCGGCGCGGTAGAGCGACTGCCACTCGGCCACGACGTCGACCACCGCTTCGGCTTCAGCCCGCGTGTGCTCGCGCAGTTCCGGTTCGCGATTGTGCGCGCTGATGCCGAGCGGCACCACGCCGATCGACGAGAGTTTCGGGTACGTGGTCAGCACGTCGAGCAGCGTCTGCTCGAGCACCGCGCCGTCGTTCACGCCGGGACAGCACACGACCTGGCCGTGCACTTCGATGCCCGCGTCGAGCAGCAGACCGAGCCAGCGCAGGCTGGTGGCGCCGCGCCGGTTGCGCAACAGCGTGGTGCGCACGTCGGGGTCGGTGGCGTGGATGCTCACGTAGATGGGGCTCAACCGCTCGGTGACCACGCGTTCGAGATCGGCTTCGGTGAACCGGGTGAGCGTGGTGAAGTTGCCGTAGAGGAACGACAGCCGGTAGTCGTCGTCCTTCACGTAGAGGCTGCGGCGCATGCCTTCGGGCAACTGGTAGATGAAGCAGAACGGGCAGTGGTTGTCGCACGTGCGCACCCGGTCGAACACGGCCGCGTCGAGCTCAAGCCCGAGCGGCGCGCCGGCCGGTTTGCGGATCACGACCGATCGCTCGACGCCCCCACGGCGCAGCTCGACATCGACCTCGGGTTCTTCGGCCTGGATCTGGTAGCGGATGACGTCGCGCAGGCGCTCACCGTTGAGCGCAAGCAGCTCGTCACCCACGAGGATCCCGGCCGCCGCGGCCGGCGAATCGGGCGCGACCGCCACAATGCGCGTGGTGGTCACCCAACGATGCTACCGGGCGCCTTGAAGCCGGCGGCTACCGTCGATGTGTGCCCGTTGAGAAGGTGCTGCTCGCCGAGCCGCGCGGCTTCTGTGCCGGCGTGGAGATGGCGATCAAGGCGCTGGCGTGGATGGTGCGCGTCTTCGAGCCGCCGGTGTACTGCTACCACGAGATCGTGCACAACCGGCTCGTCGTCGAGCGCTTCCGCGACCTCGGCGTGGTGTTCGTGGACGACATCAGTGAGGTGCCGCAAGGCGCGCCGCTCATGCTGTCGGCGCACGGCAGCGCGCCCGAAGTGGTGGCGGCGGCGAAGGAGCACGGTGGCACAGTGGTCGACGCAGTGTGCCCGCTCGTCACCAAGGTGCACCACGAGGCCAAGGTGCGCGCCAACAAGGGCTTCACGATCCTCTACGTGGGCCACGACGGTCACGACGAAGCGATGGGCACCATCGCGGTGGCGCCGGATGCGATGCGGCTCGTCGAAGGTGCCCGGCAACTCGACGCCATCACGGGCGACCTCGACGAGACCACACCGGTGGCGGTGCTCGCACAGACCACGCTGGCGCACAACGAGTGGTCGGAGGTGCTCGACCAAGCGCGAGCGCGCTACCCGAACGTGTGGACCGCGTCGCGCAACGACCTCTGCTTCGCCACCACCAACCGCCAGACCGCGTTGCAGGAGATCGCGCAGCGTGCGGATGCGGTGGTGGTGATCGGGAGCGCCAACTCGTCGAACACGCTCGCACTCGCCAAGGTGGCCAAGGTGGCCGGCTCCCCGATCGTGTTGCGCGTCGACGACCCGAGCGAGATCGATGCCGCGCATTTGGCCGACGCGCGTGTGGTGGGCGTGACGGCCGGCGCAAGCGCGCCCGACGAGCTCGTGTCGTCGGTGATCGCCGCGCTCAACCCGCGCGACGGAGTGGAGCTCGTTCGCGTGACCGACGAGGACGAGTACTTCCCGCCGCCGCGGGAGTTGCGCGACGCGCTCGGCGCGCTCGGTCTCGTGACCGCGATCCTCGTGGGCGCCGATGCGAGCATCGCCGGTGACGGCGGTCCCTTCGCCGATGACCGCACGGTGAGCGCTTCGGACGTGCTCGCTTCGCTCGCGCGCTAAGGCTTCGACGGCGCGTCGCGCAGCACGAACGCTTCGTCGGAGAGCTTTTGCAGCTCGACGCGCAGCTGCGCGGTCAGATGGTCGACGAGCTCGCGCTTCACCACCGAGCCCGTGCGCGCCGGCGGCTGGATCGGTTCGCCCACCAGCACGACACCGCGACCGAAACGCGGGAGGCGGTGCGGCCCACGGAACGGCTCCTCGCTACCGGCGATCGCGACCGGCACGATCGGCACCCCCGCCTTGATGGCGAGGTAGGCCGCGCCGGCCTGGAGCGGTTGGATCTCGCGGCCGTGCTGGCGTGTGCCTTCGGGGTACACCGCAAGGACTTCGCCACTCTGCAGGATCGCGAGCGAGTCGCGCAGCGGCCCGCGGTCGCTGCCGTCGCGCTCCACCGGGAACCCGCCGAGCGCGCTGAAGAACCAGCCGAGTACCGGCACACGGAACAGCGATGCCTTGCCCATGAAGCGAATACGGCGACGCGTCGTTGCGGCCACCCAAGGGATGTCGAGCATCGACCGGTGCGACGGTGCGAACACGAAGCCACCCTCGGCGGGCGCGCGTTCGCTGTTGAACACCCGAACTCGCCACGGCCGCGTGCACACCCACACCACGAGCGCGCTGGCGTAGCGGTAGAAGATCAGACGGCTACGGCTCGACGCGCGCTCCGATGCGACACCCACCATTAGCGCCCCACCATCAGCTCGAGGTCTCGAAACGCGAGACGATCTCGTCGACCACGTCGTCGATCGTACGGCCGGTCGTGTCGATCCGCACGGCGTCGTCGGCGGGCCGCAGCGGCGACGCCTCACGACCCGAGTCCAGGCCGTCGCGCCGGGTGATGTCCGCCCGCAACTCGGCGAGCGACGGTGAGCGGCCCTGCTCCTCCTCGTCGAGCAGCCGGCGGCGGGCCCGCTCCTCGACGCTCGCGACGAGGAACACCTTCACTGCCGCGTCGGGGAACACCACCGTGCCGATGTCGCGCCCCTCCACCACTGTCACCGGGTGGCGCTCGGCCCACGCCCGTTGATGAGCGACCATGATCCTGCGCACCGAGGGATGCGCTGACACCGTCGACACGGCTTGGGTCACCTCGGGCGTGCGGATCGCGCGGGTCACGTCGACGCCGTCGAGCGTGACGGTGCGATCGTCTCCGAGCACGATGGTGCAGGCAGCACCGATCTTCGTACACGCCTCGGCATCGTTCAGATCGATGCCTGCGTGCAGGCAGGCGAGCGTGACCGCCCGGTACATCGCGCCGGTATCGAGCACGGTGACGCCGAGCCGGTCGGCCACCGCGCGTGCCACGGTCGATTTTCCTGCGCCGGCGGGGCCGTCGATGGCCACGACGCGTGCGCCGGATCGCGCTTCGTTCACGGCTCCCCCGCGAGCCGCTGAAGGTCCTCGGCGAACGCCGGATACGACACCGCCACGCATTGCCAGCCGCGCACCACTGACGGCTCTTCTAACCCGTGCGCCGCCACCGCGGCCATCATCGCGATGCGGTGGTCACCGTGGCTCTTGAGCGGCGAGCCGCTGCGGGCCACACCACCACGGATCGTGAGTCCGTCGGCCCGCGCTTCCACACCGATGCCGAGCTGCGCGAGTTCCTGTTGAATCGCGCCGATGCGATTGCTCTCCTTCACCACGAGCTCCGCGGCATCGCGAATCTCGGTGACGCCGTCGGCGAACGCGGCCGCCACCGCGAGCACCGGTATCTCGTCGAGCACGCTCGGGATCTCGTCACCCTCGAGCGTGGTCGCCACGAGCGGCGCGCTCCGGACCACGATGTCACCGACGGGTTCGCCCAGCACCACACCGGTCTCGTGCACCTCGATGGGCGCGCCCATGCGCCGCAACACGTCGACGAAGCCGAGCCGGGTGGGATTGACGGCAACGTGTTCCAGCACCACCTCGCTGCCGGGCGTGATCACCGCGGCGACGGCAAAGAACGCGGCCGACGAGGGGTCGCCCGGCACGTCGATGTCGAAGCCGTCCCATGGGGCGTCGAGCGACGCGATGGGCTCGACGCGTACAGTGCGCCCGTCGACTGCGACCGACGCGCCGAGCGCGGTGAGCATCCGTTCGGTGTGATCGCGCGAGCGGGCCGGCTCCGTGATCTCCGTTGCGCCCTCGGCCTGCAACGCCGCGAGCATGATCGCCGACTTCACCTGCGCGGACGCCACCGCTGGTGCAAGGCGCGCGCCGGTGATCCCACCGCCCCGGATCGTGAGCGGCGCGAGCGTGCCGTCGTGGCGGCCGTCGATCGCGGCGCCCATCGCCCGCAACGGCTCGACGACGCGCGCCATCGGGCGCTTGCTCAGCGAGCCGTCACCGGCGAGCACCGACAGGAACGGGCGGCCGGCCAGCAGCCCGGCGAGTACGCGCATCGAGGTGCCACTGTTGGCGCAATCGAGCAGGTCCTCGGCTTCGCGCAGGCCGGTGAAGCCGTGACCGGTGATGACCGCGGCGTCGTCGACGTCGCGCATGCGCACACCGAGCTGCCCAGCGATACGGCGCGTCGCGGCGACGTCAGCACCGGGCGCGAGCGAACGTAGCCGCGACGTGCCGCGTGCGACCGCGGCGAAGATGAGCGAGCGGTGCGAGAGCGACTTGTCGCCGGGCAACCGCAGGCTTCCGCGGAGTGGCCGGGCCCCCCCGAACGTCGCTTCGTCGCTCACGCGTTCACTCGGGGAGGTCGTCACGCAGCGCTCGGGCGCCTTCGAGGTACACGTGGTGCAGCGAGGCGCGGTCGTGCTCGCCGTAGAAGTGCATGAGTACCCGGATGCACCGTTTCATGCCGTGCACGATGTCGAGCTCACGGGCGCAGAGGAGCGGTACGTCGCCGAGGCCGAGCGCGCGGGCCGCGGTGGCCGGGAACTCGCTGTGGAGATCGTCGGTGGCCGTGAACACGATGCTCACCAGGTCGTCGTGGCTCACGCCGTTGCGGTCGAGCATCGTGCGCACCAACGCTTGGGTGTTGGTGGAGATCTCAGCCTTGGTGTCCTCGGTGCACGTCGTCGCCCCGCGCAATGCCAGCAGCTTCACGGGCGCGCACGCTACCGCTGCGTGTCGCGAGGGCTCTTTTGGGGCGCACGCGCCGCCGCGTACAGGCCGCGCACCTCACGAGCCGTCAGCGCGCGCCACGAACCCGGAGCGAGCCGCGCGTCGTGGAGTGGGCCGACACGCGTGCGGGCCAGTGACTGCACCGGGTGACCGATCGCCGCGCACATGCGGCGAACCTGGCGCTTGCGACCCTCGTGAATCACGATCTCCAGCAGCGCTCGTTGCATGCCGGTGGAGTTGCCCGTGGACAGCACGCGGCAACGCGCCGGAGCCGTGGGGCCGTCGTCGAGTTCCACGCCGGCGCGCAGCGCGGCGAGCGCGCCGCGGCTCGGTGTGCCGTCCACCTCGGCCACGTAAGCCTTCTCCACGCCGTGGCGCGGGTGTGTGAGCAGATCGGTGAGGGTGCCGTCGTTGGTGAGCACGAGCAGACCGCTGGTGTCGACGTCGAGCCGCCCGACCGGGAACACCCGCGGCGTGTCGGGCACGAGCTTCACCGCCGTCGGACGCCGCTGCGGGTCGGAGGCCGTGGTGACCACGCCGACGGGCTTGTTGAGGAGGTAGTAGACGAGCTCACCGTCGGCCGACACGGGGACTCCGTCGATCTCCACGCGTTGGCCCGGGTGCGCACGGTCGCCGAGCACCGCGGTGCGGCCGTCGACCGTCACGCGGCCGTCGGTGATCAGCACCTCGCATGCGCGTCGCGATGCCACGCCGGCGCGCGCCAGATACTTCTGGAGCCGCTCGCCGGAACTCTCCGTTGCGTCAGTCGCTGCCGTCTCCGGTGGAATCGGCCGCGCCGTTGCTCGCCGCCGCGGCCACCGGGATGCGCAGCCCGCGCTCGAGGGCCTCGACCACATGGGCGTCGGGAATGAAGTCGGCGAGCGGTGGGAGGTCGGTGAGCGAATCGATACCGAGCTTCTCGAGGAACACGCTCGTGGTGGAGAACAGCGAAGGGTTGCCCGGCGTGGGCTCGTGCCCGCTCTCTTCCACGTAGCCGCGCTGCACGAGCGTGCGCAGGGTGGCGTCGACGTTCACACCACGGATCGCGCTCAGCTGCGCGCGCGAGATCGGCTGCTTGTAGGCCACGATCGCGAGCGTTTCGAGCGCGGGCCCCGACAGCCGCGCCGTCTGGCCTTCGAGCACGAAACGTTCCACATACGGCGCCTGAGTGGCGTCGGTCTGGAAGCGGTACCCGCCGGCAACGCGACCGATCGTGAAGCCGCGCTCATCGTGTGAGTACTCCGACACCAGCTGCGCGCACGCGTCCTCGACGGTGGCGCGTGGCACCTCGACGAGTTGCGCGAGCACGCCCGGCTCGACCGGCTCGGTGGCCACGAGCAGGATCGCCTCCACGGCCGCGGTGATCGAACGGTCGATCACGACGGCATCACCGTGACCGGCCAGCTCGCGGGCACCGCGACGAACTCGTGCTCGTGGGCGTGTTCCTGCTCTTCGTGTTCGGCCGCGGCGAGTGCCGGCGCGGCCTCTTCGTCGCCCCACTCGGCGAGCGACTCGAGATCGAGCTCGGCGCTCTCACCGGGCGCGAGCATGCGCACCTGCAAGTCGCCGAAGTTGTCGCATTGGTCGAGATCGATCATGCCCTGCTTGAACAGCTCGAGGCACGCGAGGAAGCGCACGATCGCCTCGATCTTGCTGGACACGCCACGCACGAGGTCGCGAAATGGCACCGGCTCCCGCGCAGGAAGGAGCGCCAGCACGGCTTCGATCGCCTCGCGCACGCTCACCCGGGCGACGGTGATGTGATCGGCGTCGGTGCGCACCGTGAGGTCGGGCCGGGGCGTGAGGCCCTTCGCTGCGGCCTTCGCGAGCTGCACGAGCGACACTTGCTCGAGCGGGTCGGGCGACAGCAGGCAGAACGGATGCTCGGGGCCGGCGAGGCGCGCGAACGTGTGACTCGCGAGCGTGAGGCGTTCGTGAATGGCGTGCGCCGCGTCCTGGAAGGTCTTGCATTCGAGCAGGCGCGCGAGCAGGTAGTCGCGCTCTTCCCACCGCGCCAGCTCCTCGTCGAGATCGATCGGCTCGGGTGCGGGCAGCAGGCGGCGCGCCTTCAGTTCCACGAGCGTGGCCGCGATCAACAGGAACTCGGTGGCGACATCGAGATCGACACGCTCGAGCTCAGCGACGCGAGTGATGTACTCGTCGATGATTGGCGCCAGGCTGATCTCCCACAGGTCGACTTCCTGCTTCAAGATCAGGTGGAGCAAGAGGTCGAACGGGCCTTCGAAGGCGGGCGTCTGCACCTCGTAACCCATCGCCACAAAGCGTAGCGCCGCGAATCACACCCGTGTGGTGCAACGCCGTGACCGGGGGCGACGCGCCGAATGCAACACGCCCGACGCGGGCCCACCGGTAGAGTCCCCGCCCGTGCCGCGTGTGTTCTCAGGGATCCAGCCGTCGGGCGACATGCACCTCGGCAACTTCATCGGTGCGGTGCGGCGCTGGGCGGCCGCTCAACCCGCGCCGGATTCCGCGGCGGCCGCCGCCGCCGAGTCGATCTACTGCGTGGTCGACATGCACGCGATGACGTTGGCGTACGCACCCGACGAGCTGCGCGGGCGCACGCGCGAGCTCGCCACATTGCTGCTCGCGTCGGGCATCGACCCCGAGCGTTCGTTGCTGTTCGTGCAAAGCCACGTGGGCGGGCTCCACGGCGAGTGCACGTGGTTGCTCAACTGCACCGCCACCGACGGTGAGCTGCGGCGTATGACGCAGTTCAAGGACAAGTCGAAAGGTCAGGAGTCGGTGTCGGCCGCGCTCTACGACTACCCCGTGCTCATGGCGTCCGACATCGTGCTCTACAACACCGACGAGGTGCCGGTGGGTGACGACCAGCGCCAGCACGTGGAGCTCGCACGCGACATCGCGATCCGCTTCAACGGTCGCTTCGGAGACACGTTCGTGGTGCCGAAGGCGACGTTCCCAAAGGCCGGCGCGCGGATCATGGATCTGCAGCAGCCGACGAAGAAGATGTCGAAGTCCGACGGCGAATCGTCGGGTTGCGTGTTCGTGCTCGACACTCCTTCGCGCATCGCCAAGAAGATCAAGTCGGCCGTCACCGACAGCGACACGGCGGTGCGCTACGACGTCGACGCCAAACCCGGCGTGTCGAACTTGCTCGACATCTACGCCGCCGCCACCGATCGCAGCGTTGCCGACGTCGCGGCCGAGCTCGCCACGAGCCAGTACGGCGCATTGAAGGTCGCAGTCGCCGACGCGGTGGTCGCGCTCCTCGAGCCGGTGCAGCAGCGCTACGCCGAGCTCACTGCCGACCCGGCCGAGGTCGACCGTGTGCTTGCATGCGGCGCCGCGCGCGCCCGCGAGATCGCCGCGCCGGTGCTCGAACGCGCGCTCACCAACGCCGGCTTGTTGCGACCCTGAGGCATCGCACGGGCCGGTCGCCGAGGCCTCGACACCGCGCGCGTGCGCAAGTGGGTTGGCACACGCAGCCGACAGCACGTTTGGGAGCGACGGCCACTTCCGCGCGTGGACCATGCCTACGACGAGAACGAGTTGACGTACGGATTGGATGGCACCAACCGCGTCGTGTTCCAGTACGAGAAGTTCTCCACCGACCCGCAGACTGTGGTGTACGTCAACCGCGACACCAGCGCGGGTCTCGCCGACGCGTCGTTCGGAACGAGTGGCACGGCGTCACTCACCTTCGGACCGGTCTACGACGTGCACGCCGCGCCCGCATTCGTGCCCGGTCGCATGTATCTCGACCTGTATCCGAACGAGGCACCTTGCGAGGTGCTCCTCGCCGTCACCGCCTGATCGAGGCGGGAGCCGCCCGGGCCGTCGCGGTTGGGCACGCAGGCACTCGGGCGGCTCCCGCGTCCTCGATGCTGCCGCACGCGTGATTCGCCGCGCGGCCGCATCCGGACCACCAGAGTGTTCGAATCAGCGGATCAGTGGACCAGCGCGTCGACCGGTGCGGTGTCGACCTCGTCGTGCGTCGCCGTGAGGTTGAGGTCGACCGTCGAGGTCTGCTTGCGCCGACGCGACCCGAGCGCAAGGCCGAGCGCGGTGAGGGCAAGCGCACCAGCAGCGAGGAAGCAGGCCAGTGCCGCCTGCCCGGCACGCACGCCGAGAATGCTGAACCCGTAGGCCGTGAGGAGCAGGCCCTTCGTCGCCTCGCCGGCGAGCAGGTCGTTGGAGATCGCGTCGGCCTGCTGCGCGATCTGCACGGCCTGTCGCGTCGACGCCAGCTTCGCTTGCGGATCGGCCTTCAAGGCCGCGTACATCGTCTGGTCTTGCTGGTAGCCGTTGTAATGGCCTTGGAAGTACGACTTACCGTGATCGATCTGGAGCATGTCGATCCCGATCTGGTACTGCGCGTAGCACTCGGCCTGCGTGCCGGTGGTCATGAGCTTGCCGGCGTTGGCCACGAGGCACGGCTTGTCCTTCTGCGCAGGCAGAAGCTGATTCACAGGCGTGAACACGATGCCGTGCGTTGACAGCTGACTCTTCACGTAGTGGTTCGAAAAATTCGACTGGTTCTGCATCACCAGTCCGATCACGAGCAACACCACCGCGAGCGCGGCAGCACCGATCGCCCAACCCTTCATCTTCATGACGCCTCCACGGCCGCAAAGCCCAACCCGGCCACGGGAGTCTGCGGCCCAACTCGCACTCCCGAACCTCCGTTGCGACGACGATGACAACCGCGTGCAACTCCGGTGCAACCGCTGAGGTGAACACGAGACAAACCCCCAGGTCGCGAGTTACCGTTGCGCCATGCGCAAGTGGGTTGGCATGGTCGCCGGCATCGCGTTGCTCGTCGGAGC
>DASXZO010000136.1:0-47466 GCA_036501845.1 Acidimicrobiia bacterium | reverse complement strand
GTCCCGAGGGACCGATGCGGGCGTGGCCGATCCCCACCGACTTCACGCCCGCCGCACTCCATCACGGCCGGGTGTTGTTCGCGGGCGACGCCGCCCGCGTGGTCGACCCGATGACGGGTGAGGGCATCGCCCAGGCGCTCGAGACCGGCATGCTCGCGGCCACGGCGGTGGCCGGTGGCGGGAACGCAGCGACGGTGACGGCTGGCTACGAGCACTCGGTGCGCGCGGCGATCGGGCGCGACCTTCGCTTCGCCGCGCTGCTGCAGCGGGTGCTGGCATCGCCGCGAGGCGCCCAGTTCGCGCTCCGCGCCGTCGACGCCAACGCCTGGACCCGGCGCAACTTCGCGCGGTGGATGTTCGAGGACTATCCGCGCGCCACAGTGTTCACGCCCGACCGCTGGCGGCGCGGCCGCTTCCACGCCGACGGCGCGTACCGGGCGATGTGACCCGGCGGCTGGCAGCGTGCGAGGCTCCGTGCATGGCCAACACGCACGCAGAAGCTCACATCGCCCGCGACGCCGACGAGGTGTGGAAGGTGTTCGGCGACTTCCAAGGGATCAAGACCTGGTTCCCCGGCCTCCAAGAGGTGAAGGCCGACGGCGCCGATGTGCGCCTCATCACGATGGGTCCGGGCATGGAGATCACCGAGACGATGATCTCGCGTGACGATGCCAATCGCACGCTCACCTACACGGTGGCGTCGGCGCTGCTGAACGCGAACAAGTACGAGACCACGATCGCGGTGAAGCCCGCCGACGATGGTTGCACCGCCACGATGGACGCGGAGCTCGACCCCGACAACCTCGCCGAGCTCATCGGCCCGGTCTACGAGACCGCCATCCAAGGCCTCGCCGACCACTTCAAGTAGCTGAACCGCCCTATGCGAACGGGGCTAATCGAACATTTGGAAGGGTGGGAGTTCGTAGCGCTGGAGGGCTTCGGCGCGCACGCGCACGAACTCGGGCAGGGTGTCGCGCGTGCCGATCACGAACTGGCCGCGCCGCACCGCGTCCACCACCATCGGCCCAACGCCCATCGGGTCGATCCCCTGCCCGCAGAAGTCGCCAAGGATCTTCTCGATGGCATCGGCGTCGTCGACCGGCCCCGGCACCACTTCGCGGTTGCGCTGTGACGCGGCGATCTGCGTGGCGACGGAGCTCGGGCACAGCACCGACACGCCGATCGGCGCGCCGGCGTTGCGCAAGTCGTTGGCGAGCACCTCGCTGAGCGCCTCGACCGCGAACTTGCTCACTGTGTAGATCCCCGACATCCCGGTGGCCACGAGACCGGCCATCGACGCGGTGTTCACGATGTGCGCCTCGCGCCCGTGGGCGATCATGCGCGGCACGAACGCGCGCAGACCGTGGATCACGCCGTAGAGGTTGATCGAGAACACCCACTCCCAATCCTCGATCGGGCTCTGCCACACCACACCGCCCCGGAACACCCCGGCGTTGTTGCACAGCACATCGGTGCCGCCGAAGCGATCGTCGACCGTCGCCGCCAGCGCAGCGAGACCGTCGCCGTCGCGAACGTCGACCACGTCGACCATCACCTCCACACCGGCGTCGCGCACGAGCGCCGCGGTGCCGTCGAGCCCCTCACGATCGAGGTCGACGGCCACGACGCGCGCGCCTTCACGCGCGAACGCAACTGCGAGTCCGCGACCAATGCCGCCCGCGGCGCCGGTGATCACGGCCGTCTTCCCGCTGAAGTCCTGCACGCGGATACTCCCTCCTCAGAGCGGCGCGACCGCGCCCGATCGTTGCGGTTCCACCATCACCTTCACGTGCTGTTCGGGATCGCCGAGGGCGGTGAACGCGCCCGCCACGCCGTCGAGACCGCAGGCGCCCGTGAGCAGCGGCGCCACGTCGATCTCGCCCTCGGCGATGGCGCGCAAGGTGTCACCGAACTCGAACGGGTCGTAGGCAAGCACGAACTGCACGCGCAGCTCCTTGCTGATCCCCACGAACGGGTGCACATGGTCGGGCTGCATGCACACACCGACCACCACGATGCGCGACTGCGGCGGCGCATCCTTCATCGCCCGATCGAGCACGCCAGGAACACCGATGGCCTCGAACTGCACGAGTGGCTGCATCCCGCCCGTCACTCGCCGCCACGCTTCGATCGCAGGTTCGGCCGCCGGATCGACCACATCGGACGCACCCATCGCGGTGGCTACCGCGCGCCGCGACGGCCAGTAGTCGGCGGCCACGATCGTGTCGACGTTGCGCCGGCGCAACTCGGCGATCACCGCGAGCCCCACCGGGCCACACCCGAGCACGAGCGCGGTGTCGCGCGGCGCGATGTCGGCCTTACCCACCGCGTGGCGGCCGACAGCCATCGGCTCGGTGCACGCGGCGCGGCGGGCATCGAGTCCGTTCGGCACCTTGAGGCACAGGCCGGCCGTGAGCCGCATACGTTCGGCGTAGCCACCGTTGTAGAGATTGCTGTACGCACCCACCGGTTCGATGCCGTTGGCGTTGAGCATCACCGGAAGCGAGGTCACCAGGTCGCCGGCCTGCACGGGGGCGCCGTCGCAGCCGGGGCCGAGGTCGAGCACCTCGCAGCAGAACTCATGGCCCATCACGTAGTCGAGCGCCGGGTCGAAGAACTGCGGCAGGCCGGCCTCACGCCCTTGCGCCACCATCTCGTCGGCGAACTTCAGCGCGTGGAGGTCGGAGCCGCAGATCCCGCACGCCCGCACGGCCACGAGTGCCTCACCAGGGCCCGGCACGGGATCGTCGACTTCGTCGACCACGAGCTGCTTGTTCCGGGCCACCACTGCACGCATTACGTCAGCTTGCCACTCGTGCGCCAGACTGGCCCCAGCCGAGCGACCACAAGCTCGACGACGTGCCCACGCGCTCACGGAGCGAGGGAAGGCCCACCGGCCCGTGAGCGAAGCGAACAAGAGGTAAGAGATGGCCATCGACTTCACGCTGACGCCCGAGCTCGAAGAGATCCGAGCGAAGACCCGCGACTTCATCGACACCGTCGTCCGCCCACTCGAGCAAGGCATCAGCGAGGGCGACCGCAAGAGCCTCGTGACCGCGATCATCGAGATGCGCACGCAGGCGCGCGAGCGCGGGCTGTGGTGCCCGCACATGCCCACGGAATGGGGCGGGATGGGTCTCGGCCACGTGCAGCTCGCGATGGTGCAAGCCGAGGCCGCGCGCTCGGGTTTCGGCCCGTTCGCGCTCAACTGCCAGGCGCCCGACGAGGGCAACATGCACAC
Organism: Acidimicrobiia bacterium; assembly: GCA_036501845.1. Classification (GTDB taxonomy): domain Bacteria; phylum Actinomycetota; class Acidimicrobiia; order IMCC26256; family PALSA-610; genus JBBREP01. The sequence continues at coordinate 44,225 of DASXZO010000136.1, read as the reverse complement.
ACTCGTGCACTGGGGTACCGACGCGCAGAAGGAGAAGTACCTGCGGCCGTTGTGCGATGGCGTGGTGCGCTCCTGCTTCGCGATGACTGAGCCCGAAGTGGCGGGCTCCGACCCAACCCTCATCCAGACGCGCGCCTATCAAGACGGCGACGAGTGGGTGATCAACGGGCACAAGTGGTTCATCAGCGGTGCGCGGCGCGCCAACTTCGCGATCCTCATCTGCCGCACCGAGGACAACCCCGACCTGCCGCAAGCGGCGAACACCGCGTTCATCATCGACCTGCCCAGTGAAGGCTGGAACGACGTGCGCGAGATCGAGACGATGCACGGCGCCACGGGTCACTCCGAGATCGTGATCACCGACCTGCGGGTGCACACCGACCAGATGCTCGGCGGCCGCGGCCAGGGGCACCTGCTCGGTCAATACCGCCTCGGGCCGGCACGCCTCGCGCACTGCATGCGCTGGATCGCGCAAGCCGAGATGGCACTCGACATGATGGTCGACCGGTCACTCAATCGCTACGCGCACGGCTCGATCCTCGCCGAGAAGCAGGGCATCCAGTGGATGATCGCCGACTCGGCGATGGAGCTCTACCAGTGCAAGCTGATGGTGTTGCACGCGGCGTACAAGATCGACCGCAAGGAAGACTTCAGCGCCGAGGTGTCGATGGCGAAGCACTTCGTGGCCAACGCGCTCGGCCGCATCATCGACCGTTCGATCCAGGTGCACGGCGCGCTCGGCTACTCCACCGACACGCCGCTCGCGAACATGTACCAGCACGCGCGCTGGGCCCGCTTCGCCGACGGTGCCGACGAGGTGCACATGATGCGCATCGCCCAGCGCACGATCGCGTCGTACAAGGACACCGGTTCGGTGCGCAAAGCAGTGGGCAACCTCCCCATCTAATTGCGTCTCCTGCGTCGACACGGCGAGCTTCCTGCGCACGCATATCGCTCCTCCGTCGCTCCTGCGCTGCTCCGGTCGCCGCGCCGGGCGCGAGTCTGCATGTCACTCGACGAGAGCCTCGATGGCGGGGCTTGGCGCGCCCAGGCCGCTGTCGGGTTCGGTGAGCGGTGTACCGAACGATTGCGCGATCGGCACCACGCCGGCCCAGATCGACAGCGGAATGTCGTCCTCGTCGTCGATCGGACCACCCACTCGCGCCTTGGCCGACGCGTGCTCGACATGCAGCTCGAGCACCGATGTCTGCTTCAGCTCGGGTTCGGTGGGCGCGCGCGACTCGTCCCATCGTCCGGCGGTGAGGTGCTCGGCGATACAACGCAGCGCGTGGGCTTTGGCCTCGGGCGCAACCGGCACGGCCCGGCCGAGCAGCACGGCCGACCGGTAGTTCATCGAGTGGTGGAAGGCCGACCGTGCGAACACCAGCCCATCGACGATCGTGACCGTGAGACACAGGTCGACGCCCTTGGCGAGCGTGCGCTGCAAGCGGCTCGCGACAGAACCATGCAGGTAGACACGGTCGCCGTCGCGCCCGAACAGCATCGGGATCACCACGGGGTGACCGCCGTCGACGAAGCCGACATGGGCCACGAGCGCGGCGTCGAGCACCGTGTGCACTGCCTCGCGGTCGTACGCCGCTCGATCGGGCTGGCGCCGGATCCGTGTGAATTCGCTGGAGGGCTCTGCGTCGACCATCGATTCACCGTAGACAGGGCGCCCGACACCACGCCCGCGAATTCGCTCTAGGGTCGCCGCGATGGCGGACTTGCCCAAGTCGAGCAGCCCGTGGCAGCCCGAGCTCGACGAGCTCGCGCGCCGCACCGAGCTCGCACACCGCATGGGCGGCGAGGAGAAGGTGGCGCGCCATCGGGAGCTCGGCAAGCTGCCGGTGCGCGAGCGGATCACGCAGTTGCTCGACGCAGATTCGTTCCACGAGATCGGCGCGCTGTCGGGCCGGGGGCGCTACGACGAGTCGGGCGCACTCGAAGAGTTCACTCCTGCAAACTTCGTGATGGGTCGCGGTCGCATCGACGGTCGCAACGTGGTCGTCGGCGGCGACGACTTCACGGTGCGCGGCGGCAGTGCCGACGCGTCGATCTTCCAGAAGCAGGTGCACGCCGAACGGATGGCGCACGATCTCCGAGTACCGATTGTTCGACTCGTCGACGGATCCGGTGGCGGTGGCAGCGTCAAGACGCTCGAGACGGAGCGGCGCAGCTTCGTGCCGTTCAATCCCGGTTGGGAGTGGGTCGTGGCGAACCTGTCAACGGTGCCGACAGTCGGCCTGTGCCTCGGCTCGGTCGCGGGGTTGGGCGCGGCGCGTGTCGTCACGAGCCACTACTCGGTGATGGTGCGCGGCACGTCGCACCTCTTCGTAGCTGGACCACCGGTGGTGAACCAGCTCGGCGTGGAGACCGTCGACAAGGAAACGCTCGGCGGATCGGCAGTGCATACGCGCAACGGCACGGTGGACGACGAAGCGGCGTCAGAAGAAGAGGCGTTCGACTGGGCACGCCGCTTCGTGTCGTACCTCCCGTCGTCGGTGCACGCGGTGGCACCGCGCGGCCCGCGCATCGACCCCGTCGAGCGGCGCGAGGACGCGCTCGCGGCGATCATTCCGCGTGAGCGGCGGCGCGTCTACAAGGTGCGCGAGCTCATCTCGCTCGTCGTCGACCGCGACTCCTGGTTCGAGATGGGCCGCCGATGGGGTCGCAGCGCCGTCACCGGATTCGCGCGGCTCGACGGTTGGCCGGTTGCCGTGCTGGCCAACGATCCGTATCACTACGCGGGCGGTTGGACCGCCGACGCGTCGCGCAAGGTCGAGCGCTTCGTGGATCTCGCCGACACGTTCCACCTACCGGTGGTTCATTTCGTCGACAACCCCGGGTTCCTGATCGGCACGGAGTCGGAGCAGGCGGGCACGATCCGCTTTGGCGCACGCGCCCTGGCCGCGATCTACCAGGCGCAGGTGCCGTGGTGCTCGGTGATCGTGCGCAAGGTGTACGGCGTGGCCGGCGCGGCGCACCAGAACGCGTCTCGCCTGTCGATGCGCTACGCCTGGCCGTCGGGCAACTGGGGCTCGCTGCCCCTCGAAGGCGGGATCGAAGCCGCGTACCGCGCACAGCTCGAGGCCGCCGACGACCCCGCCGCGGTGCGCGCCGAAATCGAAGCGCGATTGATGCGCGCGCAGAACCCGTTCAAGACCGCCGAGGCCTTCCTCGTGGAGGAGATCATCGACCCGCGCGACACGCGCCCCCTCCTCTGCGAATTCGCCAACCTCGCCGCGCCCCTGCGCGAACCGGGCCTATCGCTGCGAGGCGCTCGGCCCTAGTTTCTGCGGACACCTCCCTGACTTTTGCCCTTTTCGCGCGCCCAGGGAGCAGATTTTGTCCAAAGAACCGAGTGACCTAAGCCTCGCACGCTCGGCGAAACGCCAACACGGCGTCTTCACTCGAGAGCAGGCCGCATTCGCCGGCCTCACTGCCGCGCAGATCCGCGGCCGCATCGAGCGACGAGCGTGGGTGTGTGTCCTTCCGGGCGTCTATCGAGCGGCTGGCACACCCGAGACCAAGGAACTCCAACTCACCGCCGCGTTGTCGTGGGGTGGGTCGCACGCCGTGGTGTTCGGATCGGCCGCAGCCGACCTGTGGCCGATGCAGGTTGTCGCACACAAACCAGAGATCGTCGTTCCGAACGCGGTGAAGCGGCGGAACAACAAAGTGATTGTGCACCGGTCCGACGATCGAGCTGCACTTCAGGTGTGCAGGCGCAATGGCTTCCCTGTCACCAGTGCCGCGGCCACGCTCGTCGCGCTCGCGGCATTCGCTGATGCCCACACGCTCGAGAACGCGTTCGAATCGGCGCGAAGGAACCGCGTCGTCACCATGTCGTCGATGCGCCGGTACCTCGATACGCACGGCCGGCGCGGCGTCCGCGGCGCAGCCGCCATGCGAGCGCTGGTCGACGCGGTCGATCCGCAGGCGCCCTCGATCCGATCTCGAAGTACTCACTCGCCGGCTCCTGGCTGCGAACGGCATCAAAGACTTCGTGCGCGAGTACGAGATGCGCTGGAACGGCAGGCCGTATTTCTTCGACTTCGCGTTCCCGGCGCAGCGGGTGATTTTCGAGACGAAACGGTCGGAAGTGGCACGGCGACCCGCTCGACTACGAACACGACAACGAGAAGGGGAGTGAGCCCGGCCGCTACGGCTGGCGCATCGTGTTCGCCACCTGGGACAAGGTCCTGCGACAGCCGGACACACTCATCGCCGAGCTGCTCGCCGCGCTGGCGGCGTAGACCGCGCGGGCTTTGCAGTAGACGGCGTTGCAGCTCGCGGCGTCATAAGACACCTAGCGTGCGGCGCCGTGGCCGATCCGGTGCAGACATTCATCGACACGCCCGCGGGAATCCGGCTCGCCGTGTACGACTGGGGCGGCGACGGCGCGCCCGTGCTGCTCGCGCACCCGACGGGTTTCCACGGACGCGTCTGGGCGCCGGTCGCACACCAACTCGTCGACGCGGGGCGGCACGTGTACAGCTTCGACTTCCGCGGCCACGGCGACAGCGACGAATCGCCCGACGGATACGCGTGGCCGCAGTTCGCCGACGACGTCGCCGCGGTGGCCGACGTCCTCGGCCTCGCCGGCGAACGCACATTGGTGTCGGCCGGACACAGCAAAGGGGCAGCCGCGCTGTTGCTCGCCGAGCACGCGCGCCCCAACACGTTCACGAACATCTGGGCCTACGAGCCGATCATGTTCCCCACGCTCGACCACATCGATCCGAAGCTCGACTTCGGCCTCGCGGTGGGCGCGCGCAAGCGGCGCAACGAGTGGTCGTCGCCCGACGAGGCCTACCGATCGTACGCATCGCGTCCGCCGCTCAACACGATGACACCGGAGTCGCTGCACGGGTACGTCGACTACGGCTTCCGTGATCGCGGCGACGGCGTGTTCGAGCTGAAATGCCGGCCCGATGTGGAGTCCGAGGTCTATTCGATGGGGCCGGCCAACGGTCTCTTCGCCAAGCTCGCCGACATCGAAGCACGCGTCACCGTGTGCGTAGGCGAGCACTCCGATGCGATCCCGCCCGCGCTCGGTCGCATGATCGTCGACCGCCTGCCGCACGCCACGCTCGAGATCTGGGAAGGCCGCGGCCACTTCGGGCCCCAAGAAGACCCCGACCGCGCCGCGCGGTCGATGCTGGCTACGCGGCTTTGAGGCTTTCGACGACCGAACGCCAGCGCTCGGGGTCACTCTTGTAGGGCGCGTAGAACGAGCAGCGGTCGACGATGCCCGAGTAACGCTTCGATAGTTCGGCCGCGACGTCTTCTGGCTTGTCGGCGACCACCGCGAACGTGTGCAACATCTCGGGCGTGATGAGGTTGCCCATCTCCACCCACTTACCTTGCTTCGACAACGCGTTGAGCTCGGGCTGGAGATCACCCCAGCCGTGCAGGTCGAGCACGCCGCGATACGCGGGCGTGGAGCCGTAGAACGCGATCTGCTGCTTCGTGCCGGCCTCGGCCGCAGCGAACGATTTCTCGTCGTCACCCGTCACCACGAACAACGGCCCGGACACCTGGAAGTCGGAACGCGCTCGCCCGGCCTTCGCCAGCCCCCGCTCGATCGCGGGCATGGTGACCTCGCGCACGTACCGCTCGGTGGTGAACCCATGGATGATGATGCCGTCGCACACCTCGCCGGCGACCTCGGTCATCTTCTCCCCCACCGCGGCGAGCAGCACCTTCGGCGGGCCGTAGGGGTTCGGACCCGGGTTGAAGAACGGCGTCATCAACGTGTGTGTGTAGAAGTCGCCGCGGAAGTCGAGCTTGGTGCCGTCCTGCCACGACGACCAGATCGCCCGCATCGCCAGCACGAGCTCACGCATGCGCGGCGCCGGGTGCGACCACGGCATCGAGAAGCGCTTGGTGATGTGGGGCTGGATCTGCGACCCGAGGCCGAGCATCATCCGGCCCTCCGAGTAGAGGTTCAGGTCCCACGCGGTGTTCGCCAGCGTCATCGGGCTGCGCCCGAACGCGACGGCGATGCCCGTGCCGATCTCGATGCGCGAGGTGTTGGCGGCCGCGATCACCAGGGGCAGAAATGGGTCGTGGCTGGTCTCGGCCGTGATCAGGCCGTCGTAGCCGAGGTCTTCGAGCTCACGGGCTCGCCGGGCCATCTCGCCCACGTCGACACCCATCATCCCGCTGTCAACCTTCATGGCGTCTCCTACTTCTTGTTCGCTTCGCTCACCCAAAGCTCCCGGCTGTGGCAGGCCTTCCCTCGCTCCGCGAACGCGTTGGGTAGACAGTGGTTCGCGGTCGCTCGGCTGGTCCCCCGGCAGGGCTACACACTGTTGTCCGAACCCGCCGGTATCGTCGAGTCGATGGGTTGGCCGGTACCGCAGACACTGTCGCCCAGCTCGATGGGCGCCTTCACGAGTTGCCCGCTCGCGTTCCGATTCTCCTACGTCCAGCGCCTCCCCGAGCCGCCGTCACCGCCGGCCAGCAAGGGCACGCTGGTGCACCGCGCGCTCGAGCTGCTGCTCGACCGGCCGCCCGACGAGCGCGTCGTCGACGCCGCGCTCGCCGACCTCGATCGGGCGGCGGCTGAGCTGGCCGATCACCCCGAGTTCTCGGGCCTCGACCTCTCGCCCGACGAGCTCGAGAAGTTCCGGGGTGACGCCGAAGCCTTGGTGCGCCGCTATTTCGAGCTGGAAGACCCGCGCGCGATCCGACCGATCGGGCTCGAGATCAAGCTTGCCGCCGACGTGGGCAAGGCCACGGTGCGCGGCATCATCGATCGGCTCGAACTCGACGACGACGGCGAGCTCGTCGTCACCGACTACAAGACCGGGAGCTCGCCGAGCGAGCGCTGGGAGGAGAAGAGCCTCGCGGGCGTGCACGTGTACGCGCTGTTGTGCGAGCGCAACTTCGGCCGCCGCCCGGCGCGGGTGCAGCTCCTCTACCTGTCGCAGCCCGAGTACATCATCGCCACACCCACCGAGGGCTCGGTGCGCGCCGTCGTCTCGAAATCGAACGCGGTGATGGACGCGGTGCAGCGCGCGTGTGCCCGCGACGACTTCCGACCGCGCGAGAGCGCGCTCTGCAGCTTCTGCAGCTTCAAGGAGTTCTGCCCTCAGTTCGGTGGCGTCCCCGAGGAGGCCTCGGTCGTGTTGCGCGAGCGCGCCGAGACCGCCGCGGGCCGCCCACCGTTGCCGTTCGCGAGCGTGTGAGCTTGCGCGAACTCGTCGCGCAGTTCGACGACGCCGCGTCTCGCGCGGCCGACCGCGTGCGCTCGCCCGCACTCGACCACGTTGCCTACGCGATTGGTTCGGCGTGCGACCACTCGCTGTTGTGGCACGCGATCGGAGCAGTGCGCTCGGCGCGCGCCGGCGACCTCCGACCGTCGGTGCGCCTGTCGGGTGCACTCGGCATCGAGTCGGCGCTCACGAACGGTCCGGTGAAGGCGCTGTTCCGGAGGGTCCGGCCACCGCGCACCGAGTCAACCGCGGACGCAACCCGGGCGCGCCTGCCCTACGGCATGCGCGTGCCGATCACGTCGTCGTTCCCGTCCGGGCACGCGGGCGCGGCGTTCTGCGCCGCCACCATCCTGCACGCCGAGACCGGGCACAAGAGTTGGTACGCGCTCGCCACCGTCGTGTCGGCAACACGCGTGTACACACGCATGCACCACGCCTCCGATGTGGTCGCCGGAGCCGCCTGGGGCGCGTTCCTCGGCAACGTCGCCAGCCGAGCGACCGCGAATGCACCGCCTACCCAACGCGTTCGCGGAGCGAGGGAAGGCCCACCGGCCCATGAGCGCAGCGAATAAGAGGTAGGAATTGGGTAGCGTCACATCGATGACGCGCCGCATCGAGGTCACGTTCGACTACCGCTGCCCCTTCGCCCGCAACGCCCACGAGGCGGTGGTGCGCGCCGACCAGCAGGGCGTCGCCGACGTCGAATGGTGGTACCGGGCGTTCTCGCTCGACCAGATCCACGTGGGCGAGGACGAGACGCCCGTGTGGGACCGGCCCGAGGGCGAGCGCGGCAGCGGGGTGCTGGCGCTCGAGTACGGCATCGCGGTGCGCGACGCCTTCTCCGACCACTTCCTCGACGTGCACCTCGCCCTGTTCGCGGCCCGCCACGACAAGGGTCGCAAGATCAACGAGGTCGACGTGCTCCACGACACCCTCGCCACCTGCGGCCTCGACCCGCAGGAAGTGGCCGCCGAGGTAGCGAGCGGCCGGCCGCTCGCCGCGCTCGCCAAGGAACACAGCGAAGCGGCCGGCAAGTACGCGGTGTTCGGCGTGCCCACGTTCATCGAAGACGAAGTCGCCACGTTCGTGCGGTTCATGGAACGCGACCGCGTCGACGACCTCGAGCGGGTGCTCGACCTGCTGCCGTTCGCGCGACTCAACGAGTTCAAGCGCACGCAGCTGCCGAAGTGAGCCGGAGCCGATCGAGGTCCTGCCCATGAGGATGTCGGATTCCGAAGCCCTGATGTGGGCCGTCGAGAAGGATCCGGCGCTCCGTTGCGACTTCTGCAATCTCACGATCGTCGACGGCCCGATTGATCGCCGGCGCATGCGCGCCACCGTCGAACGCGCGGTGCGCGCCATCCCGCGCCTGTCACAACGGGTGGTCGAACCCAGCGTGCCCGTGGCCACGCCCGACTGGGTCGACGAAACCGATCTCGACATCGACGACCACATTCGCTGGGTGGAGCTCGGCGGCAACGGCGACATGCGCGCGCTGCTCGACGCGTGCGAGGCGCTGTCGGAGCCGGCGTTCGACCGCAGCAAGCCGCTGTGGGAGTTCATCGTGGTCGAGGGCCTCGACGGCGACCGCACCGCGCTGCTGCAACGGCTGCACCACACGATCACCGACGGCGTGGGCGGGCTGAAGCTTTCGCTGGAGATCGTCGACATCGATGCCGACGGTCGCGGCGCCGACACTGCCGCGGCCACGAGCGACGCCGCCGACGACCAAGACGCACGCGACGGCGTCGATGGCGACTCAGCCGAGGATCCGCGGCCGTCGATCGTGGCGAGTGCGCGCTCGTTCATCACCGACTCGGCGAGCCGGGGCCTCGAGGCGTCGGGCGCGGTGATCGGCGGTGCCCGGCGCGCCATCACCGACCCGCTTGCCGCGCCCCGCCGCGTGGCCGGCGCCTGGTCGCTCGCCGGATCGCTGCGCCGCCAACTGCTCGTGCTCGACGGGGCCAAGAGCGACGTGATGGACGACCGCAGCCTGCATCGCCACTTCGAGGTGCGCACCTACTCGATGCCCGACGCCATCAAGGCGGCCAAGAACCTCGGCGGCAGCGTCAACGACGTGTTCGTCACGGCCCTCGCCAGCGCGCTCGGCGCGTATCACGCCGAGTTGGGCAGCCACACCACCGAGCTGCGCATGGCCATGGCCGTGAACACACGCGGTCGCGGCGATCAGGCCGCCAACCGCTTTTCGCCCACGCGTGTGATCGTGCCCATCGGACCGATCGCCGAACGTGACCGCTTCGCCGAGATTCACCGCCGGCTCGACACCACCAAGCGCGAGCCCGCGGTGGTGGCCACTGAAAGCATCGCGTCGCTCGTGTCCACGTTGCCGGCCCCGTTCCTCGTCGCGCTTGCTCGCAGCCAGGCCCGCACGATCGACTTCGCCACCTCCAACCTGCGCGGCTCCCCCATCCCGCTCTACCTCGCGGGCCGGCGGATCGTGGGCAACTACGCGCTCGGTCCGCGCGTGGGTTGCGCGCTCAACGTCACGCTGATGTCGTTCTGCGACGACATGCACGTGGGGCTGAACATCGATCCGGCGGCCATCTGCGATATCCCGACGTTCGCCGCCAAGCTCGATACTGCGTTCACCACCCTGCTCGCGCCCGAGGTCGCGTACGCGAGCTGACTCGAGTGGATCAGTGGCGGGCGCGGGGCTGCTCGTCGCCCGACACTTCCAGCCACTCCTCGAACCCGGGGTCGTGCCAGAGGCGGTGCGCGCAATCGGAGTCGGGATCCACCAGGTAGATGTGCAGCGTCGGCGCGTCGTCGGCGAGGTTGATGATGGTGGTCGCGGCCGGGTGGGGCGGCGCCTTGTCGAGTACGTCGACCACCGCGACCGCGGCGAGCACCCGGGCCCGGCACTGCGGGCAGGCCGACACAGTGGCGGCCTCGAACGACTCGGTGAGGGCCAGCAACGTGTCGGCCGAGGCCGCGTCGAGCATCACCTCACCGCCGGCGTCGTCGCAGATCAGCAACCTTCCCATCGGTCCGGCACGGTACCCAAACGCCCGCCCCTCGGGGCGCGAGCCCGACGGCCGCAGCATCTGTGCGAAGCACCGATGCTTCGGAGGAGGCAAGCGGGGGTGGAGGACGCGGCTCCGTATCCTGGGTTCGTGCGCTGTGCGGTCATCGTGGACGGGAACGTCGTGGCCACCGACCGCCCCGAGCCCGAGCCCGGCCCGGGCGAGGTCCTGCTGCGGGTAGCCGGCGCCGGGCTGAACCGGGCCGATCTGGTGCAGCGGGCCGGCTTCTACCCCGCGCCGCCGGGCTCGCCGGCCGACATCCCCGGCCTCGAGTTCTCGGGCACCGTCGTGGCCCGTGGCCCGCTGCGGCCCCGAGAGGCCGATCACGGCCTGCATGCCGGCGACCGAGTGTTCGGCGTCGCGGGTGGCGGGGCGCAGGCCGAGCAGCTCGTGGTGCCCGGTGCGCACTGTGCGCGCGTGCCCGACTCGCTCGACCTCCTCGTGGCCGGCGGTGTGCCCGAGGTGTTCGTCACCGCGCACGACGCGATGGTCACGCGCGCGGCGGTGCAGCCCGGCGATTGGGTGCTGATCCACGCGGTCGGATCCGGAGTGGGCACCGCCGCGGTGCAGCTCGCGACCGCGTTCGGAGCCCGCACGATCGGCACCGCGCGCAGCGCCGACAAGCTCGATCGGTGCAAGGAGCTCGGACTCACACACGGGATCGTGGCACCGCGCGATGGAGACGGTGCGCTCGACACGACGGCGCTCGCGAGCGCCGTCGTCGACGCAACCGACGGGCACGGCGCCGACGTGACCCTCGACCTCGTCGGCGGCCCCTACTTCGAGGTCGACACCGCGGCCGCAGCACTGCTCGGTCGCATCGTGATGATCGGCGCCATGGCCGGTGGCGACGCGCGGTTCGACCAAATGCGAGTGATGCAGCGGCGGCTCAGCGTGTTCGGCACGATGTTGCGCAACCGCGACCTCGAAGAGAAGGCTGCGGCCACCGCCGCGTTCGAGCGTGACGTGGTGCCGCTGCTCGCGTCGGGCGCGGTCTCACCCGTCATCGAGGCCACGCTTCCGCTCGCACGCGTCAGTGAGGCCTACGACCGGCTCGCCTCCGATGCGACGTTCGGCAAGCTCGTGTTGGATTGTGAATGACAAGTAGTCGGTACGCTGCCGCGCGATTCCGAGTGAGGAGACACCATGCCTGCTGTTGCTGACAACGACGTCGTGATCGTCGAGGCGGTGCGCGCACCCCTCGGCAAGCGCGGTGGCGGACTGTCGACGATGCACCCCGCCGACCTGCTCGCGGCGGTGTTCACCGCGCTCGTCGAGCGCAGCGGCATCGACCCGAGCGCGGTCGGCCAGATCGTCGGCGGTTGCGTGAGCCAGGTCGGTGAGCAAACGTTCAACATCGCCCGCACCGCCTGGCTCAGCGGCGGCTTCCCGATGTCGATCGCCGCCACCACCGTCGACAGCCAGTGCGGATCGAGCCAGCAGGCCACCAACCTCGCCACCTCGCTGATCAAGGCCGACGCCGTCGACATGGCGATCGGCTGCGGTGTCGAGTCGATGTCGCGGGTGCCGCTCGGCGCGGCGGTGCGCGGCGAGTTCGGCCGCCCGACGCCGAAGAGCTACTTCGAGCACTACGAGGTGACGTCGCAGTTCGAGGGCGCAGAACGCATCGCCGACAAATGGGGAGTGACCCGCGCCGACTGCGACGCATTCGGGCTGCAGTCACAGGAGCGTGCAGCGAGCGCGTGGAACGAAGGCCGATTCGAGCGCGAGGTCGTGCAGATCGACGCGCCCGACCTCGGTGACGACGGCAAGCCCACGGGCACCACGCACCGCGTGGCGCGTGACGAAGGTCTGCGCGAGACGTCACTCGAGAAGCTCGCCGCGCTCAAGCCGGTGGCGCGCGAAGACGGTGTGCACACGGCCGGTTCGAGCTCGCAGATCACCGACGGCTCAGCGGCGGTCCTGCTCACCAGTGCTGCGCGCGCCAAGCAACTCGGCTTGCGGCCCCGGGCACGCATCGTCGACCAATGCCTCGTGGGCGTCGACCCAGTGCTCATGCTTACGGGCCCGATCGACGCGACCCGCCGCATCCTCGAGCGGCGCAAGATGAGCATCGGCGACCTCGACGTGATCGAGATCAACGAGGCGTTCGCGTCGGTGGTGCTCGCGTGGGAGCGCGAGCTGAAGCCCGACATGGAGAAGGTGAACCCGAACGGCGGTGCCATCGCGCTCGGCCACCCCGTCGGCGCCACAGGCGCTCGTCTGATCACCACGGCGTTGCACGAGCTCGAGCGGGTCGACGGCCAGTTCGGCTTGGTCACGATGTGCTGCGGCGGCGGTCTGGGGACGGGCACGCTCATCGAACGTGTCTGACGACGCGAGCGACACCGGCGAACAGCCGGAGACCCACACGCTGCTGGCGTACTTGCCGGTGACGTTCGCCAAACGGCGCACGGTCGACGCCGGCAACTTCGGCGGTCCCCCCGCCGGCACCACCACCGCCACACCGATGCGCCTCAGTCGCGGTCCGTCGCTCTCGGCCATCGGCGCCTATCGAAAATGGTCGTCCGACGCGCAGTTGGCCGGCTTTCCGGTGGGGGGCATGGCCATGGTGCTCGGACTCACCGAGCACCACCTCGCGGTGTACAGCTCGAAGTTCCTGCGCTCGCGCCCGAAGAACCGTGCGGGGATGGTGCCACTCTCCGACATCGTGCAGATGACCGCAGTGCGCTCGTTGCTGTCGTCACGCGTCGTCGTGCTGCTCACCAATGGCTCGATCGTGGAACTCGAGACGATGCGCATGGGGCGGGCCCGGCGGTTCGTCGCGCAAGTGCTGGAGCAGCGCGCCAGGAACTGACCGGCGCGCGCACAGCTACGCTGGCCGCATCATGCGCACGACGAGCACGCTGTGCGAGGCGCTCGGTCATCAGCCCGACGCCAAGCTGCTCATCATCAACTGCGACGACCTCGGTTCGTCGCGCGCAGCCAATGTCGCGGTGTACGACTCGTTGCGCAACGGCATGGCCACCAGCGCGTCGCTGATGGTGCCGTGCCCGTGGGCCCGCGACGCGGCCGCGATGTACCGCGGCGAGGATGTCGGCGTGCACCTCACGCTCAACTCGGAGTGGGACACCTACCGATGGGGCCCCACCACGCATTCACCGAGCCTGCTCGACGGTGACGGCGGCTTCCCGCGCACGATCGACGACGTGTGGGAGCACGCCGACCTCGAAGAGGTCCGGCGCGAGTGCCGCGCGCAGATCGAGCGGGCGATCATGTGGGGCTTCGACGTGAGCAACATCGACAGCCATATGGGCACGATGCAGCTCCGCCCCGAGTTCTTCGACGTGTACCTCGAGATGGCGGTGGAGTTCCGCCTGCCGCTGCGCATGGCCGGCGCTTCGGCCGAGCGTGTGGTCGGGTTCCCCTACCGCAAGCTCGCGTCGGACGAAGGCGTGCTGTTCCCCGATCATTTCGTGCACACCGCGATGGGCTCGCGCCGAGCGATCGAGCGGACCTTGTTCGACCTGCGTCCCGGTGTGACCGAGGTGTACCTGCACCCGGCGAGCGACACCGATGAGCTGCGGTCGTCGCACCCCGACTGGTCGACGCGCGTGGAGGACTACCTGTTCCTCACCACCGACCGGTCGCTCCCTGTGCTCGTCGAGCGGGCCGGAGCCACGCTCATCGGTTTCCGTGAGCTCAGGGATTTGCAGCGCGCTTGAGCGCCGGAAGCACGCGTAGCAACGCACCAGAGTCGCCCGACATCTTGATCGCGCCGCGCATGAAGCCGACGTTCACGTCGAGCGCGCCGGCGTCGAACTCCGACGCGACTTCGGGCGTCATCGTGAACGTGACGTCGGGTTCGCTGGCGTCGTCGTCGGCGAGATCTGTGACCGACTGGCCGTCGACGCGCACGGCGCGCCGTGAAAGTTGCTTCTTGCCCTTGGCCACCACGTACGCGACCACGTAGGGCTGCGCCGGCGCGGTCATCGCGTCACCGTACGCGCGCGGGATCGCGCAGGCCTGCGAAGAGGTCGGTCTCGATCTCGCCCTCGGCGACGCCGGTGTCGACGAGCGAGCGGGCGAGGATGTAGTCCTCCCACGGGTAGATGTTGCGCACCATCTCGTCGGGGAGCTTCATCCAGAAGCCGTCGGGAGCCACCTGCGTGGCGTGCGCGAGCAGCGCGGCACGGCGCTCGGCCATGAAGTCGCCGATGTCGATGCGCGACGTGAAGCGGTCGTCGCGGTCGCGGAAGCCTTCGCCTTCGAACCAGCGCTCGAACGGGCTCTCGATCCCGGCATCGAGATGCGCCTGGTGGAGCGCCTTCACCCGAGCGAACGACCAGGCCACGTAGTAGAGCTTCGACGGCTGCCACGGCTCACCCGCGTCGGGGTAGCGATCGGGATCGCCCGCAGCGTCGAACGCCGGCTCGGAGATCTCCCACACCCGGATGTGGTCGGGGTGGGGGTACCAATCGCGGTCTTCGTGATAGGTGATGATCACCTGCGGCCGCTCGGCCCGGATGATCTCGACGAAACGGCCGACGGCCTGGTCGAGCGGCGCGTTGGCGAAGTTCTCGGGGCGAGCGTTGGCCTCGGTGTCGGGCATTCCCGAGTCGCGATAACCGAGCATGTGCAGCGCGTCGTAGCCGAGGATGCGCACGCTCTCACGCAGTTCGGCCATACGCACTTCGTGCAGGTCGGCGCGCACTTCGGGTCGTTCCATCGCGGGGTTGAGGATGTCGCCCTCTTCACCCCCGGTACAGCACACGAGCACGTTCCGTACACCTTGCGCGTGGTAATAGGCGGTGGTGCCGGAACCCTTCGAGGCCTCGTCGTCCGGATGCGCGTGAATCTGGAGTAGGCACAGCTCCGGAACGGGATCGGGCGAAGTCATCGTCTGAGGCTACCGCCGGAGATTGGTCACTCTCCCTCGATACATTGGCCCGGGTGCGCGCGCGAGCAGGTTGGGTGGCGATCGCACTCGTGGCCGTATTCGACGTGCTGCTGTTCGTCGCAGTGGCCGAGCGCATCGCTCACAACGGCCGCATCCTCCCCGGTGTGCACGTCGACGGCATTCACGCCACCGGCGCCACCGAGTCGAGCGCGCGTGCGCAGCTCGATCAGCTCGCGCACACCATGCAGCAACGCGTGATCGATGCGAAGGCCGGCCCCGACGACGTGCACGCCGCGGCCGGCGACCTGGGCGTGCGTCTCGACGTGGACGCGACGCTCGCGGGCGCGCGCCACAACGGCCATTCCGGCAACCCGTTCAACGCCGCGTTCGGTGTGGTGCTACGGCGCATGCGCAACGACAACATCCCCCTGCACGTCGACGTGTCCGGCAAAGCGGTGGCGGCCGCGGTGGCGCAATGGGACCGCGAGACGGTGGTGGGTGTGCGCAACGCCGGGATCACCATTCACGGCACAACCGTGGCGGTCACGCCCGATCGAGGCGGTAAGGGGATCGACACCACACGCGCCACCACCTTGCTGCGGTCGGCTGCGTTGTCACCTCGCGACGACCCGATCGTGCTGCCGCTGGTGGGCCGCCGGCCCGCAGTCACCTCGGCCCAGGCGCAGGTGGTCGCAGCCCGGGCCCGCAAGATCATCGCCGGCACCTACACGGTGCACTCCGACAGCCACACGTTCACGATCACGGGTTCAGAGGTGGCGACCGCGCTCAGCGCGCCCGTACAGCACGGTCGCCTCGCACTCACGATGGACGCGACGCGTTTGCGCGACGCGGTGGCGGCGCCGATTCGCGCCCTCGGCACGCCACCGGTGAACGCCACGTTCACCGTCGACGCGCAGGGCCATGTGAGCGTGGTGCCGTCGCGCGCGGGCACCGGCCCTGACTTCGACGCGATCGGCCGCGACATCCTCGCCGGGCGGCGCGACTTCGACGTGCAGTTCGGCGCCACGCAACCCGATCACGACACGGCCTGGGCGAAGGCATTGGGTATCACCGGTCTCGTGTCGTCGTTCACCACGCACCATCCGTGTTGCGAGGCGCGCATCACGAACATCCACCGCGCTGCCGACATCATCAACAACACGATCATCGAGCCGGGCCAGCTGTTCTCGCTCAACCAGGCGATCGGGCCCCGCACACAAGCGCGCGGTTTCGTGCAGGCCCCGGTGATCGAGGACAACGAGTTCGGCACCGACTTCGGCGGCGGCGTGAGCCAGCTCTCCACGACCACGTTCAACGCCGCGTGGTGGGGCGGCTACGAGATCGTGCGGCACATGCCCCACTCGCTCTACATCTCGCGCTATCCGATGGGCCGCGAAGCCACGCTGAGCTATCCGCAGATCGACATGCAGTTCCGCAACGACACGAACCACGGCATCTGGTTGCGCACGAGCTACACCGGCACATCGGTCACCGTCGCGCTCTACGGCAACAACGACGGTCGCGTGGTGCGCGAAACGTACGGCACGTGCTCGGTCGGTCCCGAGTACGACACGCTCACCGAGCAGCGCTGCCTGCACATCATCAGCACCAACCCGGTGACCCAGAAGACCGAGACGTGCCCGGTGAGCAACGCCGGCGACGACCCGAACAAGAAGTGCGCCACGCTCCAGCCCGGCCAGACCGCGTTCGGCGCGGCGGGCGAGACCGGTTACTCGGTCGAGTTCTACCGGACCATCACCCAGCCCGGGAAGCCGCCACGCGTCGAGCACGACACCTGGAACTACACCATGACGCCCGACATCACGCTCGTCGGGCCGGGCACACCCACCACCACTGCTCCCACGAGCACCACACCCGGCGCGTCGACCACCACTGCCGCGGGCGCGACCACCACTACTTCACCCTGAACTTGCCGCTATTCAGGTTTGCGGTGCGAAGCGCGCGGTGAGCTCGATGCCGAGCACACCGGCCGCGGTGGCGGTCGCGGCCACGATCCAGGCGCTCGCCTCGTGGGTGAGGTGGATCTCGTAGAAGTTGCGCAGCGCCGGCGACAGCAGCAGCACCACGAACGACAACGCCATCAGCGCTACGAGCAGTATCCGCAGCGTCGTGAGCGGGCGCGCGAGCACCAGCAGCACCCAGAGCCCCAGTGCCACGAGCACCACGATGGCCACGGAGCTGGCGTCCACGTCGGTGACGTGATCGAGTTGGCGCACGATGCCGTAGGTGGCGAGCGTCGCGATCCCGAGCGTGAGCCCGGCCGGGATCGTGAAACGCGCGACGCGACGCACGAAGCCAGGCACGTAACGACGGTTGCTCGGCGCCAGCGCGAGGAAGAACGACGGTATGCCGATGGTGAGGCTCGACACCACGGTCATGTGCCGGGGCACGAACGGATACGTCCACGACGCGAGGCCCACCACTACTGCGAAGAGCACCGCATACACGGTCTTGGTGATGTAGAGGTTCGCCACCCGCTCCACGTTGGCGATCACTCTCCGTCCCTCCGCGACGACGCCCGGCATGGCACCGAACTGGCCGTCGAGCAGCACGAGCTGCGCCACTGCGCGTGTGGCCGCGGCGCCGTTGCCCATAGCCACGCCGATGTCGGCGTCCTTGAGCGCGAGCGCGTCGTTGACACCGTCGCCCGTCATGGCCACCACATGGCCGCGCGACTGCAGTGCCTGCACGATCGCACGCTTCTGCTGCGGCGCGACGCGACCGAGCACCACGTACTCGTCGAGCGCGTCGGCGAGCTGCTCGCGATCATCGGGCAGAGTCCGAGCGTCGACGACGCGGTCCGCACCGGGAATTCCTGCCCGCTTGGCCACCGCCGCGACCGTCGCAGGGCTGTCGCCGGAGAGCACGCGCAGCGTCACGCCCTGCTCGTCGAAGTAGCGGAAGGTCTCCGCGGCATCGGCGCGCACGCGTTCTTCGAGCAGCACGAGCGCGACGGCATCGAGGCTGTCAGGACGGGTCTCGCCGGCGAGGGGTTCGTCGGTGCGCGCGAGCAGCAACACACGCCGTCCGGCCGACGCGTGCTCGTGGGCGCGGTCGAGCACGCCCGGATCGTCGTGGTCGTTGTGGTCGGCGTCGGGGGTCCACAGCATCTCCGGCGCCCCGATGTACCAGCTGCCCTGGTCGTCGAACGCGGCTGCGCTCCACTTGCGGGCCGACGAGAACGGCACGGTGTGTGCGCGCTGCCAACCGGGGTCGTCGAACTCGTCGCCCACGGCGCGCAACGTGGCGTTGGCGTGCTCGTCGGCTGCGAGCGCACCGAGTGCGGCGCCGATGGTGGATTCCTCATGGTCGCCGAACGCCACCACCGAGTGGAAGTCGACGACGCCCTCGGTGATGGTGCCGGTCTTGTCGATGCACACCACGTCGACGCGCGCCAACCCCTCGACGGCCGGCAACTCCTGCACGAGTACGCGGCGCTGCGCGAGCAGGCGCGCCGCGATCAAGAAGGCGAGGCTCGTGAGCAGCACGAGACCTTCGGGCACCATGGCGACGATGCCCGCCACCACCCGGATCAGTTGATCGTGGCGACTCCCCGACCCGTTGAGCTGGCTCCACAACAACAGCGCGGCGCACGGCACCATCGCGATCGTCACGTACTTGAGGATCTGGTCGGTGCCCGCCTGGAGCTCTGACGACACGAGCGAGAAGCGCCGGGCTTCCGTCGCGAGTCGCTGGGCGTAGGCCGACGAACCCACCTGCGTCGCCTGGAAGCGTCCGTGCCCCGCCACCACGAAGCTCCCCGACAGCACCTGGGTACCGTCGGGCTTCTCCACCGGATCGCTCTCGCCCGTGAGCAACGACTCGTCGAGTTCGAGACCAACGCTTTTGATCAGCACACCGTCGGCGCATACCTGGTCACCAGTCTCGATCTCGACGATGTCGTCGAGCACGACGTCGTCGACCGAGACCTCCGACCGTTGCCCGTCGCGCACCACGCGTGCTCGCGGCGCGTTCACCACTGCAAGCGCGTCGAGCTTGCGCTTGGCGAGGTACTCCTGCACGATGCCGATCAGCGCGTTGACCACGAGCACGATGCCGAAGAGCGAGTCGGCCGGCTCGCGTAACGAGAGCGTGATCACGAGCATGGCGCCGAGGATGGCGTTGAAGCGCGTGAAGATGTTCGCCCGGGCGATCTCGCTCAGCGTGCGGCTGGTGCGAGCGCTGGTCTGGTTGGTGGCGCCCCGCGCGACGCGCTCGGCAACCTCTTCTGCGCTCAGCCCCGTCGGCGCGGTGCGTTGCGCCGGTGGCGACGCCACGACCTCAGCCACGCCACGAACGTACCGTGAAGAAGCCGACTTCACCGCGCCGGTAGCGTGCTCCCGCGATGACGTTCCCGGAGCCGCCGCCTACCGAAGAACGCACCACGTGCTTCTTCCACACCGACCGTGAGACCGGTCGGCGTTGCACGCGCTGCGGCCGGCCGGCGTGCTGGGAGTGCCTCCACGACGCGCCCGTCGGCGCGCACTGCTGGGAGTGCCTGAAGGCCGAGCAACCCCCGCGATCGGAACAGGCCCGGCGAGCGGTGCGCAGCGCCAAGGGCGACCCGATGCTGGTCACC
This sequence comes from Acidimicrobiia bacterium, assembly GCA_036501845.1. Taxonomy (GTDB): domain Bacteria; phylum Actinomycetota; class Acidimicrobiia; order IMCC26256; family PALSA-610; genus JBBREP01. The sequence goes on along the minus strand of DASXZO010000136.1, from coordinate 24,494 downwards.
AAGATCCTGATCGGCCTCAACGTGCTGGTGTTCGCGATCGACCTGGTGAAGGGCGCGGGGTTCGGCGGCCTCTCCGGTTCGAGCACGGTCACTGCGTTCGAGGCGCGCTGGGGCTACTACAACCCTGCGATCGCAGCCGGGCAGTGGGAACGGATCGTCACGTCGGGCTTCATCCACTTCGGGTTCCTGCACATCTTCTTCAACATGCTGATCCTGTGGTTCCTCGGCCAGACGATGGAGGCCGGCATCGGCCGGTTGCGTTTCACGCTGATCTACTTCGCCTCTCTCGTGGCCGGATCGTTCGCGATCGCGTTGATCAACGACACCCACGTGAACGGCGGCGCGTCGGGCGCCATCTTCGGCCTCGCAGCCGCGGCCACCATCGCGCTCTACCAGCGCGGCGTGAGCTTCTACCAAACCGGTTGGGGCCCGCTGCTCATCATCGAGCTCGTGCTGTCGTTCCTCGATAGCAACATCAGCATCGGAGCGCACGTGGGCGGCCTCGTGGCCGGAGCGATCCTCGGCGCGGTCATGCTGCACCCGCGCTTCGGTGCCACGAACCGCGGCGTCGGCATCGCGGTGGCCGCGGCGATCATCGTCGGCTGTTCGATCGGCGCGGTGGTGATCGCGCGCGACAACTATTCGCAGTGCACGAACGGTGGTGTCGTGCAGATCAGTCCGGTGCAGCAGGTGTCAGTGCACGACTTCTGCACGATCAACTATTAGCCCTCAGCGGCGAGCGGCTCGAGCTCGTAGGTGCCGGTGTCCTCGTCGTCGACGAGGCGGTAGCCACATTGTTCGGCGAGGTCGTCGCGGCCCTCCCACGGTCCGTGGGCCAGGAGGTCGTCGCCCGCCTCGATGCGCACGCCGGCGCGCGGGCGGTACACGTAGCGACCGCCACGCCGCAGCGCGAGCAGGTGGAAGCCGGTGTCGTCACCGAGCTGACTGGTGCGCAGCACCGAACCGTCGAGTGTGGAACCCGCGGCCACCGGCATGCGCACCACCACGTCGTCGGTCTCGCCCAGCGCGGCCTGCAGCACCGGGTGCAGCTCCTCGCCCTCCTCGACGAGCCACACCATCTGCTGGGCCGCGTCGCCGATCTCTTCGGCCGACGCGCCGAGGTGCAGCAGCCCGCGTAGCTGCGACGGGTCGATCGTCTCGGCCGCGGCGCGCAGCACCCAGAGCTCGAGATGCTCGCGCATCTCGTCGAGCCGGTCCTCGAGCGACGCGACCTCGGCCGCGAGACCGGGATCTTTGTAGAGCAGGGCCGAGTACGCCAGCGCCACTGCGGCTTCCGACGTGTTCTTCATCTCCACGAGCACGTCGACGGCGCGGTCGAGGTCGGTGAGCGCCACCTGCTCCTCGCCACTCGCCACCCGCCACTCGGGCGCGCCGGCAAGCTCGCGCAGCTCGGGGATGCCTTCCGCGGGCCCGCTGGCGATGAGCACGTCGCCGGCTCTGAGCACTTCGTCGTCGTCGGGGTCGGCGATCCACTCGCGGTTGCGGCGGATGGCCACCACGCGGAAACCGGTTTCCACGGGAAGCTCGAGCTCGTCGAGCAAACGACCGTCGAGCTGGCTCTGCTCACGGACGCGCACGCGGTGCGAGATCTCGTGCGCCGCGGCGAGGTCGGCCACGAGCGCGGTGGGGATGCCGAGCTTGTGGGTGACGATCTTGGCCACGTCGACCGCGGCGTTCGCCATGCGCTCGATTGCCGACACCAGGTGCAGCACGCTCGACATCTGGTCGGCGTCGCGTGGCGAACGGGCAGCCATCACGCACACCGCGCGCATGTCGTGCACCACGTCGGCCATGTGGGATTCGAGCTCGAGCACCTCGTCGGCCATGTCGTCCTCGCCGAAGAAGAGCGCGGCGTAGGCCAGGTCGACCATCAGCTCGCAGGTGTCCTTCGTCTCGGCGAGCATCGCCCTGAGGTTGCGAGGTTTGTGGTCGTCCATGAAGTGCTTCAGTGCATCCGTCGCAAGACGTGCGTGGCGGCCAGCGCGACATGGTGCGCGGTATGTGCGGCGTGATGCGTCGCAGGATGCGCCAGGCCCAGCAGCACGACCGCGAGGATAAACGAGAACGCGCCCAGAAGATCGAGGGTTGACGTCACAATCGGGATCGAGTGGTTGTCGGGGTCGAGGCCGAAGCGGTGGGTGACCACCGCGCCCAGATAACCCACCGTCGATGCCCCGATCGTGGCCAGGAAGCCGCCCAACATCGACACCGCGATCATCTTGGGCATCCCCGGACTGAGCTTGCCGGTGGCGTCAGCGGCGAGGCTGGCCGACACGCCCAGCAGGACGAACACGGGGATGGCGTACACGAACGTGAGCAGGAAGTCCTCACCGGCCGAGGCGAAGGGGCGCTTCGGGTCCTGGAGCAGACCGAGATGGAGCTTGGTCGACACCCGGGCACCGAGGATCGCCCCGAGCGACCCTGAGTCCTCGAGAAACGCAGGCAGCATCACGAGCAGCGCCGGGAACACGAGCAGGTCCCCCTCCCGCTTCTGGAGGAGGGCGCCGGCGATGATGTCGATGCTGCCCGCCACCACGAGGATGGGAAACGACTCGATCACGATGCGCCGCAGCACCGGCAGCTTGCTCACCAGCGCCACGACGAGGCAGGCCACGCCGAGCAGCGCGCAGGCGATCGCGATCACCGGGGTCACGAAGTGGTACCCGACGAGGAACGTGGCGATCCACAGGCTCGGAAGCGTGACCGTGTCGCCCGCAGCCGTCACGATCGGGGCGGCCACATTGTCGAGGTCCCACCGCTTGCGGGCGCAGAGGCCAGCCACCGCGACGGTGAGGAACATCACCACGAACGACGACAGGATCGCCCCGATCACCGAGATCACCATGAAGTCGGCGACGGATATCGAAGGACCGCCGATCGCGATCGTGACCGTGCGAGCCAAGAACGCCAGCGCCACCGAGGTCGCGAGCGACAGCACGATCGATGCGATGAGGTTCTGGCCGACCTCGGAGTTCAAGCGGCGGCTCGAACGGAAGGTGCCGGCGTGGATCATCGTGCCGAGGCGGCTGCCGAGGCCGCCCATCACGTTGCCGCGCATGCCGATGGCGGCCGGAATCAGGATGATGAGGCCCGGGAGCGTGGTGAGGGTGTTGCTGAGGCCGGCGAGGGCCAGGCCGGCGAGGAGGTCGCCGCCCGAACTGATCAGAAGCGCGCCGAAGCCCGCCCTGATGCCAGGAGCATCGGAGCGCCAGAGCGCGCCGAAGCGCGCCGGGAGACGGCGGAGGCGGCGCAGCATCGGGGACTCGGAGGCTCGGACATCTCTGTCTCGGTGTTCATCGGTGTCTGATCGGCAGGCACAGGGCGCAACAGGATAGCTGGGCCATTATCGGAAGTCGCGGGAGCGCAGGGCCTCGGCGAGGGGCGACGGCATGCGAGTGATGCGCCCGGCAACGAGATTCGTCACGCCTTGATGACGTTCGAGCACGCCGCGCACCCGTAACGCCGGCGCGCCCCGGGCCACGGTGCGAAAACGCGTCCAGATCCCCTTGCTGCAGATCACGTTGATCAACCCGGTTTCGTCCTCGAGGTTGATGAACACCGTGCCCTTCGCGGTCTCGGGTTGCTGGCGGTGCGTCACCACCCCCGCCACTTCCACCACCGACCGGTCGGGCAACGTGCGCAGCGCAGCCGCGCTCACCACGCCTTGGCGCGTGAGCTCCTCGCGCACGAACTCGGTGGGGTGCTTGCCCACGGTGAGGCCCATCGACCACAGGTCCGACGCCACCTCGTCGGCATCGCTCATCCCAGGAAGCTGCGGTGCATCGAGACCGGGCAGCAGACCGGGCAACGTCTGAGTGACAGTGCCGTCGCGGTGCACCTCGGGGCGGGCATTGCGGAGCGCGCCCGCGGCCCACAGCGCGCGCCGCCGTCCGAGCCCGAAACACTGCTCGAATGCACCCGCGGCCGCGAGCGTCTCGAGCCCGTCGACCGTGGCGCCGGTGCGGCGCACGAAGTCCTCGATGTCGGCGAACGGTTGCTCGGCGCGCTGATCATCGACGTGGTCGAGGAAGGAATCGTGCAGACCGCGCACGCTGCGCAAGCCGAGCCTCACCGCGTGCACGCTGCGTTCCGCATGGTGACCGGGGAGCGGTTCGCCGATCGGGTCGTTGGCGGGTCGCGGTTCGAGCGTGGCGTCGCGCTGCGAGGCATTGATGTCGGGTCCGAGCACCATCACGCCGTGACGATGCGCGTCGCGCACGATCGAGTGCGGCGAGTAGAACCCCATCGGCTGCGCGTTGAGCAGCGCGGCCGCGAACGCTGCGGGATAGTGGAACTTGATCCAGCTGCTCGAGTACACGAGATAGGCGAAGCTCACCGAGTGGCTCTCGGGGAAACCGAAGTTGGCGAAAGCCTCGAGCTTCGTGGCGATCTCGTCGGCCGTCGCCCCCGTGATGCCGCGCTCGGCCATGCCGTCCATGAGCCGTTGGCGCATGCGCGCCATGCGCTGGTGCGAGCGCTTCGAGCTCATCGCCTGGCGCAACTGGTCGCTCTCGGCCGGAGAGAACCCGGCCACGTCGATCGCCATCTGCATGAGCTGCTCCTGGAACAGCGGCACACCCAGCGTCTTCTCCAGGCATTTCTCGAGCAACGGGTGCGGAAAGGTGACGGGCTCCTCGCCGTTGCGGCGGCGTAGATAGGGGTGTACCGAACCGCCCTGGATCGGGCCGGGCCGGATCAACGCCACCTCGATCACGAGGTCGTAGAACTTGCGCGGTCGCAGCCGCGGCAGCGTGGCCATCTGCGCGCGGCTCTCCACTTGGAACACGCCGACGGTGTCGGCCGCGCAGAGCAGGTCGTAGACGCGATCGTCCTGCGGGATCGTGGCCAGGTCGACGTCGATGCCTTCGCTCGTGCGGATCAGGTCGATCGCGAGATGCAGCATCGTGAGCATCCCGAGACCGAGTAGGTCGAACTTCACCAGCCCCGCCGCGGCACAGTCGTCCTTGTCCCACTGGAGCACGCTGCGCCCTTCCATGCGTGCCCATTCGACCGGACAGAACTCGATGAGCGGCCGGTCGGCCATCACCATGCCGCCCGAATGGATGCCGAGATGGCGCGGGTAGTCGAGTACCTGGGCCGCGAGATCGAGCGCGAGTGCCGGCACGGCAGGCACGCGCGTCGTTTGCTGTTGATCGGGAGTGGTCGTGGTGGTGGCACCGTGGGTGAGGTCGTCGAACGCAACGGCACTCGACGCCCAACGATCCACCCACTTGCCGAGCGCGTCGGCCTGCCCCGGCGCCACTCCCGCAGCCTTCGCCATCTCGCGCAGCGCGCTCTTCGGACGGTAGGTGATCACGTTCGCCACCTGCGCGGCGCGCTCGCGGCCGTAACGGTCGTAGATGTACTGGATCACCTCCTCGCGCCGCTGGTGCTCGATGTCGAGGTCGATGTCGGGCGGGCCGTCGCGCTCAGGTGACAGGAACCGTTCGAACAGGAGGCCGAGCGCCACCGCATCGGCCTTGGTGACGCCGAGTGCGTAACAGACCGCGCTGTTCGCGCTGCTCCCCCGCCCCTGGCAGTAGATGTCGTGCGTGCCGCAGAACTGCACGATGTCGTGCAGCAAGAGGAAATAGCCGGCGAAACCGAGCTCGTCCACCACTGCGAGCTCGTGTTCGATCTGACGCAACGCCTGGCTGTGATGACTATGGGCCGGCGGGTAGTAGACCGCCGCGCCGCGCCGCACGAGCTCGCGCAGCCAACTCATCTCGGTGTAGCCGTCGGGCACCGGATAGTCGGGCAGGTTCGGCGCCGCGAGCCGCAGATCGAAGGCGCAGTCGCGGGCAATGTCGACGGTGCGCTCGACCGCGCCGGGCCAGCGAGCGAAACGCCGTGCTTGCTCCTGAGGGCTACGCAGGTGCGCGAGCGGGCTCGCCGGCAACCATCCGTCCATCTCGTCGAGGCTGCGACCTGCACGCACCGCCGCGAGCGCGCAGTAGAGCGGGCGTTGTGCCGTGGTGGCGTAGTGCACGTTGTTCGTGGCGACCACGTCGACGTTCGCCGCCATCGCGATGCGCGCCAGCGCGTCGTTGCGATGCCGGTCGAGCGGATCGCCGTGATCCCACAACTCCACGAGCACGTGCTCACCACCGAACGCGGCGATCAACTCGTCGAGCGCTCTTCGTGCCGCGCTGGGGCCGTCGCGAGTGAGCGCGGCCGGCACCGCGCCCTTGCGGCAACCGGTGAGGAACAGATTGTGGGTGCCGCGCAGTTCGCCGGCGAGCTCTTCGATCGTGAGGCGCGGCGCACCCTTCTCACCGCGCAGTTGCGCGCGGCTGATGGCTCGGGCCAGCGCGGCGTAACCGTCGATGCCGTGGGCGAGCACCACGATGTGATGACCCGCCGGATCGGCAAGGCCGTTGCCCGGCTTCATGGCGCCGAGCGTGAGCTCGGCACCGAACACCGTGGGCAGATGCAGCGGGCGCGCCGCCTCGGCGAAACGCACCACTCCATAGAAACCGTCGTGATCGGTGAGCGCGAGACCGCAGAGCCCGAGGCGCGCCGCCTCCTCCGCCAACTCGTCCGGATGGCTGGCACCGTCGAGGAACGAGAAGTTGGAGTGGCAGTGCAACTCCGCGTACACGCCACCGAGGGTAGCGAACGCCTGTTCGATTCTCCAAGGCCTCGCCGCCCCGGCGGAACTTGTGGCGATCAGGATTGCCGGACCTCGGTAGGTACACGTTCCGGTACCACTCGAGAATCTCTTCGTTCGGCGCGCAGGCGTTCCCACGCCACATCGCTTCGTCGGCCCAGTGGGAGCGTGCGGCGGTGAGTTCGGCTTCGGCCAGTCGCCGCACACGTCGGTGGTCGTCGGCGGTGACAGGGACATCGTCGGGGATTGCGCTCCCCTGCGCGCGTCCCACCGCGTCGGGATCATCGTCGTCGGCAATGTGCAACTGCGGGCCTACGGCCGCGGCGAGAACATGCACCGCCCACGCCGACATCGACACGCCCGCTTCGGCCGCCGCCCGGCGCAGTGCGCGACGCTGGCGCCGGGCGCGCTGGCAGCGCGGCAACAAGAAGTACGCGTTGGTCGACGCAGGACAAAGACCACTGCTAGCGCCGGCGCTAGCAGCGGTGATAGCAGCGGCGATAGCGCATGTGCTTGCGCCGGCGCTAGCACGCCGCTCTGACGCGGATCACGCGCATGTCGCTCACTTCGCCTCGGCGCCGAGCCCCGTGGCCGCCGTAGCGTGCCGCGGGTGACCACCACCGCGGCGGCCGACGGGGCCGTGCTCGCATACGAGGTGATCGGCGACGGCGAGCCGGGGCCAGGCGAGACGTTCGTACTCGTGCACGGCATCACCCAGTGCGGCGCGGCGTGGGATCCCGTGATCGGCCTGCTCGCGCCCGTGGGGCCGGTGCTCACCGTCGACCTACGCGGTCACGGTGCTTCGGAGCGGCGACCGCCGTACGACCTGTTCACGATGGCTGGTGATCTCGACGCGGTGTTGCGCGCCGTGGGTGTCGACGACGCGCTGTTGATCGGGCACTCGCTCGGCGGCCTCGTGGTGAGCGCCTACGCCGCGGCTGGTTACCCAGCACGCGGCATCGTCAACGTCGACCAGCCCCTCGAGGCCGGCGGGTTCAAGGAGATGCTCGCCACTGTGGAGCCGATGCTGCGCGGCACCAAGGAACAGTTCGACGGCTTGGTCGAGCGGATGTTCGCGCTGCTCGACGGGCCACTTCCCGATTCGGAGCGGGCGCGGCTCAGGACCGTGTCGAGTCCCGAGCAAGAGGTGATGCTCGGCGTGTGGGACCTCGTACTCACCACGAACGCCGACGACCTCGCCGCGCTCACCGACGGGCTCGCCCGCGCCGTCACGCTCCCCTATCTCGCACTGCACGGTTCGGACGCGCCGGGCTACGAAGAATGGCTCACGGCGCGAGTGCCGCACGCCACCTACGAGACCTGGCCCGATCACGGCCACTACCCGCACCTCGTGGATCCTGATCGCTTCGTCGCGCGTATCGAAGCGTTCGATGGGGAACTCTGACGTGCTCGATCTGCCGATCGACGATCCGTGGTACGTGTGCTCCCGAGTCGACGACGCGATCACGCTCGTCACCGAACCGCACGTGCATCCGCTGCTGCGTTGCAACGTGTGGCACGTGCGCGGCGCCCGGCACGATCTCGTGATCGACACCTCGCTCGGGCTCGCGCCGCTGCGACATCTCGTTGATCGCGAGCTCGACGGCGGTCTCCTCGCGGTCGCCACGCATGCACACAGCGATCACGTCGGTGGGCTGCACGAGTTCGACGCGCGCGCCATCCATCGCGCCGAGGCCGGCCAGCTGCAAGAGGCGATCACGGCTTGTCTCGACGCCAGTCTCTTCGGCGACAGCGTGATCGGCCCGTACCGTGACGCGGGCTACGACATCCCTGCGTTGTTCGTGGACGCAGTGCCGCCGCACGGGATCGCGGCCGCTGTATATGAGGTGACCGAAGCGCCCGCCACGCAGCTGCTCGACGACGGCGACATCGTCGACATCGGCAATCGAGCCTTCGAGGTGCTCCACCTTCCCGGGCACTCACCCGGCAGCATCGGTTTGTGGGACGCCGACTCCGGCGTACTGTTCTCGGGCGACGCGGTCTACGATGGCCCCCTGCTCGATCAGCTCGATGGTTCCGACATCGACGACTACGTACGCACCATGGAGCGCCTGCGCACGCTTCCGGTCACCGTCGTGCACGGCGGCCACGAACCAAGCTTCGGCCGCGAACGCCTCGTCGAGATCTGCGACGACTACATCACCCGCGCCCCCACCTAGAAGTCAGAGGTTCGGTAGCACGAGCACCGACGTGCTCGACCGTCTGGTCGAGGATCCCTCCTATTGTCGCTGTCGTGAACCGCCGCCGAGCGCCACTCGAGCCAGGCGACATTGTCGAGCTGTGGGTTCGTGAAGGCTTCATTTATGTCGAGTTCGAGATCGAGTATGAGCCACCTGAGATCCAACTTGTCGGAGCGTTCGACATCTACAGCCCCACGCGTGTCGGTCTTGAGACGGTCTTAGCAAGCCCCCGCCTCTTCGAGGCGACCTTCGCGCTTCGGTCTGCCCTCCCCAAATTCGCTCGTGTGATCGGTTCAATCGAACCGAGTCGAACCGCGGTGCCGCCGGTCCGCGCGAGTCGGGGAGACCTCGCGCACTTGGAACGCGGCATTAGACGCGACCCATACGAACCAGTCGAATGGGTCAGTTCCTGGACTGCCGAGCAACAGAGCTGGCCGGTCCACGGCTACCCCACGTTGCAGTTTCTTGCCAACATGATCAGGTCAGGCTGGCGTCACGAACTCTTCGAGACTTCGTACATGGCGGGCCCTCGTCCGGTCCCACTGCAACCCGAATCCGACCGCCACGGTGGCGGCTCCGCCGACATTTCCATTGCATTCTCGGATACAGCTTCCAAGGACGATGCGATGAGCGACTTCGCCGTTTTGCGAGGCGTCCTCGATGTCGCCGAAGTTGGCACCAATTCGCTTCGATTACGCGTCCGGCCCGAAGACCTTCACGACGTTGAGGTACTCGCAGCCGTCGTCGCCGACCGCTACGGCGGCGAGATCACCGGTCACGGCCAGGAGCTCACGCCATAAGACCGCAGGCCGGACTCGGTGGTGTTCGCTCCCACTGCGGATCGACGCAACGAGTCCGCCGTTCGCACGGCGCGGATGGCGCGGGTGCGACGCGCCGGTAGGTTGCCGGCCATGACGGGAATCACGTTCGGCTTCCAGCTCCCCAACTTCACCTACGGCACGCCTGACGAGCAGATCTTCGAGGGTGCGCTCGCCCGCGTGCAGGCGGCCGAATCGAGCGGTTTCGAGTCGGTGTGGGTGATGGACCACTTCTACCAACTGCCCGCGCTCGGCGGATCGAGCCAGGCGATGCTCGAGGGTTACACGTTGCTCGGTGCGCTGGCGGCGCGCACGAGTCGCGTGCAGCTCGGCACGCTTGTGACCGGCGTGACGTATCGCAACCCGGCGTTGCTCGCCAAAGAAGTGACCACAGTCGACATCATCAGCGGCGGTCGTGCGATCCTCGGTATCGGCGCGGCGTGGCACGACGAGGAGCACATCGGACTCGGTGTCGATTTCCCGGGCGCGAAAGAACGGCTCGACCGGCTCGAAGAAGCGCTGCAGATCTGCCGGGCGATGTTCACGCAGGAGACGTCGAGCTTCGACGGTCGGTACTACCGCACGAATGATGCTCGCAACATCCCGCATCCGTTGCGGGGCGACATCCCGATCATGGTCGGTGGCAGCGGCGAGAAGCGCACGTTGAAGCTCGTCGCGCAGTACGCCGACCTGTGCAACATCCACGGCGGCCCGGCCGAAGTACGCCGGCTCAACGACGTGATCGACGCCCACTGCGCCACGGTCGGTCGCGATCCCGCGCAGATCAAGCGCACACGCCTCGCAAGCCTGTTCGTGTGCGACAGCGATGCCCAGGCCGATGAGATGCGCGCGTTCGTGCGGTCGATCGCGCCCGACGATCCCGAAGGCGCGTTCGACGTGGGCGTCGAGTCGGAGGTCACCGACAAGATCGGCGCGCTGCACGACGCCGGTCTCGACACGCTGATCTACAACATGCCGCTCAGCGACGCCAACGCCGTCGAGCGCGGCGGCAAGTTCCTACAGACGATCTGACCCGCCGGTGGTCCCACAAACAGTTGACAAGTCAACTGTTTGTGGGACCACGGACGCGGTTGGTCAGTCGTAGATCGCGTCGACGGTGGCCTGCGTCGCGCTCGACGTCGCCCAGCACGCCACGGCACCTGCGCTCGATCCCGTGTCGACGAGGAGTTGCCAATGCGCGCCTCGCCAGTGCGCGCCGGTGTCCCACCACCGCACGTCGCTCGGCCACGGGCCTGCCCACGCCACCACGTCGGCCACACGCCCGTTGCCGAACAGCGCGGCGCAGCGGAGCCGCCGGGGTGGCGCGCTCGCCTCGCCCCGGCCCGACACCTGCACCGGCGCGTCGTGCTCGTCGAGCAGTGCCGCGGCGAGCCCGGGTGCGAACACGCGCGTCGGTGACGGCGACGGCCACGCGCCCGGCCACGCGACTGCTTCACCTTGTTGCACGAGCGGACGCACCGCCAGGCGCGGTTCGCCCCAGGGCACGAAGGCGATCCGTTCGGTCGGGGTGCGACCGCCCTGGAGCACGAAGGTGCCAACCCGATCGAAGCCGAGCATCCCTTGCACGCGAGCAAGGCAACGGTCGGCGCGCAACGCCGCGGCCGGGTCGCCGCTGAAGAAGCCGAGCTGGCGTGCGGGCACGGGCACCACGATCTCGGGCGCCAACGTCAACCGTGTGAGCGCGCCCGTGGTGCTGTCCAGCCCGCTCTCGGCCAGGCCGACCAGATCCTGTTGCGCGCGCACGTCGCCGTCGTCCACGTCCGGCGCGTTGGCGGCGAGCCAGCCGTCGAGCTGCCAGCGCAGACGTTCGGCGAGCACCGCGGGACGGAACCCGTCGTCGTGCCACCAGCTGCGTGCGAGCTGTTCGCCGTGCTCGGTCTCGGCCTCGATCAACACCCGGGTGCACGCCAGACCGCGCGCTTCGAGCTGGGCCACGAGCTGATCAGCGAGCGACTTGGCCGCGAACGCCACGCTATCGACGCGCGTCGCGGGCGGATCGAGCTCCATCGAGAAGCGCATATCGGGCGGCACAGCTGCGAGCGCCGCGGGCGACGAGTCGTGCCCGCACGCGAGCGCGTGCAGGCGCGCGCCGTCGCGACCGAAGCGCGCCAGCACGGCGGAAGCTTCGAGACCCGCGAAGTCGCCGAGCATCGGGAGCCCGAGCCGTTCGAGCAACCCGGCCAGCTCGGGATCGCCCAGCGAGATCACCGGATAAGGAGCGAGAAAGCTCGCGCTCGCGCCCGGCGCGATCACCGCCACGGGATTGGCGGCCCGGGCCGCGAGCCGGGCCGCGAACCGCCCGTCGGCGATCCCCACACGGGTCGACATCGTCACACCGGTGCCGGCCATCGCCGTGCCCACCGCGTCGAGCACCTTGGCCGCGAGCGCGTCGTCGCCACCGAAGTAGCGCGACGGGCCGCGCGTGGGAAAGGTGAGCCGGCCCGGTTCGTGCAACTCGATACGCGGTGTGAACGTCTCGACCGCGCGCGCGATCTTCTCGAAGGCTCGGGCCTCGGCGGCCGGATCGGCATCGAGCACCACGGCCTCGCCGCAGCACGCCTCGGCCTCGCGCCGGCGCATGCCCGCCCGCACACCTTCGGCTCTCGCCTCGCGCGACGCGGCGCGCACGAGATCGCGCGCACCTACGCGTTCGCGTACGACGATCGGCACTTCGCACAGCGACGGATCACCGAGCCGGGCGACGACGACCGGCCAGTCGACGCACTGCACGCAAGCCGTCCGCGTCGTCATCCCGCGCGTGCCAACTGGCGCAGCATTCCTCGACCTTCGACGTCGATGCGCGCGGTGCACGACGAGAGCAATCCGCCGCCGGCATCGAGCCCCTGCCAGCTCGTGTCGTGCACGTGCACGCGCACCGCAGCCTCGGCCGGCCACGCACCTGCGCGCGCGAGCGGCGCGGCCTCGAGCGCCACGAGCACCGCGCGCCGTTCCCGCGCTCGGGCGAGGAGCCGCCGCGCGTCACCGAGCGCGAGACGCGGCGGCACCACGGCGACGACCATCGTCATACCGTCGAGCAACGCACCCACCACCACAGGCCAGCGACCGTCGGGCACGTCGTGCACCACTGCCGCCCGCTCGAGTTCCACCCCCAGCTCGGCCGCCGCCGCGATCCCCAACGTGGATGTTCCGCCGGCATCGACGAACGCGACCCATTCGCCTGCAGCGGTCACCGACGCCGCGAGCTCGAACGCAGTGCGCGTGACCCCGGCCCCAGCTGGGCCGCCGACGCTCACCACGCTCCCCCGCTGCACCCCGTCGGTGAGCACCTCGCCGAGCTCACCGCCGACCGCGAGACGCCGCTCGCCGGCCAGCTGCACGGTGGCAACCTTCGCGCCCAGGGCGCTGAGCTCCGCTCGCACGACCCTCACGTTACCGAACGTGTGTTCGGTAGCGCAATCGGCTTGTTACTGCACCGGGGAAGGGGTGCGGTGGATGCCGTAGGGCTCGAGTGCCTCCACCGACCAGCCGGCGTCGTCGCCGTAGTAGTGGAACAGGTACTCGATCGCGTGGGTCACCTTGGGCTCGAGCTCGCTCCAGCGGGCCGGATCGGCCTTCACCGTGACCGTGTTCGAGTACACCGACATACCCGAGGCGCCGAGCTCGAACAGCCGGCGCGCCAGCACGTTGGCGGGCTTGGAGGCCCGCGCCGCGCTCGCGGCGTCGGTGAAGCGCTCGATCGCCATGCCCGTGATCGAGCGGTTGGTCTCGAAGTTGCGCACGTCGGGGCTCGCGCCCTTCGTGACGGTGACGGTCAACGTCTGTCCCATAACGGCACAGAAACTAGCGGCCGCGGTCAGAACAGCTGCGGCTGGCGTTCAAACTTGAGTGACGGCCAGAGCAGGCCGTCCATGAACACCCATGATCGCCGGTGGATCGCGCACGGCCCGTAGGCCGCAAGCGCGCAGCGGTGCACCGGCGCGGGATACCCGCGGTTCGATTCGAAGCCGTAGTGCGGGTAGTGCTCGGCCTCCTCGGCCATCAGCGCGTCGCGCGTCACCTTGGCGACCACCGACGCGGCCGCCACCGACAGCACCTTCTGGTCGCCCTTGATCACGGTGTGCACCACGCCCGGCCGTGCGAGGTAGTCGTGATTCCCGTCGAGCACGATTCGATCGGGCCGAAAGCCCTGCTCGCGCAAACCGTCGAGTGCACGATTCGCGGCGAGCCGCAGCGCCGCGGTCATCCCGAGGATGTCGCACTCCGAATGCGACGCGTGACCCACGCCGATACCGAGCGCCCAACCCTGCACGCGGCGGGCGGCCACCGTGCGCTCGTCGTGTGTGAGCATCTTCGAGTCGCGCACACCGGAAAGATGGCGGTCGGGGGCGGCAACGGCCGCCACAGTCACCGGGCCGGCCCACGAGCCGCGGCCGACCTCGTCGATACCCACCACCGTCTCGGCGCCCGCGTCCCAGAGCTTGCGCTCGACCCGCAAGGTCGGAAACGGCCCACTCTGCACGCCTCTTACCTCTTGTTCGCTTCGCTCAGCATCTTCTGAACGTAGCGGGGCGCATGCGAATACGCTTGGGCGGGATGAAGGTCGGGACGCGGGTGGAGGTCAGGAACCGCTTCGACGCGCGCTGGTCACGCGGTTTCGAGATCGTCGACGTCAACTCCGACCCGCCGCCGCCCCACTACCTGCTCCGCCGGCGGTCCGACGGCAACCTGCTGCCCGCCGAGTTCAGCGAGGACGACCTGCGCGAGGAGCGCCGCCGCCAGACCTGGTGGGTCTGACGTTTCGCGCGTCAACTCAGTCCGGCGTCTCTGTCCTTCATGAGCATGCCGACCAGGTCGTCCACCGGGATCGCGGCAAGCGTGGTGGTGCGCATCGTCCCCCGCGCGGCCAGCATGATCGCGGCGCGCGCCATGGTGTGCTCGTCGGGCGCCTCGATGATGTTGAGAAAGTCGTACTGCCCCATCAGCGCGTACTGCGCCACCACCTTCAGCCCCATCGACTCGACCTCGCTGCGCACCTGGTGAATGCGCTCGGGCTGGCGGCGAAGCGTCTCCCAACCGTCAGGCCCGAGAGTCGACAGCATCGCAAAGGTCGCCATGTGTTGGAGAATATCGGGATGCAACGCATCCCAGGTGACCACGACTCGTCGATCACCACGGCCACCGTCGACGGCGAGGATCTGGTCGTGTGGCGCAGCCGCACCGGTGCGTTGTGCGCGCACCAGCGGCGCTGCCCCCATCTCGACGAGGACCTCGCCGACGGCTCGGTGCAGGGTGAAGAACTGGTGTGCATGGCGCACGGCTGGTCAATTGCGTGTAACGGTTCGGTGTTCAAGCGCAACGAAGCCGGCCGCATCGACCCGAAAGGCACGATTCGCACTTGGCAAGCACGGGTGCAGGACGGCAAGATCACGGTGAGATCGGAGGGCGGATCATGGATCGACGAGGATTCCTGAAGCTTGGTGCGCAAGTGGCGGCCGCGGGCGCCGCAGCTGGTGCAATCGGCAGTGCGGCCGCCGCTGCAGCCGAGAACGCGTTCGCGTCGGAGGTGCATCGCGCCACGAAGTTCACCAGCATCCTCGACGGTGCACCGAGCGACTCGGGCATCGATCACGTAGTGATCGTGATGATGGAGAACCGCAGCTTCGACTCCTATCTCGGATGGTTGAGCAAGGACCAGCTCTACTGGGATACGGGGCGTTCGCGTTACGGCAAGAGCTTCGCGGTGAACGGCAACCTCCACCAGGTGTTCACCGCGCCCGACGGCACGCGCGTGAAGACCGAGCCGCACGGTGTGATGGCGGGCCCGATCAACATCTGGGAAGGCTGCGGCCACAACGACCCGGGCCACGGTTGGGATCAGGGGCGTGCGGAACGCGACGGCGGCTTCCTCGCCAGCGGCAGCGGCAACGACAACCTTGCGTTGGAGTACTTCCGGGCCACCGACCTTCCCATCTATCAAGCACTTGCGCGCCACTACACGATCTGCGACGACTGGCACGCGTCGCTGCTCGGCCCCACATATCCGAACCGCGAGTACCACGTGTCGGGTCAGTCGGGCGGCCACAAGGACAACTACCTGCCGATCGCCGAAGGCGGTTTCCAGTGGCCGGCGATCTTCGACCGCCTCAGCGCCGCAGGCGTGAGCGTCACCGACTACGCGTCCGACTTCCCCACGTTCGTGTTGTGGGGCAACCGCGCCGAACCACTCATCCGCACCTACGACGACTTCAAGACCGACGCGGCCGCCGGCACGCTCCCCTCGGTGTCGTACGTGGAGCCGCACTTCATCGGCGACCTCGAGAACGACGACCACCCGCTCGCCGACCCGCGGGGCGGCCAGCAGTTCATCCGTGACGTCGTGCGCACCCTCGTGCGTTCGCGGCTCTGGCAGAAGAGCCTGCTCATCATCAACTACGACGAGTGGGGTGGATTCTTCGACCACGTCGCACCGCCCGTGGTGGCCGACGACCGCAGCAGCCCCATCGACGAGGACAACTTCGGCCAGTGCGGTTTCCGCGTGCCGAACTTCCTCGTGTCGCCCTACGCACTGCCGAACTACGTCGACCACACGCAATACGACCACACGTCGGTGCTGCGCTTCCTCGAGTGGCGCTTCCTCGGCGCACCCGCCAACGGCACGAGCGGCAACCCGAGCAACCCGTGGTGGCTCACCACGCGTGATCGCAACGCCAAGAACCTCGGTCGCTCGCTGTCGAAGGAAGCGTTCGATCCGGCGATCCACTTCGACATCAACATGGCGCTCCAGGATCCGTCACCGCCGTGCGCCGAGAACGCCACACTGGTCGACGCCACGCATCCCTTCGCCGAGGCGGTCGCGGCCGGCTACCTCGAGCGCATCGGTCTCTCGAAGCGCCTCTCGCACGTCGGGTGAGTCGCGTCAGGTAAACGATCCGGGATCGGCGACCGCGTCGCCTTCGCGCGTCGCGGTCGCGAGCCGCAACAATCGATCGGGCGGCGACGCGAGCAGTTCCTCGCCCTCGGCGGCATCGCTCGACCAGTTCGGGTCGAGCGCTGGGGCACGCACCGTGACGCCGGGCGGCGCCGTCCACAGCAACGCAGGCCGCGAGCCGTGCCAACGCAGCGCGCACGACACCACGCCGCCGCGCGTCGGCGCGTCGTGCACCGCCACGGCGCGCCCCAGCCATTCGGAGGGAAAGCCGGGGAAGAACGCAATCGTCGTTCCAGCTCCCGATTCATTCGCATCGGTCACGAGCACCTCACGCAGCGCGCGCAGGAACTGCGCCGGCTCCACCGGCACACCCCCGGGCGCGGCAGCCAACCCGCCTCGCACGAGCGCCCATGCACTCTCTGTGGGTGCGCGGCGCGCGGCGCGGCGGCGGTCGCGTATCGACAGCCGCTCCCACGCGGCCACGGCTTCGTCGTCGAATCCCCAGTCTTCGAGCGCGATCACGTCGTCCACCGTCGGACGCGGGCGATCGCAACTGGCGCGCAGCACCAGCGCGGCGCGGGCCCCATCGATCGCGTGCTGCAACGCCTCGTCGTCGACCTCGACGCGCGCGCCGCGCGCGAGCTGCGCCGACCAGCCGCGCGCCACGTCGTCGGGCGTGGGCATTGCCCGCACGTCGACAACGCTTCCCGCTCGACCCGACAACGCCACCACCGCACGCACCGATGCGCGGTGCGGCAACGGCCAGATGAGCGACGTCACGTCGCCGTCCACTTCGACCTCGCGCCACGCCGGCACGGCGTGCACCAGCGCGGCGATCGCTGCAGCGCCGGTGCCGGCACCGCGCACGCGCAACGCGACCGCCACTGGTCCGGGAGACGCGTTCTCGATGTCGACCACCACCGATGGCGGCGGCCCGGCAACCGCGTAGGCGCGATGCACCACGTCGCCGCTCGGCACCGCGACGCGTGTCTCCACCACGGGCATGCCCTCGACCGCGTGCTGGCGCGTCGACGCCGTCAACGGCGCATGCCAATGGTCGGTGTACAGCGACCACCCGAGTTCGATGCGCGCGTCCGGGAGTTCGATCTGCCCGTTGCCACCCACGACCGCCAGCGCAGGCGCGTCGAGCACGCCGATCACGATGCCGAGCGAGCCTGCCTTCTCGCTCACTCGATCACCGCATGCCGTGCAACTCGGACTTCGCCTTGCGCAGCATCAGCTCGGGCACGAGATCGGCGGGATGCGCGCCCGAATAGAGGACGCGGCCCACGAAGTCGGCCACCGGAAGCTCCACGCCGTAGCGCGCGCCGAGCTCGGTGACGGCCTCTGTGCTCTTCACACCCTCGGCCACCATCTTCATCTCCGCCACGATCTCGTCGAGCTTGCGACCCTTGCCGAGCTCCACGCCCACGGTGCGGTTGCGGCTCTGCGGACTGTTGCACGTGGCGATGAGATCACCCATTCCCGCAAGGCCGGCGAACGTGAGCGGGTCGCCGCCCATCGCCACACCCAGGCGCGCGAGTTCCGCGAGCCCGCGCGTGATCAGGGCAGCCTTGGCGTTGTCGCCGTAACCGAGTCCGTGGGTGATCCCCACACCGATCGCGATCACGTTCTTCAACGCGCCGGCGATCTCGCAGCCCACCACGTCGGGGTTCGTGTAGACGCGAAACGTCGGTGTCATGAACGCGGCTTGCAGGCGTTCGGCCATGGCGCCATCGGTCATCGCGATCACGGTCGCCGCGGGCTGGCCCTGCACGATCTCTTTTGCGAGATTCGGGCCCGACAGCACACCGATGCGTTCGGCCGGGTGATCATCGAGCACATCGGCGATCACCTCGGTCATGCGCGCGAGCGTGTGCTGCTCGATTCCTTTCGACAGGCTCAACACCGCGGCGCCGGGCGCGATCGACGGTGCCGCGGCACTGATCACGTCGCGGAATCCGTGCGACGGCACGCCCATCACCACCGCGTCGGCGCCGCGGCACGCCTCCTCGAGCGACGATGTGGCGCGCAACGACGGCGGCAGTACGAGACCGGGGAGGTAATCGGTGTTCTCGTGGCTCGTGTTGATCGCGTCGGCAAGCGCCGGCCGGCGGGCCCAGAGCACCGCGTCGACGTTCTGCGCGGCAATCCCCGCGACGGCGGTCCCCCACGATCCGGCCCCGATGACTGCGATCTTCATGGCTCGGTCACTGCTCATGCAGTGTGGGCATTCGCCCGGCAGCTCCGCAACACCGCCGTCTCCGGTTCGCGCCACCACCACTCGTCGCCGGCGCGCGGCCGTTGCGGGTAGATCGCACGCGCCCTGCGCACACACGCGCAGATGCCGTCCATGATGCGATCGGTGGCATCACGCACAAGCTCGTCGGGCGCGATCGAGACCGGCTCGCCGATCACCGCCACCTCGGCCACGAGCGGCTCCGGGTTCGGACGGCGGCCCTTGAACATCACACGGTGCGCGCCCCACAGCCCCACCGGCGTCACCGGCACGTGCGTCGCCTGCGCGATGCGCGCAGTGCCCGACTTGCCGGGCATCGGGTTCAGATCGAGCGAGATGGTGCCTTCCGGGAACACCGCGAGGCACTCGCCGCCGCGCAACGACTCGAGGGCCGAGTCGAGTGCGTGCACCGCGCTCGACGTGCCGCGCTCCACGGGGATCTGCTTGGTCGCGCGCAAGAGCGCACCGAGACCGGGCGAACCGAACAACTCGGCTTTGGCCAGGAAGCGCACCTTGCGCTGGCGTGCGTCGGCCACCCACGCAAGCGCGAGCGGATCTAGGTACGAGGTGTGGTTGCTCGCGAGGATCACCGGGCCTTCGGTAGGGATGCGCTCGACGCCCTCGATCGTCCAGACGAACCCGAGCGCCAAACCCGGCGCCAGCACACTGCGCGCGAAGGAGTAGGCGAGCTCCATCGCCGGTAGCATACGCAGGCCATGGCGGTGCTCGTCGTGCCGATCCGCTCGTTCCGCTCGGGTTTCGCGCGGCTCGCAACACGCCTCGACGGCGATGAACGCCGCACGCTCGCGCAGCGTCTCGCCGATGGCGTGGCCGATGCGGCCGGCACGATGGAACTCGTCGTCGTGAGCTCCGACCGCGACGTGGTGGTGTGGGCCGAAGGCCGCGGCGCCATCGTGGTGGACGATCCCGGCTCGCTCGACACCGCGGCCGAAGCCGGTCGGGCATTCGCGCGCGAGCAGGGCGCCGAGCGCGTCGTGGTCGCGCACGCCGATCTGCCGTTCGTGTCGGAACTCGATCGCATGGCTGCGCCCGGGGCCGACCCGGTCGCGCTGATCGTGCCCGACCGCCACCACGACGGAACGCCTGTGCTCTCGCTCCCCGCTGACGCCGAAGTCGCCTTCCAGTACGGCCCCGGTTCGTTTGCCCGCCATGTCGCGGCTGCGCGCGCCGTAGGCCTTACCGTCGAAGTCGTGCGCGACGAGTTGCTGGGCTTCGATATCGACGAACCGGCCGACCTCGATGCCGCAACCGCGAGGGATACACGGCGATGAACGCGACTCCGTCGAGTGTCGACTTGCCTGTGCCGGCGCGGGCGCTCGCCATCGGCGCGCACCCCGACGACATCGAGTTCGGCTGTGGGGCGACGCTCGCGAAGTGGGCCCGCGCCGGCTGCGAGGCGCACATGCTCGTGCTCACCGACGGCTCGAAGGGCACGTGGGACGCGCACGCCGATCTCGAGGCGCTCGTGGCACTGCGCGTCGAGGAGCAGCGCGCGGCCGCCAGCGTGCTCGGCGCGGTCGAGGTGCACTTCCTGGGCGAGACCGACGGCGAGCTCACCGAAGATCGGTTGACGCGCGCACGGATCTGTGAGGTGGTGCGCCGCACGCGTCCCGGCGTGGTGTTCACCCACGACCCGTGGAAGCCCTACCGCCTCCATCCCGATCACCGCCACGCGGGTTTCGTGGTGATCGACGCGCTGGTCGCGGCGCGCGATCCACACTTCTTCGCCGAGCAGGCGGTGCCACACCACCGGCCCGACGCGCTGCTGCTGTTCGAGGCCGAGATCGTCGATCACATCGAACGGGTGGACAACACCGTCGACACGAAGGTCGACGCATTGCTCGCGCACCGCAGCCAATGGCGCTCGACGCACCGCATCGACGACGACCCGGTGCATCAGACCGAGGCATTCCGCCGGCGCATCACCGACCGCGCCCGAGAGTTCGCGGCCGCCGCGACCCTCGACGGGCTCGCTGAGGGCTTCAAGCAACTCACGCTCTGAACGTGCGCCGACGACGACCTGGCGTCTCGGCGCGTCGGCGAATCGGGCCGGAAACGAGTTGTGCCCCGCCGAAGCGGGGCACAACCACGAGTTACGGTCGAAGACGACTAGCGCTTCTTCGCAGTCCGCTTCTTGGCGACGCGACGCTTGGCCGGAGCCTTGCGAGCGGCAGCCTTCTTGACGGTGCGCTTCTTGGTCGTCCGCTTCTTGGCGGGCGCCTTCTTCGCTGCCTTCTTGACGGTGCGCTTCTTCGCAGTCGTCTTCTTCTTCGCAGCCCGCTTCTTGGCGGGAGCCTTCTTCGCTGCCTTCTTGGCGGGAGCCTTCTTCGCTACCCGCTTCTTGGCGGCGCGCTTGGCCGGCGCCTTCTTGGCTGCTTTCTTTGCAGTCCTTTTCTTTGCCGGAGGCACGGTCACCACCTTTCCGTGGTTTCTGCTTCTGCTACTTGCACCACTTCGGGGATCACCGCGGCCATCCTGGCCGCCCCCTACCCGGGTTGGGGTATTACCTACCGGCGGCGCGCTCTTTGAACTTCGCACCGACGGAGAATTTCGCGACCTTCGTCGCGGGAACAGTCATCGTCTCGCCTGTGCGCGGGTTGCGCGCAGTGCGTTCCGAACGAGCTGACTGCGAGAACGCGCCGAAGCCAGGGAGCGTGACCTTGTCCCCGCTTGCGACCGCGTCCTGAATGATCTCGATGAACGCGTTCAACGCGCCCTCGGCATCGGACTTCGACAGTCCGGCCGTCTCTGCCATCTTGTCGACCAACTCACCCTTGTTCACGATTGCGCTCCAGGAATGTGCGCGACAAGCGCGCTGCGACTACGTGTCGTTGTGCATCACAACGCATTCAGCGACGAACGTCAAGCATTTGCGCTGCTCAAGCCTGTGAATTGTTCGCGCGTTCGCGCTTCGCGCACTCTTTTCGCGCGCGAACGCGCTCAATTCGCGCGTCGCGCGCGCCGATATCCACCACTTCACGCGCGCAACGTGTCATGCTTGACGGTGCAACGCGCGCGAAGCGGAGCAACTCGCGTTCGTTCGGTTCGTCGTGAAAGATCCGCGAGCAACTTGTGCTCGCGGTTCAGCGCGCGGCGTCAGCGCGTGGTGCGACTCACGTGTGAGCGGCGAAACGCAGCCGCGCAGGAGCGAGGAACGAGCGACTGAGCCGCGCAGTGAGCTCGCCGCGGAGCCTGACTGAGCGGGACCGGCAAGCGGAGCGCCAGCGGAGCTGTCGGTACCGCGACGGAAGCGCAGCAATAGACACGAGCGCCAGCGGAGCTGTCGGTACCGCGACGGAAGCGCAGCAATAGACACGAGCGCCAGCGGAGCTGTTGGTACCGCGACTGAACCGCAGCAATAGAAGTAGCCCCGAGCGGATTCGAACCGCCGCTTCCGCCTTGAGAGGGCGGCGTCCTAGGCCACTAGACGACGGGGCCAGATGTGCGATGTTGCGTGCGTTGCGCTGCTGTCGGTGGAGCTCTGCGTGGTGGCTCGGGGGGGAGGACTCGAACCTCCAACCTTCTGATCCAGAGTCAGACGTTCCGCCAGTTGAACTACCCCCGAATGGGTCGGCCTGCGCGTCGCGACCGGCGCGAAGGCACAATCATGATAGCGAGTCCGGGCAGGAGCTTTCCGACCGGATCATGGCGTTGCAGCACGCCGTAGCCGATGAGGCGCCCTGCAGCGACCCGCACCGACTCCCGGAACAGGTACGGCACGATGTGGATGCCGCTGATGAAGTGCGTCGGTGAAGTGACCGGGTCGAGCCCGACGTCGGCGGCGATATCCGCGATGCGGGCCGAGTGATAGGCGTCCGACACGAGCGTGACGCGGCGCAGATGGCGTTCCTGCAGGAACCGCGCCGCGGCTTCCAGCGACTCCCACGACGACCGGCCCTGCACTTCGCGCAGGATCGCGTTCTGCGGCACGCCGCGTGCGTGGAGGTACATCGCGCCGGTCGCGGCCTCGGTGTACTGATCGCCGGGCTCCTTGCCGCCGGTGACCACGATGATCGGCGCGATGTGCTCGCGCCACAACACCAGCGAGTGATCGAGGCGAGCGCGTAGATCGTCGGACGGCACACCGTTGTACTGCGCGGCGCCGAGCACGATGATCGCGTCGCTCGGACGACGGCTGTCAGTGGTGGATTCGTGCCACACCGTGACGAAGATGACCGCCCAGTACACGATGCCGGCGGCGATCACCGCCAGCACGGCGCCGATGATCCAACGTGCAGGTCGAGGGAGCGACCGGATCACGCCACGCGCTCGCGCGCCGAACGCAGGCGCGTGAGACAGCGATCACGACCGAGCAGGTGCATCGAGTCGAAGAGCGGCAATCCGGCATGCATGCCCTCGATCGCCGCGTACAGCGCCGGGAACACCTTGCGCGGCTTGAGCTCGAGCGCGTTGGCGATCGGGATGAGATCGAGCGCCTCGAGCGTCCACTCGCACGTCTCGACGTGCGCGATCACCGCATCGAGCAACTCGACGACCCGTTCGGTGCCGGCGAGCTTCTCCCACGACTCCGGCACGATCTCGAATTGGTCGTCGGGCACGAACAAGAAACGGGCCTGCTCGGCGATCTGCACGAGCGTGGTGGCGCGCTTCTGCGCCAGCGTGACGGCGCTGTCGAGCTTCGCCGCACCGTCGGGATCGCTGTCGATCATGGCGCCGTAGCGGTCGCGCGCAAACGGAGCCACGGCAGCGCAGAGGTCGGCGGTGGTCATGGCGCGGATGTGCTCGCCGTTCATCCATTCGAGCTTCTGGGCGTCGAACGTGGCCGAAGCGTGGGTGATGTTCACGGTGTCGAACGCCCCGACGAGCTCGGCTTCGGCCATCACCTGGCGGTCGTCGCCCGGCGACCAGCCGAGCAACGCGAGATAGTTGACGAGCGCCGACGCCAAGTAGCCCGCGGCCCGGTATTCCTCGATCGACACCGCACCGTGCCGCTTGCTGAGCTTGTGGCCACCGGGGCCGAGGATCAGCGGGCAGTGCGCATACATCGGGTCGGCATGTTCACCGAGCGCGTGGCGGATCGCGAGTACGCGGTGCGTGGTGTCGATGAGATCGGCGCCGCGGATCACGTGCGTGATGCCCATGTCGAGATCGTCCACCGCATTGGCGAGGAAGAACACGGGCGCACCGTCGGAGCGCACGATCACGAAGTCGGAGATCGTCGACCACGACACCACCACCTCGCCGCGCACGATGTCGATGAAGCGACTCTCACCGTGGTCGGGCGTGCGGAACCGGATCGACACGGGCCGACCCTCGCCTTTTCGCGCGTCTCGTGTCGCGTCGTCGAGATCGCGGCAGGTGCCGTCGTAACCCGGCGGACGACCGCTCGCCTGGGCCTCGGCATTGCGGGCGTCGAGCTCCTCCTTGGTGCAGTAGCACTCGTAGGCGAAGCCACCCGAGATCAGCTGCTGCGCGGCGGCCCGATGGTGATCGGCGAACTCACTCTGGAGCACGGGCTCGCCGTCCCACTCGAGGCCGAGCCACTGCAGCGCGTGCTTGGCCTGTTCGATCGCGTTGTGGGTCGAGCGCGCCAGGTCGGTGTCCTCGATGCGCAAGAGGAACGTGCCGCCCGTGTGATGCCCGTAGAGGTAGTTGAACAGCGCGGTGCGGGCGTTGCCTACGTGCAGCTCGCCGGTCGGCGCGGGCGAGTAGC
>DASXZO010000135.1:0-26794 GCA_036501845.1 Acidimicrobiia bacterium | reverse complement strand
GAAGAGGCACCGTTCCTCACGATCGCCAAGGTGCAAGGCCATGCACTTGGTGCCGGCATGCAGCTGGCGCTCGCGTGCGACGTGCGCATCGCCGCCGACGACTGCCAGATGGGCCTGCTCGAGACGCGCTGGGGCCTGATGCCCGACCTCGGCGGCACGGTGTGGCTGCCCCGAATCGTCGGCCCGTCCCGCGCGCTCGAAATGATCGCCACCGCGGCTCGTCTGCGCGCCGACGAGCTGCTCGCGCTGGGCATCGTGAATCGGGTGGTGGCCCGGGACACACTCGATGCGACTGTCGACGAGTTCGTGGCCCAGGTGGTCGCACAGCCGCCGCTCGCGGTGCGCGGCGCCAAGGCGGCGATTCGCGAGGGCTGGGGCCGGCCGACGGTCGACGGCATGCGCGCCGCGGCGGTTGCGCAGCTGCCCTGCCTCTCCAGCTCCGACTTCCGTGAGGCCGGCCGCGCCTTCCTCGAGCAGCGCCCGGCGGTCTACACCGGTCACTGAGCGCGCGGGCCTGAACGGGCTCTCATGCCGCCGTCACAACTCTCCGACGGCATCACACCCGTCACAACATGCTCATTCCCGGCTTCTCGGACAGCGGTCGGGGTCATTATCCTGTCCGAATGAGCTCTCGGGTAGGGAGAGATCAGCCGCGCTCCGTGGTGGGCAGGGCGGTCGTCGTGGCTGTCTCGACAATCATTTTGGTGGGGTCATCGATCGCAGGAGGCGAGGCGGCGTCGGGGGCGTCGGCCGCGCCGCCGGCGACGCTGGCGATCTCGGGCCCGGCCCGGGCGTCGATCGACACCAACGTGTCGTTCGATCTCCGCGCCACGTCGCCGCGCGCCATCGGCGCGTTCCAGGCGAACCTGCGGTTCGATTCCAGCGCGCTCGAAGTGGTGGCCGTCAAGGCGCCGGCCACGCTCCCCGGTGCCGGCAAGCTCATGCCGCTCTCGGCCGACGAGACCAACAACCGCAAGGCCATTGGTGGCTGGACCTGTGCAGGGTCGGGTTGCGGCGCTGCGAGCGCCACCTTCACGCCCGGTCAGTCCACGCTGCTCGCCACGATCGTGGTGGAGCCCCTGAAGCCGGGCGCGATCGAACTGCGGGTCGACGACGGCCTCCTCGTCGACACCGCCGGCTCCGCCATCGGCAATGTGTCGGCGCGCACCATCTTGGAGGCCGGTTCCAGCGCCGCGGCATACGCCGCGCCCGGAACGCTCTCGTACTCGGTGGTTGCGCCGGCCGCGACGCACGCGCCGCTCTCCCTCGACGTGAACCGCGACGGCCGCGTCACGCCGCTCGACGTGAGCGCGCTCACGCAGAATTGGGTGCGCGGCGCCGAGAGTGGGGCGAGTTGCCCCGCGCCCGACCCCGGCACTGACATCAACGGCGACGGGTGCATGACGATCGCCGACCTCCAGACCGTCGCGCACGGCATCACCGCGGCGCCTGCCGCGCCGTCCGCGCTCGCAGTGCAGCACGCGGTCACGATTTCCTACACGGTGAACTCCACCGCCGACACCGGCGACGCCAAGTCCGACGGCATCTGCCAGACGTCGACCGCGGGCCAGTGCACACTGCGCGCCGCGCTGCAAGAGGCGAACCGCGCCACGTCGCCGGTGAGCATCGGCTTCAACATTCCCGGCGCCGGCGTGCACACGATCGCGCCCGCCACGCGTCTTCCCGCGCTCAACAACCCGAACGGCATCACCATCGACGGGTTCACGCAGCCGGGTTCGACGCCGAACACCGACCCGATCGCCGACAACGCGGTGTACGACATCGAGCTTGTCGGCACCGGCCCCTCGGGTGTCGACGGCTTCTTCGTGACGCAGGCCAACAACGTCATCCGCGGCTTCGACATGCACAACTTCGACCGTTCGGTGTGGATCTACGGCACGAGCGCCACCAACAATCTCGTCGAAGGCAACATGCTCGGCCTTACGCCCACTGGGGCGATGGACCCGAACTGGACACTGCAGGCCGCCTCGTCGTGCGTGGTGGTGCAGGAGGGCGCAGTCAACAACCAGATCGGCGCGCCGGGTGTGGCGAACCGCAACGTGGAGTCCGGGTGCAACCACCAGGGCATCGCCACCTACGACTATCCCACCAAGAACACCACGATTCAGAACAACATCACCGGCCTCGACCCCACCGGCACGCAGCGCCGCCCCAACAAGTCGCACGGCATCGACATCAACACCGGCACGCAGGGCACGATGATCGGCGGCACCGACCCGAGCGATCGCAACGTGTCCTCCGGTAACGAGCAAGAGGGCGTCGAGATCTCGCACAACTCGCTGACGCAGAACAACTCGATCATCGGCAACTACTTCGGTACCGATCTCACCGGCAACAACGCGTTCAGCTACACGCAGAACGGCCAGTGGAGTGTGCACCTCGAGGGCGATCCCACCTGTAACAACGCGCCGTGCGATCTCGACATGGGCTTCGCCACGGTCACCAACAACGTGATCGTGAACGCGCAGCGCGGCGGGCTGCTCGTCGACAAGGGTGTGCACGATTCGACGATCTCGAACAACCTCATCGGCGTCACCGCCAACGGCACGGCGGCGCCCAACCTGCTGTTCGGCGTGAACATCGAAGCCGGTGCGGTGCGCATCAAGCTCGGGCCCGGCAACACCATCGCCAACAACGACAACGGTGTGCAGTTGGAATCGGATGGCCTCGAACCACCGAACAGCGCGTCGAGCGTCACGAATCAGAACACGATCACCCAGAACTCGATCTACAACAATGGCTCCAACGGCGTCACCGCACTCGGTATCGACCTGGCACCGTTCGGCGCGGTCAACACCACCGCGAACTGCGACACGAACGTGAACGACTGCATGGTCGCGCCCGCGCTGTCGAACCCCACACCGACGAGCATCGACGCCACCACGTGCGCGTCCTGCGTCGTCGAGGTGTTCGTGGCGAGCCAGCCGGCCGGCGCGATCGGTTCGGGGCAGACCTACCTTGCCAGCGGCACGGCCGACTCGAACGGCAACGTCACGGTCACGCTGCCCTCGAGCGCCGACGGCAACCCGGTCACGGCAACCGCCACCAACACGAACGGCAGCACCTCGGAGTTCTCGAAGAACGTGTTGGTGCCCACCTCGTCGCCGGGCGACATTCCGCCCACGGCGCAGTTCACGCCGACTTGCACCGGTCTTTCGTGTTCGTTCAACGGCAGCGCGTCGACCGATTCCGACGGCACGATCGTGTCCTACTCGTGGGACTTCGGTGACGGCTCGCCCGCCGCGAGCGGCGAGATCGTGCAGCACACCTTCGCCCCCGGCGGCCCGTACACAGTGACGCTCACCGTCACCGACAACGACGCGGTGCCCGGTTCGCAGAGCCAATCGGTTGCGGTCGCCGACCTCCCGCCCACGGCCGCGTTCACCGGCAATTGCAACGGTTTGTCGTGCAGCTTCGACGCGTCGTCGTCGAGCGATCCCGACAACGGCACCCTCACCTACGCGTGGGACTTCGGCGACACCAACACTGACACTGGCGAACAGGTCGCGCATACCTACGCGTCACCGAACACGTACACGGTCACGCTCACCGTCGACGACGGGCAGGGTGCAACCAACTCGGAGATGCAGACGTTCGATGTGACCGCGCCGAATCCGGCGGTGCTCGTGAACGACACGTTCACACGCACAGTTGCATCCGGCTGGGGCTCGGCCGATACCGGCGGTGCCTACTCGGCGGCCACAGGTACGTCGAGTGGCTCCACTTCGGTGGGCTCCGGCACGGGCGCGATCAAACTCACGGCGTCGCCGAGCGGGCGCGGCTTCTATCTGCCATCGGTGTCGGTGCTCGACTCCGATTCGGTCGTCGACGTCGGCACGAGCGTGGCTCCGGCGGGCGGCACGTGGGGGCAGGTCGGTTACATCACCGCGCGCCGTGTGGACGCGAACACCGAGTACCGCGTGCGGCTGCGCTTCGTGCCCGGTGGTGGCGTGAAGCTCTCCTTCGTGAAGACCGTCGGCAACACCACTGAGGTGAGCGTCGGCAACGAGGTGAACGTTCCCGGGCTCACGTACGTGGCCGGTCAGATGTACACGGTTCGCTTCGACGTGTCGGGCACCAACCCCACGACGCTGCAAGCGAAGGCATGGGTTGCCGGAACGACAGAACCGGGCACGTGGACGCTCACCGCGACCGATTCGGAACCCACACTGCAGGTGGCGGGCAACCCGGGTGTGCGTACATACCTCGGCGGTAGCGCCACGAACCAACCGACGTTCCAGTTCGACAACTTCACGGTCACGAACCTCGACTCCACCACGAACCAGCCGCCCACCGCGTCGTTCACTGCTTCCTGCCCGACGATGACGTGCTCGTTCAATGCCGGCGGGTCGTCCGATCCCGATGGCAGCATCGTGAGCTACGCGTGGAACTACGGCGACGGCAGCACCGACACCGGCGTCTCCACGAGTCACACGTACACATCCACCGGTCCGTTCACGGTCACGCTGACCGTCACCGACAACGACGGCGCGCCGGGGTCGACATCGCAACAGGTGACGCCCACCGCTCCGGCCACTCGCGTGATCGCGCAGGACGCGTTCGGCCGCACGGTTGCTTCGGGGTGGGGCACAGCCGACGTGGGCGGCGCGTATGCCGCCGCCGCGGGTGGCGGTGTCACCTCCGTGAACGGCAGTGCGGGCACGTTCAAGATCACCTCCACGAGCGGCGCGGGTGGCGGGCTCTATCTACCGGGCGCGTCGGCGTTGAACACCGATGCCGTGGTCGACGTATCCACGAGCGTCGCGCCGGCCGGCGGAACGTGGGGCCAGGTGTCGTACCTCACGCTGCGACGCGTGTCGGCGAACACCGAATACCGCGCTCGGCTGCGGTTCGTACCCGGCGGCGCCGTGAAGCTGTCGTTCGTGAAGACGGTGGGCAACACCACCGAAGTGAGCGTCGGCCCCGAGGTGTCGCTCACAGGACTCTCGTATGTCGCCGGCCAGGCGTACACGATGCGCTTCGACGCCATCGGCACGAACCCCACCACGTTGCGGGCGCGGGTATGGGTGACCGGCACCACCGAGCCGACCACGTGGAACCTCACCGCCACCGACTCGCAGGCCGCGTTGCAGGCTGCGGGCAGCCCGGGCGTGCGCGTGTTCCTCGGCGCGAGCTCCACGAGCCAACCGCTCTGGCTGTTCGACAACCTCACGGTCACCGACCTCGGCACCGTGAATCAGCCGCCGGTCGCATCGTTCACGGGATCGTGCACGCAGCTGGCATGCAACTTCAACGGCGGCGGGTCGTCCGACCCCAATTCCGGCGGCTCGATCACCTCATACTCGTGGGACTTCGGTGACGGCTCGCCGACGGCTTCGGGATCCACGGCGAGTCACTCGTACTCGGCCGCGAACTCGTACACGGTGACGCTGACGGTCACCGACAGCGAGGGCGATACTGCTGCAACGTCGCAGGGCTTCAACGTGTCGGCATCGACCGTCGTCGCGCAGGACTTCTTCGGCCGGTCGGTGTCGTCGGGATGGGGGAGTGCCGACATGGGCGGTGCGTACGCGGCCGCAACGGGCGCGTCGACTGGCGCTGCCGCGGTCGGATTCGGCTCCGGCGTCATCAACCTCACCGTGGCACCGAGTGGTCGGGGCTTCTATCTGCCGTCGGTGTCGGTGTTGAACTCCGACTCGGTGATCGACGTGTCGACGAATCCCGCGCCCGCGGGCGGCACGTACGGACAGGTCGCCTACATCACGGCGCGCCGGGTGAACGCGAACACCGAGTACCGAGTGCGCTTGCGGTTCCTGCCGAACGACAGCGTGCACCTCTCGTTCGTGAAGACCGTGGGCAACACCACCGAGGTCGTGATCGGCAAGGAAATCACCGTTGCCGGCCTCACCGATGCGGCCAGCGCGGCGTTCCGTCTGCGCTTCGACGTGACCGGCACCAACCCCACCACGCTGAAGGCGAAGGTGTGGACCACGCGAGCGACCGAGCCGGCGAACTGGCAGCTCACTGCTACCGACAGCCAGGCGGCGCTGCAAACGGCCGGAAACCCGGGCCTGCGCGCCTTCCTCGGTGCCAGCGCCACGAACCAGCCGGCCTGGCTGTTCGACAACTTCACGGTCACGCAACTCTGACCGTGTGCCGCGATTCCGGGCGATCGCCCGGAATCGCGGCACACGCTCGTTACGCCGCGCCGCCGTCGGGGCGGGCGCTGGCGCGAGCGCGGAAGAGTTCGAGCAGATCGGTCCAGCCGCCTTGGCCGCTCACGCCGCCTTGCAGGTCGTCGCCCCCGGCGCTGCGCTCGAAGCCGCGGTGTTCGAGCGTCACGACGGTCGATGCTCCATCGGGCTTGGGTTCGATCGTGGCGCGCACCAATTCAGCGGTGCAGATGTGATGCGCGCGCGGCCACCATTCGTCGAAGTGCGTGGTGAACACCTCGAAGGCGTGGGCCGGGCTGCAGTGCACGATCACCTGGCGGACGACGGGGGCGATGGTCGATTCGGTCATGTCGAGCGCTTCCTGGTGCGGGGGCTGCGGGTTGGTGTGCGCGCGGTCGGGTTTGCGGGCGTGTTCACTGCGGCGCCGAAGCTCTCGAGCGCGCTCGCCCACATGTGATCGAGGTAGGTGCGCAAGAGCTGGATGCCGGCCGGGTCGAGCCGGTAGATCCGCTTCGTACCCTCCGCCGCGTCGCTCACGAGGTGCGCGGTCTTCAGCGCGGCGAGGTGCTGCGACACGGCTGAGCGGGTCACCGGTAGCCGGCGGGCAAGGTCGCCCACTGACGACGGACCTTGCGCCAGGTGTTCGACGATGGCGCGCCGCGTGTCGTCGCCGAGGAGTTGCAGCGCGGCCGCGCCATCGGCGTTCGCAGCGCGCGACCGGTTGCGCGATTGGTGAGCTGCCACTAACGTTAGTGTGCACTTACCAATAGTCAGCTGTCAAGGGCCGTGCCGGGCAAAGGCGCGTTTCGAGCCCGTGCCATCGGTACCGTGAATCTGGTGTGGGTCCGGTGACGGTTCGTGAGTGAGCGCCGATGCTGACCGCGTCTGACACCGAACGTCGGCCGCGCGACGCGTCGACCGGCACCGAGCCCGACGTCGTCGCGCCCGACATCGTTGTCGCCGAACTCGAGCCGGCCCAGCCAGCAACGTCGCGACGTGACCGCGAGCGCCGCCGCCGTCGACGTTGGCATCGGCGCGTGGTGCTGGCATGTCTCGTGGCACTTCTTGCGGTGCCGGCGTGGTCGCTCGGTCACGCCTTGGTCGCGCACAACACCGATCCGTTGCGCGTGCGGGTGGTCGAGTGGGCGCGTGATCATCATCTTGCCGGCGTGGTGAACGGCATCGAGAACTACTGGTACACGCACCATCCGCCGAAGCGTGGCGGCACGCCGAAGGGCGGCATCCCTCGAGTTGCGGTGGCGGCCGCACCGGTGACCACCGCGGTCACCGCCGCGCCCGTCGTCGTGAACACCAGCATTGCGCGGCCGGTATCGCCGCCCGCTCCACCGCCGTACGCGCCGGCGAATCTCCGCCCGTTCGTGACGAACTCGCTCGTTGGTGAAGGCGTGTGGCAACCCGCCGGACGGCCGGTGAACGGCGCGCCGGCGGCCTGGGTGTCGTACCTGCGGCCCGACGCAGTGCACACCAGCGAGCTCGTCGGCCTCGCGTACTTCGACATGCACCATCTCACGGCCACACTGCACGAAGGTACGCAGCTCCCCGGCGGCGGACCGTGGCTCCACGGCGCGCGCATCGACCCGTCGGACTACGCGCGGATCGTCGGCGCGTTCAACAGCGGCTTCACGCTCAAGAGCAGCAAAGGTGGTTGGTACGCCGACGGCCGCACGATCGCGCCGCTCGTGCCGGGCCGCGCGTCGATCGTGACGTATCGCGACGGCCGCGCCGACATCGCGATGTGGGGCCGTGACGCCACGATGACGCCCGATGTCACTGCGGTGCGCCAGAACCTCGATCTTCTGATCGACGGCGGCAAGATCGCCACCGATGTCGGCTCCAACTGGGTGTGGGGCGGCACCCTCGGCAACGAGGTCCTGGTGTGGCGGTCCGGTGTGGGCATCAACATGCGCGGTGATCTGATCTACGCGGGCGGCCCGGGGCTGAGCGTCGCGTCGCTCGCCGCTGTGTTGCAGCGTGCCGGCGCGGTGCGCTCGATGGAGCTCGACATCAACAGCTACTGGGTGAGCGCGATGACCTTCACGGCTGGGCCGACGGGCGCACCCGTGCCGCGCAAGCTGCTGGCGAACATGAGCAAGCCCGCAAGCATCTACCTCGAGAACCAAACCCGCGACTTCGTCGAGCTCGACGCCCGCTGACAACGCGCCGGCTCGGCCGGCCCAGTGTCAGTTCGATGCGAACACACCGAGCCTCAGGCGTGCGCCGGCGGATAGTCGGGATCACGGATGACGGCGCGGAACCGACGAGGTGACCCGGACCTGGCGCACTGCAGCCGCCATCACGCCCGCAACGAGTCCGATCAATGCGCCGACGATCGACGCGGGGACGCCGAGCTCGAAGCGAACCAGGCCGTTTGCCAGTGCACGATCAGGCCGATGACCAACCCGACACAGCCGCCGGCAACGCCAACAGCCATTGCGCCGACGGCTGCCCAGCGTGCGGGAAGTGCTCGGACGCCAAGCCCCGAACGACCCACGACAGCGATCGTATTCTGGTGACGAACAATGCGAGCGTGGCGGAACTGGCAGACGCCCTGGACTTAGGATCCAGTGTCCGAAAGGACGTGGGAGTTCAAATCTCCCCGCTCGCACCAATACTCGTGCGGTTCTTGCCCGGCTTGCCGCTGGCGTGGTCGGTAGTTCCTCACGGATGCGTGAGCAAGTACCGACCACGAAACGCGACACGGCGCCCCGCTCGAAGCGAGGCGCCGTGTTCAGCCACCACAGCGCGGCTGCGTTGTTCGGTCGAAAGTGTTAGTTGTACGTGAGCGTGACCATGAGGTTGCAGCTGGCCCCGCCAGGTGCCTTCTTCATGGCGCCACCAGGTGCGAGCGGGGGTGCGTACAGGAGCACACCACTACCGCCGGAGCAGTAGAGCGCGCCGGTGCCGGCCGTCTTGATCGCGATGCCGTCACCCTTGTTCACGTGCACGTTGATCGGGAACGACTGGATCACGTAGGCGTCGCCGTTGTCGCCGCCGCAGTCGCCGGGCCCGCTCGGCCAACCCTTGTACTTGATCACCGGGCCGTTGCGCACCACTTGCGCGGTGTGCTTGCTCGCGTTGAAGCGGGCGATCTGCAGCGTGAACGAACCTGGCACGCACGAGATCAGCTTGAGGTGCTTCACGGTGCCGGTCGCGGTCGCGAGCTCGTGACCGCCGTTGTGATACGCCTGGATCGACACCCACGTGCACGTCGAGCCGTGCGGGATCCCCCGGTTCTCGTCACACGTTTGACCGAACTGGGCGTTCGACGGCTGGCTCTCGTTCGTGAGCTTGGCGCCGAACGGCGGCGGGGTGACCGCCGGGTACGTGCCGCTCGCCTGGGCCGGCAGCGCAGGTACGGCCAGCGCGATGAGCCCGATCGCGGCTGCGGCCGCGGCGATGAAGCGTGTGCTCCGCATGAGCGGTTCCTCTCTCGTCTCCAAATGTCGTCTACCAACCGTGTACGCGTGCCGTGGTGTGCCACCGCGTGCCATCGGTCAGCCTGGTGACGGCACCGCCCGCTCGACGCTCCAGCTCGCCGCGCCCGGCCTGGGCTCGTACACGCAGTACGAGCCGGTGCGCACGTCCCGGCGCAACTCGGCGGCCACGCCGGGCGCCGAGTCCTCGACGGCCCGCAAAGCCCGGCGGATCGCCTTCTGCACCGAGGTGCGGGCCCGCTCCTGGCTGCCCGCGAACGTGCGGCTCGTGCCGTCGGGACGCAGGCTGCGACTGAGCTCGTCGGCGAGGCGCTCGAGTTCCTCGCGGGTGCGTTCGGCCCGGCGTCCGTCACCCGCGGCTTCGGCGGCGGCTGCGTCGGCACGCAGGTCCTGCACGCGTCGCTGCAGCGCGCGCCGCGCGGCAGGGTCGAGCAACGGGTCGTTGGCGTGATCCTCGGCCGCGCCGACGAGACGATCGGCGGAAATCTCGACGCCCGGATTGGCGAGCAGGGTCGCGAGCACGTTGATCCCGACGCCGGCAGGCACCGATGCATGCTCGCGACCGCGTGTGATCTCCCAACCGTCGCGTGTCGCCACGCACCGACCGTCGGCGTCATGGACCACCTGTTGGGCGAGGCGCTCGAGCTCGGTCTGCCATAACGGCACCCGCTCACTCATGCCGAACTCGGTGCCTTCGGCGATCGCGTGCGCATACAGCTCGCGCGCACGCGCCACATCGTCGGCCTCGTTGCGTGCGCCGAGCTCGCGCGCCAACTCGGCACGAGTGACCGCCAGCACTGCGAGGTTGCCGAAGCGCAGGTCGTCGTCGATGGCGCGTTCGAAGTGCTTCACCGCCGCGTGCACGTCCCCGACGGTGTGCGCGCACAGCGCGAGTGAGCGATGTACCGAGCCGAAGCACACCACGCCGATCGAGCCGATGATGGGGAGGTCGCTGAACGGCTCGAGCGCGCGGTAGGCCTGCACGGCGTGTTCGACGTCACCGAGCGAATAGATCGCCTCGACCACGGCATACATCGTGAGCAACCACGTGCTCGAAGGAATGAGCCCGAACGGCTCGCCGTCGAACGCGCCGACGCGGGCCAGGCCGACGCGTGCGTCGTCGTAGTCGCCGGCCATCGCCGCGAGTCCGGCCGCCACTGCCGGATACACGCGGTTCGAACGGTGCATCGTCGGAGAATTGCTGAGCTCTCGGGCCAGGTCGAGGAGCTCGCCGGCGCGGCCTTGGAGCCATCGCAGCGTCAGCAGCTGGCCGCTGTAGAGCGCGAGCGCGTCGTTCTCGCCGACACTTGTGCCCAGCACCAGCATCTGTTCCATCGCCGTTGCGGCTTCGTCGAAGCGACCGGCGCGCAGCGTGAGCATCACGTCGAGCATCCCCGCCTGGTACACGAAGTTTGCGACGTCGTGCTCCGTGGAGTAGCGGCGGAACTGTTCGATGTCGTTGACCGCGTCGGGATCGCCTCGCAGCACCGCGTCGATCGCGCTCCACATGAGCCCGGTCGCCACACACCACGGCACACCAATGTTGGCCGCGACGGTCACGAGCTCCTTGCGCGTCTGCTCGCGCTCGGCCGCGTCGTGCGGCCCGATCAGCAGGTGATGGTGCAAGGAGAGGGCTTCCCACAACGCGTACGGCTCGCCGAAGGAGCGAACCTGTTCGATCGCGACGCGCATGTCGGCGATGGAGCCGCGCTCGGCGTAACACGCGT
The DNA here is from genome assembly GCA_036501845.1 of Acidimicrobiia bacterium. GTDB lineage: Bacteria > Actinomycetota > Acidimicrobiia > IMCC26256 > PALSA-610 > JBBREP01. The sequence continues at coordinate 15,457 of DASXZO010000135.1, read as the reverse complement.
CGGCTGCGGCTCGGGCTCCGAGCCGTGCGGACAGGAGCGGATCACGGTCGGCCACCCGAACCTTGAGCTCATGCAGATGGGCCTGGTACGGCACGTACTCGTCGGTGGCCCGCCGCTCGTTCGCCCACATACCGCCGTAGCCGAGCAGCGCGCGCGCCGCCACCAAGTCGTCGCCCGCGGCCGCGGCAACCTCGTAGGCGCGTTCGAACGTGCGGTAGGCCTCGCCCACGCGACCTCGCTGCTCGGCCTCGATCGCGGCGCTGAGCAGCTCGTCGGGGTTGCGGCCCGACCCGTCAACCATGTCCGAATTGTCGCACGCCGGACGGGGCTCTGTCGCCTCCAATCGCCGGTCAGGCCGAGGCGTCGTCCGTGAGCGCAATCATCGCCCCGAGCACCGCCCGGGTGGTCGCGAAATCGCCGCTCCCGACCCGTCCGATCACCTGCTGTTCGAACTCCTCGCGAGCCGCGGCCATCACCTCTGCCGCCGCTCGCCCGCGGTCGGTGAGCACGTAGTGAGGCTCGTTCGAGGTCGTCGTCTGCACTGCCGCGTACTGCCGCTCGACGAGCACCTCGATCAGTCGCTGCGCACGCTCGCCACGTACACCGAGGTGCCGGGCGACGTCCGGGCCGGCCGGTCCGTTGTTGGCGATCCCGCCGATCAGGCGCATCCCCACGCGCGGCATGTCGTCGTAGCCGGCAGCTTCCAGCGCGCGGCGCATCGACCTGCCGTAACCGCGGCGTGCCGCGTCGAGCACGGCGGGCATCACAGCGTCGGCATACCAGGGCGTCTCGGTCTCGCTCATGCCACGAGTGTGGCACCTGTGGCTGCCTTCGCGACGGCGGAAACGGCTGCGGTATCGTCGATTCATATGGCCAAGATCCCGATCGTCGACTACCTCGTGATCGACGACGGCGAGCCCTACCTCCGGGCGTGGGAAGCCGTCGACACGGGTGCGCTCTACTTCGACCGCCGCAACGGCGACGCCAAAGGCGGCGGCACCGAGTTCAAGCCGCGGCGGCTCGCCGATGTCGGCAAGGTACGCAGCTTCACGATCGTGCAACGTGGCGTGCCCGGTGTGCCCGTGCCGTACGCATCGGCGTTGGTCGACATCGACGGCGGCGGCTGCGTGAAGGCGAACGTCGTCAACACGCCGGTCGATCCCGAGCACGTCACGCTCGGCATGCCCGTGAAGCTCACCACCTGGGTGGCGGGCACCGACGACGACGGCAACGAGGCCATCTGCTTCGGCTACGAGCCGGTCTGATCTACGGATCAACGGAGAGAAGGAACTGCGATGAGCGCCAGCACCGACAACGTCTGGATTCTCGGCACCCACATGACGAAGTTCGGCCGTCATGGCGACAAGGACCTCATCGACCTCGCGAGCGAGTCGGCGACCGGCGCGCTCACCGACGCGGGCGTCACGATCCACGACATGGAGGTGATGGGCTGCGGCTCGCTGTTCAACGCGATGGCGGGTGTGGGCCAGCAACTCCAGAAGCAGATCGGCCAGACCGGCATTCCCGTGTACAACGTCGCCAACGCGTGCGCCACGGGCGCCACCGCGATCCGTACCGTGTACCTCACGATCAAGGCCGGCGAGGCCGACATGGGTCTCGCGGTCGGCGTGGAACAGATGGGCAAAGGCGGCCTGCTCGGAGTGGGCGGCAAGGGTGACCGCGCGCGCACCGAGTACAAGCCGTCGGGCCGCTACGGCTCGGTGATGTCGGTGGAAGGACTGGTCGGAACCGGCCTCATGCCGGGCGTGTTCGCGCAGGCCGGCATGGAGTACGCCTACGAGAACAGCGGCGTCGGGTTCGAGCAGTTCGCCAAGGTCGCCGAGAAGAACCACGCGCACAGCACGCTCAACCCGCTCGCGCACTACCAGAAGCAGTTCAGCCTCGACGAGATCATGAACGCCGAGATGATGTCGTACCCGAACACGCTGCTGATGTGCTGCCCGAACACCGACGGCTCGGCCGCGGTGGTGCTGGTGAGCGAAGAGAAGTTGCGCACGCTCTCGAAGGACCAGCAGCGGCGAGCCGTGAAGATCAGCGCGTCGGTGCTCACCACCGACCCGTGGACCGAGCGGGCGCAGGTGCAGCCCGACGTCAACACGCTCACGCGTAACGCGGCGAAGAAGGCGTACGAGATGGCGGGCGTCGACCCGAAAGATCTCGACCTCGTCGAGTTGCACGACTGCTTTGCCACCGCGGAGCTCATCCACTACGACAACCTGATGCTGTGCGAGCCCGGCGGCGCGGGGGAGTGGATCGACAAGCGCGGCCCGTGGCGTGACGGCGAGACCCCGGTGAACGTGTCGGGCGGGTTGATCTCGAAGGGCCACCCGATCGGTGCCACTGGTATCGCCAACGTCTACGAGGTCGCCACGCACTTGCGCGGCGAGGCGGGCGACCGTCAGGTCGAGGGCGCCAAGGTCGGGCTGGCCCACGTGATCGGTCTCGGCTCGGCGTGCGGCGTGCACATCCTCGAGAAGGCCGGCGTCTGATCAACCGCTGATGGTTGCCGGGGTGCTGTCGTAGCTTCTCGGTTCATGACCGACAGCGACCTGCAGCCGTTCCGCGTCGAGGTGCCCGACGCGGTGCTCGACGATCTACGCGGCCGTCTCGCGCACACTCGCTGGCCCGACCAGATCCCCGGTTCGGGTTGGGACTACGGCACTGATCGCGCGTATCTGCAAGAGGTGTGCGACTACTGGCGCACGTCGTTCGACTGGCGCGCGCAAGAGGCGCGCTTCAACCGCTGGCCGCACTTCCTCACGCACATCGACGGCCAGCAGGTGCATTTCATTCACGCACGTTCGCCCGAGCCCGATGCGATGCCGCTGTTGATCACGCACGGCTGGCCCGGTTCGGTAGCGGAGTTCCTCGATGTGATCGGTCCGTTGTCCGACCCGCGCGCGCACGGCGGTGATCCGGCCGACGCGTTCCATGTAGTGGCACCGTCGATTCCCGGTTACGCATGGTCGGGGCCGACCACCGAGCCCGGTTGGGATGTGCGCCGCGTCGCCGAAGCATGGGCCGCGCTCATGGCGCGCCTCGGCTATGAGCGTTACGGCGCGCAGGGCGGCGACTGGGGCTCGATGATCTCCACACAGATGGGCACGGTCGACGCCGCGCACCTCGCCGGGATCCATGTGAACATGCTGCTCGCGTTCCCGCCGGACCCGTCGCAGATCACACTCACCGACGAGGAGGCGGCCGACGTCGCCGCGGCGATGACGTTCTTGCAAACCGGTGCGGCGTACCAGGAGATACAAGGCAAGAACCCGCAGACGCTCGGCTACGGGCTCACCGACTCACCGGCCGGACTCGCGGGCTGGATCACCGAGAAGTTCCACGCCTGGACCCATCACCCCAACGGCGATCTCGAGACGGCGATCACGCGCGACCAGTTGCTCACCAACATCACCGTCTACTGGGTGACGAACACGATCAACAGCTCGATCCGTCTCTACTGCGAGAGTCAGCGCAGCGGTCGTTTCGGACCGTCGGGCGAGCGCGTCGACGTGCCCACCGGCGCGGCAGTGTTCCCGGGCGAGATCTTCCGCATCCCCAAGGCCTACGGCGAGACCGCGTACAACCTGACGCGCTACACGCGCTTCGACCGCGGCGGCCATTTCGCTGCGCTCGAGGAACCCGACCTGCTGATCGACGACGTACGCGCCTTCTTCCGCGACCTGCGCGGCTGAAACCTCGGCAAAATCTGCGCGCAACAGTCGCCGCGGGCGGGCGGCGATGGCATTATTCCGTCCGAACTGGTTGCGGGCAATGGGGAGGGTTTCTGATGAACAAGGCGCTTGTCGCGTTCGCCTCGGTCGTGATGCTCGGCACGTCGATCGCACCGTTATCGGTGGCGGGTGCGTCAGCATCCACACGCCACCGTTTCACCGCTGTTGGGGTCGGGCAGGGCGGCGCGCGCGCCGCGTTCCCGACGACGCCAACCGAATACAACCCGCCGGTGAGCCCGAACCTGAGCGGGCCGACGGTGAAGGACTTCACCGAAACCGAGCAGTCGGGCGGGCGGAACTTCACGATCAAGCAGGTCGGCACGTTCCCCGGCACGAACACGCAGAGCACAATTCCGGTGAAGGTGATCCCGGTCGCCTTCCACTTCAGCGATGGTGTCACGATCGATCCGACCGCGACCCTGCCGTCGTGCGCGGGCGGTGGCACCGCGCTGAACCGCACGCTCAACTCGGTGATCTACAAGCCCGTGCAGACCACGAGCGACGGAAAGCGGCAGTGGACCGAAGAGTTCCGGCGGTCCGAGTACTTCAACTTCTCGAAGCCCGGCGGGACAGGCCAGAACAACAGCGTGAAGCTGAGTCCGTCGGTCCTGCCGAAGATCACGATCAATGTGAACGGTCCGTCGGTGGCCGAGGCCTGTGGTCGGGGTGGCAATGTCACGATCAACAGCCTGCAGAACACGATCCAAACGTCGGTCTTCGCGTCGCTCGGGAGCAAGGTGAAGACCACCGACTTCGCGATGTTCCTGTGGGGCAACATCGTGATGTGCCAGACGGCGTCGGCATCGACGTGCGGCATCAACGGTTTCCACACCGCGTTCGAGCGCAACGGTGGGACGCAGACCTACGGCGTCACCGAGTTCGCCACCGACCGGCGCTTCCACAACACCGAGGACACGAGCATCGCGTCGCACGAGGTCGCCGAGTGGTTCGACGACCCGTTCGGCAACAACCCGACGCCCACGTGGGGCCACATCGGCCAGGTCACTGGGTGCCAGAGCAACTACGAGCCCGGCGATCCGCTCACCGGGACGCTGTTCACCGTCGGCCCATCCCACGTCCAGGATCTCGCCGAGTTCTCCTGGTTCTATCGGGTCGAGCCGTCGCTAGGTCGCGGCGGTTTGTACTCGCTGTTCGGCACGTTCCGATCACCATCGGTGCCGTGTAGCTGACGTGGTTCGGATCGACACGGATCCGGTCTGTACGACGCGAAACGCGCCGGCCTCGATGTGAGGCCGGCGCGAATCGCGTTGCGGTCGGGGCGCGAGTGACTAGTTCGGCACGATCAGCATCTGACCGCCAGCTGGGAAGTCGCCCGGTCCGTGGCACCACCGGATCCTCACGCGGAAGTTCCGCGCGCTCGGCACCCGCACGGCAAGGCTCTGGATGAAGTTCTTCTTGCTGCTCGCCGCGCACGCACCCGTGACCGAGCTGATCGCGTCGATGTAGGTGGCGCGGAAGCTGTCGCCCGGCACCCCGACGTCACGGAAGCCGATGTGCAGGGTGACGGGCGAGGTGGTGCGCAGCCCGGTCTCGATGACGACCGTGTTCGGGTTCGGAATGTTGAAGTTGCGTTGCACGCTGTTCGGATGTGCGGTGATCGCTCCCGCGCTACCGGCCGGCCCCACAGCCAAACCGAGCATCGACGCAAGAGTGATCGCGCCTACGACGAGACGCCTTGTACGCATAGAAATCCCCTTCTGAGTAACCCCACTGCCCATGAAGCGCGGCCCCTGCCGGCGCCTCGGTGGGGGACGGTAGCTGCGAAGGATCGGAGCGACAACCCTCGTTCCGAATGGGTCTCGTCAGCCTCCGGACACCTTCGGGCCGCAACTACGCTTCGGCGCGTGCATGATCTGATTGTTCGAGGCGGAAGTGTGGTCGACGGCACGGGCGCACCTGCGCGCACGGCCGATGTCGCGGTCGACGACGGTGTGATCAGCGAGGTCGGGCATCTGCGCGGGGAGGCCGCGCGCACGGTGGTGGATGCCGACGGCGCGGTCGTCACTCCCGGCTTCGTCGATCCGCACACGCACTTCGACGGTCAGGTCACATGGGATCCGCTGCTGACGCCGAGTTGCTGGCACGGTGTGACCACCGTGGTGTTCGGGAATTGCGGCGTCGGCTTCGCGCCTGCGCACCCCGACAAGCACGAGTGGTTGATCGGCCTGATGGAAGGTGTCGAGGACATCCCGGGCGCCGCGCTCTCCGACGGCATCACGTGGGGTTGGGAGAGCTTCCCCGAATACCTCGAAGCCGTCGACCGCGCGGCGAAGACGATGGACGTGGGCGCGCTGGTGCCGCACGGCTCAGTGCGTGCCTACGTGATGGGCGATCGTGGCGCCAAGAATGAGCCCGCCACTGCCGACGACATCGAGGCGATGGCCGAGATCGTGCGCGACGGCATGAACGCGGGCGCGCTCGGTTTCTCGACGAGTCGCACGATGGCGCACATGGCGATCGACGGCGAACCCGTGCCGGGAACGTTCGCGGCCGAGGACGAGCTGTTCGGTATCGGCCGCGTACTCGGCGAGCTCGGCACCGGCGTGTTCGAGCTCGCGCCCGCCGGCGCGCTCGGCGAGGACCTCGCCGCGCCCGGGCGCGAAATGGCGTGGATGCGCAAGCTCGGTGGCACGATCGGCCGCCCCGTGAGCTTCGTGCTCACGCAGAACGACCACGACCCCACGTCGTGGGAAGAGATGCTCGAACAGTGCGCGGCCGCGGCGCGCGAAGGCGCGCAAGTACGGCCGCAGGTGCACGGGCGCAGCGTCACGTTGCTCATCGGCCTCGCCAACTTCCACCCATTCGCGAACTGCGCGTCGTGGGGGATGCTCGGATTCATGTCGGTGCCCGAGCGCGTTGCCGAGATGCGCAAGCCCGAGGTGAAGGCGCGTCTGCTCGCTGACGTGGCCCGCATGGACCCGGCTCGCATGCAGTTCATCGACCCCGAGCGCGTCTTCCCGCTCGGACAGAACCCGAACTACGAGCCGAAGCGGGACGAGAGCATCGCCGCTCGTGCACGCGCCGCGAACCGCGACCCGTGGGAGCTCTACTACGACACGCTGCTCGAGGACGACGGCAACCAACTGCTCATGCGGCCGTTGCTCAACTACACCGACTTCAACCTCGACGCGGTGCGCACGATGCTCGAGCACCCCACGAGCGCGTGGGGTCTGTCCGACGGCGGCGCGCACTGCGGCACCACGTGCGACGCCAGTACGCCCACGTTCATGCTTACGCACTGGACGCGTGATCGCGACCACGACCGTCTGCCGCTCGAATGGATCGTGCGCAAGATGACCGCCGAGACCGCCGCGCTCTACAGCTTGAGTGATCGCGGCACGCTCGTGCCCGGCAAGTGCGGCGACGTCAACGTGATCGACTACGACGCGCTGCGTCTGTTCCGTCCCGAGATGGTGCACGACCTCCCCGGCGGCGCCCGCCGCTTCGTGCAACGCTCCGAGGGTTATGTCGCCACAATCAAGTCCGGCGAAGTAGTGATGCGCAACGGCGAAGACCAAGGCGCCCGCCCCGGCCAGTTGCTCCGCGGCTCCCGCTAACCCACCCCCCGACCGTTTGTGCGTTTCTCGGCGCATACGTCAGAGAAACGCACACACAGTTGGTTACGGCCCGAAGCGCCAGAGGGCCGTTGCGCCGCCGAAAAACAGCAACTCGTGCCCGGTCCACACGCCGGGCCCGCTCGGCACTTGTTGGTTGCCGCACTTGCAATCGTGCGGCGACGGGAGTGCCACGTCGGTACCTCGCGCGTCCCACGCGTACGCGTACACCGGCGTGCCCGCATCGCCGCCGTCGCCGTAGGCAATGTTGAAGATCGCGCTGCCAGTATCGACCACCGATGTGATTGCGACGCCCTCGTTCCACATGCGCGACTCGTCGGCATGGATGGAGCGGACGGTTCCCGTATCGGCGTCGATGAGATAGCCGACTTGGAACTGCTTCGCCTGCGCGGCGCAAGCAGGATCCGAGCAACCGCCCGTTGGCGGTATGACGAGATAGTGCGCCGTCGTAACGTCGGAGTCGATGTCACCGGGTAGGGCGGTCGGCACGCCCGGGAGACGTATCCAGTGCGAGGAGCCAGTAAGAAGTTCGAACGCTGAGTAGGTGGCCGGCGGTTCGAGACTGTTGCCGCCGCCTTGGCGCACCAACACGATGACGCGTTCATCGGCGCCAACAGCCTGCGCGAAGGCGCCGTGCGCGTCCGACACCGGAAGCCGCGGAGCCGATGACCAACTGTTCGTGGTTGGGTCGTAACGCGCGGTATCTCCGTACGCGCATCCCGTCGACCCCGGCCCGTCGCGTTGCCCGGGCGTTGCGAGTGCGTAGGTCCCGTCCGAGACGATGTGCCGGCCCGGCATCGCGCACAGCGGTACCGGGCCGGTGGTACGCCAGCTGTCCGACCGCGGGTCGTAGACGGCGCCCGGCAGTTCTCCGCCGGACGCCCGAGCGGCGATCATCACCACGACCTGCCCTGTCCAGACGGCCGTGCTCAGGTCCCAGCTCATGCCGGTCGGGGGCGCCGCGATCGTGTGCCAGCGATTCGTTGTGGGATCGAACGCCTCACCCAGCGGCGTGTTGCCGGGACCGTTCAAGGTCCATCCGAGCGCGTCGGTGCCGTCCCACAGCACCGCTTGCGGCGGGTACGTCGGGAGCGCGCCCGCGGTCGACCAATGGAAATGCCGCAGTGCGTCGACGCTTGCGGGCTGCGGGGCCGCCGCGGGTGGAGCCTCTGCGGGTTTCAGCACCTCGAGGCGCAACCAGTTCTCGTTGGCGTACGTGCGCTGCGGGTTCTTGTTCAGCAAGCCGACGAGTGCACCGCCGGTCCACACGAACTCGTCGAACTTGTTCGGCGCTTCTCGCGCGTTGCCGTCCGGGAGTGGCGTCCATCTGCCGGTGCGCGGGTCCCACGCGCTTGCGACCAACGGGTTGGCGCCCGCCATCACGACGATTGCGTCACCGGTCGACGCACTCAGACTCGGTGTGTGGCTCGCGAACTCTGGTACCGGGATCGTTCGGCTCGGCGCCGAAGCCGGGTAGTACCTGCCGGTGCCAGCGGAGTAGGGCGTGAACCCGCAGTCGCCGATGTTGCAGGTCGGCCCGGGCGGAATGATCGCGCCGGCAGAGAGCGCGAGGGGCGCCTCGACCGATTTCGGTGCGGGCAGCGTTGTCCAGCTCGTGGAGCCCGGTCGCCAAGCGATGACTCGAACCGAGGTCGAGAAACTCGACTCGACGCGTGCGACGACTAGTCCCGCGGCGAATGTCGCGTCAATCCTCACCGATTCGCCCGGCGGCGTCGGTAGGTCGGTGATCCAGCGCCCAGACGCGACGTCGTACGCGGTCACGTTCCAGATACTGCTCCCGGCTGGATCCTCACAACCCGATATTGCGCCGGATGAGGCGCCCGGCGCGTGACTGAACACGACGGCCTCGCTCCCAGTCCACACCGGCGACGTGAGCGGGCACACGCCAGCGGGGACGCTGATCCTCTGCCACTGTTGCGAGGCCGGGTCGTACGACCAGCCGCTCGTCAGCCCGAGCTTCGGATCATTGATCCACATGAGCATCTCGTGGCCGTCCCACGCCGAGATCGTCTGCCCCGCGGGCAACGGTGAGTTCAGCTTGATCCACGTGTTTGTCGAAGGCGTGAAGGCCCACACTTCGTTTGGCGCGGGCGCCCACCTGATCTTGTGGTGGTACGGGATCTCGGCCGCGTGCACGAGAATCTCTTGGCCGTCCCAACCGATCACTTGCGCGTCGCCGAGCGGCTCCGGTGGCGCGGTCCAGGTCCACTTCCACGTCGCCAGCTGCGCGGCCGTTGCGGATGGAGCGTTTGGGAACACCATGGCCGATGGGCCGGTCGACACGTGTGTGGGTTTCGTCGCACTGCCGTTGTGGGAGTTGTTGCGGGTCACGATCAGGGGCACGGCGATCGCGGCCGCTGCCGCGATCGCGACGGCTGCGGTCCAACCAGCGCGGCGACGAGTTGGTCGCGGCGGTGTCATCGGCACGCTTGCCGGGCGTGCTTCGAGCGCGGCGACGGCGCGCGACAACACGGCGTCGAAGCCTGCGACGTCGCCGTCGTCCGCGAGGCGCTCGAACAGGTCACCGAGTGTTGGCATCGTCGTCCTCCAGCAACTTGCGCAGCGTGCGCCGGGCGCGGCTCACGGCCATGCGCGCCGCGCCCTCGGAACAGCCGACGAACGCGGCGGCCTCGGCGATCGGTGCGCCCTCCACCTCGGTGAGATAGAGGAGGGCACGATCACGGGCCGGGAGCCGGCGCAGCTCGTCGAGATCGGATGGGTAGTGGGCGCGCGTGGCCGCGGCAGCGTCGACGCCGTGCCGGGCGAGCGCGCGCCGGCCGATCGCCGAACGGCGCCGCTCGTTGCTGGCCACGTTCACGATCGCTCGGCGCAGGTAGGCGAGCGGATCGTCGATCCCTTGCAAACCACCGCGCGCCAGCACCCGGGTGAGCGCCTCCTGCACGAGGTCGTCGGGCGCCACGCCGAACGGCGCGACCGCCCCGGCGAAGCGGCGCAGCGCGGGATACAGCTCGCGCATCACCGGCACGTCGGCCTCCCACTGGGCGCTCACACCCCCACAAGACACACGGCGAGTGCCGATTGCAACAACTGTGCTGCCGAGGCGCTCCGGGCGGCCATCACACGGCCAGAGGGTGTGAAGATCCTGTGCAAACGGGCTGTTGCACAAGGCGCGTGTGGAACCCTGTAAGTGGACCTTCGGCCCGGACCACTGACACGCGTGTCAGGTAGCGTGACCGATCGCCGGCACGCGCATTGCCTGGAGGTTCGAGGCCGTATGGAACTCCCCAAGATCATCAGCGTCGACGACCACGTGGTCGAGCCGCCGCACGTGTGGCAGACGTGGCTGCCCGAGAAGTGGCGTGAGCGCGGCCCGCGTGTGGAGCGCGGCACCTGGGGCGACTTCCGGCTGAAGCCCGGCGCGCAGTACGACCAGAAGCAGGTGGAGGGCGGCCAGCCCGGCGACTACTGGATGTACGACGGCAAGCTCATCTACGTGCAGAAGCGCTTCGTGGCGATCCCGCTCGACGCCACGCCCGACGGCGACCTGAGCCGCTTCGACAACAAGGTCATGGACATGATCGCCATGACCTACGACGAGATGCGTCCGGGTTGCTACGAGCCCAAAGCACGCGACGCCGACCTCGCCATCGCGGGTGTCGACGGCTCGCTGCCGTTCCCCACGTTCCCGCGTTTCTGCGGCCAGACCTTCCTCGAGGGCGACGACAAGGAGCTCGGCCTCGCGTGCATCCAGGCCTACAACGACTGGATGATCGAGGAGTGGTGCGGCGAGTCCGCGGGCGTGAACATCCCGCTGTGCCTCATGCCATTGTGGGACGTCGACCTCTGCGTGAAGGAAGTCGAGCGCAACGCGGCGCGCGGCGCTCGTGCAGTGTGCTTCAGCGAGATCCCCACACACCTCGGCCTGCCGAGCATCCACACCGGCGCGTGGGACCCGCTGTTCCAGGTGTGCAACGACAACGGCACCACGCTGTGCATGCACATCGGTTCGTCGTCACGGATGCCGCTCGCGTCGCCCGACGCGCCTCCGGGAGTGGCCGGCATCCTGCAGTTCAACAACTCGATGGCGTCGCTCGCCGACTGGCTCTTCTCGGGCAAGCTCGTGAAGTTCCCGAAGCTCAAGCTCGCGTACTCCGAGGGCCAGATCGGCTGGCTGCCGTACGCGCTCGAGCGGGCCGACACCATCTGGGAGCACCACGAGGCGTGGATCCACGTGAAGCAGCGGGTGCCCGAGCTGCCGTCGAGCTACTACTACGGCCGCATCTTCGGCTGCTTCACGAGCGACAGCTTCGGTCTCGCCAACCTCGACGCAGTGGGCATCGACAACGTCTGCTTCGAGACCGACTACCCCCACACCGACACCACGTGGCCCGACACGATCGCCTTCGCCGAGAAGATGACCGCCGGGCTCACCGACGAGCAGATCTATAAGATTTGCCGAGGCAACGCGCTACGCATGCTCGAGCTCGACCAGGTGGGCAGCGTGCCGTGGGGCCGGCCGAAATGAACATTTCGGCACCAGGCGGAACCCGCGCTGAGTGCGCGCTGAGATCAGAAATGCCCGAGCAGGCCGCTCGCGGCATTTCCTGAGTGATTCTCAACGCGTTGCCAGCATCCATGGAGGATCACCGGCGATCGTGAAACACGTGAGAGCACGGCTGCTTCCCCACATGCCGATGCTGAAGCGCGCGGCGCGCTGCATGGTGGTGTCGATCTGTTGCACCATCTTCAGCACAACGATCCTGATCGTGCTGGCCGTCGGCTTCCGCATGGACGCGGGTTACGCCAACGCGATCGCGGTGACGTGCGGGATCATCCCGTCGTACTTCGCCAATCGATCGTGGGTGTGGGATCGGCGCGGAAAGTCGAGTGTGGGTCGTGAGGTCGCACCCTTCTGGGTGATGAACATCGCGGGTCTGATCATCTCGACGGTCCTCGTCGCCCTCGTCGGTCACGCCACCACCGATTGGAGCGCCGCGACGCGCTCGGTCGCGTTGCCGGCTGCGAACCTGACCGTCTTCGGTGTGTTGTGGGTCATTCAGTTCTTCGTGCTCGACCGATACATCTTCCACGACCGGGCACGTGTGCTCGCGACGGTGTCGAGCCTGGAGCAACCATGACCACCACCGCCACACCCCCACATATCGAGCCGGCTGACGCGCCGGCCACCCTGTTCGACTCGAACGAGTACGCGGGCCCGCCCTCGGGCGCCGCGCATGGTGGCCGCGCGTATCGATGGACCCGTCGTCTGTGGCACGGTCCCGAGGACGACCCCGCGTGGGCGCGGCCGGCGCTGCTGGCGCTGCTGAGCGCGACGGCGGTGCTCTACATCTGGGGCCTCGGCGCGTCGGGTTGGGCGAACTCGTTCTACGCGGCCGCGGTGCAAGCGGGCACCAAGAGTTGGAAGGCGTTCTTCTTCGGCTCGTTCGACAGCTCGAACTTCATCACCGTCGACAAGTCGCCGGGCTCGCTGTGGGTGATGGAGATCTCGGGCCGGCTGTTCGGTGTGAACGCGTGGAGCATGCTCGTGCCCCAGGCGCTCGAAGGTGTGGCGACCGTTGGCGTGGTGTACGCCACGGTGAAGCGCTGGTTCCGGCCGGGCGCGGGCTTGCTGGCCGGCGCGATCACCGCGCTCACGCCAGTGGCCGTGCTGATGTTCCGCTTCAACAACCCCGACGCGTTCCTCGTGCTGTTGCTCACGCTCGGTGCCTACGGCATGACGCGCTCCCTCGAGCAGGGGAGCACGCGCTGGCTGGTGTTCGCGTTCGCGGTCGTGGGCTTCGGCTTTCTCGCCAAGGAGTTGCAGGCGCTGCTCGTACTGCCGGCGTTCGGGCTCGTGTATCTGCTGTTCGGTCCGCCGCGATTCATGCGGCGTGTGATCCAACTCACCGCGGCCACCGTCGCCTTCGTCGTGTCGGCGTTGTGGTGGGTGATCGCGGTGATGGCGATTCCCACGGCGAGCCGTCCGTACATCGGCGGTTCGCAGAACAACAGCTTGTGGAACGTGATCTTCGGTTACAACGGCTTCGGCCGGCTCACCGGGAACGAGCGGGGGAGCGTCGGCGGTGGGCAGGGACCCACCGGCGCGGGCATGTGGGGCCCCACCGGTTGGTACCGCATGTTCAACTCCGACTTCGGCGGTCAGGCGTCGTGGTTGATCCCGTGCGCGCTCGTGTTGCTCGCCGCCGGCCTGATCGCGACGGCACTCCGAAAGCGCACCGACCGCACGCGCGCCGCGCTCGTGCTGTGGGGCGGTTGGTTGCTCGTCACCGGCGCGGCGTTCAGCTTCGGCAAAGGCATCATCCACGAGTACTACACGGTCGCGTTGGCGCCCGCGATCGGCGCGGTGATCGGTGTGGGCGCCGCGCACTTCTGGTCGCGGCGCCACGAGATCGCTCCGCGCGCGGTGCTCGTTGCGGCACTCGCAGCCGCAGTGTGGTGGTCGCGTCGACTGCTCGAGCGCACCCCCACGTACCACCCGGCGCTGCAGGCATGGATCCTCGCGGGTGGCATCGTGATCGGTGCCGCGCTCCTGTTGTCGCCGCGCCTGCTCGGCAAGTGGGCGTTCGTGGTGGCACTCGGCGCGAGTGCGGTCGGCCTCGCCGGCACGGCCGCGTACGCGCACACCACGGCGAACACTCCGCACTCGGGCGCGATCCCCACGGCCGGACCTCCCGGCGCGGCGGTGGCGGTGCGTGGTGGCGGCCGTGGAGGCTTCCCCGGTTTCGGCGGCGCCGCCGGCGGCGGCTTCCGGCGCTTCTTCGGCAACGGTGCCAATGCCTTTCCACGCCTCGGTCAGGCGCCGGCTGGTGGCAACTTCCCAGGATTCGGCCAAGCCGCGCCTGGGGGCAACAACGCCGTCCCGCGCTTCGGCGGTGGTGGCGGGTTCGGTGGTCTGGGCGGCCTGTTGAACAGCCGCGCGCCCGACCCTGCGCTCACGAAACTCGTCGAGACCGATGCCTCGCACTTCAAGTGGGTCGCGGCCACGGTCGGCTCGGACAACGCGGCCGGCGTGCAGCTCGCATCAGGTGATCCCGTGATGTCGATCGGCGGTTTCAACGGCACCGACCCCACGCCCACGCTCGCACAGTTCGAGCAGTACGTGCAGAAGGGCGAGATCCACTACTACATCGGTGGCGGTGGGTTCGGCGTGGGTGGAGGCGGCGCCAACGGCACCGGTTCCGCGATCGGCGCGTGGGTGGCACAGCACTACACGGCCCGCACCGTGGGTGGCGAGACGGTGTACGACCTCACTGCGCCCAAGTAGACAACGGCGCGCGCCTCCCGCCGCGATCGGTAGCGTGCGCGCCATGGAGATGAACGAGTACGAGCACGGTGTGCCGTCGTGGGTCGACGTGGCGTGCCCCGACCCGGCCGCGGGACGCGCGTTCTACAGCCAGCTGTTCGGATGGGACGTGCCCGAAGGACCGCCCGAAGCCGGCGGCTACGCGATCGCGAGCTTGAAGGGTCGCAGTGTGGCCGGGGTCGGTCCGCAGATGAATCCGGCAGCGCCACCCGCGTGGACCACGTATGTGAACGTCACGTCGGCCGACGCCACAGCGGAAGCGATCGTCGCGAACGGCGGCACCATGTTCATGACGCCGATGGACGTGATGGACGTGGGTCGCATGGCGGTGTTCGCCGACCCCATGGGAGCGGTGCTCGGCTTGTGGCAACCGAACTCGCATCGCGGTGCGGGCCTCGTGAACGAGTTGCACACGTGGTGTTGGAGCGAACTGATGACCACCGATGTCGAACGGGCGAAGACGTTCTATGCCTCGGTGTTCGGCTGGGGTGCCGACACCCAAGGCGAGGGCGCGAGCGCGTACACGTCGTGGACCGTGAACGGGCGGCCGATGTCGGGGATGATGCAGAAGCCAGCGGAAATGCCGGCCGAGGTCCCGCCGTTTTGGGGCGTGTACTTCACGGTCGACGACGCCGACGACGCGGCCAAGGAGATCACCAAACTCGGCGGCAAGTTGATGACGCCGTCGGTGATGGAGGTCGAACCGGGCCGCTTCGTGGTGGGCACGGATCCCGGCGGCGCGGCGTTCGGCGTGATGCAGTTCAAAGAGATGCCCGACTGATCAGCGGTTGCCACGGGCGTCG
>DASXZO010000134.1:0-15090 GCA_036501845.1 Acidimicrobiia bacterium | reverse complement strand
GTCAAACGACGCATAGGCAACTGGTCATGGGTTGAGGCCCGGGACACTTACGTTCTGGACGCCGCCGTCGGCCGCGATCGACACTCGCGCAGTGTGGGTGCTGTGGTCCGACAGCGTCACGATGCAGTCGCGGCTTGCGGGCGGGTTCACGATCCACACGTGCGCGTAGCCGCACGCGACGGTGGCATCGGGCAGGCCATCCTGGCGCAGCACCGCGAGCGTCTGGTCGTCGAGTGTGGCGAACAGCACGAAGTGGCTCGCGAGCGTGGGGCTCACCGTGCCGTGGCCGTCGGTCTGCAGCACCGAGTACACCGCGGCTTGGTGATCAATCGTGATGTGGCAATCGAAGCGGTCGCCCTTGCGCTGCTCGCGGCCGGCCGGGCACGTCGCCGTGCCGATGATCGCGCCCGTGCCCTCGAAGTTGACCTTGGCGTCGCGCTCCACTCCGAGCGCGATCGTCTTGCCGTCGAGCTTGGGTTGTAGCGATCCGCATGCTCCGAGCAACCCGGCAGCGACGAACGCGAGCGCGACCGTGGTGGTGATCGTCGAACGCACGCGCCCCATACCGGAGCGCAAATGTACGGCCTCAGACAGTGAAGTCGAGGTCGAGCATGCGGATCGCGTTGCCGCGGCAGATCTTGTCGACCTGCTCCTGGGTGAGGTCACCCATGATGTCGAGCGCGACCTTCTCGGTGTGCGGCCACGTGCTGTCGGAGTGTGGGTAGTCGGTCTCGAACGTGATGTTGTCCTCGCCGACCGCACCGATGTTCTTCAGGCCGTGCGGGTCGTCGAAGAAACAGCCGTACACGTTGGAGAAGTAGTACTCCGACGGCGGCCGCTTCACGATGTCGGACACGCCGCCCCAACCGCGGTTGTCCTCCCACACCTTGTCGGCCCGCTCGAGCACGTAGGGGATCCAGCCGATCTGGCCCTCGCTGTACGCGATCTTGAGCTTCGGGAAGCGCTCGAACGTGCCCGACAAGAGCCAGTCGGTGAGCGACATCGCCGCGTTCATGTACGTGAGTGTGCTGCCGACCGCCGCCGGCGCGTCCTTCGACGTGCTCGGCATCTTCGAGCTCGACCCGATGTGCATGTTGATCACCGTGCCGGTCTCTTCGCACGCCTGGAGGAGCGGGTCCCAGAAACGATCCTTGTCGTGGATCGACGGCAAGCCGAGGAACGGCGGGATCTCGCTGAACGTGAGCGCCCGGCAGCCCCTGGCCGCGTTACGGCGCACCTCGGCCGCGGCGAGTTCGGCGTCCCAGAGCTGCACGATGATCAGCGGGATGAGCCGGCCGTTGGTGCCCGCGCACCACTCGTCGAGCATCCAGTCGTTGTACGCCTTCACGCAGAGGTCGCCGAGCTCGCGGTCCTTGCGCTCGTAGAACGCTTGGCCGCAAAAGCGCGGGAAGCTCGGGAAACAGAGGCTCGCCTCCACATGGTTCACGTCCATGTCGGCCAGCCGGTCGGCCTGGTTCCAGCAACCTGGCCGCATGTCGTCCATCGTGATCGGCGTGACGGTGATCTCGTCGCGCTCGTATCCCGCAGCGGCCGAGAGCCGCGTGAGCGGGTAACGGAGGTCCTCGACGTACCACCAGTCGGCGTAGGTGCCCTTCTCGTCCGGGCCGGCTTCCTCGAACGAGAAGTTGCCGCCCACGTAGCTCATCGACTTGAGCTTGCGCCGCACGATGCGCGGCCCGGTCTCCTGGAACTTCGCGGGCAGGCGCTTGGTCCACACGTCGCCGGGCTCGATCACGTGGTCGTCCACGGAGATGATCTTGGGGATCTCAACCACTGTTACCTCTTGTTCGCTTCGCTCACGGGCCGGTGGGAAGTCTACGGACGATCTGACAGGTCGTCAGATTGAGGCGCGCGGCTAGACAACAGCTTCGTGACCCCGAGGGATCGCGACGCGCCCTATTTCGCGACCTTCGCTGCGATGGGCGTCACACAGCTGGTACTCGGACCGTCGATCGCCACGCTCCGCCACACCACCGGCACGAGCAACGGCACGATCGGCGTGCTGTTCACCGTCAGCGCCGTGGGCTACCTCGCCGGGATCGTGCTCTCGGGGCAGTGGATCGCGCGCCGCCAGGTGCACACCGCGTTGCGCTTCGGGCTGCTGGCGATGGCGGCCGGCCTCGTGCTCGTACCGTTCGCCGGTTCGCTCGGCGCGCTCGTGGGCATCGAGGCGCTCATCGGTTTCGGCACGGGATGGGTGGAGATCCCGGGCAACTCGGCGATCTTGTGGAAACACGGCGGCGGTGCCGCACTCAACGGCTTGCACGCCTCGTTCTCGATCGGCGCGGTCGCGGCACCGATCATCATCTACCGCTCGCTGGCGTGGACGAACGGATTGCACACGGGATACATCGTCGCCGCGGCGATCCCGGTGGTCGCGGCGATCATGCTGACGTCGACGCGAAGTCCCGCGAACCCGCATGTGGCCATCGGGCGCGGCGTGCCGCGCGGCGCCCGCGCCCGCACCGCACTCGGGTTCGTGTATTTCTTCGCCTACGTCGGTGTCGAGCTTGCGTTCGCGGGCTGGATCTACACGTACGCGACGCTGCGCGGATTCGATCGAGCGCAGGGTCTCTACCTGGGCGCCGCGTTCCTCGGAGCGTTCGCCGTCGGGCGGTTGCTGTCGGTGCGGCTGGCGCGTCACCTCGACGCGGTCACCACGCTCGCGATCGATCACGCGGTGGCGCTCACCGCGCTCCTGTTGCTGCTCGCCGGCCGCGACTCGACGTTTGCCGTGTGGACCGGCACGATCGTGTTCGGGCTCGGGATCGCGTCGCTGTTCCCGGCGATGATGTCGCTCTCGGAGTCGCTCGTGCCCGCTACCGGCACGATCACGAGCCTCTATCTCGCCGGGTCGGCGATCGGCACCATGGCGATCCCGGGCAGCATGGGCGCGTTGCTCGACCACTTCGGCGCACCCGCGCTTCCGGTGACCGCGCTCATCGGATTGTGTGTGACTGCATGCGCGGCGATCGCGTTCACGCCTCGGGGGCGGTCGTCCACGCGTCGAGCAGTACCTGTGTCGTCGTGAGGGTGGCGAGCAAGCCGAGCGAGTTCGCGAGCACGGCTTCTCCGTATTCGAGCGGCACCCCGGCCACGGCGTCGCGTGGCAGCACCACGAAGTAGCCGCGGTTGATGGCATCGAGGGTGAGATTGAAGATTCCGAGATTCAGCGACACGCCGACGCCCACGATCGTGGTCACTCCGAGGTTGCGCAGCATCGGGTCGAGCTGAGTGCCTGTCATCGGACCCACACCGTGATGGCGCGCGAGCACCACGTCGGACGGTGCCACACCGATCGCTTGGGGTACCTCGGCGCCGTCGGTGTTGGGAGCGATCGACACACCGGAACGGGCAGTGGCGGCGAACAGGCGCGTGTTGCGGTTGGCGCCAATGCCGTCGGCGCGCATCTCGGCCGTGCAGTGGAACACCGGCACGCCGACCTCGCGCCCGCGTGCCGCGATCTGCGCGCAGTGACCGACGAGGTCGATCGACTGCGCCGCCGCGGCGAGTTGCGGCAGCACCGAGTGCTCCCCCACCACCCCGTTCTGCACTTCCTGCAGCACCACAGCGGTGTGCTGGGGATCGACCAACTCGCGAAGCGCTTCCAGCGAAACAGCCACGGTCTTCCTCAGTTGGGACGTTACGATGTGAGCTTCGGTAGGCCCGCGAGCTCGCGCGCCATGCGGATGGCGAGCGCCACGATCGTGAGCGTGGGGCCGTAACCGGTGGATGTGGGAAACACCGACGAGTCGGCGCACAACAGGTTCGACACGTCCCAGCTCCGCTGCCACGGATCGAACACACTCGTACGAGCGTCAGCACCCATGCGCGCGGTTCCCATCGTGTGCTTCGAGTTCGGCGCCGGGCTGTAACGCGCGCCGCGCGAGTCGGGCAGTGGCGGCGACGTCGCCGTGAACGTGAACTGCGCGCCGGCCTGGCGCATGACGCGATTCAGGATCTCGGCGGCATACTCCGACGCCACCAAGTCGTGCGGGTGCGGGTCGTAGGTGACCCGCCCCGCCGATCGCCCGTGCACGTCGCGCACCTGCGGGTCGAGGTCGACACGGTTCTGCGCTTGTGGCAGGTCCTCGCCCTGCATCGTGAAGGCCCAGAGCTTGTCGCGCATCATCGACTCGAGCATCCCCTGCGTGTGCGCCACGCCGTGAGGCAGGAACATCCCTTCCATCACCGGGTGACCGCCGCCACCGTGCTCCACGATGCCGCCGCGGAAGTACGGCAGACCCCGCTCGCGCGCGTACTGCAGCGACGTGGTGTCGGGCACCAGGTGGTCGTCGTGTAGGTGCGTCACGGAACGGCCGCGGTGACCGTGCAGGCGATGGTCGAAGCTGCCCACCACGAACGTCTGGAAGTGGTACATGAGGTAGCGGCCAACCAGGTCTGACGAGTTGCCCACCCCCGACCGCAACATGAGGCGCGGCGTCTCGAACGCGCCGGCCGCGAGCACCACGTGCTTGGCGCGGATCTCACGCGTGTCGCCGGTTTCGGTGTCGATCACCCGCACACCAGTTGCGGTGCGACCGCTCCCGTCGACAAGCACCGCGTCGACATAGCAATTCGCAACCACCTCGCACCGACCGGTGCCGAGCGCGCTGCGCAGTGGTGCGACGGGGTCACCCTTGGCGTCGATCGGGCAGCCGAAGTGCCCGCAGAACCCACAGTTATTGCATGCCGGCCGGCCGTCGTACTCGACGCTGTTGACGCCGGTGGGCGCACGGTACGGATTCAGCCCGAGCTCGCTCGCCGCGTTCGTGGTGAGAATCGCGCCGTACATGTCGGCACCGGGTGGCATCGGATACTCGCCCGAGCGCCACGACGCGAACGGGTTCGCGGCAGCATCGCCGGCCACGCCGACGAGCCGTTCGGCCACCGTGTAATAAGGCTCGAGCTCGTCGTACTCGAGTGGCCAGTCGACCACGTCGGCGCCGTCGATCGGCCCGTATTCAGAGCGCGCGTGGAAGTCGACCTCGCGAAAGCGTGGGAGCTTGGCGTCGGCATGGAAGCCGCCGCCGCCCACACCGCTCGGCAGGTTGTTGACCTCACCCACATGGATGCGGTCGCCCTCGTCGTCGCGGCGGCGATACGTGCGCGGCTCGAGCAACGGGTCGGGGCCGAGGAAGTGGCGCCGGAAGAACTTGATCTCGTCGTTGCTCAGGTGTCCGAGCAACGGGTACGGCGCGTCGAGTGACAAGAGGCGGTTCGGCCCCTTCTCGAGCAGCATCACCGACCAGCCCGCGTTGGCGAGCACGTCGGCAGTGGTCGCGCCGGCAGGACCGGCGCCGACGATCACTGCATCGACTGCACCCCCGCTCGCATGCGCTCGCGCCCCGAGGGGCGCCTGGACGCTCGCTCCGCTCGCACGGTCGACGTCGCTCCTCGGTCGCTCCTCGCCCGCTGGGCTCATGCTCTTCCGCTCACTTCTTCGTCGGTCCAGCCGCGTGGCTGCACGTCGCCGGGGAACTCGATCGCCGTCCAACCCTGCAGGTCGCGGTTGCCGCCGTACTCGGGCGGTCCGTAGCAGGCCTCGCAGATGTGCACGTACACGAGCTCACGGAAGTCGCGCGGCGCGGCCGCGAGCCGCACATCCTGGTCGGCCGGCGTGCACGTTGCGAAGGCCGGATCGCCGTCAAGTGCGTCGATGCCGTCGCGGTAGATCTCCTGCCAGCCGCGCACCGGACCGTTCCATTCGCGCTGGGGATCGCCGCGCGAGCCTTCGATGCGCGTGCGCCACGCCAACGTCTCGAGGCGGGTCAGCGGCGTGAAACGGTGGAAGCTCGCCTCGCCGCCGTGGCGACCAGAGAACGGGCCGCCCGCCCAGATGCGCGGTGGATCAGTGGCGAAGGCGCCGAGCGCGCCGTCGATGTAGTCGACCGCGCCCAGTGCTCGCGCGCCCGGATGCGCTCCGAACGGCGGCACGAGCCGGTCGACGACTGCCGCGAGCACCGCGGCGTCGTGCTCATCGAGGTAGCAGTACGAGCCGCTCATCCGGCGGGAGGGTAGTCAGGCGACTCCGGCGCGCTCCATCCAGTCGCCGGCCAACGGGTTCTTGCCGCCGAGTGATCCGCTCGAGGCGTACGGCCGGAAGCGGATGAACGCCTCCTGCTTGTGAAACGGCTTCTGGCGGCCCTCACGGATCGCGCCCGGATGTGGGGTACCCGCCACGTCATACGCGTAGGCCGCCACCGCGCTCGGCGACTCCCACAACGAGATCGTGCTGACGATCGGCGGACTCCCGAAGCCGGTCGCGAAGATCAGTCCGGGCGCGGCCAGCACTGCAGCCTCGGCCTTCGCGCTCGCGCGCAGGAAGCGCACACCCTGGCTGATCCGCAGCCGGCCGAGTGTGATCACCGCGACCGGACCGTCGTATTCGCTCTTGCGGCTCACCGGGATACCGGCGTCGAGGCCGGGCCACGTGCCATGAGCGCGCAACGGTGCGAGCCGCACCGACCAGCCCCTCGCGAACGTGCGCGCCAGCGAGTCGGAATCGACGAAGCGATCGAGCGCGGCGTCGTCGTCCCAGAACGTGACCATCGCCAACCGCCCGAAGTCGGGCTTCGGCAACAAGCCGGACCCGAGCGGTGCGCCGAACCCGATGCGAGCCGAACGCAGGCCGGGAACGCGCGCCGGCTTCGGCGTGCGCGGCTGTGCGGCCAGACCCTTCCCCACGCCGACGTCAGCGAGATGCACGGAAGCGATCATTGCGACCTCCTCGTCGCACGCCAGGCCACGCCCCGACGCGCGGACTTCGGTCTAGCTGGCCAACCTCGACCAGTATCGATCGGAGACCGACCTCTGGACGCGCGGTGCGACCGACCTGCAGCGTCGTTCTTTGCCCTTTTTCCGCTATATGCGCTGCATTTTGGGACAAAGAACGGGTCGGTCGGTCGCTCTCGCTCGCGTCGAGTTACTCCTCGACGAAGCGACGGGCGGCGTCGGTGGTGTCGTCGAGCGCGTCGCGCAGGAGTTTGCCCATGGCATTGCGGGGCAGCGGATCACGCCGTAGCTGCCACTCGGTGGGCACCTTGTAATAGGCCAGTCCGGCCGCGCAGAACTCGCGGAGCTCGTCGACGTCGACATCGGCGGTGCGCGGCACCACGATCGCCTTCACCGCTTGGCCGAGTTCGGCATCGGGCACGCCCACCACTGCGACCTCGTCGACGGCCGGGTGCTCGACGAGTCGCGCTTCGATCTCGGCGGGATACACGTTCTCGCCGCCGCGCAGGATGAGGTCCTTGCGGCGCGACGCCAGGAACAGCCGCCCGCCTTCGAGCCGGCCCCAGTCGCCCGTGCGCAGCCAGCCGCCCGGGTACACGACCTCAGCGGTGGCCTCGGGAAGGCGCCAGTATTCACGCATCACCATCGGCGAACGGATCCACACCTCGCCCTCCGCACCCTCGGCGAACGCGGGCGCGCTCGGATCGTCGGGATCGCGGATCTCGAGCGTGACCGTGGGCAACGGCCGGCCGACGCTCGTGGGGTAGGCGATGAGTTCCTCACCGAAGTTCGTCGTGGCAAGCGCGGTGCATTCGGTGAGGCCGTACCCGAAGCCCATCGAGCGCGCCGCGTTGGGAAACACCTGGCGCGCCAGGTCCTGCGTCGCCGGCGGCACCGCCGAGCCGCCGCCGCCGAGCGTCTTTACCAACGTGAAGTCGTACTTGCCGGCGGCCACATCGGGATCGTGCACGAAGCGGTGCAACACGGTCTCGGTGATCGACCAACCCGTGCAGCGCTCGCGCTCGATCACGGGCGCCACCTTCTGCGGGTCGAAGCGGCCCATCCACCACACGCTGCGCGTGCCGGTGGCCATGAACATCACTGCGCCGGTGTGCAGGCCCGACACATGGAACAGCGGGCTCGTCATGAACTGGCACGCCGGACTGGGCGGCGGCGCGTTGGGGGCAGGCGGCGCGGCGCTCATCGCCGCACGCGCGCCCTGGAAGAACAACATCGCGAGCAGCGAGCACACGTTGCCATGGGTGTGGACGGCACCCTTCGGGCGGCCGGTGGTGCCGCTCGTGAACAGCAAGATCGCGGGATCGTCGGCGTCGAGTTCCACATCGGACAGCGCGGCATCCGGATACGCGGTGGTGAGGTCGGGAAATTCGTCCTCCATCACCACCACGGGAACATCGAGACCCGTGGATTCGACCCTGGCGATGCGCTTACGGTCGGCGACGAGGAGCTTCGGCTCCGTGTAGCCGATCGCGTATTCGATCTCCGGCCCGGTCCACCAACCGTTCAGCGCGCACGCGATCGCGCCGAGGCTGATCGTTGCCCAGAACGCGATGATCCAATCGATGCTGTTCGCACCGAGGATCGCGACGCGGTCGCCCTTGCCCACGCCGTAACGCTCGGCCATCACCTTGGCGAGCGACGCCACGGCCCGCCGGTGCTCGGCGTAGGTGATCCGGCGTACGTGCTCGCCGTCGGTGGCAACCAGATACTCGGCGTCACCGAAGCCGGCCGACTTCTCGAGCAGCTCGCGCAGGTTCGCGGAGCGGGTGGCGAACACATCGATCGGCATGCCGTCGATCTCGATCGTGGTCAACCCGAGCGGGCTGCCCTCGGCCACCAGCTGCGCCTCGACCTCGGCAACGCGCGGCGGCACTCCCTCGGCGGTCATACTGCCGACGATATAAGCATGCTCTGTTGCCAGCGCTTGCGTTCGGCGTCGGTGATGCCGAGGCCTTCGCGCAGCCAGCCGTCGATCGACCCGTAGGCGTCGCACGCGGCCGCGTATCCCGCGTCGAGATACTCACGACGGAGCACGAGCAGCGCTTCCAGCGCCTCGGTCTCGATGCCGCGGGAACGCGCGTCGGCGAGCAGTCGCCCGTGGCGCTCCGCGAGCAGCTCGTTCGACCGGAGGTAGTCGCTCACGACCGTGTCGTGGTCGGCGCCGAGCGCCCACAGCATCGTGGCGACGGCGAACCCGGTGCGGTCCTTGCCCGCGGTGCACTGCACGATCACGGGTTGACGGTCGGGATCGCACAGCAGGCGCACCACCGTGGCGAACATCGCACGGTATTTGGTGGCGAACTGCGTGTTGCCCTGCACCAGCATCGACGGACCGAGATCGCCCACCTCGCCGGCCTCGATCATCTCCATCACTCGGCGCGGCGATGCCGAAACATCCACCGCCGGCGCGCGCACCGTGTCGACCCCCACAGGCACGCGGTTCGGACGGCTCTCGACCTCTTCGTCGCTGCGCAGGTCGACCACGGTGCGCAGGCCCAGCGCCGCGAGCCGTGCGACCTCGTCGTCGTCGAGCGTGTCGAGCACACCGCTGCGGTAGACGACGCCGGCGCGCAACACCCGGCCGTCGCGCATCGCGATACCGCCGAGATCGCGGAAGTTCGGCGCGTTCACGAAGCGCGCCACGTGGGGCGACTGGGCCGGGGTCACGGGACGAGCCGCGGCGCGAGCAGGTGCACCTGCTCGGCGATCTCCTGCGCCGTGGCCACGAACACGTCGGCTTCGCCGCCGGCAGGGTCGATCACGTCCTCCCACGGCTCGAGCTCCACTTCACCAAGGTCGAGCGCAGCGATGCGGTCACCGAACGCGCTCCCGTTCGGCGGCCCGAGATCGCGCGCCAGGCGCTTCAGCGTGCCGGTGCGCGCGGCGGCGTGCGGGTGCACCCGGCGCATCCAGCGCACGTGCTCGCGCGCCGCCGCGATCACCAGATCGGCGGTCTCGATCTCGGCGTCGGTGGCCTGGCGGCTGCGGTGATGCGGCACCTGCAGCCCGAGCGAGCGGATCGCGTCGGCGGTGCGCCAGCTCATCGGCAAACCCTCGATCACATGCGTGCCCGACGTGGTGACGACGAGGTCGACGGCGTGTTCGGCTAGCAGTGCGCCCGCCATCACCGAGCGCGCCGCGTTCCCAGTGCAGAGCGAAACGACGTGCAGCGGAGTCACGAATTGGGCAATCTAGGAGCCCTCGGGGGCGCGAGCCCGACGAACGCACACCGCACGTGGCCAACGGGGCGACGAGGAGGCGAGCCGGGGTAAGAAGGGCGCGTGACATCCACAGACGCCTACGAAGTGGTCATCGAAATTCCCAAGGGCTCGCGCAACAAGTACGAGATGGACCACGAGACCGGCAAGATCTGGCTCGACCGCATGCTGTTCACGGCCATGCAATATCCCGTGGATTACGGCTTCTTCTCCGACACCCTGGCCGACGACGGCGATCCGCTCGACGCGCTCGTGCTACTCCAGGAACCGACGTTCCCGGGCTGTCACATCATGGTGCGGCCGGTCGCGGTGTTCTGGATGAGCGACGAGAAGGGCGCGGACGCCAAGGTGCTGTGTGTGCCGGCGAGCGACCCGCGCTGGACCGACACCAGTGACCTCGAAGACGTGCCCCCGCACCTCCTGATGGAGATCGGGCACTTCTTCGACGTGTACAAGGAACTCGAGCCGGGCAAGTCGTCGGAGACGCGCGGCTGGGAAGACGCGGCCGCGGCCGTGCGCGCCATCGCAGACGCCGCCGCGGCAGCGCACGGCGCGTAGTCGGCCGAGCGGCCTCAGCCGTTGTCGCGCAACGGCGGCTGCGCGGCGTCCTTCGCCGACAGCACCGACGGGTCGCTGTGGTCGATCTTCACCGGCCACTCGATACCGAGGGCGGGATCGAACGGATTCACAGCACTGCCCGCCATGCCCGCCACCCACTCACTGTCGAACGTGTAGAGATACTGCGTCGGTCGCTTGCTCACGCTCTGGAAACCGTTGCACACGCCCTTGGGCACGAGCACCTGGGTGCCCGGTCGCAGCCGTTCGGTGTGCACCGCGCCGAACGACGCCGAGTCGCGGCGGGCGTCGACGTAGGCGCCGAAGGCCTCGCCGGCGACGATGCCGACGAGCTTGAACATCGACTCGCCGTGCAGCCCACGAATCGCGCCGTGCCGGCTCTCGGTGACGTTCACCTGTAACCACGGGCCCACCGACGGCAGACCGGCGTCGCGGAACGCTGACTCCCGGTAGAACTCGCGGACGGCGCCCCGCTCGTCGCGCACCTGCTTCATCTGGATGACGAACAGGTCGACGATGGCGGTGCGCCGTACCTCGAACGGCGTGATCTTCGTAGGCATGGCTTGCGAATCTATTTGAGGAATCGGTTCGGAATTGGGTTGTCCAAGCTGCGACCATAGAGGCATGCCAGAGGCCACACTCGTGCTCCTCCGCCACGGGCAGAGCGAGTGGAACGAGCTGAATTTGTTCACGGGTTGGGTCGACGTCGACCTCACCGAGCTCGGCCGCACCGAAGCCGTCGCCGGCGGCGAGCAATTGCGCGCCGCGGGCCTGCGTCCCGACGTACTGCACACCTCGGTGCAGCTCCGCGCCATCCGCACCGCCGAACTCGCGCTCGACGCGGCCGGCCGGAAGTGGATTCCGGTGCGCCGGTCGTGGCGGTTGAACGAGCGGCACTACGGCGCGCTGCAGGGAAAGAACAAGCGCGAGACCGTCGAGCAGTACGGCGCCGACCAGGTGCAGCTCTGGCGGCGCAGCTACGACGTGCCGCCCGAAGCGCTCGATATCGACGACCCGCACAGCGGTATCGACGAGCGTTATGCGGCCCTCCCGCGCGACGTGCTGCCGCGCGCCGAGTGCCTCGCCGACGTGGCCGCGCGCATGCTCCCCTACTGGTACGACGCCATCGTGCCCGACCTGCGCGCCGGCCACACCGTGCTAGTGGCCGCGCACGGCAACTCGCTGCGCGCGCTGGCGCAGCATCTCGACGGGATGACGCGAGACGACGTCGTCGAGCTGAACATTCCCACTGGCTTCCCGCTCGTGTACGAGCTCGACGCCAATCTGCAACCCACGCACCCGCAGCCCGAACTCGGTGTGCGCGGCCGCTACCTCGACCCGGCGGGCGCCGAGCGCGCCATCGAAGGCGTCAAGGCGCAGACACAGAGCCCGAAGCCGTCGGCGTGACCGCCGGGGCCTGACCCGGCGTCCAGAAGACGGCCGCGTCGGCGAGGCGGCCGTTGGCGCGCTCGAAGTCGTCGCGCCGCATCACGAAGCGGTCGTGGTCGCTGAGGTCGTCGTCGACTTCGGCGGCCAGCACCCGCTCCACAAAGTGGTAGCCCGCGTTCGTCGCCACGTGTTGCGATGCCGCGTTGCCCACCTTCGTCTGCAAGTTGAGTGAGTCGACGCCGAGTTCGGTGAGCGCATACGCCGAGAGCATGCGGACCGCGCGGGTCACCCGGCCCTGCCCGCGCACTTCCCGCGCGATCCAGTAGCCGATCTCGTCGGGCAGCATCGCCGAACGCGGAACAGGACGCGCACCGATGCGGTGGATTCCGATGCAGCCGAGCAGGCGATCGTCGACCGGATCGGCGATCGCAAGCACGAGATCGCCACGCGAGAAGCGGGCGCGCCCGACCAGCCCCATGAAGTCGTGCAAATGACCGCGCGTGTAGGGCCACGGGATGCGCGTCCACCTGGCGATGTCGGCGTCGGTGGTGAGGCACTCGAAGATCGCCTCGCTGTCAGCGTCGACGATGTCACGGAGCACGGCCGTGCCGTCATTCAGCCGCGGCATCGTGCTCATGTGAACACATTGTCACACTCTCAGGGGAAGTCGGTAGCCAGTTTGACTCCATCGCGGCGCCCCCAGCGTCGACAATGGTGAGGTGAAGGCGACGCGAACCGGCACGGCGGTGCTGGCCCGGGTGCTGCTGGCCATCGGCGGCCTGGCCGCGGCGTTCGCGTGGTGGGGCTTCGCCGCCCAGCAGACGATCCTCAATCCGTCGGCCACGCGTGACGCAGCAGTGGGGCTGCTGGCCGCAAAGCCGGTGCAGGACTCCGCGGTCAATTCGCTCGCCGATCAGCTCGTGAGCATGATCCCGCGCGGCGACGCGAACCGCGCGGGAATCAGCACCGAGCAGGCCCGCACGCTTGCGCGACAGGCGGCCACGAGCGCGCTCCAGGATCCGGCTCTCCGCCGCGCGTTCGGCAACGCGATCGCATCGATGCAGCAGCAGTTGATCGACGGCGACGTGTCGCGCAACGGACTCACGATCGACACCGGCGCGGTTACCACCGCGGTGCACAACGCAGTGGCCAACGTCGACCCCGCGGCCGCGGTGCAGATGCCGAGCACACCGGTGAAGCTGCACTTCGACACCACGAAGCTGCCGAGCCTCCGTGGCGTCGACCAGCACACCAACACGGTCACGCTGCTCGCCGCCCTCATCGCGATCGCGGCGTGGTTCGGCGCGGTGCTCGTGCATCCAGAACCGTGGACGGCCACCCGCATCATCGGGCGGCGGCTGTTCGTGATCGGCGCGCTACCACTCGTGTTCTGGGTGCTGATCCCGGCCGGTCTGCGCGCAGCGCACGTGTCGGCGGCCGAGGTGTTGTCGCCACTCGCGAGCGCATACGGCCGGCGCCTCGCGCCGCCGGGCTTCGCGGTGCTCGGCGTGGGCGCGCTGCTCTGGGTTGCGGGCCATCTGGTAGGCGCGACGGCGGGCGCGGCACGTCGAAGCCGTCGTGGCGTCGTGGCGCCGGCCGCCGTTCCGGCTGTTCCGCGGCGCGGCGTCAACTACACACGCGCCGGCACCACCGAGCCACTCGACGTGCGGGTCTGACACGGGCTCCCACGGGTTGGCCTCGGTAGCCTCCGCGCCGTGACGAACGGCGAGACCTTGCGCGGCGACCTGGAGTTTCAGACGATTCCCCGGCTCGTCGCGACCGCGGCCGAGCGCTGGCCCGATGCCGATGCCGTGGTCGACGTGGACGCCGGCGTGCACCGCACCTTCGCCCAGTTCGCCGACGACGTGTTGCAGGCGGCCCGGGCTTTCACCGCTTCGGGCATCGAGCCCGGCGACCGCGTGGCGGTGTGGGCCCCGAACATCTGGGAGTGGCCGGTTGCGGCGCTCGGCGCCCAGGCCGCCGGTGGGGTGCTCGTGCCGCTCAACACGCGATTCAAGGGCGCTGAGGCCGCGTACGTGATCCGGCGCAGTGGTGCCAAGGCGCTCGTGACCGTGAACGGCTTCCTCGGCAACGACTACGTCGACATGCTGCACAAGGCGGCGAGCGACGAACCGATCCCCGAGCTGAAGACGATCGTGGTGGTGCGCGGCGACACGCCCGAGGGCACGATCAGTTGGACGGCATTCCTCGAGCGCGCATCGGCCGTCGACCTCGAAGCCGCACGCGCCACCGCGCACGCGGTTCGCCCCGACGACCTCTCCGACATGCTGTTCACGTCGGGCACCACCGGCCACCCCAAAGGCGTGCGCACGACCCACGCGCAAAACCTGCGCGCCTATCGCGTGTGGGCGAACGTGGTGGGGCTGCAGGCCGGCGACCGTTACCTCGTGGTCAACCCGTTCTTCCACGCCTTCGGCTACAAGGCCGGCATCCTCGCGGCACTGATGTACGGCGCCACGCTCTACCCGCACGCGGTGTTCGATGCCGGCGCGGTGCTCGAGCGCATCCCCCGCGACCGCATTTCGATGCTTCCCGGGCCGCCCGCGCTGTTCCAGACGATCCTGGCCCGCGACGACCTCGACGCCTTCGACCTGTCGTCGCTGCGCCTCTCGGTGACCGGCGCCGCGGCGATTCCAGTGTCGATGATCGAGGCGATGCGCGACCGGCTCGGCTTCGAGAACGTGGTCACCGGATACGGCCTTACCGAGGCGGCCGGCATCGCCACGATGTGCCGGTGGGACGACGACGCCGAGACGATCGCCACCACCTCGGGCCGCGCGATCGACGACGTCGAGGTTCGTGTGGTCGACGACGACAACAACGAGGTCGAGCGGGAAACCCCCGGCGAGATCGTGGTGCGGGGTTACAACGTGATGCTCGGCTACTTCGACGACCAGGCCGAGACGGCCGCCACCATCGACGCCGACGGCTGGCTGCACACCGGCGACATCGGCACCATGGACGCGCGCGGCTACATCAAGATCACCGACCGCAAGAAGGACATGTTCATCGTCGGCGGCTTCAACGCCTACCCCGCCGAGATCGAGGGATTGCTCGCACGCCATCCCGACATCGCGCAAGCCGCCGTGATCGGCATCCCCGACGACCG
>DASXZO010000133.1:0-3701 GCA_036501845.1 Acidimicrobiia bacterium | reverse complement strand
CGATGAGTGCGGTCGCGACGCCGCCGCCCGCACCCTGCACCAAGATCGTGTCACCGGGTTGCGTGTTCGAGTTCGTGAACAGCATCCGGTAGGCCGTGAGCCACGCCGTCGGCAGGCACGCCGCATCGGTGAACGAGAGTTCGGGCGGCTTGGGCACGAGATTGCGACGCGGCACGGCAACCTTCTCGGCGAGCGTGCCGGGATAGCGCTCCGACAGCAAGGAGCGCTTCGGGTCGAGCGTCTCGTCGCCCGTCCAGCCGGCGCTTGCGACGACGGCATGCACGATCACCTCGTTGCCGTCTTCATCCACGCCGGCCGCGTCGCAGCCGAGGATCATCGGCAGCTGGTCGTCGCGCAGGCCCACACCTTTGAGCGACCACAGGTCGTGGTGGTTCAGTGCCGCGGCGCGCACGTCGACCACCGCCCAGCCGTCGAGCGGCGACGGTTCGGGCTGCTCCCCGACTGCGAGCCCCGAGAGCGGGTCGTTGGGATCGAACGATGTGGCAGCAACAGCGAGCATGGCGCAAACGTTACGGGTTCAGCGATTCCACGGCTTGCGAGCGTGATGACGTCCAACCGGGTCAGCGCGTGGTGAGCACCGCGCCGGTGCGGCCGGACGCCACCAGCACCGTGCGCGCGTCAGGCACCTGGTTCACGGCGGTGCCACGCAGCTGGCGGGTCGCCTCGATCACGAGGTTGAGGCCGTGGATGTAGCCCTCGCCGATGAGGCCGCCATTCGTGTTCGTGGGCAGTGCTCCGCCGATCGCAAGGTTGCCGTCGGCGATGAAGTCCTTCGCTTCACCGAAGCCGCAGAAGCCAAGGGCCTCGAGCTGCATGAGGAGCAGCGGCGAGAACGCGTCGTAGATCATCGCCGCGTCGAGTTCGGTGCGTGCGATACCGAAATGATCGAACACACGGCGGCCGAGCGCGACCGAACCTTCCATCACGGCCAGATCATCCGAGTAGTGATCCGAAGCGATCTCCTGCTCGAACACCGCTGCGCCACCCGCGGACGCAATGACCACAGGCGTATCCGTGAGGTCGCGCGCCCGCTCGGCGCTCGTGACCACGACGGCAACCGAGCCGTCGGTCTCCTGGCAGCAGTCGAAGAGGCGGATGCAGGGCTCGGCGATCCAGCGCGACGCCTGATGGTCGTCAAGATCGATCGGACGCTCGTAACCCCACGCCGCGGGATTCGTCGCGGCATACGCGCGCAGCTGCACGACCGCGCGACCAAAGTCTTCACTCGTCACGCCATAGGTGTGCATGTAACGGGTGCAGTTCAGCGAGAACCACGACGCCGGCGTGAGGAGCCCATACGGCATACACCACTGCATCGCCGTGGTGCCGGAGTGCGCCGACGTGGGGCTCGGTGCGATCTTGGCGCCGCCGAAGCGCGTCGCGCCCGATCGCGCGCGGATTGCTCGATACGCAACCACGACGTCAGCGGCACCACTCGCGATGGCAGCAGCCGCGTGCAGCAGCACACCCATCGAGCCACCGCCTCCGTACGGCACGCGGCTCGAATACGCCACCTCGTGCAACCCGAGCGAGCGGACGAGCTCGGTCTCCTCCACGGGGTCGATCGTGTAGCTGACGAGTCCGTCCACATCACCGGGCCCGAGGCCGGCATCGGCCAGCGCGGCGCGCATCGACTCGCATGCGAGCTGGAGCTCGGTGCGACCGGCATGGCGCGACAGCTCGGTGGAACCGATACCTGCGATCGCGGTGCCGCCCGCGAAGGTGCTCACGTCGCCTCCTCGCTCGACGACGGCGACGACGACGGCCTGAACACGGGAACGCGAGTGCCGTCGGCGGTATCGAC
The DNA here is from genome assembly GCA_036501845.1 of Acidimicrobiia bacterium. GTDB lineage: Bacteria > Actinomycetota > Acidimicrobiia > IMCC26256 > PALSA-610 > JBBREP01. The sequence goes on along the minus strand of DASXZO010000133.1, from coordinate 1,876 downwards.
GAACGCAACGGACACACGCATACCGATCCGGATGTCGTCGCGCTCCACGTCGACGAGATTCGTGACGAGGCGCACACCTTCGTCGAGGTCGACCAGCGCGGCGAGCACCGGATAATCGAATGCGGGGTGCTGGGGATAGTGGAGGATGCCGTAGCTATAGAGCGTTCCGGTGCCGGCGGCGGGGCGCGCAACGTGTCGCAGCGAGCCGCACGCCGGACACATCGGGCGAGGCGGATGACGGAGGCGACCGCAGTCGCTGCACGCCTGCACCACCAGACGACCCTCCGCCGCGGCGTCCCAGAACTCCGCAGAGTCGTCAGTGACGATCGGAGCGGGCCGGCGCGTCTCGGTCACGGCGAACATAGTAGCTGCTACGGTAACGCGTATGATGGGCGTGTTCGACGGGCTCGATGTGATCGACCTGTCGACCGGCATCGCCGGCCCGATGACGGCGATGATGCTGGTGGACAACGGCGCGCGCGTCACGCGCGTCGACTTGCCGGGCGCGCGGAGCGAACCGCGTGCGTCTGGTCGGCGGGTGTGGATGCGCGGCATGAGGAGCGCCGCACTCGACCTCGAAATCCCCGCCGATCGCGAGGTGGCGCGCACGCTCGCGCAGCGCGCCGACATCGTGATCGAGTCGTTCGCGCCGGGCGTCGCGGCCCGTCACGGCCTCGACCATGACGCACTCGCGGCGACGAACCGTCGGGTGATCACGTGCTCTATCTCCGGTTACGGCACGCTCCGGGCGCATCAAGGTCGCCCCGTCGAGGACGCGCTCGCGGCCGCCCGCACCGGACTGCTGTACGACCAGAAGGGTCGGCGCGGCACGGTGATGGAGTTCATCAACGGGCGCCCCGGGCCGGTGCCGGAATTCGGCGCGCCCGACGGCCTCGTACGCGGCGCCGATCGTGACGGTCCAGTGTTTCCGGGCACCCCTTGGCCGAGCATTGGGGCGATGTACCACGCTGCGCTCGGCATCGCGGCTGCCCTGCATGTGCGCGAGATCACCGGCCTCGGTCAGCACGTCACCACATCGCTGCTGCAGGGCGCGCTCGCCGCGGCCACACTGAATTGGCAACGCGTCGAGCATCCCGATGCACCGCTCTACTGGATGTGGCCGGTCGACGCCCGTTCGATCGAAGGGCTGTACGAATGCGCCGACGGTCGATGGGTGCACCACTGGACGGTGCGTCCCGCGTGGGTGCTCGCGTCGGCCGAGGGCGACGAGTTACGCGAGGTGGAACTCGGCACGCAGTACCGCGACGACCCGGACCGGCTCGGCATGGAACCAGACGACCTGATTTCAGGAATGTTCCTGCATCCACTGCTCGCCGAAGCCTTCGCCAAGTTCCCGTCGGACGAGTGGGTACGAGCGGGTGCTCGCGCCGGCGTCGGGATCGCGCTCGTGCGCTCACCCACCGAGGCGCTCGCCGACGAGTCGTTTCGCGCCGACGGTTGCGTGGTCGAGGTCGACGATGCGGAGATGGGGCCGATCCGCCACATCGGCCCCGCACTCGAATTCTCGGCCACGCCCGGCGCCGTGCGCGGCACCGCGCCCCGCTGCGGTGCGCACACCGACGACGTACGCGCCGAGGCCGCGCGCGGGTTCACTCCGGACGAAACGCCCGCACCGCGCGGCGGCGCGATCGCGCATCCGCTCGACGGCATCCGCGTCATCGACTTGGGGCTCGGCGTGGCGGGACCGTTCACCGGCCGCGCGCTCGCCGACCTCGGCGCCGACGTCATCAAGATTCACGCGCTCCACGACGGCTTCTGGACCGGCACCCATATGGGTCTCGGCACCAACCGTGGGAAACGCAGCCTCGCGATCAACCTCAAGGACCCGCGCGGCCGGGCCGCACTCGACGCACTG
>DASXZO010000132.1:0-20899 GCA_036501845.1 Acidimicrobiia bacterium | reverse complement strand
CGCGGGCGGCCGAGGCGATCCTTGCCGACTACGAGGATGCGCACCGCGACCTGTGGCCCGCCCTGGCCTGAGGTCCGTGCCAGGCGGTCAGTCCACGGTTTTGCTGGCCGCGGCTTGGCCCGGGAATCCCATACCACCCGTGATGCCGGAGCGGCCACCCCCTATGCCGCCGGTACCGGACTCCCCGCCCGTGCCGACGGTGATCTGCGCCGCGTTCAAGGTGCTGATCGCGCCGCTGCCCGCGGTGAGCGCGCCGATGCTCGGTCCGCCGGAGGCGCCGCCGCCGCCGCCTCCTCCTCCGCCGCCACCGCCGCCGCCACCGCCACCGCCACCGCCACCGGCGCTGCCACCGCTGCCGTTGCAGCAGCCACCACCGGAGTCGCCGTTGGTGCCGTTGCTCCCGCCCGCGTCGGCGACGCCCGGGGCGCCACCTGGACCGCCGGCTCCGGCGAGATTGGCGCAGTCCTCCGTGCAGTTGCCGGCACCCCCCATGCCGCCGAACCCGCCCGGGCCTCCCGTCTGACCGTCGCCCCCGTTCCCACCGGCGCCGCCGTTGCTCGCGGCAATCGTGGTGCAGCCCGTGGAGCATGCGTCGATCGTGACGGTGCTGTCGAACGAGTACACCCCGAAGGATCCGCCGCCGCCGATGCCGCCACCACCGCCGGCGCCGCCGGTCCCGCCTCCGCCTCCGCCGCCTCCGCCTCCGCCGCTCAACCAGTCACCGCTACACGACGAACCCGTACAACCCGCGCCGCCCGCACCGCCACCGCCACCGCCGGAACCATCGGATCCGGCCGGGGCGTTGTTGCCGTCGCCGTTCGTGTTGTCGAACGTCGACCCGTAGGCGCTGTCCGTGGTCTCGCCTCCTATGGCACCCTCGCCGCCAGAACCCGCACTGCCCGCGTTCCCGGACCCGCCGAAGCAGCCGCCGTAGTAGCCCGCACAGCCACCGCTGCCGCCGCTCCCGCCAAAGATGCCGGGCGCCGCGTCCGCACCGTTGGTGCCATTCTGGCCGTCGGTCTCACCTACGTCGTTGCCGCCCGCGCCTCCGGCTGAGGCGGTCGGACCGCCGGGCCCGCCGGTACTCGAGCACATGTCGCAGCCAACGCCGCCGAAGGTGCCGTCGGCACCGCCCATAGCGGGAACGTCGCTGTGCGTGCCTACAGCCCCGGCGACGCCGGCTTGTGCGCTGACCGTTGCCTTGTTCAGCGTGACGTCGGCGCCGTTGATCGCCAGCACGCCGTAGGTGCTGGCGCCCGCGGCCAGACCGGAGTTCGTCGCAGTGATCGACACTTGCTCGAAGGTCACGCCCGCAATGCCGTCCACCGTGATCGCGGCGCCGGGCGCGCTCAACGTCGACGTATTGCTCGTAGGCGCATGCAACCACGTGCTCGAGTCGAATCCGCCACGGATGGTCTCGTTGCCCGCGTAGTTCGAACCGGTCATGTCGGTGCCGCCGAACGAGCTGCCGTTGCCGAGGACGATCCGAGAGCGGCCGTTGGTCTTGGCAATCTGGAGCGCGCTGTCAAGGGTCGCGACAGGTGTCGCGGGCGTGATGCCGTCGTTTCCGTCGTTGCCCGACGCGCTCACGTACACCGTGTCGGCGGGATTCTCGTCGACAAAGAACGTCTGTGACGCGCTGTTGGTGGTGTTGGCCGTGCCGGACGCGCGGTTCGTCGCAACCACGTGCACCACGTACGCCCCGCCTGCGGGGAAATTCGACAGCGCGAACGGCTCGGACCACGACGTGGTACCCAGCGCGGTGAACAGCCTCTCGCTGGTGCTCGAGAACGACGATCCGTTCCAGTAGTCGCCGCTGGCGCTCTGGCGCACCGACACCTTCACATTGGCCACCGCCGAGGCGGATCCCGGTGTGGCAGTGCCCGCGAGCGTGCCGGTCCACGTGTTGTCGTAGACGCCGGCCGAGTCGTAGATCGCGTTGGCCGCGGGCGTCGCGATGGTGGAAGTGGGAGCGGTTCCGGTGAGGTCGACCTCGGCGCTGTCGTAGGTGGTCTTGAACAGGTACCGGACCGTGACGTTGGGCGTGGGCGCGGCCTCACCGTTGACCGCCGCGGTTGCGTCGGTGAGTTGCACGTAGAGGGAGCCACCCGACGGCGACCCGTTGAAGCTGAGGTTGGTGGTGGCACCCGACCGCTGAATCGCCGCCGACACCGCTTTGCAACTCGACGTGTACACCGCGCCGGTTGCGACCGTGAACGGCCGGCTGGTCTCGCTCGTCGATTCGGTGATCGCGAGTTTCTGGTTCTTGCCGAGTGCGGGGATGCGCGCCCAGTACATGAACCGCGGCCGGGCCGGTGCCACCACCGTGTGCGACGGCGTTGTGGCGTAGAACATCTTGGCGAGCGCGGGCACCGACCCACCGGCGAACTGCGCGCACGTCACGCCGGTGGCGGTGATTTCCGCCACATTCGCGGTGATCGTGGGGTGTGTCGCGCTCGACGACGCTCCCGATTCCGGCACGACGGAGGTCGCCGCGCCGAGCGCCGTGACCGCCACCGCAACGAACGCAAACGCCGCCCGGCGTCGCATCATGCGTTTTTCCGCCTGTTGTCCGGCCCACCGTCCGCCGACGCGCACTCGAGGAGCCGTCGGAATGCGAAACCCTAACAATCCGGCGCGTGGCCAAGCGAGTGGCCCGGCGCTTCCATGAGGCCCGACCCGACACCGAACCCCTCACGTACTTAGTCTCGGTCGCACCATGGTCACAGGGTTGGCGCTCTTCGCCACCGGCATTGCCACGCTGTTCGCGCAGGCCACGGGCGTGCGCTACAGCCAGGGCCGCAAGCCCCACAACCGCGCGTGGACGATCGCGTTGGCATTGTTCGCGCTTGCGTCGGCGATGCTGGTGCTCGGCTCCACGAACGGTTGGGACGCGCCGAAGTTCCGTGCCTTCTACTTGTTCGGCGCGGTGCTCGACGTGCCGTGGCTCGCGCTCGGCACGATCTACCTGCTGGGTTCGGTCGAGTTCGGGCGGCGTGTCGAGACCGCGGTGTGGTGCTTCACCGGTTTGTCGGTCGGTGTGATGTGCAGCGCGCCGTTGCATCGCAGCGCGATCACGTTCGGGAGCATCCCCGACGGGAAAGTGGTGTTCGGCGCGTGGCCGCGAGCACTTGCCGGTGTGGGCAGCGGTGTCGGCGCGACCGTCGTGTTCGTGGGCGCGGTGTGGTCGGCAATCAGGCTCGTACGCGCCGGCGAGGCCAACGCGATGGCGCGCCGGCTCGCGGGTTCCAACGCGCTCATCGCGCTCGGCACACTCGTGCTCGGTACCACCGGCACGCTCAAGGGTGTGGCCGGCGGCAAGGACGAAGCCTTCGCGCTCGGTCTCGCGATCGGTATCGCGTTGATCTACGCCGGCTTCACCGCGGCGACGCCGCGGTCGCGCCAGCGCGCGGTGACGACGCCTGCGCCGGTTGCGACGGCAGCACGGGCGCCCACTTCCACCGCTGCTCCTACGCCCGCATCTACCGGGGCGTTTCCGGCACCCGCAGTATCCGACGCAGCACCTTCCCCGTGACGGTGCGCGGCAGTTCCGGCACGATCTCGAACTGCGCGGGGATCTTGTAGCGCGCGAGGTGGTGGCGTAGGTGCGCGATCAGCTGCGTTGCCGTGGGTGGATCGGCCGCCTCGGCCGGCACCACGAAGGCAACGATGCGCTCGCCGCTGCGCGCGTCGGGCTCGCCGACCACCGCGGCCTCGGCCACGTTCTCGTGGAGGAGCAACGCGTCCTCGACCTCGGCCGGATACACGTTGAATCCCGACACGATGATGAGGTCCTTCGACCGGTCGACCAGGGTGAGCCAGCCTTCACCATCGGCCACGGCGATGTCGCCGGTGCGCAACCAGCCGTCGGGTGTGAGCACCGCGGCGGTCTGTTCGGGATCGTTCCAGTAGCCAGGGAACACGTTCGGTCCGCGCACCCATATCTCACCGGGATCGCCCACGAGCGCGGCGTCGCCGTCGTCGCCCACGAGCCGCACCTCCACGCCGGGTAGCGGCGGCCCGATCGAGCCGGCTCGGATCGGTTCGTCCACCGCTGTGGTCGACACGATCGGTGACGCCTCGGTGAGCCCGTAGCCGTCGTACACGCGCACGCCGAAGCGCTGCTCGAAGTCGCGCGGCACCGAGTTCCCGAGCGCAGCCGCTCCCGACACCGCGAGGCGCACGTTGGCGAACGTGGTGTCTGCGATGTCGGCGGCATCGGCGGCGAGGAACGCCGAGTACACCGCGGGTACCGCCGCGAGCATCGTCACCCCCGCATCGCGCACTGCGTTCGCGGTGTCGACGGGATGGAACGCTTCCACGAGCAGCACCGACGCGCCGCGGTGGAGCGCGCAGCCGAGCACCGTGTTCAACCCGTACACGTGGAACAGCGGCAGCACTCCGAGCGCGACGTCGGCGGGCGTGAGTGCGAGGCGCGGTGCCGACGCGACCTGCTCGAGGTTGGCGAGCAGCGAGCCGTGGGTGAGCATCGCGGCCTTGGGCGCGCCGGCGGTGCCCGACGTGAACAGCAGCACCGCGGTGTCGTGCGCCTGCATGTCGGCAGTGGTGTGGTCGTCGCCCGCGGCCGAGTGCTCGAGCTCCTGCACCGCGGCCGCGTCGAGCCGCATCGCCGCCCCGACGGTTTCGAGCTCACGGTCGATCGCCGCGTCGGGCGACGAGGGGTTCACGAGCACCGCGATGCGCCCGGCTCGCAGCACGCCGAGGTAGGCCACGACGAGCTCGGCCCGGTTCGCCATCACGATGCCCACGCGGTCGCCGGGCCCGGTGCTGTGGGCGAGCGCGGCGGCGAGGCGGCGCGAGCGCCGATCGAGGTCGGCGTAGGTGGCGACCGTGCTGGCGGTGGTGTCGACCAGCGCCGGACGCTGCGCGGCGCCGCCCCGCACCAAGATCTCGCCGAGGTTCACGGGCCCGTCACTGTAGGAGTGCCGCTCGCGCCCCGTCGACAGGCAGAGCTGTGGCGAGATGGCCACGTTGCGTGAGAAAATTCGTCAAGGTTCGCGCGGTTCGTGCCGTTAGTACCAGCGTCCCCGCCCACGGGTGGGGGACCGACCAGGGTTCCGGCCACGTCTGCGAGGGCGTTGTGGATCCGACATCGCACGGGATGTCGGCCCCACACGTAGCCTCCCAGCCCGCCCCAACACGCCCCCGTATCCGGGGCCGGAACCCAAACATCGACAAGGACCGGCCCCCGGGCCGGTCCTTTTTCGTTCTCTCCCACATTCCGCTTCCGCCCGCAGTCCGCCATCGCGGGTGGGTGCACGAGCCGAGCAGCAACGGTCGAGAAGTTGGGTACGCGCGCGCGGCGCGAAGTAGTTTGCAAAATGCGAACTCGACCCGATCCCGAGGTGCTTTGACGTGCTCGTCTACTTGCCCATCTTGGTGATGATCGGGCTCGTGTTCCTGTTCTGCATCGGGTCGTTCGTCGCGAGCCTGTTGCTGGCGCCGTACTCGCCCAACGCGGCCAAAGAGGCACCCTACGAGTGCGGCATCGTGCCCGAGGTGGAGCCGGCCGAGCGCTTCCCGGTGAAGTTCTACCTGGTGGCGATGAGCTTCATCGTCCTCGACGTGGAGATCGTGTTCCTCTACCCGTTCGCCACCGTGTTCCGTGAGCTGGGCGGCTTCGGGCTCGGCCTGATGGCGGTGTTCGTGGCCGCGCTGCTGATCCCGTTCGGCTACCTGCTGTCGGTCGGCGCGCTGTCGTGGGGCCCGCGTCAGGTTGCCGACACGATGCGCGAGCTCACACCGGTGTTGCGCTCGAAGTTCGCCATGTTCGACCCGGCCAAGCGTGAGCCGGAGCTGGAGCCGGCCGAGGGCGAGGCGGCCTGATGCCGGCGCACATCGGCCTCGAGGGGATCCCGTACAACTTCGTGACCGCCCGCGTCGAGGACGTGGTGCGCTGGGCGCGCCGCAACTCGGTGATGCCGGCCACATTCGGCCTGGCCTGCTGCGCGCTCGAGATGATGGCCACCGGCGCGGCCCACTACGACCTCGCTCGCTTCGGCATGGAGACGTTCCGTGCGAGCCCCCGCCAGGCCGACTTGATGATCGTCGCCGGTCGTGTGAGTCAGAAGATGGCCCCGGTGCTGCGCCAGGTATACGACCAGATGGTCGAGCCCAAGTGGGTCATCTCGATGGGTGTGTGCGCGAGTAGCGGCGGCATGTTCAACAACTACGCGATCGTGCAGGGCGTCGACCAGATCGTGCCGGTCGACGTGTACGTGCCCGGCTGCCCTCCGGGGCCTGAGACGTTGATGCACGGCATCCTCACGCTCCACGACATGATCCGCACCGGTGAGCTCCTGCGCCGTCGCGAGGCCAGCCCCACGGGCGGTGCCGCGATGGCGCTCCAGCCCGAACCAGCCCCAGCCTGATCGAACCGTCCCGATGCCCGAGGCCAGTCGATGACCGACGCAGTTCGTGAACAAGATCACGAGCCCGCTGAAGGCGACGCCGACGCGCCCGCGGAGATCACCGACGAGCTGGCCGCGGCGATCTGCGCGCGGTTCGAGGGTTCGGTGTTCCACGAGAGTCACGGCCAGCCGGTGGTGTACGTGGACAAGGCCGTGTTCGCCGATGTGGCCACGATGCTGCGCGACGAAGAGCAGGTCACCATGTGCCTCGACGTCACCGCGGTCGACCATCTCGCCGACAACGTGCGGCACGCGCCGGGAGGTGTCGAGCTCGAACGTTTCGAGGTCGTGGCGAACTACCTCAGCCACGCGCGCAACCGGCGTATCCGGGTGATCTGCGAGGTACCGGCGAGCGACACGACCGTCCCGTCGATCACCCCGGTGTACCCGGGCGTCAACTTTGGTGAGCGCGAGGTGTTCGACTTGCTCGGCATCACTTTCGACGGGCATCCCGACCTCACCCGCATCCTCATGCCCGACGAATGGGTCGGTTCGCCGTTGCGCAAGGACGACGCGCCGGCACGCGTGCCGGTCACGTTCAAGGGAGACCCGTCTCCGCGATGAGCATCGACGAGGAAACTCAACGCCTGATCCATCAGACCGACGAGGGCGCGCAGGAGTTGCGCCCCATGCGCGACCTGGTGCTCACCGGATCACCGTGGCCCGAGGACGAAGTCGGCGACACGATGGTGATCAACATGGGTCCGCAGCACCCGTCGACGCACGGCGTGCTGCGGATCATGATGGAGCTCGACTCGGAGTCTGTGCTCCAGGCCAAGGCCGTGATCGGTTACCTCCACACCGGCATGGAGAAGACCGGCGAGGAGCTCACGTACGTGCAGGGGTGCACGAACGTCACGCGTATGGACTACGCGTCGCCGCTGTCGAACGAGCTCGTCTATTGCATGGCCGCCGAGAAGCTGCTCGACATCGAGGTGCCCGAGCGCGCGCAGTGGATGCGCATGATGCTGGTGGAGCTCAACCGCATCAGCTCGCACCTGTTGTTCCAGGCCACGAACGGTATGGACCTCGGCGCGGTGTCGATGATGCTCTACGGCTGGCGCGACCGCGAAGAAGTGCTGCGCCTGCTCGAGATGATCACCGGCCTGCGCATGAACCACAACTTCATCCGTGTCGGCGGTCTCGCCGCCGATCTGCCCGACGGTTGGCAAGAGGCGACGCTCACCACGCTCGAGGGCGTGCTCCGCGGCGTGGGTGAATACGACGACCTGCTCTCGGCCAACCCGGTGTGGCGCGAGCGCACCGTGGGTGTGGGCGTGATCACCACCGACGAATGCCTCGCGCATTCGATCACCGGACCGATCCTGCGCAGTACCGGCTTCGCCTGGGACCTGCGCAAGGCACAGCCCTATCTGCGTTACGACGACGTCGACTTCGACATCATCTACACCGACCACGGCGATGTGTTCGACCGCTACCAGATCCGGCTCGAGGAGATCCGCGAATCGATCCGGATCGTGAAGCAGTGTGTGAAGCGCATGCCCAAGGGCGACTACCGGGTGCAGGACCTCAAGATCACACCGCCGCCGCGCGCCCGTATCGACGAGTCGATGGAAGCGCTGATCCACCACTTCAAGCTGTTCACCGAGGGCTTCCGCGTGCCTGCGGGTGAGACCTACGCGTCGCTGGAGAGCCCGCGCGGTGAGATCGGCTGCTACATGGTGAGCGACGGCACGTCGCGGCCGGTGCGCATGCACATCCGCGGGCCGTCGTTCTACAACCTGCAGGCGATGGGTCCGATGGTGAAGGACGCGCTCGTGGCTGACGCCGTGGCGATCGTCTCCTCGATCGACCCGATCATGGGAGAAGTCGACCGGTGACGTTGACGCCGCCCGGCACGCCCACCGAACCGCCGCGCGACACGCCGCCCGGCTCGCCGCCGATCGACCCGTCGGGGCAGGCCACAGGTTCGAGCACGCGACTCGCGCCCACCACAGTGGCGCCCTCACCTCGCAGCGAGCGCTATCGCGCGCGGGTGCAGGAGATCGTGGCCCAGTATCCCAACCCACATTCGGCGATCCTGCCGCTGGCGCATCTCGCCCAGGACACCGACAACTGGTTGAGCCCCGAGGCGATGGAGGAGATCGCCGACGCGTGCCACACCACGGCGGCCGACGTGTTCGGCGTGTGCTCCTTCTACACGATGTTCAAGCAGCGACCGTGCGGGCGGCTCGTGGTGTCGGTGTGCACCAACGTGACGTGCCTCGTGCTCGGTGGACCAGAGCTCTACGAGCATCTCGAGCATCGCTACGCCACCGACCCGGATGTGTTCGTGGAAGAGGTCGAGTGCCTCGCGGCGTGTGACCGCGCGCCGCTCATGCAGGTGAACTACGACTACCACGGGCACGTCACGCACGAATCGGCGGAGACGATCGTGGAGGAGTACAAGTCGGGCGTGCGCGCCGCGCGTGGCGTGTCGGGGGGCAAGAGCGAGCTATGAGCGACGAGACGCCAGCACCGCCGCCGCGGCAGAGCCCCTCGGGGCGCGAGCCGGCGGCACGCGAAGCACCCGCCCAGCCAACGCGTTCGATGCCGCAGGCGAGCGGGGGTGGAGTCGAGGTTCGTGAGACGCGCATCATCTCGCGGCGTGTGCGTGAGTTCCCCGAAGACAGCTACACGATCGACCGCGCGCTCGCCGACGGTGCCTACGACACGTGGCGGGAGGTGTTGCGGCGCGCCGACGTGCAGTGGGTGCACGACGAGGTGAAGACGTCGGGGCTGCGCGGCCGGGGTGGCGCGAACTTCCCTACCGCGGTGAAGTGGGAATCGCTCCAGCCCGACGTGTGGCCGCGCTACCTCGTGATCAACGCCGACGAAGGCGAGCCGAGCACCTTCAAGGACCGCTTGCTCCTCGAAGGCGACCCGCACGCGCTCATCGAGGGTGTGTGCATCGAGGCGTACCGGATGTCGTCGAACAAGGCGTTCATCTACATCCGCGGTGAGATGGCGCTCGCGGCCGATCGGGTCACTCAAGCCGTGGCCGACGCTCGCAGCAAGGGCTTCGTCGGCACGAACATTCTTGGTTCGGGCTTCGACCTCGACATCGTGGTGCACCGCGGCGCCGGCGCCTACATCTGTGGCGAAGAGAGTGGTCTCATCGAGAGCCTCGAAGGCAAGCGCGGCATGCCGCGCATCAAGCCGCCCCTACCGATCCACGTGGGCGTGTACGGCAAGCCGACGGTGGTGAACAACGTCGAGACGCTGTGCACCATCGTGCAGATCATGCAGATGAGCGGGGCCGAGTACGCCAAGCTCGGTGTGAACCGTTCCACCGGCACGCGCTTGGTGGCCATCAGCGGTCACGTGGAGAAGCCTGGTGTGTACGAGCTCGAGCTGGGCATGACGTTCCGCGACATCATCTACGACATCGCCGGCGGCATCCGTGGCGGCAAGAAGTTGAAGTTCTTCCTGCCGGGTGGCGCGTCGTTCCAATGGCTCATCGACAAGCCCGAGCACCTCGACCAGACCTACGACATCGACGACATCTCGGCCAAGCTCGGCACCACGCTCGGATCGGGTGCGGTGATGGTGTACGACGAGGACACCGATCCGCTCATGGTGGCGTGGCGGCTCGCCAAGTTCTACTCACACGAGAGTTGCGGCAAGTGCACGCCGTGCCGTGAGGGCACGGGCTGGCTGGAGAAGGTGCTCTACCGCATGAGCCACGGCCAGGGCCGGCCCGACGACATGGACGCGCTGCTCGACATCAGCGCGGGGATCTCGCCCGACGTGATGCGCGCGCCGTTCACCCAGACCACGATCTGCCCGCTCGGACCTTCGCCGGTGAGCGCGGTCGCGAGCCTGCAGAAATGGTTCCGTCCCGAGGTCGACGCCGCATGCAACCGCGGCAACGTTCGGACCCGCATCGAGGTGAACGCGTGAGCGAACTCGTCGTGACTTCGACTGGGCCCGACCGGAGGTCAAGGAGCGAAGCGGAGGCCCGCCCGCGAAGCCGCTCGGCCGAGAGCGGGAGCGACCAATGGTGAAAGTCACGATTGACGGCGCGACCTTTGCGGCGCAACCCGGGGAACTGCTGATCAAGGTCGCGCAGGACAACGGCGTCTACATCCCGCGCTTCTGCTGGCACGAGCGCATGAAGCCGGTGGGGATGTGCCGCATGTGCCTCGTGGAGGTGGAAGGCATCCGCGGCCTCCCGCCGTCGTGCACCGTGCAGGTCACCGACGGGATGGTGTGCAACACCGAGACCCCGGCGGTGAAGCAGGCCCAGGACGACGTGCTCGAGCTCCTGCTCGTGAACCACCCGCTCGACTGCCCGGTGTGCGACCGCGGTGGCGAGTGCCCGCTGCAAGACACCACGCTGTCGTTCGGTCCGGGCGAGAGCCGTTTCGTGGAGGAGAAACGTCACTTCGAGAAGCCGATCGCGATCAGCGAAACGGTGATGCTCGACCGCGAGCGTTGCATCCAATGCGCGCGTTGCACACGCTTCGCCGACGAGATCGCCGGCGATCCGCTCATCAGCTTCGTGGACCGCGGCGATCGCACTCAGGTGCTGAACCACCCGTCGCACCCCTTCGCGTCGTACTTCTCCGGCAACGTCGTGCAGATCTGCCCGGTGGGTGCCCTCACCGCGAAGCCCTACCGGTTCAAGGCCCGTCCGTGGGACCTCGAGACGGTCGAGACGAGCTGCACACAATGCGCGGTGCAGTGCCGTGGTGCGCTGCAGAGCACGAGCAACCGGCTCGTGCGACTACTCGCGATCGACAGCGACCCCGTGAACCAAGGCTGGCTGTGCGACCGCGGGCGTTTCGGCTTCGAGTACGTGCACAGCGACGCTCGACTCACCGCACCGCGCGTCGGCGGCAACGACGTGAGTTGGCCGGAGGCCCTCGACGCCGCGGCCGAGCGGCTGCGCAAGGCGCGCGACCTCCACGGTGCGGCATCGATCGCGGTGCTGGGTGGCGCGCGCGGCACGAACGAGGACGCCTACGCGTGGGTGCGCTTGGCGAAGGACGTGCTCGGCACCGACAACGTCGACTGCCAGCTCGGTGACGGGTTGCCGGCCGAGGTGGTGCTCGGCCTGCCGCGCGCGTCGATCGACGACTGCGACAACGCCGCGGCGATCGTGTTGCTCGGCCCCGACCTCAAAGAAGAGCTGCCGGTGCTGCACCTGCGGGTGCGGCGCGCGGCGCGCGAGCTCGGTGTGCCGATCGTCGACCTGCTTCCCGAGTTCACGCACGGCCTCACGAGCGAGGTGCGCTACGCGCTCACGCCGCGCCCGGGCGAACAGCACGAGGTGGCCCGGCAGCTCGCGGCACATCTTCTCGGCACCACCACAGCGCCGTCCGATGCGAGCGGCAGCATCAAAGCGGCCGCTGACGCCATCAAGGCGCGCGACGGCGACATCGTGGTGATCCTCGGCCGCACGAACCTTGCCGAGCGGCCGGAGTTCACGATGCAGGCCGCGGCTGCGCTCGCTGCGCTGCCCAACGTGCGCTTCCTCACGGCCCTTCATCGCTCGAACGTGTGCGGCGCGATCGATGCCGGCTTCACGCCAGGCATGCTCCCGGGCCGCGTGGCGCTCGACGACCGCGCCACCGCGCTCGAGGTGTGGGGCGGCGCGCCCGAGGCGCGCGGCCTCGACGCCGAAGGCGTGTTGCGTGCGGCGGCCGACGGTGCGGTTCGCGTGCTCGTGCTGGTGGGTTGCGATCCGGTCGGTGATTTCGTCGACCGCGATCTCGCCACGCGCGCGCTCGCGAACGTCGACACTTTGATTGCCGTCGACGCGTTCGTGAACGAGTCGAATCGCCGCGCCGACGTGTTGCTCGCGTCGACGTTGTGGGGCGAGAAGTCGGGCACCGTCAGCAACATCGAGGGTCGAGTGCAGACGCTCAACCAAAAGGTGTCGCCGGAAGGCGCGTCGATGGACGACTGGCGCATCGCCGTGGAGCTCGCCTTCCGGCTCGGTGCCGACCTCGATTTGGAGACGGTCGACGAGGTCACCGACGAGCTTTCTCGCGTCGCACCCGCGTTCGCAGGTGTGACCGCGTTGTTGCTGCGCGACGCGCGCGACGGCGTGGTGCTGCCCCTCGCGGAACATGCCGACGAGATCGTGTGGCGCCGTCCGGGCACGTCGCTCACCGACCAGCCGTCGTGGGAGCCGATCAAGGTCGACGCGCTCGACGTGCCCGAACCGCAGGCCGTCGTCGACGGTGACGCCCGCGAGCCCGAATCCGACGATGCCGATGTTGCGGCGGCGCCGCTCACGGCCGAGGCGCTGGGCGCCGCGCCGCATGATTTGTTCGTGTGGGACCGCGAGGTGGCCGACCTCCACATGCCTGGCACCGACGCCTACGCGCTGCGCCTCGTGAGCGGTCGCCCGCTCTACGACCACGGTGCCACCGTGGAACACTCGGCGTCGGTACACAACCTGAAGCACGCAGTCGAGCTGCTCGTGGCCGCGCCCGACATGCAGCGGCTCGGTGTCACGAACGGCACCGTGGTGAAGGTCACGAGCGCGCACACCACGCTCACGGTGCCCGTGCGCGCAGTGCGCGGTGTCGCACCCGGTACCGCGCAGCTCGCCATGGAAGGCGCCGACACCGCCAGCGCGCTCATCGACGCGGCCGCGCCCGTCACCGACGTGCGCGTGGAGACGGTGCGGTGACGAGCCTCCTCGCCCTGACCGGCGCGTACGTGCCGGGCCTTCCCGACCCGCTGACGGCGGGCCACTTCTCTTGGGGTGTGCTCGGCATCATCGCGGTCAAGGTGCTCGTGGCCTTCGTGCTGCTCCTGGTCTCGGTGCTCCTCTACATCTGGGGCATGCGCAAGTGGATCGCCGACATGCAGAACCGCGTCGGCCCCGAGCGCGCCGGTCCGTTCGGCGTGCTGCAGACGCTCGCCGACGGCATCAAGCTGTTCTTCAAGGAGCAGGTGGTTCCCGAAACCGCCGACCGCCCGGTGTTCCGCATCGCGCCGTACCTGTCGATCATGCCGGCGTTCTTGATGTTCTGCGTGATCCCGATCGGTGGCGTGGTGAGCATGTTCGGCCACCAGACGCGGCTGCAGGTTGCCGACCTGCCGTTCGGCGCGCTGTGGATCCTCGCCATGTCGGGCATCGGTGTGTACGGCGTGATGCTCGCCGGTTGGTCGAGCGGCTCCAAGTACCCGCTACTCGGTTCGGTGCGCGCGTCGGCGCAGATGCTCTCGTACGAGGCCGCGTTCGGGCTCGGCATCCTCGCCGCGCTCATCCACACCGGCACGCTGCAGATCGGCGCCATCGTGGATCAGCAGGCGTGGACAGGACCCAGCTCGCTCTGGCGGCACTGGAATCTGTTCCCCACGGTGCTGATCCCGTTCGTGATCTTCGTGATCGCCGCACTCGCCGAGACGAACCATCCGCCGTTCGACCTCGTCGAGGCCGAGCAAGAGCTCGTCGGCGGCTTCGTCACCGAGTACTCGGGTATCCGCTTCGCGATCTTCTTTCTTGCCGAGTTCATGAACATCATCACGATGTCGGCGGTGACGGTCACGTTGTTCCTCGGCGGTCCGAGTGGCCCGGAACTGTGGCCGGCGAAGCTCGGCGCGCTCGGCGTGGTGAACGTGTGGCTCATGCCGATCTTCTGGTTCGCGATCAAGGTGATCGCGCTCACCTACGGCACCGTGTGGCTCCGTGCCGCCACACCGCGCATGCGCTACGACCGCCTCATGTCGTTCTGCTGGAAGTACCTCATCGAGCTGGCGGTGCTGTGGGTGATCGTGCTCACTGCACGTGAGCTCGCGATCGACAACCATTGGAACGTCTTCCTCGTCACCGGAGCCACGATCCTTGCGGGCGCCGCGCTCTACGGTCTGCTCATGCTGATGATGCCGAGGCCGGGCGAGATGGTCGAGGAGTTCCGCTGATGGGCCTTGCACGCGGCTTCGGAGTCGTCATCAGTCAGCTCGGGCGGCGCAAGCGCGTCACCACCGAGTATCCCGAGGAAAAACACCCCAAGCCCGCGCGCATGCACGGCCGTCACGTCCTCAATCGCTACGAGGACGGAATGGAGAAGTGCATCGGCTGCGAGCTCTGTGCCGGCGTATGCCCGGCTCGCTGCATCTACGTGCGCGGGAAGGACAACCCCACCGACGCGCCGGTGAGCCCGGGCGAGCGCTACGGGTTCGTGTACGAGATCAACTACCTGCGCTGCATCCACTGCGACATGTGCGTGGAGGCCTGCCCCACCGAGGCGATCACCGAGACCAAGCTGTTCGAGTTCAGCTTCACGAACCGCGCCGACGCGATCTACACGAAGAACGAGCTCGTCGTGAACGACGACGGTCGCGCCCGGCGCCAGCCGTGGGAGCTGTGGCTCGGTCACGAGGACGACGACACATCGGCGTGGATGCGCGCCACCGCGCCGGGCGGTCGGGCCGACTACGAGGATCGCGTGCAGTGGTCGGGCGAACTCGGCTTCGGTGTGCGCCAGCCCGAGCACGGCCAGCAGGCCGACGAAGAGCTCGATGACGACGACACCCACGGGCATGGGGATCCTTCGTGAACCCGGTGTTGTTCTTCGTATTCGCGATCATCGCGGTGTCGGGCGCGCTCGGGGTAGTGGTTGCGCGCAACCCGGTGCACTCCGCGTTGTTCCTCGTGATGACGATGGTCACGATGGCCGGGTTCTTCCTCGGCCTCGACGCGCCCCTCGTGGCGATCGTGCAGATCGTGGTGTATGCGAGCGCGATCGTCGTGCTGTTCCTGTTCGTGATCATGCTGCTCGGCTCCGATCGCGGTGAACCCGCGTTCTCGAGCGAGCACACGTTCCAGAGACCGGTCGCGATACTCGTCGGAGTCGCGAGCTTCGTCGCGCTGCTCGTGCTCACGCTCGGGCACTGGCAGACCGGCGCGCACACTGCGGGTGGGTTCCCGATCAACGCGGTGCCCACCGTGGGCGGCAAGACCGTGTCCGGCGCACCGGCCACAGATGCGATCCGTCCGCTCGCACGCGTGCTGTTCACCCGGTTCGCGTGGCCGTTCGAAGTGACGGCGGTGCTGCTCGTGGTGGCCGTCGTCGGTGCCGTCGTCCTCGCGCGCCGCAGCCAGCGGCCGCGCCGCACGGAGACCACCGCATGAGCCCGTGGGATCGACATGAGTGACATGTTGGGGGTGGTCATCGGCACGCAGCACTACTTCGTGGTGGGTGCGCTGCTGTTCACGATCGGTTCCACCGGTCTCTTGCTGCGCCGCAACACGATCGTGATGTTCATGTGCGTCGAGCTGATGCTGAACGCGGTGAACCTCACGTTCGTGGCGTTTGCCAAGGACCTCGACGACGCGGCCGGGCAGGCCGCGGTGTTCTTCACGTTGATCGTCGCGGCGGCCGAGGTGGCCGTGGGTCTGGCGATCATCGTGGCGATCTTCCGGCGGCGCCAAGGTGTCACCGCCGACGACGTGGACCTGATGAAGGGCTGACGCCGGACCGACATGGAACGACTGCTCGACTTCACGTGGGTCATCCCGGCGCTGCCTGCGCTCGGTGCTGTGGTGCTCTTGCTGTTCGGCAAGCGCATCGGCGAACCGAAGGCAGGCTGGCTCGGCACGGCGATGATCGGCCTCAGCTTCGTGTGGTCGATCTTCATTCTCGCCGCGCTGTGGTCACAGAAGCCCGATCACCGCGAGCACACCTACACGCTGTGGCGCTGGTTCGCGGGCACGGGTTCGTTCGCGGTGCACTTCGGCTTCCTCACCGACCCGCTGTCGGTGACGATGATCCTGTTCGTCACCGGGATCGGCACGCTGATCCACATCTATTCGATCGGCTACATGCACGGCGACGCGCGGTTCTCGCGCTTCTTCGCCTATCTCAACCTGTTCGCGGCGTCGATGCTCGTGCTCGTTCTCGGCTCGAACTTCCTCGTCACGTTCATGGGCTGGGAGGGTGTGGGGCTGTGCTCCTACCTGCTCGTGTCGTTCTGGTTCGAGCGCAACTCCGCGGCCGTCGCCGGCAAGAAGGCGTTCGTGGTGAACCGCATCGGCGACTTCGGGTTCATGCTCGCGATGTTCCTGATCTTCTCGAAGTTCGGCACGCTCGACTACTCGCGGTTCGTGTCGGCCGGCACCTTGCACATCACGCACACCACCACGACGGCGATCGCGCTCCTGCTGTTCCTCGGCGCCGTCGGCAAGAGCGCCCAGTTCCCGCTGTTCATCTGGCTGCCCGACGCGATGGAAGGCCCCACGCCGGTGTCGGCGCTCATCCACGCGGCCACGATGGTCACCGCCGGCGTGTTCCTCGTGTGCCGATCGCATGCCTTCTTCGACCTGTCACGGATGGGATCGGGCCTGCACGCGGGCACCGTGGTGGCGTGGATCGGTGCGCTCACCGCGCTCGGCGCGGCCACCGTTGCGGTACGACAGAACGACATCAAGAAGGTGCTGGCGTACTCCACGATCAGCCAGCTCGGCTACATGTTCCTCGCCGCCGGTGTGGGCGCCTACAGCGCCGCGATCTTCCACATGGTCACGCACGCCTTCTTCAAGGCGCTCCTGTTCCTCGGTGCCGGCTCGGTGATCCACGGTCTGCACAACGAGCAGGACATGCGCAAGATGGGCCGCCTGAAGAAGTTCATGCCGGTCACCGCGGGCACGTTCATCCTCGGCTGGCTCGCGATCGCCGGCGTGCCACCCTTCGCGGGCTTCTGGTCGAAGGACGACATCCTCGGTAAGGCGTGGTACTCGGGCGGCGCTTCGGGCAAGGCGTTGTGGGCAGTGGGCCTTGCCGCGGCCATTCTCACCGCGTTCTACATGACCCGCCAGGTGTGGCTCGTGTTCTACGGCAACTCGCGTGTCGAGGCGCACGCCGACACGCACGCGGGTGCGACGACCGACACCCACCACGACGCCGAGGCCGGTGTCGAAGAACGTGAACACGACGCGGTACCGCACGAGTCGCCGCCCACGATGTTGTTCCCGCTCGTGATCCTCGCGACCCTATCTGCGGTCGGCGGGCTGCTCGCGCTGCCGTTCACGCAGCAGCACCTCGAGTTCCTCACGGGCTGGCTCGAACCGTCGCTGCGCGGCGCTCCGGAGCTCACCGCGCCGTCGTTCGGTCTGGCGTTGCTGCTCTCGGCGATCGCGGTGCTGGTTGCCTTGGTCGGCATCTTCGTGGGCGTGTCGGTGTACCGGGCCGGGCTGCCCGACGACCTCGTCGATCCGGCCGAGCGCCGCCTCGGTGTGGTGGGACGCGTGCTGCAGCACGCGTACTACTTCGACGCCGCGATCGCTCGCATCGTGTCAGGACCGGTCACCGCGTTCGGGCGGTTCCTGTCCGAGGGCATTGACCGCGGTGTGATCGACGGCGCGGTGAACGGGATCGGGCGCATCGTGCAGGAAGCCGGCGGCGGCCTGCGTTCGTTGCAGACCGGTCGGGTGCGGAACTACGCGCTCGCGATCGCCAGCGGCACCGCGTTGCTGCTCATCTTCATGCTCACGAGGGTGACCTGATGGCCGCGGTCGGAACGGTGGCAGCGGCCGTGACGCCGATGTTCGAGACGCATCGCTTTGCGGCGTTCCCGCCGGTGCTGCTCGTGATGATCCTCGTCCCGGTCGCCGGCGCGGTGGTCACGATGCTCCTGCCCCGCACGCGGCCGGAGTACACCCGCATCGCCGGCTACGTGGCGTCGATGATCGTGCTCGGCATGTCGGTGTTCCTGCTGCTCAACTTCAACAAGACGCTGCACGGCTACCAGTTCGCCGATTCGCACGCATGGATCAACTTCCTCGGCGTGCGGATGTCGTTCGGGATCGACGGCATCAGCCTGTTCATGGTGGTGCTCACCGGCCTCTTGTTCCCGATAGGCCTACTCGCGAGCGCGCAAGTCGAGAACGCCAAGGCGTTCACCGCATGGATGCTGTTGCTCGAAGCCGCAATGATCGGCGTGTTCACCGCACGCGATCTGCTGCTGTTCTTCCTGTTCTTCGAATTCGTGCTCGTGCCGATGTACTTCCTCATTGCCGGTTGGGGTCACGGCAACACGTCGTACGCGGCGATGAAGTTCTTCCTCTACACGATGGCCGGCTCGGCCTTCTTGTTCGTGGGCATCCTCACGGTCGCGTACCTCCACGCCCACGCCACTGGTTCCTGGTCGTTCGACATCGGCGTGCTCACGCAATGGGCGTCGGCCAAGGGCCATCTCACGTCGACCACCGCCGACCTGTTGTTCCTCGGCTTTGCGGTGGGCTTCGCGGTGAAGGTGCCCCTGTTCCCGCTGCACACCTGGCTGCCCGACGCGCATACCGAGGCGCCCACTGCGGGCTCGGTGGTGCTGGCCGGCGTGATGCTCAAGATGGGCACGTACGGGTTCCTGCGTTTCGCGATCCCGATGTTCCCGAGCGCGGCCCGTTATTTCGCGCCGCTGATGCTCACCCTCGCGGTGATCGGCATCATTTACGGCGCCATCGTGGCGACGATGCAACCCGACCTGAAACGTCTCGTCGCCTATTCGTCGGTGGCGCACCTCGGCTTCGTGGTGATGGGCACGTTCGCGCTCACCACGCAGGGCATACAGGGCGGCTTGTTCACGATGGTGAGCCACGGCCTCACCACCGGCGCACTCTTCCTGCTCGTGGGCATGCTCTACGACCGCCGGCACACGCGCCGCATCGACGACTTCGGCGGCTTGTGGAAGGCGGTGCCGATCCTGTCGGGCCTGTTCCTCGCGGCCACGTTCGCGTCGATCGGGCTTCCCGGTTTCTCGGGCTTCGTCGGCGAGTTCACGTCGTTGCTCGGCACCTTCATCACACGCCGCTGGTGGGCCGTCGCGGCCACCACCGGTGTGATCCTTGCGGCGGTGTACCTGCTCTGGGCGTTCCAGCGGGCGTTCACCGGTGAACCGGAAGGCGAGAACGTGCACGTGCGCGAGATCGGCTTCCGCGAGGCGGCCACGGTCGTGCCGCTGCTGTTGATCAGCCTGTTCCTCGGCTTCTATCCGAAGCCGTTGTTCGACCGCACCGAGGTGGCGGTGCACGACCTCATGACGCATATCAGCCAGAGCACCGGCTATCACGAGCCGGTGCCGCCGTCACCGGCCAGCGTCGCCGCGAGCGAGAAGGACACAGGAAAGTGAAACTGTCTGTGTTGCTCGCCGCCGTGGCCACACCGCGCGTCGACTGGCCGATCATCGCTCCGATCATTGCGATGTTCGGGGCCGCGCTCTTGATCGTGATCCTGCGCGCCACACTGCGCACGCGCGGCGAGCTCGTGCGCCGGCTGTCGATCGCGACCGCGTTCATCGGTCTCGCAACGGCCGCGGCGTTCGTGTGCAACGAATGGCGCATCGTCAACGACGACCGCCACATCTGCGCCGGGCTGCACGAGGCGTGTTACGTCACGTTCAACGGCGCGATCGCCGTCGACGGCCTCGCGGTGTTCGTACAAGCGGTCGTGCTGATCGCGGCCACGCTCGGCGCGCTGCTCGCCATCGGATACCTGAAGCGCGAACAACTCGAGACGCCAGAGTTCCTCGTGCTGCTACTGCTCGCGGCCACCGGCATGATGGTGATGGCGCACGCCAACGACCTCATCCTCGTGTTCGTGGCGCTCGAACTGTTCTCGATCGCGCTCTACATCCTCTCCGCGTTCGACCGGCGCCGGTCGGAGTCGCAGGAGGCCGGGCTCAAGTACTTCGTGCTCGGCGCGTTCTCGTCGGCGATCTTCCTCTACGGCATCGCGCTCACGTACGGCGCCACCGGCACCACATCGCTCGCCGGCTTCGGCTCGGGCGACAACGCGCACCAGGGGATCGCGCAGTACCTCGCGGCGAACCCCGGCGGCAAGCACGGCCTGTTGCTCGCCGGCGTCGCGCTGCTGCTCGTGGGGCTCGGCTTCAAGGTTGCGGCGGTGCCATTCCACATGTGGACCCCCGACGTGTACCAGGGCGCGCCCACACCGGTGACCGCGTTCATGGCCGCCGCAACCAAGGTCGCGGCGTTCGCAGCGTTGCTACGGATCTTCGCCGGCAGCTTCGTGACGTTCGCGTCCGACTGGCGGCCGATCGTGTACGTGCTCGCGGTGGCGTCACTGCTCGTCGGCACCATCGCCGCCGCGATCCAGACCGACGTCAAACGCATGCTCGCGTACTCGTCGATCTCGCACGCGGGCTACGTGTTGATCGGCGTGCAGGTGGCCGACGCGGGCGGCAGCTCGACGCGCTTCCCGGGCACGCAGGCGGCGCTCTTCTACCTCCTCGTGTACGCGGTGATGGCGATCGGCGCGTTCGGCGTGGTGCAAGTGGTGAACCATCGCGGCGATACGCACCACGACATCTCGGACTATCGCGGGCTGGCGCATCGCGCGCCGGTGATCGCCGGCATGCTCACGCTGTTCCTGCTCGCGCAGGCCGGCGTGCCGTTCACCGGCGGCTTCATCGCCAAGCTCACGATCTTCCGTGCCGCGGTCGACGCCGGCCAGTACCAGCTCGCGCTGGTGGGCATGCTCGCCGCGGTG
>DASXZO010000131.1:0-2734 GCA_036501845.1 Acidimicrobiia bacterium | reverse complement strand
GCCGACTCTGGCGATTGGGAACGTGGGCGACTGGGCCGAGTGCGGCACCGGACAGTTGCCGTGGTTCGCGTCGGTGGAATGCATCAACCGCCGCGTCGACAGCTCGTGGGAACCGGTGCTCGCCGAAGTGGGCGAGCGCGTCACCCGCATGATCAGCGGCGCGTCGCCGCTCGACGAACAAGACTAACGAAAGGTGAGCGTGTGAAGCCCACGAACCTCGACCTGGGTGGTGCCACGATCCTGCTGACCGGCGGCACGGGGAGCTTCGGCAACGCCTTCCTCGAGCGGGTGCTCGACGAGTGGCCCGATGTGGTCGTGCGCGTCTACTCCCGCGACGAGCTGAAACAGTCGGAGCTGCGGACCCGTTTCGGCGACGCCCAGGTTCGCTATCTGATCGGTGACGTACGCGACCGCTCGCGGATGTCGCGGGCGGCCGAGGGGTGCGACGTGATCGTGCACGCAGCCGCCATGAAGCAGGTGCCGGCGTGCGAGTACAACCCGTTCGAGGCCGTGCGCACCAACGTGCTGGGGGCCCAGCACGTGGTGGACGCCGCCATCGACGCCAAGGTGGACCGAGTTGTGGCTTTGTCGACCGACAAGGCCGTCAACCCGGTGAATCTCTACGGTGCGACCAAGCTTTGTGCCGAGAAAATCTTCGTGCAGGGCAACGCCTACGCGGCGCAGTCGTCCACCCGCCTGGCGTGCGTGCGCTACGGCAACGTCGTGGGCTCACGCGGCTCCGTGGTGCCGGTGTTCCAGCGCCAGGCCGCCGACGACGGGCGGCTCACGATCACCGACGAGCGCATGACTCGCTTCTGGATCACGCTCCCGCAAGCGGTCGATCTCGTGCTGTACGCGCTCGAACACATGACCGGCGGCGAAGTGTTCATCCCGAAGATCCCGTCGATGCGCGTCACCGACCTCGCCGAGGCGATCGGGCCCGGGCTCCCACAACAGGTCGTGGGAATCCGGCCCGGCGAAAAGCTTCACGAGCTGATGCTCACCACCGACGAGTCGCGCCACGCGATCGATGCCGGCGAGGTGTACGTGGTGCTGCCCGAGCACGTGTGGTGGGACGAGCGCGGGCCGCAGGTGACCGGTTCACCGGTGCCCGACGGCTTCGTGTACTCGAGTGACGGGAACGACTGGTGGCTCACCACCGACGAACTCTCCGGACTCCTGAGGTTCGGCTCAAAGGCCGCGGCCTGAATCACTCAACGAACCGGTTACGTGTACATGGGACATGAGGTCGACTGAACGTGAGGACCGAGCAACGATGATTCCCTACGGCAGACAATCGATCGACCAGGCCGACATCGACGCCGTGGTCGAGGTGCTGCGCAGCGACTGGCTCACGCAGGGGCCCGCGGTCGAGGAGTTCGAGCAGGCACTCGCCGAGCGCGTCGACGCCCGGCACGCCGTTGTCTTCTGCAACGGCACCGCAGCACTGCACGCAGCGATGGCCGCGGGCGGCGTTGGCGCCGGTGATCGCGTGCTCACGTCGCCGTTGTCGTTCGTGGCGTCCGCGAACTGTGCGCGCTATGTGGGCGCGCAAGTGGGCTTCGTCGACATCGACGTCACCACGTGGAACCTCGACGTGTCTGCGATCGGCACCCAACGCTGCGACGCGCTCGTGGCGGTGCACTACGGCGGTCTGCCGTGCGACCTGTCGTCACTTGCCTCGCGCCCTCGCGTGGTGATCGAGGACGCGTGCCACGCGCTCGGAGCTCGCACGCCCGACGGCCCCGTGGGCAACTGCGCGCACTCCGACATGACCGTGTTCTCGTTCCATCCGGTGAAGGCGGTCACGTCGGCCGAAGGTGGCGCGGTGACCACGAACTCCGACGAGCTCGCCACTGCGTTGCGGCGCTTCCGCTCGTTCGGCACCGTGCCCACACCCGAGCAAGGCGGCTGGACGTACGCGGCGGAGAGCCTCGGTTACAACTTCCGTTTGTCGGACGTGCACGCCGCACTCGGCCGCTCGCAACTCTCGAAGCTCGGCAACTTCATCGCCCTGCGCGGCGCGCTCGCCGACCGTTATCGACGTCGACTCATCGAGATGGCGCTTCCCGACGTGTATGCACCGCCCGCCGCCATGCCGGGCTGGCGCCACGCCTATCACCTGTTCCCCGTGTGGGTTCCCGACCGCGCGCGTGTGTACGAGGCGATGCGCGCCGCCGGCATCGGCGTGCAGGTGCACTACGTGCCGATCTACCGCCACCCGATCTACGAGTCGCTGGGCTACACGCACTACGACTACCCGGTCACCGAGCGCGTGTACGAGGGCCTGCTCACGCTGCCGCTGTATCCCACGCTGTCGCGCGATCAGCAGGACGTCGTGCTGCAGGCACTCGCGAGTGCAGTGCGCGAACGATCGGTGTCCGAGCACGTGCAGTCGACCATGCACCAACTCCACATCGACCACCACCAACTCGCGCTCTGAGCGGGTCGGCTCAGCTGTTTCCGCGCCGCGACTGATCCGCGAAACGCGCGGGTGCGAATACGCGACGACCACCACCCATCCGAACGAGCTGAGATGCGCGCGAGGTCAGCTCGACGCGGCTTGCTCGGGCACCTTGTGATTCGGGTCGTGTTTCCTATTGCGACTCCGACTGTGCAGACGTGCCTCGAGCGCGACGAACGCGGTTGCGGCGGCCACCAGGATCTGCGGTTCGACCACCATGCGCAGGCGCTCGTTGCCGTCGCTGATCGCGCTCGCGACCACCACGCCCAC
>DASXZO010000130.1:0-19863 GCA_036501845.1 Acidimicrobiia bacterium | reverse complement strand
CGACGCTTCACGACGCCCGGGGTGTCGCAGGACCGCGCTGTGTATGGCGCTACGACGCCCGGCGCGACTGGTCGCTCGCTAGCCGGCGGGGGCGAAGGCGGCGGTGAACGCCGACACCCAGCCGGCCGCGGTGATGTTGGTGGCGTAGAGCGCCAGGCTTGCTTCGTTCGCGGCTTCGGCGGCGGCGGGTACACCGAGCACGTCGAACAACCGCGACCGGGCGACCGTGGCGACGGTGCGCACCACACGCGAGTCGGTGCCGTAGGCGATGGCCGACGCCGCGTCGACCTCGGCGACGGCCTGCGCGGTGTCGCCGAGTTGCGCGTGGGCAATCGCCGAGCCCCAACGCGCGAGCAGGCGGTCCATGAACGTGCCGCGCTGCAGGTCGTCGAGCGCGCCTGCCATCAGGAGCGCGTCCTCGGGGCGGCGCGCCGCAGCGTAGGCGAGCGTGAGGAGCCCGCCGAGCGCGGCGCGCGGGCCCGGGTTGGTCTGCGTCTCGAATGTGGGCTCGGCGAGCTCGATCGCGATGTCGGGCCGGCCGGCCTGCACCTCGGCAAGACCCGACAACAGCACCCGATCGACGTTGCCGACCGTGTCGCGGTCGCCGGCGAGCTCGTCGGCCATTGCGAACTGCGCGATCGCCGCTTCGCACTCGCCCCGTTCCACGAGCACCGCGCCGCGGATCATGTGCGTGACCGTGCGCATCGTGGTGTCGGGCAGGTGCTCGGACTCGTGGTCGAGGAGCGCCAGCATCTCGTCGGCGTCGCGGAAGCGGCCGAGCGTGGAGAGCGCGCGGGCTGCGGGTGCGATCGCTTGCACCATGCCCCAGTGGTCGCCCATCTCGGTGAACATCGCCACCGCGGCGCGGGCCCGCTCGACGCTCTCCTCGGCGCGGCCGCGCCAGATCGCGATGTCGGCGAGGAGCACCTCCATCATTCCTTCGGCCCAGCGGCTCCCGGTCTCGCCGGCCTCCACCGAGATCTGGTGCGCGAGCCGTTCGGCTTCGTCGAGCTCGCCCTGGTTGAAGCGCACGAAGGCGAGCATGCCGAGCGCCCAGCCCACACCGCCCCAGTCGCCGATCTCGCCGAACAGGTCGGCCGATTGCAGCAGGCGCTCCTCGGCATCGGTGTTGGCGCCGTGGAAGAAGGCGATCATCGCCAGGTTCTGCTGCGCCCAGGCCTCCCCGCGTCGGTCGCCCGCGGCCACGAACGACGCAAGCGCGTCCGACACCAGCCGTTCGGCCTCTTCGAGCTGACCTTGGAACAAGCGGATCACGCCGAGCCCGCGCAACGCGTCGGCCACGCCCGACTCGTCGCCGAGCGAGCGGAGCAAGGTGACGGCCTGGCCGTAGTGGTGCTCCGCGGCTTCGTAGTTGGCCGCGTCGGCCTCGACCCGGCCGAGCGTCACGTGCGCCTGGCTCTGCCACATGTCGGACGCGAGTCCGGTGGCCTCCTCGAGCACCACCATCGCGTCGTCGCGCGCCTCGTGCAACAATCGGAACGCGTCGCGGGCGCGGGCGCGACCGAGCAAGGCTTCCCAGCGCAGCTCACCCGGCTCGCTGCCCATGAGGTGCAGCGCACGCTCCCAGAACCGCCCGGCGGCGATGAAGTTCTCGCGCTCCTCGGCGCGCCGTGCGGCTTTGGCGAGACTCGCGAGCGCGCGATCGCGGATGCCATCGGTGGCGCCGAACGCCGGGCCGACTTCGTCGATCATCTCGGCCGCGCATGCGAGGTGGTGCGCGATCTGGTCGACGTGACTCTCGACGGTGGCGTCGAGCTGCGACGCCAGCGCCTCGTGCCGGCGCGCCCGCTCGCCCTTCGTGAGCGTGGAGTAGGCGACCTGGCGCACGAGCTCCGACTTGAAGTGGTACTCGTCGCCGTCCACCTCGAGCAGGTCGCGTGCGAGGAGCTCGCGCAACACCGTGGCGTCGCGACCCGAGAGCAGCAGCGCGGTCGCCGTGGGACCGTGCGCGCCGACCACCGCGAAGTCTTCGACCACGCTGCGCAGGTCGGTGGGGAGCGCGTCGAGACGCGCGGCGATGAGGCCGTGCAGCGTGGCCGGCAACGTGCCCAGACGTTCGGCGCTGCGATCCCGACCGCCGTCGGTGTCGCACACGAGCGACACGAGCTCTTCCACGAAGAACGGGTTGCCGCCGCTGCGTTCCTGGAAGAACGCAACCATGCTGTCGTCGATCGTGTCGCCGTAGAGCTCGCGCGCCAGCTCGGCCGTCGCCTCGCCGTCGAGCGGGTCGAGGTGCAGCACCGTGACGTTGTGGTAGCCGACAGGGGGTGCCCAGCGTTGCTCGAAGTCGGGGCGCGCCGTCGCCAGCAACAGGAACGGCGCGGTGCCGAGCCGGCGGAGGAATCGCGCGAGTGCGCCGAGCACGAGATCGTCGGCCCAGTGCACGTCGGAGAGCATCAGCACGAGCGGCCGCTGTTGCGCGCACGCCTCGAACATCGCCATTGCGGCGCGGATCGCGTCGTCGCGCGCACGGCCAGGGTCGACGCCCGGCTTGGTGACTCCGTGGGTCATGTAGAGCACGCCGTCGACGATGCGGTCGAGCTCGGGTGCGGCATCGGGGATGCCGGTGACCGACTGCACCGCGCCGCGCAGTTCGTCGCGCCGGCCGTGCAACGCTTCCTCGTCGTCGAGCCCGCACAGCGCACGCAGCGCTTCGGAGATCGGCGCCCACACGTTCGATTCGCCGTAGGGCGCGCAGCGGCCCACCACGACGCGCGCACCTTGCTCGCAGCTCACCTCGGTGGCGAGCTCGTGCGCGATGCGCGTCTTGCCCACGCCGGCGTCGCCGAGGATCAGCACGAGCTGCGCTCGCTGTCGCGTGGTGGTCACTTTGTAGGCGTGGCGCAGCGTGCCCATCTCGGGGTCGCGCCCTACGAGCGAGGCCCGACGTGCGCGCCGCGGCCGGCCCGGTGGCCGCGTCACCTCGGCGAGCGCCCACGCCTGCACGGTCTCGCCCCGACCCTTCACTTCGAGCGCGCCCAACTCGTCGTAGCGCACCACGTTGCGCGTCCCGAGATACGTGGCGTGGCCCACGATGATCTGGCCGGGCTCGGCCGACGTCTGCAGACGACTCGCGGTGTTCACCACGTCGCCCATCACGGTGGGGTCGCCGCCCGCGCGCATCGCGCCCACGAGCACTTCGCCGGTGTTGATGCCGATGCGCAACGCGAAGCGGTGGTGGGTCTCGCTCGCGACCTGTTCGAGCGCGTCGCGCATCGTGACCGCGCTGCGCACTGCTCGTTCCGCGTCGTCTTCATGCGCGGTGGGCGCACCGAACTGCGCCACGATCTGGTCGCCCACGATCTTGTCGAGGCTGCCACCGTACGTGGTGATCACGTCGACGAGTGCTTGGAAACAACGGTCGACGAGGTTCTTCACCGTCTCCGGGTCGCTCGTCTCCGACAGCGCGGTGAAGCCGACGATGTCGGCCATCAACACCGTGACGAGACGGCGCTCGTCGGGCCGGCGCAACAGCGCGTGACCGCAATCGGGGCAGAACCTCGCGCCCGCCGGCACGTTCTCGCCGCACGCCGGGCAGTTCACGGCGTTCGGCCAGTCAGCCATCGCGGCATGTCTGAGAGCTTATGGACGCTCCGCATGCTGCTCCGCATTCGTTCTGGCGTGCCCCGCTCGTCTCGCGCGCTCGGTGACGGTCGCGAATGAGCTGCACCAACCTCGCGCGCACTGTCAACTGGGCCGTTCGGCATCCGATGAGACATCAACGACCCATCGGGCCGAGTCGTTCCCAGTTGACGCCCGACATGCCATGCCATCGCATGCCACAGCACGCACGCTCAAGCTCCGCGGACCACTCGATCCGAGCGCGTACGTCGCGTTCGACCGGGTCCCAGTACCGACGTTCGTATTGGAACTCATCGACCGCCACGAGCCGTCGGCGTTCCACTGCACGTACGTGAATGCCGCATACCGGTCATTGCTCGGTGACGAGCACATCGCGCACCCTCCCGAGGAGTGCCTCCCGCTCGGTTCGGTCGCGCTGGCCGAGCCGTATTTGGAGCAGGCCTCCGCGGCCGCCACGTCGATCACGTTCGAGGACCCGCTCACGTTCCCGGGCCGGGTGTTCGAGATGGTGGTGGCGCCGGTGTTCGACCGTGACGGCCGTCCGGTGCAGTACATCGGTACTGCCCACGAGGTGACCGCACGCGTCGAGGTTGCCGCGCAACTCGATTTCTTGCAGCGCTACGACGAGCTCACGGGTCTCGCGAACCGGGCGACGTTCCACGAGCGGTTGAGCGGTGTGTTGCCGCACATCGACGACTTCGACACGCGCGTCGCGCTGATCCTCGTGGACCTCGACGAGTTCACGATGATCAACAACAGCCTCGGTCATACTGTCGGCGACGACGTGATCTGCACGATCGCACGTCGGCTCGAAGACGTGTTGCGCTTCGGCGACTGGGTGGCGCGTCTCGGCGGCGACGAGTTCGCGATCGTGTGTGGCGACGTCGCCGCGATGGACGACGCACTTGCTGTGGCGCGGCGCGTGGTGGCGGCAATCACCGATCCGATCCCGATCGGCGAGGATGGCGAAGTGGTGCTCCACGCCAGCGCCGGTCTCGTGCTCGCGTCGGACGCTCGCGACGAGTCGGCGAGGATGCTGCGCGACGCCGATGCCGCGCTCCTGGCCGCCAAGTCGGGAGGGCGCAACCGGGTCGAGGTATTCGACGACGCGATGCGCACCGAGGCGATCGCCAAGCTCGAACTGGTCAACGACCTGCACCGCGCCGTGCGCGACCAAGAGTTCGAAGTGTTCTACCAACCGCAGGTCGAGTTCACCGACGCGGCTGTGGTGGGTTTCGAGGCCCTCATCCGTTGGCGGCACCCCACCCGCGGACTGCTCGAGCCCGACGAGTTCATCGCACGTGCCGAGGAATCCGGGCTGATCGTTCCCATCGGAGCCTGGGTGATCGAGGAGGTCTGCCGGCAGGCCGCACGCTGGAAGGCCGCGACCCCCGAACTCGAACCGCTCGTCGTGGCGGTGAACCTCTCAGCGCGCCAGCTCGCGCATCCCGACCTTGTCGACACCGTCAGCCGTGCGCTCGCGGCCTCGGGCATCGCGCCGTCGTCGCTTGCGCTCGAGGTCACCGAGTCGATGCTGATGGACGACCCCGAGCTCTGCTCCGACGCGCTGCACGCATTGCGCGCACTCGGTGTGCGGCTCGCGATCGACGACTTCGGCACCGGCCAGTCGTCGCTCGGCTACTTGAAGCATCTCCCGGTCGACTGCTTGAAGATCGACCAGACGTTCGTGGACGGTCTCGGCCAGAATCCCGACGACAGTGCAATTGTCGACGCGGTCGTGAAACTCGGTCACGCGCTCGGGCTCGCGGTGACCGCCGAAGGAATCGAAACCGACCAGCAGTTGCGCGAGCTCACCGCGCTCGGCTGCGACATCGGGCAGGGTTACTACTTCGCGCGGCCACAGCCGGGCGGGGTTGTCGGCGCGCTCGTGCGCCACCGACTCCGCTGGATCCCGCACGCGCAAGCCAGCTGACCCGCTCGCGCGACTCACGCGTCGCGGTGGCCGATTCGAATCGCCGCCGCCGCGAGGACGATGGCGGCGTATGTCGCGAGGACCGCGACGGCTGCGCGTGGCTCGAGGAGTCCGGCCGAACGGTGCACAGTGACGGCGGCCTGAAACACGGTTCCGGGCACGTACTGACGAAGGCCCGCCGGTAGTAACTGGCCGAGCGTGACGCCTCCGACGATGAGCAGCACCAGCGCAGTGGTCGCGCCGGCGGTGTGCCGGATGAGTCCGCCGAGACCTACCCCGATGACCGCGATGAGGCTCACGGCGACGGCTCCGAAGACCACCGCCTGCAGCACACCGGCGTGATCCCAGGACACTTCGAGGTGCTTGCCGGTGAATATCTGCTGTCCGACCTGGAAGCTCACGATGTCGGCGAGCAGAGCCACGGGGAACACGAACGCCGCGGTGACGCCAGCTTTGGCTGCCAATACCCGACGTCGGGTCGGCGTGGCGGTGAATGTGGACCGGATCATCCCCGTCGAGTACTCCCCAGCGACGGACCGCACGCCCAAGGCCGCGAGCATCATGGCGCCGACGAACACGACGCCGAACAGCGAACACGAAGTCGGGTCGAAGATGCGGCGCTGTTGGGCAGTCATGCTCGCCCATTGCTGCGCCTGGGAGACGCACAGAATCGCTCCCAGGGCGATCGACAGGACAGTGGCGATGACTGCGGTACGCCACGTCGATGGCAGCGTACGGAGCTTGGTCCACTCGGCGTTCACAGCTCGCCTGGTCTTCGAAGTGCGCATCGGCGAAGCTGCGGCGGTGAGGTGAGTCGCATCGAGGGTCACGGTCGCAGTGTTCATGTCAGGCTCCTTGGCTTGCGCCGACCAGCAGGGCGGCGTCGTAGTCGGTTTCATCTTTCGTCAGGTCGAAATACGCTGCCTCGAGCGATGACCCGAGAGGCGCCAACTCGATCAGGGTCACGGCGTGGGCGTACGCAACGCCGCCGATCTGGGCGGCGTCCATGCCGGTCACGGTCATGACACTGTCGGGGCCGTGTTCGATCAGCGCGCCGCGACGGGTCAGGGCCTCGGCCAGAACGTTCTGCTCGACGGCACGGACGCGAACGCTCGCGGCCGTGTGCCGGTGGATGAACTCATCGGTCCCAGCGTCGGCGATGATGCGGCCGCGGCCGATCACGATGAGGTGATCAGCGGTCTGCGCCATCTCACTCATCAAGTGGCTCGAGAGGAAGACGGTGCGACCTTCTGCTGCCAACGCCTTCATGAAGTTGCGGATCCAGAGGATGCCCTCCGGGTCGAGGCCGTTGATCGGCTCGTCGAACATCACTGTCTGGGGATCTCCGAGCAGCGCGGCGGCAATGCCGAGCCGCTGGTTCATGCCGAGCGAGAACGCGCCGACCTTCTTCCCGGCCACGTCGCTGAGGCCGACGATGTCGAGCACTTCGCTCACGCGGCGGCGGGCGATGCCGTTGCTGTCGGCCAGCCACATCAGGTGATTGGCGGCACTACGACCGCCGACGATGGCTTTGGCGTCCAGGAGGGCGCCGACGGAACGAAGGGGGTCCGCCAGCTCGCGGTAAGGCTTGCCGTCCACACGGACTTCACCCGACGTCGGGGCGTCGAGGCCGAGAATCATCCGCATCGTGGTCGACTTGCCGGCGCCGTTGGGGCCGAGGAAGCCGGTCACCTGCCCGGGCTTCACAGCGAAGGACACCTCGTTGACCGCGATGGTCCTGCCGTAGCGCTTCGTGAGGTGTTTGGCCTCGATCATTGTGCTTCCTTTTGTTCGTCGATCTGGTCTGACACGCAGGTTGCGCTCGCGCCCTTACCTGGCGCTGACTCGTCGGTGATGCGTGCGAGCAGGTCTGCGTCTTCGGGAAACTCGGCTGCATGCACGAGCGAGAGCCCCTCGGCGCGTTCGCGTGATCCCGCGACCACCAGGCTGGCAATCTCGATGATTTGACGGTGGCGTCGGGTTCCGGTTCGCCAGTGTCTTTGAGCGGCCGCGAGGTGCTCGCGAGCCGCGACCGTGTCGCCGGTGGTGTCGGCCATCACACCGAGGAGTACTTCGTTGATCGGGTCCATGGTGCGAACGATGCGCCGGTGCGCTTACTGAACGCTGATCTGATGGCCCCGGTACGGTCGTGACGTGCGGGTAGGCCTTTTGGGCGAACTCGAGGTTCGCGGTGCGGATGGTTCCGAGATCTCCGTGTCGAGGGGCAAGCAGCGGGCGTTTCTCGCGCTGCTCGCCCTGCGCGTGGGCCGCGTGGTTCCGACTGATCAGGTGGTCGACGCGCTCTGGGGCGAGGAACCGCCGCCGCAGGTTCGCAACGGTTTGCAGGCGCTCGCATCGAAGCTTCGCGGTGCGCTTGGTGCGGCAGATGTCGTGGTGATGCGCGGCTCGGGCTACGTCCTCGATCTGCCGGCTGACGCGATCGACGTGCACCGATACGAGGATCTGGTTGCGGCCGGGCAGGCCGCGGCGGCGCATGATCCCAAGGGGGCATGTGTGCTGTTCGCGGAGGCCGACGCGCTGTGGCGCGGCGATCCCCTGATCGACTTCGCATACGACGAGTTCGCGCAACCCACGATCAGCCGGTTGACGGAGATGCGGCTCGCGGTGATCGAGGAGCGCATCGATCTCGAGCTTGCGCTCGGGCGCACGGATGCTGGGATCGCCGAGCTCGAGGCGCTCGTCGCTGCGCAACCGTTGCGAGAGCGTGCTCGCGGGCAGCTCATGGTCGCGCTGTATCGGGCCGGTCGCCAGGCCGACGCGCTGCGGACGTTTCAAGAGGGTCGCCACATCCTCGGCGAGGAGCTCGGGCTGGAGCCTGGCCCGGAGTTGCGTCGACTCGAAGCGGCGATCCTCGACCAGGATGCGAGCCTCGACGCGGGCGTGTCGCGCGGTGGCGAATCAGGACGTGCGCAGCGTCGGGGCAGGGTGCCCGAAGCGCTCAACCGCCTGGTCGGTCGGAACGAC
Source organism: Acidimicrobiia bacterium (assembly GCA_036501845.1). GTDB lineage: Bacteria > Actinomycetota > Acidimicrobiia > IMCC26256 > PALSA-610 > JBBREP01. The sequence goes on along the minus strand of DASXZO010000130.1, from coordinate 11,342 downwards.
GAGCTTCAGGAATTGGCGCGGCTCGTGGCGGATGAACGGTTGGTCTCGCTCGTAGGTCCGGGCGGCGTGGGCAAGACTCGTCTCGCGCTCGAGATTGCGCGAATGAGGTCGGGCTCCCTTGCCGATGGTGGCTACGTCGTCGAGCTCGCCCCCATTGGCGACCCTGCTGCAGTGCGCGCAGCCATTGCGAACGCGCTCGACGCGCCGGACGCCGTGTGCCTCGAGGAGGTGATCGGTGACCGCGAATTGGTCATCGTGCTTGACAATTGTGAGCACGTGATCGAGGTGGCAGCCGCTGTCGCGGACGAACTGCTCCGCAGCTGCCCGAGCTTGCAGCTGATTGCGACGAGCCGTGAGGCCTTGCGGGTCAACGGCGAGACGGTCTGGCCGGTGCCGCCCCTCTCGACGGACGACGCGGTGCAGCTCTTTGTCGCGCGAACGCACGCGGCCGGCGCGCCGCTCGAGGTTTCCGACGAGCTTCTCGGTGTGATCGCTGAAATTTGTGTTCGCCTCGACGGGTTGCCGCTCGCGGTCGAGCTCGCGGCGGCTCGCAGTCGCGCGTTGCCGCTCCGGCACATTTCGTCGCGGTTACATGATCGCTTTCGCTTGCTCACCGGCGGCTCCCGCAACGCGCTCCCGCGCCAGCAAACGCTTCGCGCGGTTGTCGACTGGAGTTACGACCTGCTGTTCGACGCGGAGCAACGCGTGTTCGAACGCCTCTCCGTGTTTCCCGGCGGATGCGATATCTCCACCGCGGAGGCGGTCTGCGCAGACGAGTTGCTTGTCGCGTCAGAGATCGCCGATCTCATCCAGGTGTTGGTCGAGAAATCGCTCGTCGTCGCGGTGCGGTCCGGCGACGTAGTTCGGTTCACGCAGCTGCAAACACTGGCGCAGTACGGACACGAGAAGCTCACTGCGCGCGGTGAAACGAAACGCACGCGCGACGCGATGTCCGCCCATTTCGCCCGCCTTTGTTCCGAGAGTAAAGACGCGTTCACGGGCGCCATGCAGGGTGAATGGCTGTGCTCGATCAATCTGGAGCAAGACAACCTGAGAGCCGCACTCGAATGGGCGGTGTCCAACGACGACGCGGAAACGGCGTTGGTGATCGCCGGGGGAGCGAGCTGGGCGCATTGGCTCGCGGGCACCCAAACGGAGGGCGCGCGCTGGATCGACACAGCGTTTGCTTGCTCAGCCGCCACGACTGACCAGACGCGAGCGCTCGCATTGACGGGTCGTGGTCTGCTGCGGTTCGTCGCCGGTGATATTGCGAGGGCCGACGACGATTTGCGCGCGGCACGCGAGATCTACGTTCGCGACAACGACGCGTCCGGTCTTGCATTCACGTTGTCGTTCTACGCCGAGACCGCTCGATTGGCCGGAAGGTTCGATGAAGCGCGTGCCCGCCGCCGCGAAACCCTCGGTGTGTATCGCGGAGCGCCGGATGACGTGTTCGTTCTCGGTGCGCGGGCATATTCGGAAGCGATCCTCGCGATGCTCGACGACGATGTGGTCGAAGCCGAACGTTGCTATCGGACGGCGGCGGAGAAGTTTGGTCGTTCGCGCCGACCGGCGATGCACGCCATGACGCTGGGCATTTTGGCCGACTTCGATGAACGCCATGGCCGCTACCGAGATGCCGTCGATGAATTGGAACAGGCAGTGGCGCTCGCCGACGAGTTCGGAATGCGCGGCTTCGCCGGCTCGCTCTACTCGCGGCTCGCATGGTCGCTCCTCGCGGATGGCGATGTTGTGCGAGCGCAGCAGATGATCCAACTCGCGCTCGACGCCGGTCGCCGGTTGCGCAGTCCGCACATCCTGTTCCTGGCTCGCGCGGGATTGGCGGTCTTGTACCGGGTCCAGGGTCGCGATAGCGACGCGTCGAACGCCGCAGAACAGGCGCTCGAAATCCATCGTTCGCAAGGCCCCGATCGGTTCCGCAACCGGATCGACCCTGACTTCGAGATCGCGTCGGTGCTGGCGGTGTGCCAGACCGTCCTAGCCGCCGTCGCGGTCGAGGACGGTGAGTCCGAAAGGGCCGCCGCGCTGCTCGGCGAGGCCGACCGACTCCGGGCCGAGGTCGGAGCGCACGTCCCGAAATTCCAGGCCGACGACGTGCAACGCGTACGCGCGACGCTCGCGAACCGCCCAGGAACCGAATAACACGAGCTACCGGACTCGAAGCCCTCCTTCCATGGTGGCGACGAAAGCCGAACCGCTGGCGTACTCGACTCTCGCCGCTCAGCTGCGGCGCGGTTCCCACTTGAATCGGCGCACCGCGATCACGCTCGCGACCGCCGCCCAGATGCCCATGACCAACAGGTCGTGCCAGGCGAACGCGTTGGCGTGCGGGCGCGGGTCGTAGGGCGCAAAGGTCGCGACGATAAAATGCCGCACGGGAAACCAGGCCGAGATGCGTGCGAGCGCCGAGCCCGGTTGCAGCGGGAACCACAGGCCCGACAGGTAGAGCAGCACGAAGAACACGATGCTCAGCACCGGTCCGGCTGCCTCCTGGTTGGGGATCAGGCCGCTCGCGCCGATGCCGAGCGCCGCGAACGTGACTACGCCCACCACGATCGCGAGGACGAGTGCGATCAGGTTGCCTGGAATCGCAACGTGGTATGCGAACCGCCCGATCAGCATCAAGGCGATGATCTGCAGTGTGCTCACCACGAGCGCGTTCAGGAGCAACGCGCCGAAGTAGATACGCGTGGGGAGTGGGCTGAGGCGCAGGCGCTTGAGGAGGCCGAGCTCGCGGCGGCCGACGAGCGTGATCGCGAGCACGTTGAAGCACGTCGCCATCACGCCGTACGCGAGAAATCCGGGCACGTAGTACTGCACGGTGCGCACGTTGCCGAGGAACGAGACACGGTCGTTGCCGCCGCTCAAACCAAGCAATATGAGGAACACCACCGAGAAGCCCACGGAGAACGCGGCTGCGAACGGGTTGCGCCAGAACGCTCGCTGCTCGTACTTGAGCTCCGACCACACGAGCCCGAGGTCGCTGCGCCTGCGACCGGTCGCCACCGCCGTGCTCATGGCTGGTGAACCTCGGCGGTGAGGCGCAGGTACACGTCTTCCAACGTCAAGCGCTCCACCACGAGCCCATGCAACTCGTGGTGGTTCGTGAGGGCCCAGCCGGTGAGGCAGTGGAGCACCTCCACCTCATCGGTGGTCTCGATTGCCACGTGGCCGTTGTGCTCGGTGGTGACCGCCACCGGCAGATCGGCGGCTTCGACGTTGGGCGGGAGTGCGAAGCGAATGTGCACGGCGCTGGTGTCGCGCGCGCCGAGTGTGTCGGGCGCACCCTCGGCAACGATGGCGCCGCCGGCGATGATCGCGACGCGGTCGGCGAGCGCCTCGGCCTCGTCCATGTAGTGCGTCGTGAGCAGCACCGTGGTGCCGCCGGCGCGCAGGTTGCGCACCATGTCCCACGCCTCGCGCCGCGCGTTCGGATCGAATCCCGTCGTGGGTTCGTCGAGGAAGATCAGGTCGGGCTGGCCCACGATCCCCAAGCCCACGTCGAGGCGTCGTTGCTGGCCGCCCGACAAGGTCTTCACGCGCGCGTCGGTTTTCTCCTCGAGCCCGATCTTCGCGATCACCTCGTCCACTGGAAGCGGCGCGGGATAGAAGGTCGCGTGGCGCTGCAGCACCTCGCGCACGGTGAGGAACGGTTCGACCGCGCATTCCTGCAGCACGATTCCCAGGCGCTCGCGCAGCGCGCGCTGTGTGGACCGCTCGAACGGGTCGACGTCCAGCACGCGCACCGTTCCGCCGTCGCGCTCGCGGAACCCTTCGAGGATCTCGACCGTGGTCGTCTTCCCCGCTCCGTTCGGCCCGAGCAGCGCAAAGACCTCGCCGTGGCCCACCTCGAACGACACACCGCGCACGGCTTGGAAGTTGCCGTACGACTTGCGCAGATCGTCGACGACGATGGCAGGCACAGCCCAGTGTTCCACACCGATCCGAGCGTGGCGGAGCCTGTCCGGTTCAGTCGTCGGCAGCGAGCCGGCGGAGCAAGCCCCACGAGAAGATGCCGGTCTCGTGGCCGTCGTCCCAACGCAGGAGGATGCCCCAGTTGCCCACGAGTTCGGCGCCGCGAGCCTCGAGCGGCGGGCCGCCTGCGAGTCGCGGTGGCGGCACCGCGAGGCCCTGCTCGCGCCGAGCGCGGCACTCGGCGCACGGGCACGCAGCCCGCAGCGTGTCGAGCGCGAAGGTGGTCACCGTCTCGTCGTGCCAACGCAACCGCAGGTGGCGCGCGCGATCGAGCTCGATGCCCTCGGGTGGCTCGCTCGCAGGGATCTCGAACGTCATTGGTCGCGAGTTTGGCCCGATCGACGCCGGGAGATGGAATAGAGGCGTGGCCCCCAAACGACTTTCCGACTCCGATGTGCAGGCGGCGTTGGCCGATCTCGACGGCTGGGAGCGCGACGGCGACGCGATCCGCAAGTCGTTCGCGCGCTCGTCGTTTCCTGACGCGATCGCGTTCGTGGTGCAGGTGGGCTTCATCGCCGAGGCCGCGAACCACCATCCCGACATCGACATCCGCTGGCGCAACGTCGGGCTGTTGCTCACCACGCACGACGCAGGCGGGCTGACCGAGCTCGACGTGCAGCTGGCGGCCAAGTTCGACGCGATCGTCTGACGAGTGGTCGCAGGCGTCCTGCTCACAGGCGGGCAGAGCCGGCGGCTCGGGGTCGACAAGGCGCGAGTGGCGCTCGACGGCAAGACGTTCGCGGCGCGCGCCGCGGCGGTGCTCTCGTCGGTATGCGATCCGTGCATCGAGGTGGGGAGTGGCGCGTCGCCGCTGCGATGCGTTCGCGAATCACCCGCCGGTGAGGGGCCGCTCGTGGCGTTCGTGTGTGGCGTGCGCGCACTGCACCTCGAGCCGGACACCAGCGTGGTGCTCTTGGCGTGCGATATGCCGCGGGTATCACGCGTGCTGTTGCAGTGCCTCGTGGATCGACCGGCCTCGACCGTGATCCCGATCGCGCGCGGCCGACCGCAATACGGATGCGCCAAATATGGCGGTCCGGCGCTCGAGGCGATGGCGCGAGCGAGCGATGCCGGCACACGGAGCTTCAAGTGGCTGCAGGGTGGTGCGCAGCACGGCGACATCGATTGGATCGACGAGTCGGTGTGGTCCACGGTGGCCGATGCCATCGAGTTCCGCGACGTCGACACGCCAGACGATGCCCACGAGCTCGGTATCGAGGTGCGCTGAGGTTTGCCGGCTGCGGCGGCGGGAACGCCACGAGTCGATGGCTCGTAGCATCGCCGAGGTGGCGCGCCGGTCCGAAGATGCAGTTCGCAGCACCACTGTTGCGGTGCAGCGCGACGAGGTGCGGGGCGAGATCGGGCGACGCGTCCCCGACCGTCTCGCCACCGAGGAACCCATGGAGATCCGCCTCCATGGTCCTGGCGAGGCTCCGCGCCCGGTCGCGGTCACGCTGCGGACGCCGGGGCACGACGTCGAGCTTGCTGTGGGGTTCTTGCTGGCCGAAGGCCTGCTGCGATCGCGCGACGACGTGGTCACGGTCGGCTACTGCATGGGCCCCGACAACCAGCAGGAATACAACGTGGTCACCGTGCGCCGCACCATTCCCGTGGGTGACGCGCTCGTGCCGCGTCCGTTCACGGCCACGAGCGCGTGTGGGCTGTGCGGCAAGGCCACGATCGACGAGCTCGAGCAGCACTGCGCAGATCTCCGCGGCGTCGGACCATGCGTCGATGTCGCGATGCTCTCGGCGCTTCCCGCGGCGATGCGCGTCGACCAGTCGTTGTTTGCCGCGACTGGTGGTGTGCACGCGGCCGCGCTCGCGACGCCGTCCGGCAATATCGAATGTGTGCGCGAAGACGTCGGTCGCCACAACGCACTCGACAAACTGCTCGGGCGCGCGCTGCTCGACGGGCATCTCCCGTTGCACGACGGCGTGGTGGTGGTGTCGGGTCGGCTCGGGTTCGAGTTGGTCCAGAAGGCCGCGATCGCTGGTGTCACGGTCATCGCGGCGGTGGGCGCGCCATCGAGCCTGGCCGTGTCGACGGCTCGGCGCCTCGGCGTGACCACAGTGGCGTTCTTGCGCGACGGGAGTTGCAGCGTCTACACGCACCAAGAACGCGTTGCGATGGGCGGCGCCCCGCGTCGTTAGTGTGAACGCCCGTGCCCGACACGGATCCGCACCGCCTGCTCGAAAGTTTTGCCGAGGCGAGCAAATCGGTACGGCGTGCACTCGACAAGCTCACCCACGAGCAGATGAACACGCGCACCGGACGCGTCGGGCAATACGGGCTCGACCTCGTGGCCGACGGCGCCGCGCTCAACGTGTTGCGCAAACTCGATGTCGCGATCGTGAGCGAAGAGTCGCTCTACAGCGGGAACGACGACGCGCCGGTCACTGTGGTGCTCGACCCGGTCGACGGATCGACGAACTGCGCGCACGGCATCGCCTATTACGCCACGTCGATCGCGGCGATCGACGCTGACGGCCTGCTCTGCGGATACGTGGTGAACCAGGCCACCGGCACCGAGTACCGGGCCGTGCGTGGTGAGGGCGCCACTCGCGACGGCGTGCGCGTGCGAGCGAGCGAAGTGCAGTCTGTGGAGGCGGCATTGGTGGAGCTCTCCGGCCTGCCCGCACGCGTGCTCCAGTGGGGTCAATATCGCGCGTTCGGCTGCGCGTCGCTCGCGCTGTGCGAGCTCGCCAATGGAGGCGCCGACGGTTACGTCGACGGGGGATCGTGGCACGCGCCGTGGGACTACCTCGGCGGCTTGCTGATGTGCCGCGAAGCGGGCGCGACGGTGATCGACGCGCGCGGCGAGGAGTTGGTCACTTCGGATCCCGCGGTCCGTCGCCAACTCATCGGCGCGGGCACCGAGGCGCTCCTCGACGTGCTGCGTACTGCTGCGGGTCGGCGTTGAGCGCGCGTTCGCTCGAGCAACTGCGCGACGCGGCACTCGTGGCTGCGCGTGCCGGCGGTGAAGTGGTGCTCGAACACTTCGGTCGCGCGCGCGACGTGCGCGAGAAGGCGCCGGGCGACTGGGTGAGCGCAGCCGATGTGGCGAGTGAGCAAGCCGCGCGCGAAACGCTCGAGGAGCTCGCGCCGGGCGTGGCGTTCTTCGGTGAAGAGACCGGCGGCACGCGCGCGAACCGCGGTTGGTACGTCGACCCGCTCGACGGTACCGCGAACTTCTTGCACGGGTTCGTGGCCGTCGGAGTGTCGATCGGTCTCGTCGACGACGGCGTGCCGGTGGTGGGCGTGGTGCACGCACCGATGCTCGGCCACACGTACCACGCCTTCGCCGGAGGCGGCGCGTTCGTCGACGACCAGCGGATCCGCGTGAGCGAACGGGCTCCGGCGCAGGCGATCCCGGCTACCGGCTTCCCGTTCCGCCGCAAGCACGAGCTCGACCGCTACCTCGACGTGTTCCACCGCACCTTCGAGGTGGTGGAGGACCTGCGGCGGGTGGGCGCGGCCAGCCTCGACCTGGCCTGGACGGCCGAGGGTGTGCTCGACGGGTTCTTCGAGGTGGGCCTGGGCACCTGGGACGTCGCGGCCGGTGCCCTGCTCGTGCGGGAGGCCGGCGGGGTCGTGACCGACTGGGCCGGCGACCCCGAAGCCTGGCTCTGGTCGGGCGACATCGTGGCCGGGCCGCCCGCCGTCCATGAACAGCTCGTGGCGATTACCCGAACGGCCGGAAGCACTCAATAATTCGCTTGCTCGGCCGAACGGATCGGATACCCTGGCGCTCCGAACACGCCGCGCCGCGGCCTGTCCGCACCCCCGAACACGGCAACCGAAGGCACGCAACGAGATGACCACGCAGCAAAGCGCAATGCAGATGACGGGCACCGTCGTCGCGTCGCGCGTGCGCGAGTACTCGATGTTCGTGTGCCCGATTGCCGCGCTCCACGTGGGTGCACCGGCAGGTTCGTGGTCGACGAATGACCTCACGACCCGTAAGCCCGGACTCTCCCGGCTGACCTCGGAGTTGGCGCCGTAGCCCTTGCTACCGCCAAGAACCCTTCGAAGGCCCGCCGGGAAACCGGCGGGCCTTTTTGTTTGTCCGAACCCTCCTGCACGATCAACGGACCGACCCGCCCACCTACCGACCCGACCGTCCGAGACCCACCTACCGACCGACCCGACTCCCTCAACTCAGACCCGAGCTACGGAAAGACAGGAGAAGGCGATGTTCGCCCTCGAGCCCACCGAAGCACTCGTCGACGACGGTCACGCCGAAGAGTGGCGCGCGCTCGCACGCTGCTCCACAGGCACCGGCACGATGCTGGAGCTGTTCTTCTCGGAGCAGATCGACGACATCAACCGGGCAAAGGCGTTCTGCGCCGGTTGCGAGGTGCGCACTGCGTGCCTCGACGCCGCGCTCGAGCGTGCCGAGCCGTGGGGCGTCTGGGGCGGTGAGCTCTTCGTCCACGGCAAGGTCATCGCGCAGAAGCGCAAGCGTGGCCGCCCGCCGAAGGTGCGCCCGCCCGAGCCGGTGCCGCTCACCGACGCGTTCGACGGGCTGCTCGAGCCCGTCGGGCGACTGGCGTAACGAGTACGCACCGCACGGCAACCTCTTCGGTGTTGGTAGAGGCGGGCCGGGACGACGGAGCAGGCGGAACCCCCCTCCGCCCGCGCAGGCGAGTCCCGGCCCGCAAGTGGCCACACACCGGAACCCCGGGGGACCTTCGCTGAGGCCGGACCCGCGTCGATCGACGCGGGTCCGGCTCGGCGCTCTCACGCTTCTGGCTGTACCTGCACCGCGCTGTCCGAACCGCGATCGGGCGCCCGCGCCGACAGCACGGTGTCGTCGGGTCCGCGGATCACCCGGCCCGCGAGGCCCTCCTCCTGGGCGAGCACCGCTCCGGAATGCGCGCTCACGAGGATGATCGTCGCCGCGCCGGTCAGCCAGGTCACGAGGGCCAGCGCTACGCCGAAGAATCCGAATTGGCGCTGGTTCTCGCTGATCGTTCGGGGCATCCACAACGAAGCGCTCGCGCCGTACACGGCCATCGCCACACCGGTGAGCACGCCGGTCGGCACGAGTACACGCAGGCGGATGTGCCGGCGCAGCATGAGCCACGGCGACACGGTCCAGACCCCGACCGTGAGTACCAGTGCCAGCGGCGCGAACAGTTCGATGGAGGCGCCGCCGATGAACGCCCGCGCGCCGCCGAGCAGCGCGAAGTACGCAACGAGCGCTGCCAGCCAGGCCGCGCCGGTCGCGTAACGCGTGACCGCACCAGGTGGCGGGCGTTTCCACGCGCGTTCGTACACGCGTTGCAACGCGGTCACGAACGAGTTCACGTAATAGAACGTGAAGATCAGGCCGAGTACGCCCGTGGTCCTGCGCACGTCGTCGGACGTCGTCAGCGAATCCCGAATCGTCCTCTGGCCGGCGCCCGCAACGCCCATGCGGTGCACGAGCGTCGAGGTGATGGAGTCGCGCACCGACGTGGGCATGAACGAGGCGACCACGATGATTGCGGGGAACGCCGACACGAATGCCTTGGCCGCGAGGGCGACGCTGCGGTCGAGGAACTCGTCTTCGAGCAGTCGCTGCCAGATCCGTCCGAGAAACGTGCCCTCGAACCAGGCCTGCACGGCTTCGACGCGGTCGCGCACCCGGGCAGCGGTCCGGCGTACCGGTGGCGCCAATTGCACCTGATCGGCTCTCCTGTCGCACGCTCCGCGGATCTCGACTGTGGGGCCGGGTGGTCGTGTGGAGCGTCACCCGGCGGAGGTGACGCGAGCCGCGCGACGGTGCAAGGCTGAGGGCATGCGCCGGGCGGTGGCAGTGCTTTCGATCTTGGCGGCCGCGACCGTGGTCGCGCCGTCGTCGTTCGCTCGGGCGGCGGCGCCGTCGTCCGTCTCCGTGAGTCCGGCCGCCTCGCCCATCAGTGGACCGGTCGGGCCGCTTGGTCACGATGGCCGCTGGCTGGTCGACGCCACCGGCCGGGTGGTCACTCTTCACGGTGTGAACGAGGTCGCGAAGTCGGCGCCCTACTACCCGGCGTCGATCGGGTTCAGCGATGACGACGCCGCGTTCCTCGCGCAGCACGGATTCGGCGCGGTGCGGCTCGGCGTGGTGTGGTCGGGGCTCGAGCCGTCACCCGGCGCGATCTCGTCGTCGTACATCGATCACATCGTCGACACCGTGCACGTGCTCGCCGCGCACCACATCTTCGTGCTGCTCGACTTCCATCAGGACGGCTGGGGTCCCGCAGTGCACGGCAACGGCGCGCCGGCGTGGGCCACCATCACCGACGGACTCCCGAACCCACCCGTGCCGTTCCCGCTGTACTACATCGAGAACCCGGCGCTGCAGCGCGCGTTCGAGAACTTCTGGAACAACCGGCCCGCGTCCGATGGCGTCGGCTTGCAGGATCACTACGTGGCCGCGGCGCGTGCGGTTGCGGCGCGCGTGGCGAACGACTCGAACGTGATCGGCTACGACCCGATGAACGAGCCGTGGCCCGGCGCGAACTGGCAGCCGTGCCTCACGGGGTGCGCCGCGCAGGAACGTGCGTCGCTGGTGCCGTTCTACAACAAGTTCTCGAACGCGATCCGGTCGGTCGACCCGAACCATCTCGTGCTGCCCGAGCCGTTCAGCCTGTTCAACTTCGGCGACGGCCCCACGTCGTTGCCGGCGATCGGCGCGCCGAACAACGCGCTGGCGTACCACGTGTACGCAACCACTCCCGCGCTGAACTTCAGTGTGATGCAGCAAGCCGTCGCGGCGTCGCAGCGCAACGGCGACGGACTGCTCGCCACCGAGTGGGGAGCGATCACCGACCCCGTGATGATCCGCCAAGAGGCCGACCAGTTCGACCTCAAGCAACTGTCGTGGCTGTTCTGGTCGTACAACGACGAGGTGGTGCTCGACTCCACGTCGCCTCCTACGGGCGCCAACGTCGATGCGCCGGTGCTGTTCGCGCTGGCGCGCCCGTATCCGTTGCTCACCGACGGCGTGCCGCGGTCGTTCACGTATCACCAGTCGACGCACGTGTTCACCGACACGTTCTCGACGCGCCGTCTCGACGGCACCGTCGATCATTCCGGTGTGTCGGTGATCTCACTGCCGCCGGGCGCATACCCGCACGGGTACACCGTGTCGGTGACCGGTGCGACCGTGGCGTCGCAGAACGCGTTCGAGATCCAGCTGCGGAACCAGCCCGGTGCCACCACAGTGTCGCTCACGGTGGTGCCGACGCCCTGAGCGCCTGCCATCGCGCGAGGCTTGCGGCGGTGTGGTGAGGATTTTCGGCATCCAATTCGGTTTCCCCGCCGAGAGTGTGGTCCCGGTGGCTGGCATCGCGCTCGGCGTGTTGTGGTGCGCG
>DASXZO010000129.1:0-28570 GCA_036501845.1 Acidimicrobiia bacterium | reverse complement strand
ACGTCGCGATCGTGCACATAACTGTACGCGTTTCGCTCGTGCAGGACCTGCATCTTCCCTGGTGGGCACAGCGCTCGGGCTCGGATTGCTGATAAGGACGAGGTCGCAAGTTCGATTCTTGCTAACCCCACAGATCGCCGCGGATCCGAAACCAGGTTCAGGGTGCCGCTTCGAAGTCCTCGTTGAAGACGTCGACCACCGTCTCGACGTAGGCGTCGGCGAGTCCCGGGCCGCTGAAGCGGGCCGCGGTTCCGTAGCTCACCGTCGACGGCGCAGCGTTGCTGACGATGTCCCCGTCGGTCCACGTGCTCGAGGTGACGCCGCGCGGGAAGAACGTGTTCCACATAGGCGACTGGATGCACGTCGGGCCCGGCGTCGACGGGCAGAACTGTGACGTCACCGTGCTATTGCCAGGATCGAACTGCACCGTCGAGGTCACCTTGATGACCCAATGACCGGGCGGGAGGGGAATGGTCACCGGCGCGCAGTATCGCCAGATGCTCGGTCCGCCGTAGCAATTGGTGCTCAGCTGCGTCGCATAACGGCTGTCCATCCGGAACGTGGTCTTGGCGGGGCTCACGGCGCGGTTGGCGAGGTCTTGCGTCATCACCTGACCGTCGACGATGTCCTGCGACCGGACCGTGTTCGCGGCGTACGCCGTGCCGCCCAGAGCGATCACGATCGCGATGAGTCCCAGCGTGTGGCGACGAACGAACGAAACCATGGTGTGCCCCAATGCCCGTGAGATGCGTCAGGGTAGGGCGTCGGTCGGTTGCTCGTCCACCGGCGCGCTCCGACGCTTGCGCTGATCTCATCGACTCCAGCGGCGGAGCCGCGGCCTCAGCGGGTCACGGTGGCGGTGGGTCGACCGAGAAGCACCCGGCGCACGTGGCGCCGCCGACCGCATACTTGCTCGGCCCGGTGCCCGCGTTGAGGAAGAGCGCGTTGTGGGGGCCTTGGTTGGCCTTCGTGAAGATGTCGAGGTAGCCACCCACGTGGGAGTCGTCGATCACGTTCATCGAACCCACGATGATGTTGGCGTCGCCGAAGTTGACGCTGGGCGGCGGATGGTCGAGGAAGCCGTGGCCGATGAGCGTCACGAACACCTCCTCGCCGTCGGGCGCGGAGCTCGGGCTCACGCTCGTGACGACCGGCGTCACGCTGGCGCGCACGAACATGTCGCGTGCGCCGTTCGTGTCGCTGCCGTCGAGGCTCGTCGCCGTCGAGCCGAACGCCACGTAGCGGCCGTCGGCCGAGTCGGCGTGCGTTGCCGTCGGCTCCGCCGACACCGTCACCCTGATCGAACGGTGGAACGGCACGTCATGGTCGGTTGACACGAGCGCGAATCCGCCTGCTCGCATCATTTCCGTTGACTACCCGCCGGTTTGGGTGCTGAGTCGGTCGAACAAGTCGGTGGTCGTCGCGCTCACTACAGCGACGTGGGAGTTATGGATGCAGAGGAGCCCGCCGTAGTCGTTGCCGAGTGCGTTGAGGCCGCCGCCGGCTTCGGTGATGACTTGTGTGGTCGGTACGGCGTACGCGGCGACCGTACAGCGCCCGGGCGTGTAGACGGCGTCGTCGGTGCTGCCGAAGGTGTCGACGGTGACGCCCTGTGATTCCGCTTGAAGCACCAGTTGTGCGTTCGTCGCTGGGTTCGAGCATGCGAGCAGGAACGAACACAGCGACGGACTGTTGTCGCCGACGGGTTGGTTCGGGAACAGCCCGGTCCCGTTTTCTGCCGTGTACAAGGCCGCGAGTTGTGTTGGTGCGGCGCCGATCCAGCAACCCGAGGCGATGGACGAGAGCGTTGTCCCAACGACGGGTACGCCGCCGAGTGGGGAGTCGAGCGTGATGAGTTTGGTGAGCCGGTCGCTGGGCGCGATGTCGTTGAGTGCGAGTTGTTGGAAGGCGACAAGCCCTCCTTGGCTGTGGCCGACGAGGATGAGGTCGGTGTTCGGGTTCGCCTTCGTGTACGCGTTGATCATCAACCGGAGGTGTGTGATGTCGGTGGCGTAGCTCTGGGCGGTGTCGCCACAGTTGTAGCTGTACGGGCGCCACTCGCCGGTCTTCGAATCGACATGACCGCCGTTGTACGAGTACCAGAGGAAATCGCTCGCCGTATAGCCGCTGAGAGTCGCGTTGTCACGGAGCCCGGCGAAGACGTCGCTCGGTGTCGGCGTGCCGGCATCGGGGTCGGTACACGTCGACGAATTGCCGCCGCTGCAAGCCAGGCTGGTCGTGATCCCGAGGAACTGGACAACGACGGTGTGCCGCACGAACGTGAGGTCGATCGTGTTGGGTGCCTCGAACGGCGAGCTGGCGGTCGTCGCCGTGAGCGTGATCGCATGTGGTGTGGAGTTCGGGTCGATCGGCGCAGTCGACGTGACCTTGAACGTGGCTTGGCCGTTGGGGCCAGTCACGTCACTTTTCGCGTTCGCGGGCACGATCTTGACGCCGGTGCTCGGGCTGGCCGTGAGGTCGATCTTCTGGTTCATGACCGGGTTGCCGTTGCCGTCGTTCGTCGAGACGGTGATCATCGCGGCGTCGTGACCGTTGCCCCACACGGTGGTGTGGTCGGATTCGAGCAGCAGCGATCCTGATGTCAAGGTGGCGAGGCCGGTGTTCTTCGTCACCGGCGCCCAGCCGGGGACGACCTGTGTGAGTTGCAGCGAGAAGGTCGCGCTTCCCGACGCGGCCGGGTTGACCAGGACAGTGATGGGGATGGTCCGGGTGGTCGGCCCGGTGGGCGAGAACGTGATCGTTCCCGACTTGGCTTTGTAGTCGGTACCCGTGAGCGCAGAACCGTCGACGGTCGCGTAGTGCATCGTGATCGGTCCCGTCGGCGCCCCGGACAATGACACGGCGAAGATGGCTTTCGCGGTCCCGGTCGACGGCCGCTTGACGACGACGTCGGAGACCGAAACGGACGGATCGGTGTCGGTGATGGTGACGTTCGTCGTCGGATTGGGGGCGGTGACGTTCGCGGTCGCGATGTTGGTGATCGATGTCGTGAAGTCGCGATTGCCTGTCGCGGTCACGTTGGCGAGCACCGAGACCGGGATCGTGAACTGCGTCTTGCCCGGTTTCAGCGTCGTGGTACCGCTCGCCGCGGTGTAGTCGGTCCCCGCGACGGCGCTGTCGTCCGAGGTCGCGTACGAGAAGGTGACCGGCAGCGTCGTGGGCGCGTCGAGGTTCACGATGACGTTCGCCTTCACCTTGCCCTTGACCGGCCCAGTAACGGTCGTGCCGTTGATGAATAGCACCGCGGCATTGTGGATCGCTTGGGCAACGGAGTTGTCACTCCCGAGTTGCGCGCCCTGCGGATCCGACAGCGTCATCGTGAACGTCTTGTCGGCCCCGACATTCGCGTGTCCGTAGACGGGAATGCTGACGATCTCGCTCTGCTGACCCGCCGGGAACGTCACCGTGCCTGAGCCCGATTGGTAGTCGTCGACGGACGGGTTGTTGCCCCCGACCGCGGTGCCATCGGTCGTTGCCCAGTCGACGGTGACGGAAGCGGTCGGGGCACTGTCGAGGTAGATCTGGAAGTCCGCGTTGACCGTGCCGCCGTGCGGGTACACGATCGGCGCGCCTTGGATGAGATGGACGGTCGGCACCGAGCAGGGTGTCGTGAAGTTCTGGGTGATATCCGCGCCTTGCCCGGGAACCACAGGAGAGTGGGGACTGAACACATCGGGGCTGAGCGCAGGAGTGATCGAGTAGTTGGTGTTCGGATACACGAGAACCGAGTAGAAGCCGTTCGCATCCGTGGTCGTCGTCTGCGTACGCGGTGGATAGGTCACGGCGCTCGTAGTCATCGCGACACCGGCTACGGGATTGCCGCACGTATCCGTCACCGTCCCCGAGATCACCGTGCCCACCAGCCCCGTGAGTTGCAAGTTCTGGAACGAGCCATCGGTACTACACGGGCCGGGGCCGCCTCCATAGGAGACGAACCAGCCGACGCTCCCTGCGGGGACGTCGTACGTGAGGTCGCCGTAGCTGATGGTCGTGTCGCCCGGGCTGAAGAAGTGATCGGTGAACGCGTAGACGCCGTTGTTGTACAGGTCGACCGACCCTTGGTAGCTCACAACATCCGCGGGGATCGTCGCCGTGGCATAGAACATCTGCTCGCAGCCCGGCGTGCCGTTCGGCTCCAAGAACTGCCTTTGCACCGGCACACCGATCTGGATCGGAATCGACACGTTGCCGGTCGCCGACGCCGCGGGGGCGCCAACGACGGCCGACACACCAAGTAGCAGCACGACGCTCGGACCAACCGCGCGGCGCGACCATTTTGCGTGCCAAACCCGCTTACGCATCGCCAGCCTCCTCAGCCACGAAGACGGTATTGAGCGTCAGATGCGCGGTCTATACGCCGATGGGCGTAGCAGTGCGCCCGCCCACCCGCCGCTCTCCGCTTGTACGGTGACGCTGTGAGGGGCGCAGCGCGGGACCGGAAATGGTCGGCGGCGCTCGGCATGGTGCACCGGATCGGCGAGGCGCAGGATCTCGACGACTTCGGCCGCCAGAGCCTCGCCGCGCTGGCCGCGCTCGTGCCGTTCGACCTCGGCACCTACAACGAGTTGGACCCTCTCGCCGAGCGCGTGCGTTTCGACCTCTACCCGACCGATTCCGTGCGACCCGAATGGGACTGGTCGACCTACGCGATTTACGCGACGCAAAACCCGCTCGTGGATTACGTGCAACGAACCAAGGACGGTCAAGCGCGCCGCTTGTCCGACTTCATCGAGTTGGACGACCTGCAGGCGCTTGACCTTTACACCCACGTCCTCGAGCCGCTCGGCGCGATCTATCAGGTTGGGATCACACTCACGACGCGGCGGCCGCTCCTCGTCGGCATCGCCCTGTGCCGGCGAGATCGCGATTTCGACGATGACGAGGTGTCGTTACTCGACGCGATGCGACCGCATCTCGTGCAGGCATACCGCAGCGTGCAGATCCTCACTGAGCATCGAGCCGCGCTCAGGAGCATCAGCGCAGCGCTTCGGACCGAGGGCCGCGCGGTGGTAACGCTGCGAGGGGAACAGCCGGGCGTCGGTACCGATCCGAGTGCCCTCGAGCTGCTGCATGCGCATTTCGCGTCAGCCGGCGAAGGCCTGCTGCCGGTCGCCGTGCTCGGATGGCTGCGCACCGAACGCGAGCACTACGCCGCGGGATCGCTCGAGCGTGTGCTCGAGCCCTTGGTCGACGTGCGCGGCACCGACCGGCTGATGGTGCGTCTGATCCCCGGGCAGGCGACCGAGCCCGACCTACTCCTGATCGACGAGCGCAACACCTCGCACGACATCGCTGCGCTCCAGGAGCTCGGGCTCACCGCGCGGGAGGCCGAAGTGCTTCATCGCATCAGCCTCGGGGAGACCACCACGGCGATCGCCACCGGTCTGGCGATGCGCCCCAATACGGCGAAGAAACACCTCGAGCACATCTACCGCAAGCTCGGAGTCTCGACTCGCTCGGCTGCTGCTGCACAGGCCGTCGAAGCGATGCACTGGACTCGTTCCTAGCGTCGCCGTGCGTATTGAATTCGCCGTTGCGGGCGATCGCATAGCGCGGACCCGATGCGGCGTTGGTCAGGCGAACAGCACAATCGGTGACGCCGTCCTCCTCGAGGGACAGGGCGCGAGAGCTGCACGCGGAACCAGCGTGTCGGCGCGGTCTCGGAGCACGCGGCCGCGAGGCGCTTCGGATGCAACCGATAACTGGACGAGTTCCGCTCGTGAACCACCTGGGGAGACGCTGGTCTGCACAGCGCTCAGGCTCGGATAGCTGATAAGGATGAGGTCGTAAGTTCGATTCTTACTAGCCCCACGAACCACCGCCGCCCGGTTTCAAGCGTCGAAATGCCAGAATGACGCGCTCCTGCGGGCGCGTAGCGTCGCATGCCCCGGTGGCGCCGCGTCGGCGCGGTTTGCGGCGAGGATGGTGACGTGCCGGCCGATCTCGTAGGACGCGAGAGTGAGCGCGCAGCGTTGCGCACTCTGGACTGCGCCGGAGCGTTGCTGCTGCTCGGGGATGCAGGAATCGGCAAGACGGCGGTGTGGGAATGGGCCGTTGGCCACGCGCGGGCGGCCGGTGACAGCGTGCTGGTGACGCGTGCATCTGCCGCCGAAGCGCGCCTGCCGTGGGTGGGGCTTTCCGATCTGCTGCGCGAGATCCCCGCAACCACGTACGACGAGCTCCCGGTCCTGCAGCAGCGCGCGCTGCGCACCGTGGTGCTCGAGGCTGATCCGAGCGAAGGGCTCGATGACGAGCGCGTGGTCGCGACCGCGTTCCTGGGTGTGCTCGTCGGCCTCGCTCGGTCGGCCCCCGTGCTCGTTGCAATCGACGACCTTCCCTACCTCGACGCCGCGACTGCTCGGGCCCTGTTGTTCGCGTTTCGCCGGCTGCCCGACACCGCACCTATCCGGCTCATCGCCACGGCACGGGGCGACACCGCGCCGGCGCTGATCTCGGACGTCCCCCGCGATCGGCTAGTCGTGCATACCGTTGGAGCGTTGTCGGTGGGCGGGCTGTTCGAACTGCTCGACGAGCGCCTCGACCTCCGCCTGCCGCGCCCGGTGCTGTCTCGCGTGCACGACACGTCGCGCGGGAACCCGTTGTATGCCCTCGAGTTGGCGCGTGAGCTCACGCGGCTCGGCGGCGCGCCGCAGCCCGGCGTGCCGCTGGCCGTGCCATCGACGCTCGACGCGTTGGTACACGCCCGTGTACGCGATCTGCCCACCGCGGTGCGCGCTGTCGCCGCGGGGCCGGCAGCAACGTGGCGGTTCACGACGAGCGGGCTCGACGACGCGGCGCTTGCGCAGGCGGTCGACGCGCAGCTCGTGCGGGTCGACGGCACGATGGTGCGCTCGGCCCATCCGATCCTGAGCGCGGCCGCGTACAGCGCCCTCGATGACGGGGAGCGCTCGGCGCTCCATTTGCGCCTCGCCGCGTGCGCTGAAGTCCCTGCCGAACGAGCGCGTCATCTCGCGCTTGGCGCCCATGGCCCCGACGAAGAGATCGCCGATGCGCTCGACGCGGGTGCGGACTCAGCGCTGCTCGCAGGGGTTCCCGATCTCGCGATCGAACTTGCCGAGCTCGCGCTGTGGCACACCGTCGAGCCCACGCAACGACCAGCCCGTCTCGACCGCCTTGCCGACGCCAAGATGCGCGCCGGCGACAGCGCCGGCGCGTTCTCGGCGCAGCAGGAAGCCGTCGATCTCACCATCGCGGGCCCGGCGCGGGCCCGGCGCCGCATTCGTCTCGCCGAAATCGACGTCGAGGTCCACGGCTGGGCCTCGGCCGAAACGGAACTCGACGCGGCCGTCGCCGAGAGCGAGGCCGATCCGGCCGTCGCGGCTGAGGTGCTGCTGTCGATCGCGGCGGTGACCGACGACATTGCCAAGGCCGACGCCGCCGCGTCGCGTGCCGTCGCGTTGCTCGACGCGCTCGTTGCGCCCGACCCCGTGATCCTCTCGGGCGCGTTGTGCCAGGCCGCCGGAGCGAAGTTGCGGTCTGGGCGTGGGCTCGACCACGAACTCTTCGCGCGCGCGATCGCGCTCGAGCGCGCCTTCCCGGCGCGCCGCCTTTCGGATCGCGCCGACGCGAGCTACGCCGCGCTCTTGAAGTACGCCGATGATCTCGACGGTGCACGCGCTCGGCTCACCGATCTCCTCCAAGAAGCGCGCAATATTGGTGACCTCACGTCGATTGCGTATGTGCTCGCGCATCTCGTGCACGTCGAGGCGTGGGCCGGAAACCTCGACGCGGCCGAGCGGACTGCGGCCGAACACCTCGCGGTCGCCGAGCAAGGTTCGCTGCGCGGCCAAGGTGCGCAGGCGCGCTACAACCTCGCGTCGGTATTCGCGTATCGCGGCCGCCTCGACGAGGCCCGCTCGATGCTCGTCGAGCTCCGCGACGATCAGGCGACCGATACCTGGGACCGCCACCGCTCGCACGGCGCGCTCGGATTCGTAGCGCTGTCGGCGGGTGATCCAGCGACCGCGATCGAACATCTCGACGCATGGGACGCGATGTTGCGGGCGATGCACTTCCGCGAACCCGGCTACAGCCGTTCTCACCTCGATCGCTTGTGCGCGCTCGTCGGTGTGGGCCGGATCGACGACGCCTCGACATTCGCCGCCGAACTCCGCGCCCAAGCCGAAGCGACGGGGCGCGCGTCCGCCTCGGCGGTTGCGCTGACGGGCGAGGCCCTTGTCGCGGCCCACTCGGATCGTGTCGACGACGCGCAGCGCATGTTCGATGACGTGATCAGGTGGTACGACGCGTCGCCATTACGGTTCGATCGGGCTCGCACCCTGCTGCTCGCGGGCCAGGTCCACCGGCGCGCCAAGAGCAAGGCGCGAGCGCGCGACGTAATGCTCGAGGCCCATCGGGAGTTCACGACCTTCGGCGCGCAGGCTTGGGCCGCCATCACCGCGGATGAGCTGGCGCGGGTGAACGTGCGGCCACGCGCGTCCAACGAACTCACCGAAACCGAACGCCAGGTCGCGATGCTCGCCGGTGCGGGACTCACCAACCGCGAGGTCGCGGCGCGCTCGTTCCTCGCGGTCAAGACGGTGGAGGCAAACCTCGCTCGCGTCTACCGCAAGCTTGGCATCGCTTCGCGTGCTGAGCTCGGCGCTCGGATGGCGAGCGAGTAGCACTCAGGTCGAACGCGGTAAGTCGAAGTCTGCGACGACGACCCGATCACACCGCAAGCCGGCCGCCGCAGCCGCGGCGCGCACGTCGTTCTCGCTACGGGCGCGGAACCCGAACAGTGCCACCTCGTCATCGGGAATGAGCACGCTGCCGATGAACGTCACGTTGCTCGCGGCTGCAAGAAACCGCTCGTCGAGGCGCCGCACGTCCGCCGCCTCGACACCCGGCCAGTAACGCTCGACGAGATAGTCAGCCACTCGGCGACCGTACGGATCGCGGGGCCGCATTTCCAGAGCCCGAGCCCAAGTCGAGGGTTTCCCCTGATTCCTCTTGGGGCTCGCAGCCGTACGTTCGTCGTGCTGCTCACAACTCCGACAAACCTTCGAAACGGACAACCATGAACGCACCAGGCGTGCACGCACGCGGCACCCTCGCTGTTCTCGCCCTCCTCACACTCGGTGCGGCCGCCTGTGGAAGTGGCGTGGCCAAGTCGGCATCGTCGCAGCCCGCGACGCCGACGACTGCGGTCGGATCTCTGTCTGGCGGCACGCCATCCACCGGTTCCAGCGGCGCGAGCACCACGACCCCGGCGCCGGGCGGCGCGACCGGACACGTCGGCGACACGCTGCGCGATCCCGACAAGTACGTTCCGTCCGACGTCGCATCCGTCACCCTCGTGAAGACCTTTGACCCGGCCACACCTGTCGACGCCAGCAACATCCCCACGCCCGGTACCCGCTGGGTCGGACTCGAGATGACGATTGTCGACAACGGCGACAATGCACAGGTCGCCGTCCAGGTGGCCCGCATCACCGGCTCGGACGGCAAGAACTACGACAGCGGCGCCGGCATCGACGACAGCTTTTCGGGATGCACGTCGACCATGCACGATCTCCAGCCGAACCAGAAGGCCACGTTTTGTCCCGGGTTCATGCTGCCGAAGGGCGTGACCATCACGAAGGTCGGCTACACCACCCGCGCGAGCGACTCCAGCCAGCCGTCCGAAATCACCTGGACGGTTCCGTAAGGGGATCACTCGTGGTGCTGGGTCCGGTCGTGCGGGTCCCAAACCCGAGCGGGCACTGCGGCGGCGAACGTCGGGATCGCGACCGCCAGCGTGAGGAGCGCGCCAATGCGCTCGAGGGTCATCGTGGCACCTTTCATCGAGTCGGCATCGTTCAACTCGATGATCGGCGCGGGCCTGGGCCGTGACCATCGCGCGTTGGTCGTAGCCCCCGTAGCCCGCCGGCGGCCCACGCCGGACAACATCGGGCGCGCCGTTTGGGAGTCGGTCCGGGTGGGGAACCCAGGGCGGACACCATCCATAGGTATGGAGCACCGTGCGTCGCCGTTGGGGGCCAGATCTGCAGCGAACCGCGGCCGTCGACATCTGGTCGGCGGATCTCGCTGACGCGCCCGACGCGCTGACGCTGGCCGAGTTGCTCGACGACAGCGATCGCGTCGCTCTCCAGCGTTGCCGACCCGCCACGTTCGCGCGACGGGCGGGTGCGCGCGCTGCGGCACGCGCCGTGCTCGCCCGGTACTCCGGCTCTCCGCCCGGCTCGCTGCGGTTCGCCACCGACGTGTTGGGCAGACACCGCTTGCGCGACAACCACTCCGACGCTCGGCTGCATTTCTCGGTGTCTCGGTCTGGTCAACAATGTGTCGTCGCAGTCACGCGAGCGGGCGCGATCGGTATCGACGTGGAGGCGCGCGGTGCCGCCCTCGGCGACACGAACGCGCTGATCCGGCGCCTGGCACCGGAGGAGACCGCAGAGCTGCTCGCGATCGACGAGTGCGATCGCGCCGACGCGTTCCTTCGCTGCTGGACGCGAAAAGAGGCGTACCTGAAGGCGACCGGCACCGGGCTCGCGCTCGGGCTCGATCAGTGCGCCGTCAGCACCGGACGCGACGCGCGCGTCGTGCGTGGGGTGGAGCTGGACGTGAATCGTTGGGCCGTGCAGGACCTCGACCTCGACTGTGCACACGTCGGCGCGCTCGCGGTGCAAAGCGAAGCGCGCCTGTTGGAGATTCGGGAACAGGTGTTGGAGTGGTGAACGCCGTTCAGGTGCGCGGTGCGCCGATACACGTGCCGTCGACGGCAACGATCGCTCGTTCGCAGCTCACCGAATTCATGGGATTCTGTGCGCGCGCGACCGGCCGCGCGTTCGCCGGAGACCAAGACTTCGCGCGGTTCACCGTCGACGAATACGAGCGGTTCTGGCATCTGTTCCTGCAATGGTCCGACCTGGTCGTCGGCGGCGACCTCAACCCTGTGTGCACCGATGCGAGCGACGTCGAGCGCGCGGTGTTCTTCCCGGAGCTGACGCTCAGTTACTTCGACAACCTGCTCGACGAGCAGCGAGCACCGACCGATGCCGTCGCCGTCGTTGCGTGCCACGCATCGGGAGAGGTGGAACGGGTCACCCGTGGTGCGCTCCGCCAGCGGGCGCTCGCGGTGGCGGCGAGCTTCCGATCGATTGGGCTGGGTCCGGGCGACCGCGTGGTTGCCGTCGCTCGCAACAACGCCGAGGCGGTTGTCGCGGCGCTCGCGGCCGCCGCGGTTGGGGCCACGTTCTCGAGTGCTTCTCCCGAGATGGGACCCATCACGATTCTGTCGCGATTCGAGCAGCTCGAGCCGAAACTGTTCCTGGCGAACTTCGCGAATGCTGACGGGTCGGCCTCGCCGGAGCTCGCAGCGAACGTGGCCGACATCGCGCGCGGCCTCCCAACCGTGCGGGCGATCGTTGCGCTCGATCGCGGACCGCTCCCGAAGGGTGCGTGGCCCTACCACCGGCTGACCGATCTCGAGCTGCAGACTCCCGAACGTCACGCCGACCGCGGCTTCGGCTTCAACCATCCGCTGTGGGTGTTGTTCTCGTCGGGAACCACGGGTCGGCCGAAGGGCATCGTGCACGGCGCGGGCGGCACGCTGCTCGAACACGTGAAAGAACACCGCCTGCACACCGACATCCGCCGCGGCGAGCTGCTCTTCTACCAGACATCGCTCGCTTGGATGATGTGGAACTGGCAGCTGAGCGCGCTCGCGTCGGGTGCCGGCATCGTGTGTTACGACGGCGCGGTCACGGGCCCCGACACGTTGTGGAACATCGTCGCGTCGGAACGGGTCACGGTGTTCGGCACGAGCCCGGCGTACCTCCAATTGTGCGAGGAACTTCGATACCCGCCGGCCCGCTCGCTCGATCTCTCCGCGCTGCGCGCAGTGTTGTCGACCGGCTCGATCCTCCACGACCAGCAGTACGACTGGGTGCGCGAGCAGGTGGGCGACGTGCCGTTGCAGTCGATCTCGGGTGGCACCGACATCGTCGGCTGCTTCGTCCTCGGCAATCCCAATATTGCGGTGGAGCGCGGGACCATCCAGTGCCGCAGCCTCGGCCTCGACGTGCGCGCCCTTCCCGTCACCGCAACAGTGGATGGCGGAAGCGTCGGCGAGCTCGTGTGCTGCAACGCGTTTCCATCGCGGCCGCTTGGCTTCATCGCCGATCCAGATGGCACTCGCTTCCACGACGCCTACTTTGCCGGCAATCCCGGCCTGTGGACACACGGCGACTTGACCGAGATCGACGAGCTCGGACGTGTCCGTATGCACGGACGATCCGATGGTGTGCTCAACGTCAACGGCGTGCGTATCGGACCCGCCG
Source organism: Acidimicrobiia bacterium (assembly GCA_036501845.1). Taxonomy (GTDB): domain Bacteria; phylum Actinomycetota; class Acidimicrobiia; order IMCC26256; family PALSA-610; genus JBBREP01. Next base: position 16,244 of record DASXZO010000129.1, on the reverse strand, counting down.
AGATCTATCGCGTGCTCTCCGACATCGCCGAAGTCCGCGAAGCGCTGGCCGTGCAACAGGATCTCGGCGGCGCATCGCGGGTTGTGCTGTTCGTGGTCTTGTGTACAGACGGCACGCTCGACCGCGCACTCGTGGCGCGCATCCGGCACGAGCTCGCCCGCCGCGCGTCGCCACTGCACGTGCCGAACGTGATCGTCGAAGTCGACGAGCTGCCACGGACGCACAGCGGCAAGCACTCCGAACGCGCCGCTCGAGACGCGGTGAACGGCGTTGCGGCGGTCAACGCCGCTGCGCTGGTGAATCCCCATTCGCTCGGCGCGTTGTGCGCCGCGCTCGACCAGGCCGAGGAAGCGATCGCCGACGCCGACGCCGACCCGTCATCCACCGAGTGCCGCATGCGGGTCATCTGGGAGGGCGTGCTCGGCGTCGCGCCGATCGGCCTCGACGAGAATTTCTTCGATCTCGGTGGCACGTCTCTCGGCGCACTGCGCCTGCTGAGCGCGATTCACGACCGGCTCGACGTGGATCTTCCGCTCTCGGCGATGCTGCATTCTGCGACGCCGCGGATCCTCGCCGCGCTCGTGGAGCGCTCGGGCAACGTCGACCTCGATCTGGTCGTGCCGATGCGCGCCGGCGCCGGCACCAGCGCGCGGCCCCTGTTCGTGGTGCACGGCTTGCTCGGTGACGTGTTCCAATTCCGCTGGCTCGTCGCGCGCGTGGATACGCCGCGCCCGATCTACGGCGTACGGGCGCGCGGGCTCGACCCCAACTTCGCTCCGCACACGAGCGTCGAAGCGATGGCCGAGGAGTACGTGCGCCAGATCAAGCGCGTGCAACCGGTCGGCCCCTACGCGATCGCGGGTTATTCGTTCGGTGGCCTCGTAGCGTTCGAGATCGCGCGGCAGCTGGTCGCCACCGGCGAGCGTGTCGATCGACTGATCTTGTTCGACGCCTATGTGCACGAGCGTGCGCTTGGCCCCACGCGCCGGACTGCGTTCCTCGCGCGTCGCGTGTCGCGCCGGATGGTCGACGGAGTCCGTGCACCGCGCGAGTTCGCGTCGCGCATCGTGCGCCGTACGGCGCGTCGCGTGGCTCCGAGATTGCCGATCGCGCCGCCGCCCACAGAAGACGTGCCGCTCCCACCGCGGATTCGAACGGTGGAACATGCGAACATGCAGGCGTTCGACGCGTATGTCCCGGGCCAGTACTCCGGCCGCGCGACCTTTGTGCGTGCCAACGGACGTGATCGGCAGCGCTGCGATCCGTTGCCGATCTGGTCACGCGCCGTGGCCCGTGGCCTCACGATCGAGTGCGTGGCCGGCAACCATTTCGAGATGCTCGAGGAGCCGTTCGTGGCCGAGGTGGCCGAACGGCTGGCGATCCACCTGGCGACCGCGACCGAACCCACCGACTGAGAACACAACAAACGCACAACCGCCGTTGTGGCGGCTGTGCCGGCGGGCGTCCGCGGCCGAGAGGACGGCGTGCGTGGGCGACGGCGCGGAACCTCCCCGAGTGCGAGCGGCACCGAGCGCGTTGCAACTGTCTCGCGCCCGGCGCGCGCGGTGCGCCTCGTCGGCGCAGTGCTCTCGTTCGCTCTCGTCGCCTTCGGTGCCCTTGCGATCCTCGCGGTATCGGCGGTATCGCTGGCCGGCAACGCGGTGAAGGACGTCGCTCGCAAGCAAGTGTCGACCGCGGCACAGGCCAGCGCGGTCGCCGTGCAGCAAGAGCTGAGCGGCCTGTCCGAGATCGTGAATGCCTACGCAACCCGCCCGACGCTGCCCGCGGCGCTCGGCGCGAGCAACGGCGGCAAGGTCGATCAGCTCCTGCTGTACGCCCACCTCACCGCGCTGTTGCGGACGCGTTCGGACATCAACCAGGCGTTCATCGCCGATCCCAGCGGCAAGCTCCTCGACATCGTGCCGTCCACACCGGGAGTGGTGGGCAAGAGCTTCGCGGCGCGCGACTGGTATCGGGGAGAGGTCGCTGCGCACGGACCGTACCTGTCGTCGGTGTACGCGACCGCGGCGAACGGTCACGCGCTCGTGGTCGCCGCAGTGGCACCGGTGCACGCGCAAGGGTCGAACAAGGTGATCGGCATTCTCGGTGTGTCGTACCGCCTCGACACGATCCAGGAGTACGTCGACCATTTCGCGAGCGCGCAGGGCGTCTCGGTCACCGTCACCGACCGTGACGGCACCGAGGTCGCCTCGCCCGGCACGAAACTCACGAGCGTTCGATCCATCCGCTCCGATGCCGAAGTTGCCAGCGCGCTCGCCGGCCATTCCACCAACGCCACCCGTTCGACACCAGCGGGGAAAGCGATCACGTCGGCAGTGCCGATCCACCAGTACGGGTGGGCGCTCGTCGCGCAGACACCGTTGCACGTCGCGCTTGCACGCATCAGCGGTCTGCGGCGTGCCGTGGACGTGACCGCAGGTGTGCTCGGAGCGATCGTGGCGCTCGGCTTGGCCGCGCTGTTGTTCAGTGCCCGGCGCCAACGGCGTACCGAGGTGGAGCTGCGCGCGAATCAGGCCACGCTGCACGCGAGCGAACGGCGACTCACCGACGCGAGGAATGCGGCGACGGAGGCGAACCACGCCAAGAGCGAGTTCCTCTCGCGAATGAGTCACGAGCTGCGCACACCGCTCAACTCGATCCTCGGCTTCGCGCAGTTGCTGCAGATCGAAGAGCTCGACGAAGAGCAACTCGACAACGTGCACCAGATCGGCAAGGCCGGCCGGCATCTCCTCAACCTCATCAACGAGGTACTCGACATCTCGCGGATCGAAGCCGGACGGCTCGCGGTGTCGATCGAGCCGGTGCAGGTGGACGACGTGATCGCCGAGGCCATCGACCTCATCCGACCGCTCGCCTCCGAGCGCGACATCGCGGTGTACTGCGGCAAGCTCACCGACGGCCTCTTCGTGCGCGGCGACCGCCACCGTCTGCGCCAGATACTCGTGAACCTGCTCGCCAACGCGGTCAAGTACAACCGCGACCGTGGGAGCGTCGAGGTGCGTTGCAGTGAGCACGACGGTCGAGTGCGCATCTCGATCACCGACTCCGGCGCGGGCATCTCCCCCGAGAAGCAGGAACTGCTGTTCCTGCCCTTCGAACGGCTCGGCGCCGAGCAGACCGATGTGGAGGGCACCGGACTCGGCCTTGCGCTCAGCAGCCGGCTCGTCCAAGCGCTCGACGGCCGTATCGGTGTGGAAAGTCGCGCCGGTGCGGGCAGCACGTTCTGGGTCGAGTTCGTGGTGGTCGAGGCGCCCGTCGAGGAGACGCGGCCCATGATGCCCGAGCGCGTGATCGCGGCGGGAGCAAACCACACCACGTGCACCGTGCTCTACATCGAGGACAACCCGGCGAACATCAAGCTCGTACGGCGCATCCTCGCTCGCCGACCGAACGTGGTGTTGCTCGCAGAGCGCGAAGGGCGGGCGGGGCTCGCCGTGGCGGGGCGCGTGCATCCCGACCTGATCCTGCTCGACCTGAACCTTCCCGACATCGGCGGCGAGGTGGTGCTGCAGCGCTTGCGCGCCGAGCCGACCACGAGGTCGATCCCGGTCATCGTGATCAGCGCCGACGCCACACCGGGCCAGGTCGGGCGGCTCAAGGCGTCGGGTGCGCAGGACTACATGACCAAGCCGTTCGACATCGACGCCTTGCTTGCGGCGGTCGACGCGGTGGTGCCGGTAGCCACGTAAATCGCCACGTGTTCGGCCAGACTTGATGGTCGGAGTGCAAATGTTGTGTTGACCGCGACGGCGAGGATTCCGATCCCCAGGGTCGTGGTGAGCGGAGGTCTACCGAGCGGTCCGGATGCACAAGAGGCAGCGGAACCCGGTGGACTGGCCGCCGCCAGCCGTCAAGCCGCCCACGATGTGATCAACCAGTTCGGCGTGATCCTCACGTACTGCACGCTCGTGGAGTCGGCGGTCGAAGAGTCGCTGCCCGACGTGGTGGACGATGTCGCCGACATGCGAGCGGCGGCGAAGGCCGGCATCGAATTGGCCGAACAACTCGGCCGCGACGCCCGCTCCGCCGGCTGACTCCTCCGGCTGACGCGACAACGCCCCGGGACCTCGTTGTCCCGGGACGTCGTGCGTGTGAAGCGACGGTGTTGCGGTTGCGGTGTGCGGCTCAGGCGCCGATCACCGTGGGCACCGCCGGGCTGCCGAGCGCCGTGGCCACACCGGCCGGCAACGTGGCCGGGGCGGCGAGCAGGCTCGACACACCGGGCAGCAGGCTGAAGTCGCCGCCGGTCGGGTTGGTGAAGAGTGCGTTCAGCGCCAGGCCGTCGAGGCTCGTGCTGGCGTGTTCCCGGCCGGTTGCGGCGGTGAAGGCGGCGAGGGTGGTGAAGGTGGCCGACTTCGCCAGCGTGGCCTGCTCCGACACGAGGTACTTCGGAGCGGTGACCGAGGTGCGGCCGTAGGTGTTGTGGTCGTCGGCGCTCAGCATCTGCACGGTCGTGAGGTGCTTCGGGTTCGAGGTGTCGAGGCTGTAGAGGACGTACTTCGTGCTGTCAGGACCGGCCACGAAGATGTTGTTGCCCACTCGCACGCTGGTCTCGTCGCTGGTGGCGAGGCCGGTGGTGTGGCGGGGGTCCTCGTAGATGCCGAGCTGGGCCCAGCCGTTGTCGACGACCGTGTTGTTCCAGACCTCCACATTGTTGGCACCCGAGATCTTCAGCCCGTCACGGCCGTTCATGGCCACCACGTTGCCGGCGATCACCGAGTGGCCCGAGACCTCGACGGTGAGGCCGTGACCGGCATTGTTGATCACGTCATTGCCGACGATGGTCTGGTTCGTCGAGAGCACGTCGAACCACAGGCCGTTGGAAGCGTTGTCGTGGATGTTGTTGTCGCGGAGCAGGGTGTCGTTCACACCGGTGAGCTTGATGCCTGCAATCTGGGCGTAGGGCGACGGCGTGATGTCCCAGTGCTCGTAGTTCGAGTAGGCGATCTCGTTGTGCTCGAAGTCGAGCCCGCTGATCTTGTTGCCGGTGACGCCGTTCATGCCGTTGTCGACGAACGTCGAGTTCGTGACGATGTCGTTCGAGCCGTACACACCGAGGAAGCGTGAGCTGCTCCAGGCGAAGGTGTCGCTGTCGAGCGTGACGTTGCTCGCGCTGATCATCGCGGCCACGTTCGTGCCGCTCTGGTACACGGCGGCCCAATGCTCGAAGCCGATCCCCCGGATCACCGTGCCGGCCGCCGCCGAGCTGACGGTGAAGGCGCTGGCGAGCTGCGTGACCTCCACCGTGTGGCCGGCGGGATTGTCGTACAGCCAGATCTTGCCGTTGGTGCGATCCACGTAGAACGTGCCCGAGGCGAGGGCGCTCTGCGCGGTCACCTGCGCTAGGGGCGCGCCGTCGACGAAGACCTGCTCGGGGAGCCCGGCCGCCGGGTACGACGGGTCGAGCGCCGCGCTCGGGTAGCAGGTGTCGCACATGCTCACCGACCACGGCATCGAGAACAGGCCGCTGTCGGCGCTGAAGTTCGTGGCGACGACGCTGCCGGTCACCCACACCTGCTCGTGCGGGTAGGCCTGGATCGTCACGTGCTTCTTGATGGCACCGAGCGACTCACGGTACGTGCCGCCTCGCACCACGACGGTGGCGCCGGCGGGCGCAACGCTGAGCGCCTTGTGGATGCTGGCGAACGGCGCCGTGAGCGAGCCGGCGTTGCTGTCGCTGCCGCTGTTCGACACGTAGTACGCGCCGGTCGGGATCGGGTAGTTCGTGTCGGCGATCGTGGTTGCCCCGTACGCAGGCGTCGTCGCAGTCGCTGCGGTCGCACGCGGGGCGGTGGCGGCCTGCGCGGTGCCCGAGTGCTGCATCATCATTCCGGAGGTCGCGAGAGACGCAACGGCTGCGCAGAGCAGGCGTCGTGAGAATCGGCTCCGGCGGGTACCCCGAGCGGACTCTGTGCGCTCGGCGTTCCGGCCGTTCGTCGGGTGCAGTGTGGGTGTCATGCGTCGTCCTTCGTGTCGATCGTGCGGTGATTTGGTGATCGACGTTGCAAAGGACGTGCTCATGACGGCGGAACACCATCTTTCAATGGGCCGCGTGCATCAATGCACCTAGTGCGCGTGCACTAGCCGCGAGTGATGCGCGCGCGTCAGTTGTTCAGTGCAGAAGGTCTTCGCGAGTCGCAATCGCGACTGCTTCGAGCTTTGAATGCGCGTCGAGCTTGCGCAGCACGTTCTGCACGTGGTTACGCACCGTGTGCACGCTCACCACGAGATTGGCCGCGATGGCTTCGTTCGTGAGCCCGTCGGCGAGGAGACGGAGTATCTCGAGCTCTCGCTTGGTGAGGTCGTCGCCGACGCGGTGGTACGAACGCTTGACGCGGGGCAGGAGATGGGCGAGGAGCTTCGGCTCGATATACGTCTCGCCGGAGTGCACCGTGCGCACGGCGGCAACGAGATCGTCGGCGGCGCGCGCCTTGCTCACGAACCCGGCACAGCCGGCGTCGACCGCCGCAACGACGTGCTGTTCGGCGTCGCTGCCGCTCAGAATCATCACGCGCGTTGCGGGACTCGCCTTGCCGATGGCCGCCGTGAGCGACGCGCCGTCGCCGTCGGGGAGTTGGAAATCGACGATCGCCACGTCGGGCTGGGTCTCGGCGACGAGCCGGAGGCCGTCGGCCACGGTGTTGGCGCCGCCGGTGATCTCGATATCGGGCTCACGATCGAGCAGCTGCGTGATCGCCTGCACGAACATCGAATGGTCGTCGACGATCGCGATGCGGATATTCGAGCTCGTGACTGTGTCCAAGCGTGAGAGCGGCCGGCTGTCGATTCCACGATATCCCGCTACGCGCGCACGTTCGGCCACTCGAACGTTGCTCGTTGCATACGGGTTCTCGTAGGTTCTGCATGGTGAGCGCGCGCACTCGCCGACGTAAGGCGCCGCGCCGGGCTCCTGTCGCGCCGCGCACCGTGGTGGATCGCAATCAACGCGCCGCGCCGCCGATCGATGACGGGGTCGAGGGCTCGCGCCTGGGCCGGGCGGAGCTCATCGGCGCCGCGATCGTCGCCATTGTGGCTGCGGCGTTGTTCGCCACGACGTTTTCATCGAACGTCGCTGCGGGCGACGCACCGGAATCGGTCGCGGGCGTGCGAACGCTCGGCATCATCCACGCGCCGGGATACCCCACGTATGTGCTTGCTGCGCGAACCTTTGGCACGGTGCTCCCCGTGGGCTCGTGGGCGCTCCGGGTCAATCTGTTCAGCGTGGTATGTGCCGCGTTGACCGTGGCCCTCGTATTCCTTGTGGCGCGCTTGTTCGCTTCGTCCATCGGCGGTGCTGCCGTCGGGGCGCTGGCCCTCGCCACAACGGCGTCGTTCTGGTTCAACGCCGACTTCGCCAAGCACTACGCCTGGACCGGACTGCTCCTCATCGCGGCCGTGTTCGCGGTAGTGATCTGGCAACAAGGCGGGCGCGACGGATGGCTCGCGGTGGCGGCTGTCGCGCTCGGCCTCGAAGTCGGCTCGGGATGGCAACTCGCGGCGATCGCCGTGGTGAGCCTCGTGGTGCTCGTGACGTTGGACGCTCGTGCACCATCTACTCGTGCGCTCGTGATCGCAGGCACAACGTTCGCGACCTTGGCGGTTGCGGTGTTCGCGTTCGTGGTGATCCGAGCGCATCAGGACCCGACGCTGAACTGGGGCGACGCCACGAACCTGTCGCGTTTGTGGGCACTGATCGCGCGTAAGGATTTCGAGAACGGCACCGGCGGCAGCGTGCTCGGCGTCGCAGGAGTGTCGCGCCTCGGTGGGATCGTCGGTGGTCTCGAGCGCGACTTCGGCCTGTTCGCGGCGTTGCTCGCGCTCGTCGGCGCGCTGTCGTACAGGAGGATCGGAATCCCTAGGTCGGTGTTCCTCGCGCTGGTGATCGTTGCCAATATCGCGGCCGTCGTCATTGGTTCGGGGATCACCGGACTCGTCGGATTCCATTCAGTGGTCACCCAGGGTGGCTACATGATGTTCGCGATGTTCGCCATCGCCATACTCACCGCGATCGGCGTGACGGTCGCGGCCGATTGGTGTGGAACCGTCGCGTCCCGGTCTGACGGCAGCACCCGGTCCTCGTCCGTCGCGGTCGCCGTCACGATCTTGGCGGGCGCGATCGTGCTTGTGCCTTCCGCCGTCGTACACCGTGCGCATGCCGATCTGCGGGTCGCGCCGTATGCGGACGAGTACGGACGACGAGTGCTCGCGTCGTTGCCGGCGCACGCGGTACTCCTCGTGTGGGACGAAGACCTTGCGTTTCCAATGGAGTACCGGCAACTGGTCGAGCGCCAGCGACCCGACGTGACCATCATCGCCGCCAACTCGCTCGGTATCCCGTGGGCCCGGACCGAAGTCTCGCAACGCTCGCATCTCGGCAATGTTCTCGAGCAGCCGACGGTGTTCGATTCCGTCCAGGCCCTTGCAAGCACGTTCCTCGAACGGCATCGGCCGGTGTATCTCGATATCAACGCCATGCTCGCGTTGCATGACTACATCGGGTACGAGACCCGCGGGCTCGTCGGCGAAGTGGTGCGCGGCACCACCGGCGCCCATACGGTGAAGGACCCGGATGCGATCGCAGCCGAGTTGGCGCACATCGATCGCGTCGATGGTTACGAAAAGGAATCAGCGAACCGGGTCCCCTTTGATATCGCTTTCGCGCTGCACGAACGTGCGCACATCGAACTGGCCAAGGTCTACGCGATGCAACGAAACCGAGCCGGCGCGGTGCGTGAGTTGCAACGCGCGCTTGCCGTGGCGCCGCAGAATGGCAAATTGCGCGCGGCGATCGCCGAAGCGCAAGCGATGCCACCCAAGGACCTCGCGGGATTCCTTGCCGACGCCTGAATTTGCTGGCGGTGACCAGCTCCCGTCGCCATGATCGCTCGGGTGCTTCGATAACGCCGTGACTCTTGAAGCCTTTCCCGAGAACTGGGACCGCGCGCTGGCAGTTGTCGCGCATCCTGACGACATGGAGTACGGCGCGGCGAGCGCGGTCGCCAAGTGGACCGCGAGCGGCAAGTGGGTGGGCTACGTGCTCGTCACGCGCGGTGAGGCCGGCATCGAGTCGATGCCGCCCGACCAGGCCGGTCCGTTGCGAGTGGAAGAGCAACGCCAGAGCTGCTCGGCCGTCGGCGTCGACATGCTCGAGTTCCTCGACCATCCCGACGGTCTCGTTGTCGCCGACCGTGCACTCCGCGCCGACATCGCGGGAGCGATACGACGGCACCGGCCGGAGATGATCCTGTCGATCAACTATCGCGACAGTTGGGGTGGGCCGAGCTGGAATCACGCCGACCACCGTTTCGTGGGTACCGCGTTGCTCGACGCGGTGCGTGATGCCGCCAACCCGTGGGTCTTTCCCGAACACGGCCCCGCGTGGGGAGGTGTGCGCGGCGTCGCATTCGGTGGATCACCGGCCGCGACGCATTTCGTTGACGTCAGCGGTTGGGTCGAGCGAGGAGTCGCGTCGCTGCGGTGTCACGCGGTCTACCTCGCGAATCTCGGCGACCACGGCGATGATCCCGGTGGCTTCCTGCGCGACGCGGCAGCGGCAGCGGGCAGCCGCGCCGGTGTGGAGCACGCCGTCGAATTCGAGATCGTCGCCGCCTGAGGCGACGCGCCACTCAGGCCGACGTGTTCTCGGCGATCTGCGCGCGTACGGCGTCCATGTCGAGCGCCTGGACCTGACCGATGAGGTCGTCGACCGCGTCGGCAGGCAGCGCGCCCGACTGGCGGAACACGAGGATGCCGTCGCGGAACGCCATCAGCGTGGGGATCGACTGGATCTCCGCGGCGCCGGCGAGACCCTGCTCAGCCTCGGTGTCGACCTTGGCGAAGGTCACGTCGGGATGCTGTTCGGCTGCGGCGTCGAAGATCGGTGCGAACATCCGGCACGGCCCACACCACGACGCCCACCAGTCGACCAGGACGACGCCTTCCTTTTCGACGGTGGTGGAAAATGTGTCCTCGGTCAGCGCGACGGGACTCATGGGAGGGCCTCCTGGGGTCGGTCGACGAATCAACGCCGTACCCGGCGGTGGCATTCCCCAACAGATTGGCCCAACGCCGTGCGGCCTCGAGCCCTCGGCTCTCAGTTCTCAGCTATTCGGCGAGCGCAGCCGCCGTGATCGCGGTGTCTTCGGTGCCGCGGTAATAGGCGATCTTGCCGTTGCTGAATCGGAACCAGTGATGGAGCTGCATCGAGGCCGACTTGCCGGTCTTCCTCGATGTCGCACCGAACCGCACCACGGTGAGCACGTCGTCGTCGGCCGCCGCGAACGTGAGCGGCGTGAAGTCGTCCACGTCCATCGCGCCGCCGAACGCGGTGAAGAAGTCGCCCACTCCCTGCGGGCCCTTGTGCACGCCGTACCAGGGCGCAACGTCCGAGCTTGTGTCGGATGCCCAGTCGACGTCGTTGGTCATGCAGTTCGCGATGAAGGCGACGTCGCCCCGCCCGAAGGCCTCGTACACGGACTGGATCGTGCGGATGTTCTCGGCGGCGCCCATGGCTGCTCCTCGTCGTACGTCGCGTCCCGCAGCGCGTGTGCTGCCGGCCCGCGGATCGACGCGGATTCGCCGCCGAGGCCCCGGCGGATCACTTCTCGGGAACGACTACCACCGGACAGGCTGCGTGGCGGGCGCAGTGCGCGCTCACCGAGCCGAGGTGGAGCACGCCAGCACCGCCGTGGCGGCCCACCACGAGCAGATCGGCGTCGCTCGCGGCGGCCACCAGCACGTCGGCCGGCGAACCGGATTCGACCTTGCGCGAGATGTCGAGATCGCTGACCGCCACACCGTCGACGGCCGCGTCGAGCATCGCCCGGGCCTGCGACTCCACTTGGTCGAGCGGCACGCCACCCCCGAGGGTCTCGGCCACGCCCGCGAGCAGCGGATGCTCGTTCCACGACAGGATCGCTTCGATCGACGCGCCGGTCGAACGGGCGTACCCGACTGCCCAGCGCAGCGCCTGTTCGCCACACGGCGAGCCGTCGACGCCCACCACGATGCGAGTCACGGGTTACTCCGGCACTGCCCAGCGGTCGGCATAGGCCGCGGAGCCTAGGCGCCTCGGCCAGATGAACGAGGGCTCAGGGCAATGCGCGGCGATGCCGATCATGCGCCCGTGGAGGGGTCGTCCTTCGTACCGAAGCGCGATCCTGCGCGTGACGTAGACCACAACGGCGAGGATGAGCTCGCGGCATTGTGGCGCGCCGCGATCGAGCTCAGCGAGGACTCTTATTCGATCGTGCGCGCGGTGCGGCGCGATGGCGCGGTCGTCGACTGGGAGTTCGTCGCCGCGAGCAGCCACGTGCACAAGGTGTTGTCGCCGGACCGGCCCATGCGCGGCCGTCGCTGGTCGGACGTGAACGGCGATTGGGCGGACGGCGACCGGATCTTGGCGATGCTGGGCGACGCGGAGCGCTCGGCCGCACGGCAGGCGTGCGAGTTGGAAGTGATGTCGCGGTCGGGCCGGACGCGGTGGTTGCACACGACGGCCGCGCCGATCGACGGCGACACGCTCGTCGTGGTGTCGCGAGACATCACTGCCCGCCGGCGCGCCGAACGCGATGCCGACGACGAACGTGCACGCTTTCGCCTCCTGATCGAGCATTCACCGGGCGGACTTGTGGTGCTCGACGACGTCGGCACCACCAAGTACGTGTCGCCGCGCGCCGCCGAGCTGTTCGGCATGGCCGACGACCGCGAGCCGGTGGACGCCAGGGCGATGCTCAGCCGGGTTGCCGGTACCGACGCGATGTCGCTGCGCGAATGGTTCCGTGCCGTAGTCGAACACGGTGCGGGCGCGATCGGCTTGCCCATCGCCGCGCCGGTGGCGCTGCCCGACGGCTCGACGTGGGTGTGCGAGTACACCGCGCAGAACCGGCTCGACGATCCGCTGATCGCCGGCATCGTCGTGCACTTCCACGACATCACCGCACTCGCCCGAACCGAAGCGCGGTCGCGTGCGCTCGCCGAGAACGCGTCCGACGTGGTGCTGCTCACCGACGGCGTCACCGTGCAGTGGATCTCGCAGGCAGTCGAACGGCTGCTGGGCTACAAGGTCGGCGATCTCGTGGGCACCGATCCCATGGAGCTCGTGCATCCCGACGACCGCGAGGAGATGGTCACCCGCACCGCCGAGTCGATCATGGCCGGCGGCGACAGCTCCGAAGCGATGGTGGTACGAGTGGTCGCGGCCGACGGCACCACGCGCTGGTTCGAGGCGTGGGCAAGGAACCGGCTCGAAGATCCGCTGTTGTCCGGCATGCTCGTATATCTCCAAGACGTCACCGAGCGCCAACGCGCCACCGACGCGCTGCGGAACTCCGAGGCGCGCACCCGCAGCCTTCTCGACACCGCGCCCGACGCCATCATCACCGTCGACGCGGCGGGCATTGTGGTGGAGTTCAACCGCGCGGCCGAAGCCACGTTCGGTTGGACGGCGGCTGAGATCGTCGGGCGTTCGTACACCGAGATCCTTCCTGCCGACGACGCCGACGGGTTGCGGGCCCTCACTGCGCACGGCACCCGATCGGCCCGTATGTTCCAGTCGCGCGGCAAGCACCGCAGCGGCGCGCTGTTCCCGTTGCAAGGGTCGATCGCCACGGTCGACGTGGGCGGAGACCGCGTGTTCACCACGATCGTGCGCGACGTCACCGAGCAGAAGGCGATCGAATCGCGCCTCAAAATCCTGGCGCTGAACGATCCGCTCACCGGGCTGCCGAACCGCCAGCGTGTACTCGAGTGCACCGGCGAAGCGCTGCTGCGCGCCGAACAAGAAGGCCTCGCGGTGGCCGCCTTGTTCATCGACCTCGACCGCTTCAAGCTGGTGAACGACACATTGGGCCACCAAGTGGGTGACGACCTGTTGCGCGAAGCCGCGACGCGCATCACAGGAGTGACGCGCGATACCGACATCGTCGGCCGGCTCGGCGGCGACGAGTTCGTGATCATCTGCACCGACGTGAGCAACGGGATCACCGGGCCGGTGCGGCTCGCGCAGCGGCTCACGCAGGCGTTCTCGAAGCCGTTCGAGCTCGCCGGCCGCTCGCTGTTCGTGACCGCATCGATCGGGATCGGCTTCGCCGGCGACGCGACGACATCACCGAGCGACCTGTTGCGCCAGGCCGATACCGCGATGTACCGCTCGAAGGAGAACGGCCGCGCTCGTTTCGAGTTGTTCGATCACACGATGCAGAACTGGGTGGCCGAGCGGCTCGACGTCGAGACATCGTTGCGCCTGGCCATCGCGGGCAACGAGATCGTGCCGTTCTACCAACCGATCGTCGAACTCACGAGCGGCCAGACCATCAAGCTCGAGGCGCTCGCACGGTGGCTGCGACCCGGCAAGGGCGTGGTACCGCCGCGCGACTTCATCGAGATCGCCGAAGAGGCGGGCCTCATCAACGCCATCGGCAACGCGATGTTGGAGCGCGCAACCATCGATTGCCAGAGTTGGCAATCGATCATGCCCGGTGTGGGAGTGACGGTAAACGTGTCGGCGCGGCGCTTCGCCACCCCCGACCTCGACAGCGCGGTGGAGCGCGTGCTCGCGAACAACGGGCTCAACCCCGAGTTGTTGACGATCGAGATCACCGAGTCGGCCCTGCTGATCGACCCCGACAGTGTGATCGAGCAACTGCGGGCATTGCGCGAGGTCGGCGTGCGCGTCGCGCTCGACGATTTCGGCACCGGCTACAGCTCGCTGACCTATCTGAGGACGCTGCCGATCGACACGCTGAAGATCGACAAGACATTTATCGACGCGCTTGCCACCAACGAACACGACAGCAGCATCGTGGAGGCGATCCTCGCGTTGGCCCGGGCGCGCGGGCTCGAGGTGATCGCGGAAGGCATTGAAAACGCTGCGGTGGCTCGCCGGCTCGAAGAGCTCGGGTGCCTGTACGGGCAGGGCTTCCTCTACGCCCGTCCGGCACCGTTGGACGCGCTGCGGAGTCGCGAGGCGCAACGCGAAGTGGCGTAACGCCGGCGCGCCGTACTTGGCGACCCGGCCCGAAGAGTTTCGTGGGCCGCTCGGTATGCTCCGCGTCGTGAAGTTGTTCCGGCGCGTGCTGCTGGTGCTCGGCGTGGCCGCGGCAATCGGCGGCCTCGCACGCGTCGTCGGCAAGGGCACCGTCGAACCCACGCGCGGCGGTTGGCGCCAACTCGACGACACCACGTTCCGATGACGACGGCGCTCGTGTGCGGCGCGGGCTTGGTCGGGCGCCGCGTGGCGCGCCAGCTCGCCGATTCCGACGAGATCAGCCACGTGCGAGTCGCCGATCGTCGCGGGCGGCGCGCCGAAGCGGTGGTGGGCGCGCTCGGCGGGGAGAGCAGTGCGATGCGCTGGCCGCTCACGTCGCTCGAAGGTGTCGACGTGGTGGTCTCGGCGTTGGCCGGCGATCACGACGTCGACGTGGCGCGGCGCGCGATCGACGCGTGCGTGCCGTGCGTGAGCGTGGCCGACAGCCCGTCGACGATCGCGGGTTTGCGTGGTCTCGACGGCCCGGCGCGCGAGGCCGGCACCACGGTCGCGATCGGCGCCGGCTTCTCGCCCGGGCTCACCGAAGTGCTCGCCACGCACGCGGCCACGCTGTTCGACGAGGTGGAAGAGGTGCGCCTGGCGCGCGCCGGCTGGTCGGGCCCGGCGTCGGCGGCTTCGGTGCGGCGCACGCGCCGCGACGTGGCCGCGCTCTGGCGGGGCGGGAAATGGCACGAGGTGAGCAAGCGCGAGGAACAGGTGTGGTTTCCCGAGCCGATCGGCCCGGTCGACTGCGAGGCCGTCCGCGCGCCGGCCGAGGTGATGGTGGGCGCGATCCCGAACCTCGCGGCGCTCACGGCGACGCTTGCCGACGCGGAACGACCCCGCCGGCGCCACGCGCGCGCCGACGCGCTCGGTGCGATCCGCGTGGAGGTGTGGGGAACGCGCAAGGGCGGTCGCGATGTCGTCGTCTACGGCGCGATCGACCGCGTGTCGATTGCCGCGGGTGCGGTGGCCGCGATCGCAGCCATCCGCCTCGTCGATCGTGCACGGCCCACACCGGCCGGCGTGCACGGCGTCGCCGCGCTGGTCGACCCTCTCGCCGCAATGGCCGACCTCTCGGCGCGCGGCGTGCGCTCCGCCGTCTTCGAAGGCGCCCCCATCAGCTGACCCCCGCCGCGCCCGCGCCCGTGGTCCCACAAACAGTCGACTTGTCAACCTTCTCTGGGACCACGAGCCGTGCCGCGACGGGCGGTTGCGTAGGCTGGCGCTCCCCTCGGGGACGTAGCTCAGTTGGCTAGAGCACCTGCTTTGCAAGCAGGGGGTCGTGGGTTCGAGTCCCATCGTCTCCACCAACTAGTTGCCTCGTTCGCCATACTCGTGGTGTGGCGAATTCATTTCAGATCACGTTCGATGCCGCGAGCCCACAGAGTCTGGGCCGCTTCTGGTGCCAAGTCTTGGGCTACGTCGAGCAGCCGCCGCCGCCCGGCTTCGACAACTGGGACGACGCGCTCGACGCGATGGGGATCGACCGGTCGGATCCGGACGCGGCGTATGCCATCGTCGACCCCGATGGCGTGGGGCCGCGGGTGTTCTTCGTCAAGGTTCCCGAGTCGAAGACGGCCAAGAACCGGGTGCATCTCGACGTCAGGGTCGGCAAGGACGTCATGGCACGACCGTGCCGCGGAGCTCGTGAGCTCGGGCGCGCGCATCGTCGCGGAGTTCGACGAGCCCGAAGGGCACTGGATCACGATGCTCGATCCCGAGGGCAACGAGTTCTGCGTCCAGTAGATCGACGCGGTGAGCGCCAACGGTCCGCCGTCACGACCTGGTCAGTCGGCCAGGCGTCGCGAAAACTGGCCAGTAGGTGTCCGGTTTCGCTTGGTACAACGCTGCTATGACCTCACAGCAGCCCATTCAGGACCGAGAACGCAGCGACATCCTCGAGACGCTTTCCAAGCACCGGGGCTTCCTGCTCCAGACGGTGCAGGGCGTCAGCGACGCCGACGCGGCCGAGCGCACGACGGTCAGCGAGCTCTGCCTCGGTGGCCTGATCAAACACGTGAGCTCGGCCGAGCAAGGTTGGGCGACCTTCATCGTCGACGGTCCGGCGCGCTCGGGGCCGCCCGACGAAGCTGCCTACGCCACTCACGCCGCCAGCTTCCGGATGGAACCCGGCGAGACGCTCGCCGCGCTCGTCGCCGAATACCAAGAGATCGCGGCGCGCACCGACGAGCTC
>DASXZO010000128.1:0-2804 GCA_036501845.1 Acidimicrobiia bacterium | reverse complement strand
CGGCGCTGGCCCACACTCTGTTTGGCCATTTGCGGGGCGATCGCCCCGCAAATGGCCAAACAAACGCTCGATCAGTGCGTGGTGGAGCCGTCCTTCAGGGTGGCGTGCGGCATGCAGAACTGGTCGTACTCGGCGATGTGGATCTCGGCGCCGGGAGAGCAGGTGGGGCAATTGGGGTCGCGACGCAGCTTGAACGTGCGGAAGGTCTGCTCGAGCGCGTCGTACGCCAGCAGCCGGCCGCGCAGCGGCTCGCCGAGGCCGAGGATCACCTTGATCGCTTCGAGCGCCTGGATCGAGCCGATGATGCCGGGCAGCACACCGAGCACACCCGCTTCCGCACAACTCGGCGCCAGCTCCGGCGGCGGCGGCTCGGGGAGCAGGCAGCGGTAGCACGGGCCGTTGTACGGATCGAACACCGTCACCTGGCCCTCGAAGCGGAAGATCGAGCCGTGGATCACCGGGATGCGTTGCAGCAACGACGCGTCGTTGAGCAGGTAGCGAGTGGGGAAGTTGTCGGTGCCGTCGACCACCACGTCGTAGCCGGCGAGAATGTCCATGACGTTGTCGGCACCGAAGCGCACGTCGTGGGTGACGACGTTGACGTCGGGATTCAGCAACGTGAGCGTCTTCTTGGCGCTGTCGACCTTGCGGTCGCCGATGCGCTCGGTGTTGTGCAAAATCTGGCGTTGCAGGTTCGACGAGTCGACCACATCCATGTCGACCACGCCGAGCGTGCCCACTCCCGCCGCGGCGAGGTAGAGCGCGGCAGGTGATCCGAGGCCACCGGCGCCGAGCAAGAGCACCTTGGCCTCGAGCAACTTCTGCTGGCCGGCCTCGCCCACCTCGGGCAGCAAGATGTGGCGCTGGTAGCGCGTGCGCTGCTCAGGCGTGAGCACGGCAGGCGTGATCCACGGCCGGCCCTGGTCCTTCCACTGGCCGAAGCCGCCCGACATCGACACCACGTCTTGGTAGCCGAGGTCCTGCAAGGTCTTGGCCGCGAAGGCACTGCGTGTACCGCCAGCGCAGTACACGACGATCGGCTTGTCGCGGTCGGTGAGCTTGTTCTCCACCTGGCTCTCGAGGTGGCCGCGCGGGATGAACACCGCGCCCGGGATCATGCCCTGCTCGTACTCGTCGAGCTCGCGCACGTCGAGGAAGGTCGAGGCGTCGAGGCGCGTCTCGGCCTCGGCCGGGTCGATCTCGCGGATGCCTTGCTTGGTCTGCTTCAGGAGGTCGCGGAAGGTGGCCATACGTCTCTAAATGCTACTGGACAGGTCGGGAATTCCCAACGGCGAGGATCTGGGCGACTGCGGGCAGGAATTCGCCGAGCGGCTCGTGGCTCACCACCGCGGCGGCATTGTCGAACGGCGTCGGCTCACCGTTGGCCACCACCAGCGTCGCGTCGTGCATCAACGCGATCTCGGGGAGCGCGGCTGCGGGATACACGCCGAGTGACGTGCCGATCGCGAGGAACAGGTCGCAGCGCATCGCGTGTTCCTGGCTGCGCACGAGATCGTCGGCCACCAGGTTCTCGCCGAAGCTGATCGTGGCCGACTTCAAGATGCCGCCGCAGTCGGGGCACGCCGGGTCGGTCTCGCCGGCGCGCACGCGGTCGAGGGCCACGGCCATCGGCGCCCGGTAATGGCA
Organism: Acidimicrobiia bacterium; assembly: GCA_036501845.1. Taxonomy (GTDB): domain Bacteria; phylum Actinomycetota; class Acidimicrobiia; order IMCC26256; family PALSA-610; genus JBBREP01. The sequence goes on along the minus strand of DASXZO010000128.1, from coordinate 1,157 downwards.
TGACAGGCATTTCACCTCGCGCACGTTGCCGTGGATCTCGACGATGCGCGTGGGGTCGCTGCCGCCCGCGTGGTGGAGGCCATCGATGTTCTGGGTGACGAGCAGGCCGAAGCGGTCGCCGAGCGCCCGCTCGATCTCGGCGAGGGCACGGTGCCCGGCGTTGGGCTCGGCGGTCCAGTAGGGGCCTTCCACGCGGTTGCGCCAGGCCTGCGCCCGCACGGCCGGGTCGCCCACGTAATGCTGCAGCGTGGCGGTCTTCTCGGCCGCGGGATTCTTGGTCCACACGCCATTGGGTCCGCGGAAGTCGGGGATACCGGACTCGGTGGAGATCCCCGCGCCGGTGAGCACCACCACGTGCTGTGCGCGCCGCAAGGCGTCGGCGGTGTCGTTGACGGGGTCGGTCATCGCTCCATTCTGGCGCACAAGCACGCGGGCGTATGGTGCGAGTAACGGCCCGTGAGCGAAGCGAACAAGAGGTAAATCATGGAGTACACACGACTTGGACGTACCGCGCTGCGAGTGAGCCGCATCTGCCTCGGCACGATGAACTTCGGCCCGCAGACCACCGAGCCCGACTCGTTCGCGATCATGGACCGCGCGCTCGAGCACGGCATCAACTTCTTCGACACCGCGAACCGTTACGGCGGCAACAAGGGTGCGGGCGCGACGGAGACGATCATCGGCAACTGGTTCGCGCAGGGTGGAGGTCGGCGCGAGAAGGTGGTGCTCGCTACCAAAGTGTTCGGGCCGATGACCGACTGGCCGAACGAGGGCGGTCTGTCGGCACGGCATATCCGCATGGCGTGCGACGAAAGCCTGCGCCGGCTGCAGACCGATCACATCGACCTCTACCAGATGCACCACATCGATCGCAGCGCGCCGTGGGACGAGGTGTGGCAGGCGATGGAGTCGCTGGTCGATGCGGGCAAGGTCGTGTACGTCGGCAGTTCGAACTTCGCGGGCTGGCACATCACGCAGGCGAACGAGGCCGCCAAGGCGCGCCACTTCCTCGGTCTCGTGAGCGAGCAGAGCCTCTACAACCTCGTGGCGCGCACAGTGGAGCTCGAGGTGCTGCCCGCCTGCCGTTCGTATGGCGTCGGTGTTCTCCCGTGGAGCCCGCTCGCCGGTGGCCTGCTCGCCGGTGGCCTGAGTGGGGT
>DASXZO010000127.1:0-25844 GCA_036501845.1 Acidimicrobiia bacterium | reverse complement strand
GAACAAGCCGCGCTCGAGGTGCGCGAGCGCGGTGCCGGCGATCGGCTCGGCGATGTGGCTCTGCACGTCGCCGCAGTGGACCGTGCGGATGAAGCCGCCGAAACCCTCGACCGTGCCGATGCGCGTGAGGATCACCGCGATGGGCGTGGTGACGCCGTGACGGAGCAGCAGCTGCGACTGCGCCAGGTTGGGGTAGCTCGCCGGCCACTGGTCGAGTGGCGCCTCGGCGATCTCGGTGCCGAACTCCGCCCGGTGATGTGCCTGCCAGGCCTTGATCGCGGGGTTACGGCCCGCGGTGCGCGGCGACACGTAGTTGCCGGCACTGTCGAAGCCGCCGTGGCAGCGGCGACCGTTGACCACCACCGCGCCGGCGACCGGCTCGGTCGCGAGCAGCTCGGCCTCATTCCATTCGACTTGCACCGTCATGGGCTCACGATACGGTTTTTGCACGCGGTGTGCAATATCTCTCAGCGCAGGATCTCCACCAGCAAGACCCATGCATCGACCATGCCGGCCGCGATCGAGAACGCGGTGCCGAGTGCAACCGCGCGCAGGCCGTGGACCGAGCCGGCGATGAGCATCACGCCACCCACCACGGCCGGCAGCACCGCGAGCTCCGCGGCGGTCACACGGATCCGGAATTCACGGACGGGCCGGCCCCGTGCGTGCACGCGGCCGCGGAGGAGCAACGTGTTCACGAACGCTGCCGCGACCACGCCAACCACGAGCACACCGATCCCGAGGCTGCGCCGTGAAGACCACGGCACGAGCACGGCGAGGCCGACCAGTACCGGAGCGACCAGGACGATCAGCGCCTCGGCGGCACGGTGCACGAGCTGCGGCGCCGCAATGATGCTGGCGAGGTTGATCGAGAGCGCCACGAACACGAGGCCGGTGAGCGCGGCCGACGCGCCCACCTGCGCAGCGAAGAACGGCGTCCAGTCACCCACCGTGCAGCAGTCTCGCGTACCCGACGACGTCGGCGAGTGGAGGGTCGTAACTGTCAGTGGTGTCGACCGTGATCGTCGTCACGTCGAGCTCAATGCGGCGGAAGCTCGTGAAGTACTCGTCGCCGCGGGCCAGCACGGCGTCGTCGGCATGGGCCGGTCGCGAGCCGGCGCGCGCCTTGACACGGGCAAGCGCCACAGCCGGATCGGCCTGGCACTGCACCACGACGATTTCGGCGGCGCCGCGCAGCGGCGCGAGGTTCGGCGCCCAGACGTGATGTTGGAACGCGGCCTCGGCCACGACGGTCACGCCGTGCTCCACGAGCAGGCGGAGTGTGTCGAAGAACAACGCCGACGCCGCGACGGTGAACTCGTCGTCGATCGCGGCCTGGAAATCGGCGCGGCCGTACACGAGACCTTCTTTGATCTCATCGCGACAGACCGCCGGACAGCCGACCTCACGGGCGAGCTGGTGCGCGAGTGTGGTTTTGCCGCTGCCCGCCGGGCCGCTGACGACGACAAGCGTCGGCCGCGGCGTGTGGGCGCTCAGGTCACTCGGCCGCGGGCGCGGCGGCGGCCTTCTTCTTGGCCGCAGCCTTGTTCGCCTTGGCGTAGCGCTTCTGGAAGCGCTCGACGCGACCACCGGTGTCGACGAGCTTCTGCTTGCCTGTGTAGAAGGGGTGGCACTCGGCGCACAGCTCGACGCGCAGCGTCGGCTCAGTGGAGCGGGTGACGAACTCGTTGCCGCACGAGCAGTGCACGCGGCAATCGACATACTCGGGGTGGATGTCGGTCTTCATCTCTTACCTCTTGTTCGCTTCGCTCACCGGCCGGCAGGCCGGGTCGAATCATATTGGGGGACGGAACCGGGCTCAGATTGCGGGAGCCGGGGCCTTCCCGATCTCGTTGAGGAACTCGGCGTTGGTGCGGGTGCTGCGCAACTTCTCGAGCAGCAGCTCGATGCCCTTGCCGCTCGGGCCGTCCCGATCGGAGTCGAGTGCGGCCAACACCCGGCGGAGCTTCCATACGTGCTGCAGCTCGAAGCGATCGAACAACAACTCCTCGTGCCGTGTTCCCGATGCCAGCACATCAATCGCCGGGAATACCCGCCGGTCGGCCAGGCGCCGGTCGAGGCGCAGCTCCATATTGCCGGTGCCCTTGAACTCCTCGAAAATGTGCTCGTCCATCTTCGAGTTGGTCTCGACGAGGGCCGTGGCCAGGATCGTGAGCGAGCCACCCTCCTCGACGTTGCGGGCAGCACCGAAGAACTTCTTGGGCGGGTAGAGCGCGCCGGCGTCGATGCCGCCCGACATGATCCGGCCGGTGGCCGGGGCGGCGAGGTTGTAGGCGCGGGCGAGCCGGGTGATGCCGTCGAGGATGATCACGACGTCCTTGCCCATTTCCACGAGACGCTTGGCCCGCTCGATCGCGAGCTCCGACACATGGCAGTGCTCTTCCGACGGGCGGTCGAACGTGCTCGCCACCACTTCGGCGCGCAACACGTGGCGCCGCATGTCGGTGACCTCTTCGGGTCGCTCGTCCACCTGCAGCACCATCACGTGGCACTCGGGGTTGTTGCGCTCGATCGCGAACACGATCTGCTTGATGATCGTGGTCTTGCCCGCCTTCGGCGGTGACACGATCATGCCGCGCTGGCCCTTGCCGATGGGAGCGACGAGATCGATGATGCGGCCCGTGAGCTCGCCTTCGCTCTCGGGGAGCTCGAGACGCAGTTGCGAATCGGGAAACAGAGGCGTGAGGTCTTCGAAGCGTGGCCGGGCGCGCGCCTCGTCGGGCGTGAGATCGTTGACACTGTCGACGCGCACGAGCGCGGGGTACTTCTCGTTGCTCGACGCGGGACGGGTGGCGCCGCGCAAGTAGTCGCCCTTGCGCAACGCGAACTTGCGCACCTGCGACGCCGACACGTACGAGTCGTGACGGCCGGGCAAGTAGCCGGTGGAGCGCAGGAAGCCGTAGCCCTCGTCGCGCAGGTCGAGCAGACCGGCGATCTCGACGAGCTCGCCCTGGTACTGCGCCGGATCGACATCGGTCTGCGGCTCACGCCCGTCACGATTACGACCGCGACGACGGTTGCGGCGGCTGCGCCGCCCGTCGCCGTCCTGCCAGTTGTCGCCGCCTCCGGCCGCGCCGGCTTGGCCCGACTGACCGGGGTGACCCGAGCCGTCACCGCTGCCGTCGCCATTGCCGTTGCCGTTGCCGTTCGACTCGACGTCGCTGTCGGGGCTCGACATCGGTGCCGTCGCCCTCGCGGCGGGCGTGGTTGCCGACTGGGTGGCGATGTTCGCGCTGTCACTCGTGCCCCGGCGGGGCCTGATGATCGGCAGCGTGTCGTCGTCGGCTTCGGTGCCGCCGCCCACGCGAGCGATGGCGTCTTCTTCGGCCGCGATCTTGGAGATGGTGTCGAGCTCCGACGCGCGTGCCGAGCGGATGGAGCGCTTCTCCGATGCCGCGCTCGCGGCCGCGCCGTTCGGTGTGCCCGCACCATTGCCCGTCTCGGCGGCGGCCTTGGCGCGCGACCGCGCCTTCGGGGCCTGCGCGGGTGCGGCCGAGCTCACGATCGCGTCGACGAGATCCGCCTTGCGCATGCGGCTCACGCCTTTCACGCCCATCGCGGACGCGATCGTCTGCAGCTGCTCACGGTCCTTGCCGGCCAGCGCCGCGCGCTCGAACGTCTGGTCGCTCATGATTTCTCCTCCGGCGCCGAAACCGTCGCCGGTGGTACTGGCTCGTGGCGGAGCACGGTACGGATGGGAAGGGAACTGGACGCCGGGCAGCGTGTTCACCGACGGCCGACCCGCTCGTTCCCGATCGGCTGACGGGCCGCGAGCGGACGGAAGCAGTCTACAGCCCGAGCGCGTCGAGCACTGCGTCCGCCTTGGCGTCGACGGTCACACCCTCGTCGACCTCCGCGATCGCGCGGTTCGGATCCTTGAGGCCGTGGCCGGTGACCGTGCACACCACCGACTCGCCCGTCTCGACGAGGCCCTGCTCGGCTGCGACGAACAGGCCCGCGACCGACGCGGCCGATGCCGGCTCCACGAACACGCCTTCGGCCGCCGCGAGGAAGCGGTACGCGTCGAGGATCGCGGCGTCGGTGACCGCGCCGATGTAGCCACCGGATTCGTCGCGCGCGCCGATCGCCCCCTGCCACGACGCCGGGTTGCCGATGCGAATCGCCGACGCGATGGTCTCAGGATGCGGTACCGGTTCGCCCGACACCAACGGCGCGGCACCGGCGGCCTGCCACCCGAGCATGCGCGGCAACCGCTTCGCCCGACCGTCGCGCTCGTACTCGGTGTAGCCCTTCCACACCGCGGTGACGTTGCCGGCGTTGCCCACAGGGATGCAGTGCACGTGCGGCGCGTCGCCGAGCGCGTCGACGATCTCGAGCGCCTGCGTCTTCTGGCCTTCGATGCGGTGCGGGTTGATCGAGTTCACGATCGTGATGTCGTCGCGCGTGCCGAGCTGGCGCACGAGATGCAGCGCGTCGTCGAAGTTGCCGCGGATCTGCACGGTGCGCGCGCCGTAGATGAGCGCCTGCGCGAGCTTGCCCAGCGCCACGTGGCCCTCGGGCAGGAGCACCGCGCACAGCACGCCGGCGCGGGCGGCATACGCGGCGGCCGACGCCGACGTGTTCCCGGTGGACGCGCACACCACCACCTTGGTGCCCGCCTCGACCGCCTTCGACATCGCCACGGTCATGCCGCGGTCCTTGAACGAACCGGTCGGGTTGGCCCCTTCGACCTTGAGCATCACGTCGCAACCGGTGCGCTCCGACACGCGCGGCGCGGGCACGAGCGGCGTGTTGCCCTCGTGCAGCGTGATCACCGGTGTCGCGTCGGTGACGGGAAGCCGGTCGCGATACGCCTCGATCAAACCGGGCCAAGGAAACGTGCGCAAGCCGTTCACGGCGCGCCGCCGATCACCCGCAGCACCGAACCGACGTGTTCCACCACGTCGAGCGCGCGCACCGCGTGGATCGTGGCCGCGAGTGCGGCTTCGCGCGCCATGTGCGTGACAAAGATGAGGTGGGCCTCGTCGCCTTCGCCGCCCTGGTGCATCGACTGGATCGACACACCGTGCTCGCCGAACACGCCGGCGATCGCCGCGAGCACCCCGGGCCGATCCACCACATCGACCGTCAGATAGAACTGCGACGCCACCTCGTCGATCGGCCGAACCGGTTTGCGTACGAGTTCGCCGAGCGTGGCGCCGCGAGCGCCTCGATGGAGGTTGATCGCCGCGTCGACCACGTCGCCGAGCACCGCGATCGCAGTAGGACCGCCGCCCGCGCCGCGCCCGTAGAGCATGAGGTCGCCCACGGCCTCGCCCTGCACGAACACGGCATTAAACGAGCCGCGCACCGTTGCGAGCGGATGCGCAACCGGGACCATTGCCGGATGCACGCGCACCGTGAGCGCGCCGTCGGACTCTTCGGCGATGGCGAGGAGCTTGATCACGTAGCCGAGGTCGTGGGCGGCCGCGATGTCGGATGGCGTGACCCTCGCGATGCCTTCGCGATACACGTCGCCGGCAACGACGCGCGCGCTGAACGCGACGCTTGCAATGATCGCGGCCTTGGCCGCGGCGTCGAAGCCTTCGATGTCGGCGGTGGGATCGCGCTCCGCGAAGCCGAGGTTCTGCGCTTCCGAGAGCGCCTCGGCGAACGAGCAACTCTCCTCGGTCATGCGCGTGAGGATGTAGTTGGTGGTGCCGTTGACGATGCCCATCACGCGCGTGATGCGCTCGCCGGCGAGGCTCTCGCGCAAGGGGCGAATCAGCGGGATGCCGCCCGCCACCGACGCTTCGAACAGGAGGTCGACGCCGGCCGCCGCGGCTGCGTCGAACAGCTCCTTGCCCACGTTGGCGAGCAGTTCCTTGTTGCCGGTGACCACCGGCTTGCCGAGCTTCAGTGCTTCGAGGATGAGTGAGCGGGCCGGTTCAATGCCGCCGATCAGCTCGACCACGATGTCGACGTCGGGCGACTGCACCACTTCTTCTGCGTCGTTCGTGAGCACCCCGGCGGCGAGCTCGACCGGCCGTTCACGCGACAGGTTGCGCACCGCCACCTTGGCGACCTCGATGCGGACGCCGGAGCGGCGCCGGATGACGTCGGCGTGCTCACCCAACAGCGTCACGACGGGCGCGCCGACGTTGCCACAGCCGAGGAGGCCGATCCGTACGAGGTCCTGATCCATCACGACAGTCTCGCGGACGGATGCGGGATCACGTCATCTCAATCGGCAGGTCCGGCCGGAGCTGCCGGCCGGACCCACCAATTTCGCTCCGTCAACCGGCATCCGGGGGAGAACGCCGGCAGGCGGCCCGACGCAGCAGTGTCGGTGCCGCCCGCCACGACGCGTGGTGGAGGGCGCGTCGTCGTTGACCGCGGGACCCGTTTGCGCTCCGCCCGCGCACCACCACACGATCGCATCCCGGCTGGTCACCATCACATGACCGTGTGGTGGAGGTGGACCTCCGCAAGGCCGGGGCGGCTCAGCCGAGCCCGGGCTTACGGCTCGACGTCGAGGCGGGTGAGGTCGTCGTCGGTCTCACGGCGCACCACGACGCGCGCCTCGCCGCCGCGCACGAACACCACCGCGGGCCGGGGCAGCTTGTTGTAATTGCTCGCCATCGAATAGCCGTAGGCACCGGTGCAGGGCATGCACAGCACGTCGTCGACGGCCGTGTCGGTCGGGAGCCGGGCCGACCGCGCGAGCACATCGCCTTGCTCACAGTGCTTGCCGGCCACGGTCACGATCTCCGAGCGGGCCGCCGCGGCGCGCGCGGGCAGGAACGCTTCGTATTCGGCGCCGTAGAGCGCGGGGCGGGGGTTGTCACTCATGCCCCCGTCGACCGACACGTAGATACGCGGCGTGGCGCCGACCGTGCCCGCGGGCAGGCGCTTGATCGTGCCCACGCGATACAGCGTGACTCCGGCGGGCGCCACGATCGAGCGGCCGGGCTCGGTCGCGAGCCGGGGCATCGAGCGCAGCCCGGCCGCGGCCACGGTGCCGGCGAAGTCCTCGTGCACCAGCGCGGCATGTTCGGCAATCGACACCGGGTCGTCGTCCCTCGTGTACCTCACACCGAGCCCCCCGCCGAGATTGATCTCGTCGACGGTCACACCCACCTCGCGCTCGATCGCGGCCACGAGCGCCACCACGCGGTCGATCGCCGCCGCGAAGCCGTCACGCCGGAAGATCTGCGAACCGATGTGCACGTGCAAGCCGTCGAATCGAGCGATGTTGGTCTCGACGATCCGCTGTACGACGTGCAGTGCCGAACCGCCGATGATCGGCACACCGAACTTCGAGTCGACGGCGCCGGTGGTGAGGTATTCGTGCGTGTGCGCGTCGACACCCGGATTCACGCGTACGAGCACCGAGGGTGCCTCGAGATGTTCGTCGCGCACGAGCGAGCCGATCCGGACGAACTCGTCGGTGCTGTCGAGCACCACATGCTTCACCCTCGCCTGCAACGCGGCGCGCAGCTCGGCGGTGGACTTGTTGTTGCCGTGCATCACGATTCGCTCGGCCGGCACGCCGGCGCGCAACACCACGTGCAGCTCGCCGCCCGACGCCACGTCGATGTCGAGTCCTTCCTCGTACACGATGCGCGCCATTGCAGTGCAGAGGAAGGCCTTGCTCGCGTACGCCACCGCACCGCGAAAACAGCTCGCGTATTCGCGGCAACGCGCGCGGATCTCGTCCTCGTCGTACACGAACAACGGTGTGCCGAAGCGCTCGGCGAGCTCGACGAGGTCGCAGCCCGCGATCGCGAGCCGTCCGGAGGCATCGATCGCGGCCGAGCGGGGCAACAGCGTCAGGTCGATCGGTGCGGGTTCACCCATCGTCGTCGAGGCGGGCCATCGACTCGGGCGCCTGCACGCCGAGGATTCCGAGCGCGTTGGCCAGCCCGATCCGGCAGGCCTGCGTGAGCCACAGCCGGGCGACGGCGACCGGCGGATCCGCATCGATCACGCGACACGCGCCGTAGAACGCATGGAATGCGCCGGCGAACTCGTGCACCCAATGCGCGATCTTGTGGGGGGCTCGGGCCTCGGCTGCGTCGGCGAGCGCACCGGGGTAGCCCTCGAGTAGCCGCAGCACCTCGAGCTCGTGGTGGTCGGTGAGCACGCTCAGATCCACGGATTCGAGCGGCGGCGCCACGAGGCCGGCGTCGGCGGCCTTGCGCGCGATCGACGCAATACGCGCGTGCGCCATCTGGATGTAATAGACGGGATTCTCCATCGACTGCGCGGTGACCACCGCGAGGTCGAACGTGAGCGTGGTGTCGACGCTCTGCAGCAGGAACGTCATGCGCGTCACGTCGGCGTCGACGCGGTCGAGCACGTCGCCGAGCGACACGAACGTGCCGGCGCGCTTCGACATCTTCATCTCGGAGCGCTTGCCCGTGGCGGGGTCGACGTCGAACAGCTTCACGTATTGGCCGAGCAGCACCTCGGGTTCGCCGGTAAGTCCGGTGAGGGCCTCCATGCCGGCCTGCAACGACTTCACCTGGCCCTGGTGATCCGAGCCCCAGATGTCGATCAGGTGATCGAAGCCGCGCCGCAACTTGTCGCGGTGGTACGCCAGGTCGTTGCACAGATAGGTGGTGGCACCGGTCGCCACGTTGCGCAGCGCGCGATCGCGAGTGTCGCCGAGGTCGGTGCTGCGCAGCCATTCGATGTCGGCGCCCGCCTTGTCACCGAACTGCACGAAGGTAAGACCCTTGTCGCGCAGGATCGAGAGCACGTCGTCGACGTCACCGCGCTCGTGCAGCACCCGCTCCGAGAACCAGGTGTCGAAGTGCACGCCGATCCGGGCGAGGTCGCCGCGCACCTCGTCGACGATGCGCGCCACACCGAGCTCGCACAGCGCTCCGTCGTCAAGGTCGTCACCGTGCTCGGCGCGAAGTGCCGCGGCGATCTCGCCCACGTAGTCACCCTGGTAGCCGTCGTGAGGCAGTGGGCGGCCGTGGTAGCGGGCCGACAGCGAGGCGCGCAGCGTGTTGAGCTGGTTCCCGGTGTCGTTCAGGTAGTACTCCCGCGACACGTCGGCGCCCTGGCTGGCGAGCAGGTTGGCGATAGCGTCGCCCACGGCCACCCAGCGGGCGCCGCCGGCGTGGAGCGGCCCGGTGGGGTTGGCCGACACGAACTCGAGGTTGATCCGCCGGCCCGCGAGCGAGCGGTTCGTGCCGTAGGCGTGGCCTCCGGCGACCACCTCGCGCAGCACCTCGTGCAGCCACGTGGGGCGCAGGTGGAAGTTGAGGAAGCCGGGGCCGGCGATCTCGATGTGGTCGAGGTGGGGCACGCCCGCCTGTGTGAGCTCGGCCGCGATCGCCTCGGCCACCTCACGCGGCTTGCGCGCCGCGCGCTTGGCGAGCTGAAGGGCTACGTTCGCCGCGAAGTCGCCGTGGGCACGTTCGCGGGGGACCTCGAGCGCCAGCTCGGTGGGCACCGGCAGTCCGGCGGCGGCGATCGCGGTCCGCAGCGAGGTGAGGAGCTGATCACGCATCGTTTTGCCTCGCCTGCGGCGCGCTCATGTGAACATTGCAGCTTATCGGGGTGTTCAGTCGGTCACGTCTCGACAACGGCGCGATCGAATGGTACGAATCGCCCATAACTCATCCCACGGGGCGTTGTAACGTGACCACTGACAGCAGTACGGCGGGTGCGACGACGAAGCGCGACGCCCCTTGCCAGGAGGGCGAATGGCACAGCGGGCGGCGGGCACGGAGCACGAAGTTGCTCCCGGCACGCCCGAAGACGAACACGACACGGCACGCCGGATCGAACCCGGGCGCGGGCGCATGGTGAGCCTCACCGCCCTCGCCGAAGATCTGGCCGGGACCGAGTCGGGGCTCGCGATCATCTACCGCGCGCTCGACGCGCTGGTCGAGGCGCACGGGCTCGAGGACGCGGCAATCGTGATCGAGGAGCCGAACCTCGGCCGCCAGGTGTTCCGCGCCGGCCGGCGCGTCCTCGACGAAGACGACGAGGCGCTCCTGGCCGCGCCGGCTGGGCTCTACACCGAGCCGCCGCTGCCCGAGGAGGAGGCCGACCGGGCGATGGTCAACTCGGTGTGCACCCTCGCGCTGCGCATGGACGTGCTCCGCTACGACGCCTGGCACGATCCGCTGACCGGGCTCGACGACCGCCGCAGTTTCGACCGTCTGCTCGAGATGGCCGTGGCCCGCAGCACTCGGTACGGCTGGTCGTTCGCGCTCGTGTTGATCGACATGGACCTGCTCAAGCGCATCAACGACGGCCAAGGCCACGCGGCCGGTGACGTCGCTCTGCGCGACCTCGCCGAGCGCATGCAGCGCACGCTCCGCTACGGCGACAACGCGGCGCGCATCGGTGGCGACGAGTTCGCGATGATCCTGCCGAACACCGAGGCTGACGCAGTTGCGCCGTTGCTCGACCGCATCCGGGCGACACCCGGGCTGCGTCCCGAGCCACCCGAATACTCCCACGGCATCGCCGTGTGCCCGGGCGAAGCCGACACTGCTGTTGCCCTGTTCGACCTCGCCGACGGCCGCTTGCGCGAGGACAAGCGAGCAAGGAAGGCGCAGCGATGACGCTCGACGATCTCGAGTTCGAGCTGCGCAAGTTGCCGGGCGTGCGCGCGGCAGGCTTCGACGATCGCGGCGACGTGCTGATGGTGCAACTCCACCTCGCACCGAACGGCGGGCGCGGCGAGGAATCCGGGCTCCCGCTTCCGGTCGCGGCCACGCGTATCGCAGCACGCCACAGCGACAAGCCAGTCGCGGTCGAAGTGGTCCGCTGGCGCCAGGCACCCGCAGCGCCGGCCGAGAACGGCAGCTCGAGTGCAGCCACGGTCACCGCGATCGGCGCCGCGCCGGCGTCCTCCGACGTCGCCGCGCTCCCCGAATCGACCGGCGCGGCCGAAACCGGCCCCCGACCGCGACTGCTCGCGGTGCTGTCGTTCCCCGACACCGACGAGGTCGAGGTGCACCTCGTGCTCAACGCCCGGCGCGCCATCGGCCGCGCGCCTGCAAGCGACGGTCTCGTCGCGGTGCTGCGGGCCACGCTCGACGCGCTGCGCGGCTTCGGTCTCGAGCTCGGCGTGCAGCCCATGTGGGCGCGACACGTGGAGGACGACGCCGGCGAACACGATCTCGTGGCGATCGGTGTGGACGATCCCGAAGGCGGCCGGCAACTATTCGGCTTGGCGCGCGGTTCCAGCGAGATCGACGCCGCTGCGCGCGCCACGCTCGACGCGCTCAACCGCCAGATCGACCGCGCCGCCGGTTCTTAGGCGCGCCGCAGAGCCGCGGCCGTGCCGCGCGCCACTGCGAGCCGCCGCCGCGACAACGTTGCCACACCCGTCGCGGTGTACTTCGCGAGCTGGTAAGCCGCGGCGAGGCGCGCGGCGCGCATCGACAAGCGGTCGGGCTGCGCCACGACGCGCCGCAACCGCGCGGCCAGCTCGGCTTCGGCCTGAGTCGCGCCCGACACCCGATTCATCGCAGACTCGAGGTGCATGTACTGCGCGTCGGGAGTGACGACGAGGCGTGCGTGGCGGCCGATGCGAAACGAAAGATCCGCGTCCTCGCCCTCGAAGGGGAACGACGCTTCGTCGGGCGGCTCGCATTCGAGCAGCGTGCGCCGGTACGCCATCGCCGCGCCGCTCAGCCAGTCGACGTCGAGCAACCCCAGCGGCTCGCTGACCACCGGGATGTTGCGTCCCGACGCCAACATCTTCCCCTCTTCGACGGAGTCGAGCCCGAAGATGCGGTCGAGCGCGCGCACCCGTCGCGGTTCGGAATTCACCATGTAGCCGCCGACGCCGCCAATCGCGGCGCCGGCGCCCGCTTCGGTTTCGAACACTTGCATCACGGCCGCGACGTAATCGGCTCCGAGGCGCACGTCGTCGTCGACGAACAGCACCACGTCGGACACCGTGCACGCCAGCCCGACACGTCGCTGGTGCGTGAGCGACGGCGCGCTCGGCACGTGGATCGGCGGGCGTGACGACGGCCACGCGGTGCCGTGCTCGCGGACGACCTCGCGTGTCGCCGTGCTGTTGCTCGAGTCGACCACCGCCACCATTTCCGCGGCACGGGTCTGTCCGGCGATCGTGGTGAGTGCTCCGTCGACGTCGTCGGGACGGTTGCGCGTGCACATCACCAGCGCCGCGGTCAGTCGCACCGCCACATTCTCGCGTCTCCACCCCCGCTCGCCTGCGGCTCGCGCCCCGAGGGGCCGCGGACGCTCGCTCCGCTCGCACGCTCGAGTCGCTCCTCCGTCGCTCCTCGTGCGCTGGCATGCGGCTCGCGGGGCACGGGGCGTTACGCTGCTCCACCCCGCCCTCGTAGCTCAGGGGATAGAGCATCGGCCTCCGGAGCCGTGTGCGCAGGTTCGAATCCTGCCGAGGGCGCTCGTCGTCGGCCACCTGGTCGCTCGCCGCGGGGCCACGCGGCGTCGATACGCTCGGCGCCGTGTTCGATCCGTTCGACGCGTCGCAATCGCGAGACTCGTGGCCGGTGCTCGCCGAGATGCGCGCCGCGGGGCCCGTTGTCGACGTTGCCGGTGGGCTGCGCTACGTCACTCGGCACGAACCGTGCCGCGACGTGTTGCGCGACACCACTGCCTTCTCGAACGCCAACGGCATGAAGGCTCCGGGCATCGACGTACCGATGGAAGACCGGCTGCTCGGCGAGCTCGACCCGCCGCGTCACGCCGCGGTGCGGCGAATCATGGTCACAGCACTCACACCGAAGGTGGTACATGCGGCCGAGGCGTTCATCCGGGCGACGGCCGCCGCGCTGCTCGACGCGCTTCCGCCGCGCGGCGTCGACCTCGTCGCCGGGTTCACGGTGCCGTTGCCGAACCGCGTCACCGTGCATCTCCTCGGGTTCGAACCCGGCGACGCGACCCAGCTCGCACGCTGGGCCAAGGAATTGATGGAGAGCTCGTTCCCGGCGACGAACCAGACCGAACGCGGTGTGGGCTTCGCCGCGGCGTTCCCCGAGTTCGCCGGCTATATCGACGAGCGACTCGACGAGCGCGCTGAGGAGCTCGCCGGCGGCGAGGCGCGCGACGACGTGCTCGCGAAGCTGCTCAGCCTCACGGTCGACGGTGAGCCGCTCCCCCGCCGCCAGGTGCGCGCGCTCGTGCGGAACCTCATCACCGGCGGCTTGACCACCACGAGCCAGCTCCTTGCGAACCTCGTGCACCAGCTCTGCACGGTTCCTGGCCTCGAGTCAGCCGTGCGCGCCGACGCTCGTGCGCTCGATACCGCGATCGAGGAGAGCCTGCGCATCACGCCGCCGATCCTGTTCGTGGCGCGCGGGTGCGTCTCGGAGCGAGCCGTCGAAGGCTGTCCCATCCACGCCGGCGAACGGGTGGTGGTGGGCCTCGGTTCGGCGAACCGCGACGAGGACGTATTCGCCGACCCCGACGCGTTCCGAGTTGATCGCGAGAACGCCGACGCGCACCTCACCTTCGGCTTCGGCCCCCACGTGTGCCCGGGCGCGGCGCTCGCGCGCGTCGAGGCGCGCATCGCGCTCGAGGTGCTCCTCGAGCACTTCGATCCGGGCACGCTGCGACTCGCGCCCGGGTTCGCGTACGAGCACGTCCCCACGTTTTTCGAGTGCGGGCCGCGGCATCTGCCCCTCGCCGATCGTGGGTAGAACGGCCCCACACCACCAGGAAACGGAGCATTGCGATGGCGCGAGTTCTCTACACGGCGGCGGCAACGGTGACGGGCGGCCGCGCGGACGGCCACGGCCACACACCTGACGGCCAGCTCGACCTGCAGCTGCGCCTCCCGAAGGAGATGGGTGGCGAGGGCGGCGGCACGAACCCCGAACAGCTTTTCGCAGTGGGGTACGCGGCGTGCTTCGAGGGCGCGCTCGGTGTGGTCGGGCGGCGCGAGCACGCCGAAGTGGGCGACGTCTCGATCGACAGCCGGGTCAGCCTTCTCCCCGAAGCACGCGGCTTCAAGCTCGCCGTGGAACTCGACGTGACCCTGCCCCAAGTGACCGACGCCGATGAAGCAGTGAAAATCGTCGCGGCCGCGCACGAGGTGTGTCCCTACTCCAACGCGACACGCGGCAACATCGACGTGACCCTCACCGCGAACGGCCACGCGGTCGACTAGTTGGGCCCACGGCAGCGCGCGCGTCGGCAGGCGCAGCCCCGGTTCGTATCAGCGAGGTCGGTAGACGTCGCGCCGGTGTTGCACTCTGTGGATCAGTACTACGCGCTGACCATCATCGATCTCATAGATCACCCGGTAATCGCCGCGACGAGCCGACCACAGACCAGCCAACTCGCCGACGAGAGGCTTGCCGACTCGGCGCGGGGCGTCAGCCAGCGAGCCGAGTGCGAACTCGATCGCTGCAGACCGGATCTTGGCCGGCAACCGATCGAGGTGTCGCACCGCTTCTGCGGTGACTTCCACCTCGTACACGGACCGGTCAGATGACGTCGCGCAGGCGCTGACGCTTGCCCTGCTCCGCGTCACGTAATGACGCCTCGAGCGACCGCATGAGATCGGGATCACGCTGGATGTCGAGCGTCTCCTCGAGCGACTCCAGATCATCCGGGCTCACCAGCAGGAACGACGGCCGACCGTTGCGGGTCACGAGGATGCGATCGTGCTCGCGTTCCACCCGGTCGGCGAGCTCCGACAGACGGGCCTTGGCGTCCGAGAACGGCACCGTGTCGCTCATAGGTCAATATTCTGACCTATCCATGCGAACATCGCAAGCGCCGACGACAAGGCGCGGCGCCGGCGCTGGGCGCCAGCTGATAATGATCGTTATCATGACCGTATGGTCAGCGTGACGGCCCCGGCGAGCACGCGCGAGCGGCTGCTCGCGGCGGCGGTCGAAGTGTTCGTGGACCAGGGCTACGAGCAGGCCCGGCTGGCCGACATCGCCCGGCGAGCCGGGCTCACCACCGGCGCCATCTACGCCAACTTCCGCGGGAAGGCGGAGTTGCTGTTCGAGGCGATCGGCGCTCGGGCCGACACCGAGATCGACGCAGTGCTCGCGGCGGCGCACAGCACCGACGTGCGGGCGCTGTTCGAACAGCTCGGCGACCAACTCGTGCAACCGCGCGACAACGTTCCGCTCCTCGTCGACGCGATCGCGTCGGCGCGGCGCGACCCAGAGCTTGCAACGGTGTTGCGCGAGCGCCTCGGCCAACGTGAGCAGCGGATCGCCGAGCTCACCGCACAGGCGCAGCACGACGGCGCCGTCGACGGCAACCTCGACAGCGCCACGTTCGCGCGCTTCTGCATGACTCTCGCCATGGGCGCGCTCGTGTTGCGCACCTTGCAGACCGCGCCGCCCGACGGCGGCGAATGGCATTCATTGATCTCGCGTCTGCTCGACGCGGTGTCGGTTTCGGAGGACCAATGACGACTGCCAGCGAACTCGAGACGATCCACGCGGTCGAGTCGAATTTCGACTCGATCTTCACGTGGGACTACGCGCGCAGTCGCCCGGCGCTGATCAAGCTCTACGAGAAGGCGAAGACCTCGCAATGGAACGCGTCGACCGACCTCGACTGGTCGACCGACGTCGACCCGGAGAAGGTGAGCAGCGAGCTCGGCGCTGGTGGCACCCGGCGCTTCGAGGCCCTCGCCGATGCCGAGGACTCGCCGGTGAAACACTTCGGCGACAAGGAGTGGCGCCAGGTGGGCATCGAGCTCCAGAACTCGCTGCTGTCGCAGTTCATGCACGGCGAGCAGGGCGCGCTGCTCTGCACGGCGCGCATCGTGGAGACCGTGCCGTGGATCGACGCGAAGTACTACGCGGCCACGCAGGTGATGGACGAGGCACGTCACGTGGAGGTGTTCGCCCGCTACCTCGACGAGAAGCTCGGCCGCCAGTACGGCATCAACGACAACCTGAAGGGCATCCTCGACGACATCCTGCGCGACCCGCGCTGGGACATCGCCTACCTCGGCATGCAGATCATGGTGGAAGGTCTCGCGCTCGCGGCCTTCGGCATGATGCACATGGTCACCACCGAACCGCTGCTGAAGAAGCTGCTGCGCTACGTGATGAGCGACGAGGCGCGCCACGTGGCGTTCGGCGTGCTCTCGCTGCAGGAGTTCTACGCAGGCCTGTCGGCGGCCGAGCTGCGCGAGCGCCAGGAGTTCGCGTTCGACGTCGCCCGCCGCCTCCAGCGCCGCTTCGCACACACCGAGATGTGGGCGACGATGGGTGTCGATCCCGACGCCGTCTACCGCGCCATGGATCGCGTCAACCCGCCTGCACAGCAGCAGTTCCAGCAGCTGCTGTTCTCGAAGATCGTGCCGAACTGCAAGAAGCTCGGGCTGCTCGACGCGGCCGACGGCTGGCTGCGGACACGTTTCACCGAGATCGGCGTGATCCAGTTCGAAGATTGGGCCGACACCGGCGAGGAGTACGCCGAGCTCGACGAGGTGGCCAGGGACCGTCAGGCGTCGGCGGCCTGAGGCCCAGTCCCCGAAGCGCCGCTCGCGGCACTACGACGCACGAAACGCCGCAGCCGCAGTTCGCCGAGCGCACCCGCGCCGGCGAGCGCGGGCATCACCGTGGCGAGCGCTCGGTACACGAGCATTCCCGCGAGCGACTCGGCAACCGGCACACCCGAAGCGTGTAGGAACGCGGCGACGGCCGCCTCGCCCAAGCCGATCCCACCGGGCAGCAGGGGCACGAACGTCGCCGACATCGCGACCACGTAGGCGAGCACGAGCATCCGCAGGTCGGCGTGCACGTGCGCGGCGCGAAACGCGACGACGAAGCACGACGCGTCGAACGCGGTCGCGGCGATCGACGTGGCCAGGAGGCGGGCGCGATCACGACGGGCACCCACCGACGCACGCACCTCACTCGTCCACGTCGCCCACCACGCGGCGATGCGATCGCCGCGCGCCCGCAACCCGGGGATGCGGCCGAAGAGCCGCCCGAGCCGATCATGCAGCCGCGGCCGCGACGCCACGACGCCCATCGCCACGAACACCACCGCGAGCACGAAGGCCGCACTGAGGAGCACCGACGACCACGCGACGCGAGCGTGCGCAGCCGCCAAGGCGCCGAGCACGATGCTTCCCGGCACCGCGATCGCGAGCAGACCACGCGTGCTGTACCACTGGGTGAGAGCAAGCGCGGTGACCGTGCGCCGGCGGCTCACCCCGTGCCGTTCCAGCTCGCGCGCCGCGAGCACGAGACCTTCGAGCGGCGCCGCGGGAAGGATGGCGCCGAGCCCGACTGCGATGAGGCCCGCCCGCACGGCGATGCCGCGATTGAGTCCGCGCCCGGCGGCGAGGCGCCGCACCAAGTGGCCGACGAGCACGTAGCGCACCACTTGGCACGCGGCGGCGATGGCAGCAACCGCGAGGTCGGCGGCGGCGACGCCGTGCAGTGCCGGCCCGAGCTCGCCGGTGAGGCCCACGAGCCCGACCAGCACGGCGACGCCGAGGAGCACGACCGTCACCCGCCGCGCCACCCGCCGCTTGGCCGGTGCCACGTCGAGTGGTGGGCTCGGGGATGTGCTCACGGGAGCTTGCGACATGCAGAACGCTCCTCGGCAGCTGCCGGCGATCCACGAGGGCGGACCGTGAAATACCTGTTTTAAAGATAGCTGACAGCGGCGTCAGACGCGACTGCCGTCGAGCACCGCGCTCACGATGCGGTGGGCGGTGTCGGTGGTGACGGGCTCGCCGGTCACCAAGGCGCGGTAGTAGAGGGGCGCCACGAGGAGGTCGGCGAGCGTGTCACGGTCGGTGTTCTCAGCGAGCTGGCCGCGCGACACCGCACGCTCGATCAGGTCGAGCAGGGCACCGCGCCGGGGCGCAACGATGTGCGACCGCAACGCCAGCGCGAGATCGGGGTCGCGCGCGCTCTCGTTGATGAGCTGGGTGATCACGGGCATCGCGCTCGGGTTCGCGAACACCGCGGAGAGCTCGGCGAGATACGTCTCACAGTCGTCGCGGAACGATCCGGTGTCAGCGACGGGTACGTCGGAGAGCACGATCTGCACCGCGTCGGCCACCATTTCGACGCGCGATCGCCAGTAGCGCTCGATCGTGTTGGTGCTCACACCCGAGCGACTCGCAACGCCGTGGAAGGTGAGACTCGAAAAGCCGGCTTCGGTGAGGAGCTGCAACACCGCGCCGGCCGCGTCGCGCTTCGTTCGCGCGCCACTCGGGAGCCGTTGCGCGGTCGCGACGACGAGATCGTGGATGCCCGGCGGCGACGCCGCCGCGGCAACGGGCCGCGCGGGTAGGAAAATCGCGGCAACCGCCGCGCCGAGCAACGCGACGATCGCTCCGACGATCACGGTGTGGTCGAGCGCGTGCACGAACGCGGCGTTGGCCGCCGCAGTCACGTACTTCGCCGAACTCGCCGGGAGGTGCGCGGCGAGCGCCGCGGCGCTTCCCACCGAGTCGTGGAGTGCCGCGGCGGCCGCGTGTGACTGCTTCGCCGCGACCGTGTACACGGGCGTGCTGGTGATCTGCGAGCGGTACGAGCTCGCGGTGATGCTGCCGAGGATCGCCACGCCGAGCGCGCCACCCACCTCACGTGTGGTGTCGTTCACTGCGGAGCCGACACCGGCCTTCTCGGGCGGCAGCGACCCCATGATCGAGTCGGTGGCGGGCGCCATCGCGATCGCCATGCCCACGCCGAGCAGCGCCAACACGGCGGCCACGAGCCCGTAACCGCTGTCGACCGACGCATACGACAGCAGCCACATCCCGACCGCGACGATCACGAGGCCGGCGGTGACCACGATCTTGGTGCCCACCCTCGCCACCAACAATGGGCTGAGCGGCGCGGCCACCACGAGCGCGGCGGCGATCGGCAAAAGGCGCACCCCGGATTGCAGCGGGTCGTAGCCGAGCACGAACTGGAGGTATTGCGAAAGGAAGAACAGGGACCCGAACATCGCGAAGAACACGAGCGTCACCGCGATCGACGCGGCCGAGAAGCGCGGGTTCTTGAAGAACGTGACGTCGAGCATCGGGTGGTCCGAGTGCAGCTCCCACACCGCGAACGCAACGAGCAGCAGGGTGCCCACCACGAACGCGGCGACGATCAGCGAATCGCTCCAATCGCGTGTGGGCCCCTCGATGATCCCGTACAGCAGCGCGAAGAGCATCGTGACCGACAGCACCGTGCCCACGAGGTCGAGCTTCGGCGCGTGCGGATCGCGCGAGTTCGGCACGAGCAACCAGCCGGCAACGAGCGCGACCGCGATCACCGGCATGTTCACGAGGAAGATCGATCCCCAGTAGAAGTGCTGGAGCAAGTAGCCGCCGGTGATCGGGCCGACGGCCACGCCCACGCCCGACACGCCGGCCCAGATGCCGATGGCGCGCCCGCGCTCGTCGTCGGGGAACACGTTCGTGAGGATCGAGAGCGTCGACGGCATGATGAAGGCCGCGCCGAAGCCCTGCACGGCTCGGGTGAGGATCAGCCCGCCGGCCGAGCCGACGAGCGCGGAGGCGAGCGATCCGGCACCGAACACGATCAGCCCTGCGGTGAGCGCGGTCTTGCGGCCGTAGCGATCACCGAGGCTGCCGGCGAGGAGCAAGAAGCTCGCGAAGACGAGCGTGTACGCGTCGACGATCCATTGGAGCTGACTCGACGACGCGCCGAGCTCGCGCACGATGCTCGGAAGCGCGACGTTCACGATCGTGCCGTCGATGCCGACGATCAGCAGGCTGAGACACAGCACCGCGAGGATCCACCACCGCCGGCCGTACACCGAGGGATCAAAGACCGACGCGCCGGGGATGTCGATCGGGGCGGCAGTGTCCACGGCCATCGACCTGAGATGTTCGCGCCGATCACCGCCACGCTGCGGGTGAATGCGCGTGCGTCGGTCAAAATGGCCGCGTGCTCAGCCCGTCGCTCACCACGCTGCGGCTGTTCCTGCACGTCCTCGCGGCCACCATCTGGGTTGGCGGTCAGCTCACACTCGCAGGCCTCGTACCGGGGCTGCGCGAACTGTCACCCGACGCGCCGCGCACGGTTGCCCACCGCTTCGCGCAGCTGGCCTGGCCGGCCTACGGCGTGCTGTTGATCACCGGAGTATGGAACATCCTCGCGGTGAAGCCCACGTTGTCGGGCGCCTACGGCGTGACGCTGTTCGTGAAGCTGATCGTGGTCGCGCTCGCAGGGATCGCCGCGTGGGCCCATGCGATCAGCCGCTCACGCCTCGGGCTCGCGGTGTGGGGCGCGCTTGCCGGTCTCTCCAGCGTCGCGGCGTTGTTCCTCGGCGTGCTGCTGCACGGCTGAGCCGTCAGGTCGCGGCCGGCTCGCGTTCGTAACGGCGGCGGCCGCGCATGAACGGCGACTCGATGTAGCGCCACGAGAGTTCGGCCGCCACGAGCGTGACCGCCATCAGCAACCAGAACTGCGCGATCGAGCCCAGATGCGTCCGCTGCGTACGCAGCTGCTGGAAGATGAAGATGTGGAACAGGTAGATGGCGTACGAACGGCGGCCGAGATACACGAGCGGCGGCAACGACAACACGCGCGACAACGGCGCGCGCGGCGCCAATGCGAGCCCGAGGACTGTGATGGCCGCGCACGACTCGAGCAGGAACAGACCCCAGTCGGGAATCCAACCGGCGGGGATCGACGCCCGCGCCACCACGAACCCGCCAACGACGAACGCGATCATTGCCACGACCGCGGCGCCGATCGTGAAGCCACGCCGCAACGGTCGGCGAGCGAGCCACACGAAGATCACGGCCGCGGCGCAGCCGATGAGCAGCGCGTCGGCGCGAGTGTCGGTGCCGTAATACCAGCGGTTCCATTCACGAAAACGGAACGGATCGGTGTCGGGCAGCGAGCGCCCGGTGATCTGCGCGTAGAAGTCGACGAACGTCACCTTGTTGACGCTTTGGCGGTGCCACACGGCAACGCGCCATCCCCACGCCGCGAGCGCGCCACCGACGAGCGCGAGCGCGAGCCCGACGCGTCGAAGTCCCAACCGGATCAGGCCGATCAGCAGCAACGGGAACAGCAGGTAGAACTGCTCCTCGATCGCCAGCGACCACGTGTGCCCGAACACCCCGCCGAGCGAGTCGGGTCTCCAGATCTGCACCCAGTTCGCCATGTACACGAGCATGCCGATCAGTCCCGCCGTCGTCGGCTGCAGCGAGAACACGAAGTGCTCGATGAGCGCGAGCACGAACAACACGAAGAACGCCGGGAGCAGGCGCCGCGCCCGCCGTTGGTAGAAGCCCTTCAGCGAGACGCGGCCGTTCTTGCTCCGCTCCTCGAGCAGCAGCGTCGTGATGAGAAAACCCGACAGCACGAAGAACATGTCGACGCCCAGGAACCCACCGTGCACGGGCGCGCTGTGGAACGGCTTGACGATCCACGGGTAGTGGAACAGCACCACGAGCGTGATCGCGATCGCGCGAAGACCGTCGAGCGCCGGCATGTAGCCGAGGCGGCGGGGCGCGGCGATCGCCTCAGCGGGCTCGTCGCCCTCGACCTGCGCTGCGGTGTCAGTGCCGGCCATCGGGTGTGCAGGGTAGCGACGCCCTTCGGGACGCGAGGCGCCGGCCAAGCGAGTGTGGTGAACGCAACTACTCGGTGGCGATGGCGGCGAGCACGTTCATCTTCGCAGCGCGCCTCGCCGGGAAATACGCCGCGATCGTGCCGGCGACGATTGCCAACACCACGTATCCGAGCAGCTGGCCACCCGGGATCGACACCGCCGACACCACCGCCGACGGCAGCGCACCGGCCACGAGGACGCCGAGCACGATTCCCAACACGATTCCGAGCAGCGCACCGAACACCGCGATCAGCACCGATTCCCAGCGCACCATCGACTTCGTCTGCGTGCGCGCCATGCCCACAGCGCGCATCAAGCCGAGCTCGCGGGTGCGTTCGAACACCGAGAGGGCAAGTGTGTTGGCGATGCCGATGAGCGCGATCACCACCGCGAGGAACAACAGCGAGTTGATCAGCACGAAGAACTGGTTGACCTGGTTCTCCTGTGATTGCTGGAACTCCTGGCGGTTCTGCACGGTGACGGACGGATCGGCACTGGCGAGATAGGTGGCCACGGAGTCCTTGACCGCGTTCACCGACTGGCCGGGCTCGACGCGCGCTCCGGCGAACTGATCGAGCGCGACGCCGGTGAAGTTCTGCTCGTATGTCGACACGTCGAGCAGATAGTTGCCGACGATGCTGGAGTCTCCGTACACGCCGGCCACCGTGAGGGTGCGGCGCTGCCCCGACGGGAACTGCACGGGCATCGTCGAACCCACGTGGAGGTGGTGCTCCTTCGCCGGGTCGGTGTACACGAACACTTTGTTGAGACCGAGCCCGCTCCACGAGCCCGACTTCAGGTCGATGTCCAAGAGCTTCTCGGCCGTGGTGTGATCGGCGAAGAGCGCGCTCTTCTCACTGTCGGTGTACTTGAAGCTTCCGCCCCGGAACCCGCTGACGTCGGTGACGCCGGGAACTTTGGCGATGCCCGCGGTGACCGTCGACGGCATGCCCTCGAAGTTCGACTTGTCCTGGATGAACAGGTCGGCCCGGATCGAAGTGTGCAGCTGGTTGCGCAGCGTTTGCTTGATCGATGCCCCAAGCACCGACCCGACCGTGACGAACGCAAGACCGATCATCAGCGCCGCGGCGGCTGCCGATGTGCGCCGCGGCGTGCGCGACGTGTTGTCGCGCGCGATCTGGCCGATGATGCGCTGGCGGGCCCGTTGCATGCCGACCGTGAACGGGTACGAGACGATGCGCGCGATCGGCCGCAGCACCGCGCTCACTCCCACGAGCACAGGGCGCACCACGAGCCGCGCCAGTCCCGCGACACCCACGAACAGCAGGGCCGCGCCGACGCCGGCGAGCGTGAGCCACTGCGCGGTGCCGCCGGGGCGCGCGAACAGCCCGACGATGAACGCGACCACGCCGATCACTGCGAACGCCGCGGGGATCACGAGCCGCCACTTGCTCTCGTGCGCGCTCGCGGTGTGCTCGGCGGACATTGCCGCCACCGGCGGGATGCGGCCGGCGCGGAATGCCGGCGTGAGCGCCGCGGCCATCGTGACGACGATGCCGACGGCGAAGCCCCAGATGATCGGAGTGGGCGTGAGCACGAACGTGCCCGGGAGGCCGCCGCCGAGCGCAGAGATGAGCGCCCGGATCCCCAATTCGATCAACACGCCCGCGCCGATACCGACGATCGACGCGGTCACACCCACCACGAGTGCCTCGACGAACATGAGCACGCGCACCTGGCGCGCCGAACTCCCGAGCGCGCGCAGGAGACCGAGTTCGCGCAGGCGCTGGCTGGCCAGGATCGCGAAGGTGTTGTTGATGATGAAGCCGCTCACGAACAGTGCGATCAACGCGAAGGCGAGGAGGCCCGTGGCAATGGCGTTGATGAAGCCGAAGTTGTCCTTCGCCTCCTGGTTGAGCTTGGCGTTGTCGATCGCCTCGTAGCCGTGCGGCAGGATCGCGTTGAGGCGCGACGCGAGTTCCTGGGACGACACACCCGGCACCGCGCGCGCGTCGATCGCTTCGTAGAAGCCGTGCAGACCGAGCAGCTGCGACGCGACTGTGGGGTCGAAGCCCACGAGGTATGCACCCGCGAGGCTGTCGGAGGTGCCGAACTTGAACGTGCCGACGAGGCGGAAGTTGCGCGCGCCGGTGGGCAGCACCACACGGATCGATTGACCGATGCTGTAGCCCGTCTTCTTGGCCGCGGTCTTGTCGACCGCGACTTCGCCCGTGCCGTGGGGCCGGCGGCCGGCGGCGAGGTGGAGACTCGTGAGCTTCGAGTCGTTGATCCACGCGAGCCCGATCGTGGGGGCCGCGCCCGGCGTCTTGGCCTTGCCGTTCTTGCCGATGATCGTGACCGGCACCTGCCCTACCGTGCCGGCCGCGGCGGCGACGCCGTCGACGTGTTGCACCTGCGTGAGCAACTGCGGCGGGACCGGGTTGCGCGCGGTGTTGTCGCCGAAGAGCAGCTTCGTGCGCACCTGCGCGTCGATGCCGTGGTTGGCCTGCGTGACGAGATCGGAGAAGGCAGTGTTGAGGCTGTCGCGCAGCATGAAGCTGCCACTCACGAACGACACGCCCAACACCACGGCGAGCGCAGTGAGCGCGAGACGCCACTTGTTCGCGAGCAGCCCGCGGCGCGCCAAGGTCCCCGTAACGGCCATCACTCCAAAGTTACGCGCGGCCTCCACGAAACCAACCGCGCGATTGGCCCACCTGGGGCTCTGGTCTATGTGGTGACGGTCACATCGTCGAGCAGCGCGCCGCAGTCCGGTACCGGCCCGGCACCGGTGAAGGTGAGCTCCTGCGTGGCCTGCTGGGCCGTGAACGAGGAAGTGGCGATCAGGTAGCCCTTGCTGGCCGGGTTCGTGACGTTCAGGGTGGTGTCGAGGTCGCCCACCTGCACCCGCACGCCGGCTTTGGGACCGCAGGTGCCCAACGCGTAGTCGAAACGCAACGTATAGGTGTTGCCCGGTACGAGACCGCCCACCGTGCGCTGAATCGCGCCGTACGTGCTCTTGCCGCTGAGCTCGATGGCCTGCAAGCCGCCGGCGGGGAGCGTCCACTTCGACGTCGACACCACCGACACCGTGCCCGACACCACGCTCCATGCGCCCAACGTCGCGGGTTGGCTCTGGGTGTACGAGCTACCGGGCTGAGCCCCGCTGACTGCCGGCGGCTCGAAGCCGTCGCTCAAGAGCTGCGTGGCGCACGGGCCCGCCGAGATGATCGTGTACGTCTGGCCGTTCGTGATCACGGTGTGCAGCGCCGACTGCGAGGCAAGGTCGCCGTCGCGCACGAGCGTCGGCTCGTCGGTGTACACACCGTGGGCCGAGTGGAAGCCGGTCTCCGCGTTGCGCACGTTCTGCGCGTCGACCGCACACGCCGTCGACGGCTGCGTCTTGTGCGCTCCGTTCATGGCGTACACGACCAGCCCGGCGACGATCCCCACGAAGGACACCATGACGACGATCTCCACGAAGGTCATGCCGCGCGGGTGCCGCGCGTGGTGCCGCTGCATACGTGCTGGATCGGTCGAATCGGGCACGCGCGACATGGTCCGGACGGCCTACGCGCCACCTCCAGCGCGAGCGAGACGGCGGTGCCGCAACGGGCGAACGCCGCCGACCGCGGCCACCCGCGCGTCGTGCAATGCCGCTTCGAAGCCGTCGTCGAGCGGCTCGAGTGGGCCGGCAATCCATGCCAGCACGCGATCTGCGAGCAACGGATTGCGCACCAGCACCGGCCCGTGCAGGTAAGTGCCGACGAGACGCTCCCCCAACACACCTTCGGGTCGCCCGTCGGCGTGCCGCCCGAGCGGCCGTACGCCGGCACCGATCGTGGTCACGCCCTGATGGTTCTCGAAGCCGGCGATGGTGCCCAACAGTGCATCGCTCGACTCGATCACTACTTCGCCCACGCAGCGCGCCCCACCGGGCTCCGTGCTCGCCGCGAAGAAACCCAGACCGTCACGTCGCTCGCCTTCCAGCACGAGCTGGGTGCCGAGTAGTTGCAAACCTGCGCACACACCCACCACTGCGGCGCCGCGCTCCCACGCCTCGCGCAGCTGTGACCGCTCGAGCCGGTCGAGCGCCACGATCTCGGCGTGGTCCTCGCCGCCGCCGAGCAAGTAGCAGTCGAGCGAAGCGGGGATTGGGTCGTCAGGCGCGATCTCCACGATGCGCGCGGCGACGCCGCGCCGCGCGAGGCGCGAGCGGAGCACGAGCGCGTTGCCTCGATCGCCGTAGGTACCGAGCAACTCGGGAAACAGCAGCCCGATGGCCACCTCCGAGTCCCGCCCCACCCCACCGCGCCGCCGAGATCCTCCGGGCGTCGTTTGACTTCGATTATCGAAGTCAAACGACG
>DASXZO010000126.1:0-15727 GCA_036501845.1 Acidimicrobiia bacterium | reverse complement strand
AAACGACGCACGAGCGCGCGGGTTGCTGTGGTGGTTGTGATGGCGGCTGGGTGTGGATCCACTCGTGCGGCCACATCGAGTGCGCCGACCGCCACCGAGGTACGCGTGTCGCTCACGCAGGTGGACGGCGTGCACTGCGCGCGCGCTCCTGCCGTCTCCCACGGCGCGCTCGAGACCCTTCCCGCGTCAGCCGCCGCGGCGCTCCACCAGTTCGGCAAGGTCGAAGCCTCGGGCCGTGGCCTGCCGGCCACCTCGGCCACCACCAGCGGCCATCTCGCGGTGTCGGTACCGGCCGATCCCACGATGAGCCGCGCCGACGCCGCGAAGCTCCACGCGCAACTCGTCGAAGCCGCGCGCGCCGCGTGCAACCTGCTCGACACGGAGGCGGTCCAGCAGGCCGGCTACTACCTCGGTTCGCCGAACGTCGAAGGCGTGGGCACGCACTGGATCAACTGGTCGCTGATGAACAAGCCCTTCGACCCGGCCCGGCCGTCGATGCTCCTGTTCTCCACCCAGGGCGCACAGTCGCACCTCGTGGGCTTCTCCTACTGGGTGCGCAGCGCCACGCCACCGGTGGGCTTCGCCGGCGGCCTCGATGCGTGGCACCGCCACTTCGGGGTCTGCTTCGACGCCAACGGGATGTGGAGCGGCGAGGACGAGACGTCGAGCGAGTGCCACGGCACCTACGTCAACGGCCGCGACCTCTGGATGCTGCATGCCTGGGTGGTGCCCGGCACCGACAACCTCGACGGGATCTTCGCTCCGATCAACCGCAGCCAGTGCCACCCCAACGTTCCCGACATCGCCAAATGTCCCACCCAGCACGCCGTGGGGTGACACCCGACACGACAGTTGGCAATGGTGGGTGCCGACCTGCTGTAGTCGCAGGTCCAGATCTTTCCCAGGAGACAATTCATGACGGTACGCGTGGGCATCAACGGGTTCGGCCGGATCGGCCGTTCCTTCTACCGAGCCATTCTCGAGCGGGGCGAGCAGGGCGACGTCGAGCTGGTGGCGGTGAACGACCCGTTCGGCGACGCCGCGACCATGGCGTTCTTGCTGAAGCACGACTCCGTCGGCGGCACGCTCAAGCACGACATCGCAGCCACTGACGACGGCATCACTGTCGACGGCAAGCTCCTCAAGAAGCTCGAGGTGCGCGAGCCGGCCGAGATCCCGTGGGGCGACGAGGGGGTCGACATCGTGATCGAGTCGACCGGCCTCTTCACCGGGCGCGACGCCGCGGCCGCGCACTTGAAGGGTGGCGCCAAGCGAGTGGTGATCTCGGCGCCGTCGGGCGATGCCGACGCGATGATCTGCATGGGCGTGAACGACGGCGTGTTCGACGCCGCTGCGCATGCGGTGATCTCGAACGCATCGTGCACGACGAACTGCCTCGCGCCGCTCGCCAAGGTGCTCGACGACGCGTTCGGCATCGAGCAGGGCCTCATCACCACGGTGCACGCCTACACGTCCGACCAGCAGCTGCAAGACCAAGCCACTGCGACGCGCTCGGGCAAGCCCGACCTGCGCCGCATGCGCGCCGCGGCACTGTCGATCATCCCGAACAGCACCGGCGCGGCTCGCGCGATCGGTCAGGTGCTCCCGCACTTGAAGGGCAAGCTCGACGGCATGGCCCTGCGTGTGCCGGTGCCCACGGGTTCGATCACCGACCTGGTCGCCACCGTGAAGCACGACGTCGACATCGCCGCGGTGAACGACGCGTTCGCAAAGGCTTCGAAGCACGCGAGCTACCGCGGCGTGCTCGAGTACACGACCGAGACGCTCGTGTCGGCCGACATCGTGCACAACCCGTCGAGCTGCATCTTCTCGGCACCCGACACGATGGTGATGGGCCGCCAAGTGAAGGTGCTCGGCTGGTACGACAACGAGTGGGGTTACTCGAATCGCCTCGTCGACCTCGTCGAGTTCATCGGCGGGAAGTGAGCCTCGGGGGAGAGGTGAGCCTTCCACAACTCGAGGATCTGCCGGCCGCACCGGCACGCGTGTTGGTGCGCGCCGATCTCAACGTGCCCCTCGACCGCAGCGACGAGGCCCACCCGCGCATCAGCGACGACCTGCGCATCACCGCGGCGGTTCCCACTCTCGAATGGTTGCGCGCCCGCGGCCATTCGATCGTGCTGTGCTCGCACCTGGGCCGGCCCAAGGGCGAGGCGAACCCGAAGTATTCGCTCGCGCCGGTCGCCACGCGCCTCTCGGAACTGCTCGGCACCACTGTGACCCTCTCGCCCGACGTTGCCGGACCGGAATCGACGGCTCGCGCGGCCGGGCTCGGCCCCGGCGAGGTGCTCCTGCTCGAGAACCTCCGGTTCGATCCGGGCGAAGAGGCGTGCGACGAAGACTTCTGCGCTCGGCTCAGCGCGCTCGGCGACTACTACGTCGACGACGCGTTCGGTGCCGCGCACCGCGCCCACGCGTCGATCGTTGGCCCGCCGCGCGTCTTGCCGAGCGCGGCCGGCCGCCTGCTCGCGGGCGAAGTCGACGCACTCGGCGGCTTGCTCCATGCACCCGCGCACCCGTTCGTGGGTGTGCTCGGCGGCGCCAAGGTGAGCGACAAACTCGGGGTGATCGGCGCGCTGCTCGAGCACTGCGACACGATCCTGATCGGCGGCGCGATGGCGTTCACGTTCCACGTCGCCCAGGGCCTCGCGATCGGCGACAGCCTCGTGGAGCCCGCCTTTGTGGAGCGCTGCAAGGAACTCCTCGCCACCGGGCGCGTGCTCGTGCCCACCGATGTGGTGGTGGCCAAAGAGATGGCGCCCACCGCGCAGACGCGCCACTGCGGCGCGGGCCGTATCCCCAACGGTTGGAAGGGCCTCGACATCGGACCCGAGACGGCCGGCACCTACGCCGAGCAGATCGAGCAGGCGCGCACGGTGCTGTGGAACGGGCCCATGGGCGTGTTCGAGATGGCGCCGTTTGCGGCAGGCACTCGCACCGTGGCCGAAGCGGTGGCCGACTGCGACGGCTTCACGGTGATCGGCGGTGGCGACAGCGCGGCCGCGGTACGCGAGTTCGGGCTCGACAAGCGCATCGACCACGTGAGCACGGGCGGCGGCGCGTCGCTCGAATTCCTCGAGTACGGCGACCTCCCCGGACTCGAAGCGCTGCGCAACGCACAGAAGGGCTGAATCAGCAATGGCCGATGCACGCAAGCCGCTCATGGCGGGCAACTGGAAGATGCACCACAACCATCTCGAAGCGATCCAGGTGGTGCAGAAGCTCGCGTACCGGCTCGAACGCGGCGACTACGACCGCTGCGAGGTGGTCGTGTGCCCGTCGTTCGTGTCGCTGCGCTCGATCCAGACCGTGATCGAGAGCGACCGGATGTCGATCCAACTCGGCGCGCAGCACTGCCACTGGGAGAACCAAGGCGCGTTCACCGGTGAGGTGAGCCCGAGCATGCTCGCCAAGCTCAACGTGCGGTTCGTGATCGCAGGACACTCCGAGCGGCGTGAGCTGTTCGGCGAAACCGACGACATGATTGCCAAGAAGGTCCGGTCGATCCTGGCCCACGGCATGACGCCGATCCTGTGCGTGGGCGAGACGCTCGAGGAGCGCGAGGCCGGGGGCACCGACGCCAAGGTCCAAGGTCAGGTGCGCGCCGCGTTCCACGGCCTGAAGTCGGCCGACGTCGGCGCCTGCGTGGTGGCCTACGAGCCGATCTGGGCGATCGGCACCGGTCGCAACGCCACCCCCGACGATGCCAACGACACCATCGGGGTCGTCCGTGCGACGCTGCGCGAGCAGGTGGGCGACGAGGCCGACGGGATGCGCATCCTCTACGGCGGGAGCGTG
Source organism: Acidimicrobiia bacterium (assembly GCA_036501845.1). Lineage (GTDB taxonomy): Bacteria > Actinomycetota > Acidimicrobiia > IMCC26256 > PALSA-610 > JBBREP01. The sequence goes on along the minus strand of DASXZO010000126.1, from coordinate 11,908 downwards.
AAGCCGGGCAACATCGCCGAGCTCATGGCCAAGCCCGAGATCGACGGCGCGCTGGTGGGCGGGGCGTCGCTCGACCCCGACGACTTCGCCCGGATCGTCAGATACACGGCAGCTTGAGCCGCCGCGGAGCTACCGCCCGGTAGGTCGGCAGGGGAGGTCACACGGCCCTGGGTCGAACGGCCTATACCGCGATGGCGCCCATGGGTCGACGGAATATCTGTACCGATTTGCGCCGCTCCGTTCCAAAACCAGCCTGACCGGGACGAACGTCCTGGTCGTCAACCGGTCGATGTGAACGCGCGCCGACAAATCGGTGTATAAGCTTCGGCCGCTCCGACGCCCGTCGGGCACCGTTTGACAACACGGCGGCAACTGCCGCGAATTCCAGCCCATCAGCCAACATCAGCAACATGCATTGCACGCAACGGCCAAGGAGTCGAGTGCTGTGACCTTGATCATCGGGATCGTGCACGTGATCGTGTCGCTCTTCTTGATCCTGCTCGTGCTCCTGCACGCCGGGCGTGGCGGCGGACTGTCCGACATGTTCGGTGGGAACGTGGGCGGTTCGATGGCGGGCTCCACCGTCATGGAGAAGAATCTCGACCGAGCCACGGTCATCGCCGGTCTGGTCTTCATCTTCACGACGATCCTGCTCGCAATCCGACTCCAATAAGCCGCGCCGCGGTGCGAGGTACGGCCGGCCGGCCGGGCCTCGAAGGGATTTCAATGAGACGGGGAGGTCTCTGAACCTTGATTCACAAGCACAAGCGTTACGCGCAGGTGCTCGCCGGCGTCGCGACGCTCTCGATGGTCGCTGCGGCGTGCGGCAGCAGTAGCAGTAAATCCGCAACCCCGAGTACGAAGGCACCGTCTTCGAACACCACCACCGGCCCAGTGCCGACGGGCGGCACTCTCACCGTCGGCGCCGAGCAAGAACCCGACTGCATGGACTGGGTCGGCAGCTGCGCTGGCTCCAGTTGGGGCTACTGGATGGCACAGGTCACCACCATGCCGTCCGCGCTCATCCCGTTGAAGCAGGCCGACGGCTCGTACAAGTACGAGCCCGGTCCGGTGCTCTCCGGTATGCCGACGCTCAAGACGACGCCGGTGCAGACCATCACCTACAACATCAACCCGAAGGCCGTCTGGAGTGACGGCGTGCCGATCACCTGCGACGACTTCAAGTACACGTGGCAGCAGATCGCGACGGGCAAGAACATCTACGACCCGACCGGTTACACCGGCATCGCGAACGTCGACTGCACGAACGAGGCGCAGCCGGTCGTCACGTACAAGCAGGGCCAGACCTACTCGGGATGGATGCAGCTCTTCAGCGCGGCCTACGGCATCATGCCGTCGCACATCCTGTCGAAGGGTGACCGCGACACCGAGATGAAGAACGGTTACGACTGGTCGGGTGGTCCCTGGTTCGCCAAGTGGACCAAGGGCGACAACATCACCCTCACCCCGAACACGAAGTACTGGGGTCCGAAGCCGAAGCTCGACAAGGTCGTCTTCAAGATCGAGGCCGACACTGCGGCTGAGTTCCAGGCGTTCAAGTCGAACCAGGTGCAGGCGCTCTACCCGCAGCCTCAGGTCGACGTGATCTCGGCCATCACCTCCGGCAGCCTGCCGGCTGGCGCACACAGCATCGCGTCGGCACAGACCGGTGCGGTCGAGGCGCTGTGGATTCAGAACGGCAAGGCCCCGTTCAACGACAAGGCGGTCCGCCAGGCAGTTGCCTACTCGATCGATCGTGACGCGATCGTGAAGCAGCTCTTCGGCGGTCTCGGCGTGAACAAGGCGATCAACTCGCTGAACCCGTTCGTGCTGGCCGACTACTCGGACCAGAACGCCTTCTCGAACTACAAGCCCGACCCGGCAAAGGTGAAGTCGCTCATGACGGGCGACGGCTACACGATGCAGGGCGGTTTCTGGACCAAGAACGGCCAGAAGGCGTCGTTCGCGATCAGCACCACCGAGCAGAACAAGCGTCGTCAGCTCACGCTGGAGGCGTTGCAAGGTGAACTGAAGGGCGCGGGCTTCGACGTGAGCCTGCGGTTCCGTTCCGCGGCCGACCTGTTCGGCAAGGACGGTCCGAACGGTGACTTCCAGATGGCGCTGTACGCACAGCAGGTGACGGCGATCGTTCCTGGTCTGTGTGCGCAGTTCTGCACGAAGAACATCCCGACTGCGGCCAACAACCAGACGGGTAACAACTGGCAGCGGTACAGCAGCCCTGCTGCTGACAAGCAGCTCCAGATCGTCGACGACTCGCTCGACCCCGCGGCGCAGATGGCTGCGGCAAAGTCCGGCGACGACATCCTGGCGGCCGACATGGCATCGTTGCCGATCGACCCGCTCCCCGACATCCTGCTCTGGAGCAAGAACGTGGTCGGTCCGGTCTCGGACAACGCGATCATGGGCATGTTCTGGAACATCGATCAATGGGGTTGCACGGGCGGTTCGTGCAGCTGATCACTTCAACGTGAGAGGATGGGCCCGGTCTTGGAGACCGGGCCCATTCGCTCTCTGAAGGGTGAAGCCCGAGGAACGACATGCTGTCCTACATCGCACGGCGGATCCTGTACTCCATCCCGGTACTGATCGTCGCGTCGTTCCTCACGTTCTGGGGTCTGCGCATCGCGTTCGACCCGCTGGCGAAATATCGCAACCTGCACAGCCCCGACGCTGCCGCCAACCTTCTCCAGCACAAGAAAGAGCTGGGGCTCGACTCGCCGATCGCCGTGCAGTGGTGGCACTGGCTCACCAAAGCCCTGCACGGCAACCTCGGCATCAGCCAGCGCACCAACAACCCGGTGTTCGGCGAGCTGATCCACAAGATGGGCACCACCGTGCACCTGGTGTTCTGGGGCACGCTGATCTCGGCGCTGCTCGCCATCGGCATCGGCCTCTACTCCGCCGTGAAGCAATACTCGGCCGGCGACTACATCTTCACCGGGGCGTCGTACCTCGGTATCGCCATGCCGCCGTTCTGGTTCGGCCTCATGGCGATCGTCATCTTCGTCACCTGGCCGGTCACCACGTTCCACTTGCAGCAACCGATCCTGTATTCGATCGGGCTGCACGGCACCGGCCAGTCGGGGATCTTCAACCTCGACTACTACCGACATCTGGCGTTACCTGTCGCGACGCTCGTGGTGCAATCGGTGGCGTCGTGGAGTCGGTTCGAGCGTGCGTCGATGCTCGACGTGCTGAGCGCCGACTACATCCGCACCGCGCAGGCCAAGGGCGTGCCGCGCCGCAAGGTGATCTTCAAGCACGCGTTCCGCAACGCGCTGATCCCGCTCGTCACCGTGATGGCGCTCGACACCGCCTACTTGTTCGGCGGCCTCATCATCACCGAGCAGATCTTCTCGATCTCCGGGATGGGCCGTTACTTCATCGACAGCCTCACCGCAGGTGACGCGCCGGCGCTGCTCGGCTGGATGCTGTTCACCGCGTTCTTCATCATCCTGTTCAACCTCATTGCCGACGTCATGTACGGCGTGCTCGATCCGAGGATCCGGTTGTCGTGACCATTACCGCGCCTCCCGAACACAGCGCCGACCTCGAGCTCGCCGTCACCGCCGAGCCCGTCCCGCGCACGCAATGGCAGCTGTTCCGCCGCCGCTTCATGCACCACAAGCTCGCGGTGTTCGGCCTGATCATGCTGATCGCGATCACGATCATGTGCTTCTTCCCCGGCATCTTCGCCCGGGGCCATCACAACGGGTTCGACATCAGCACCGCACTCAGCGGCGCGCAGGGTCCATCGATGAAGCACTGGCTCGGTACCGACGAGCAAGGCCAGGACTTCTTCTACGTGCTGCTGAAGAGCGGCCAGATCTCGCTGAAGATCGGTTTCGTCGTCGCGATCGTGTCGACCACGTTCGGCGTGTTCCTCGGTTCCGCGGCGGGCTACTTCGGCAAGTGGGTCGACGGCCCACTGAGCGCGCTCACCGACCTGTTCCTCGTGATGCCGTTCCTCGCGGTGATCGCCGTGCTGCTGCAGTACGAAGGCCACAGCGCCGGCTGGATCATCGTGGCCCTGAGCCTGTTCGGCTGGACCTACGTGGCCCGCATCTCACGCGGGCAGGTGCTCCAACTGAAGCAGAAAGAGTTTGTCGAAGCGGCCCAAGCTTCGGGCGCGCCGAGCCGGCGGATCATCGGCCGTCACATGTTGCCCAACATGTTCGGCCCGATCATGGTGAACCTCACGCTCTCGGTGGCGTATGCGATCGTGGCCGAGTCGACGCTCACGTTCCTCGGTTTTGGTATCCAAGCGCCGCAGACATCGTGGGGCCTTCTGCTCTCCGACAACGAGGGCGCGGTGAACGACACGTCGAAGATCCACTTGCTGCTGTTTCCGGGGCTCATGCTGCTGATCGTGGTGCTGTGCGTGAACTTCATCGGCGACGGGTTGCGCGACGCGTTCGACCCGCAAGCGAAGCATTCGACGTGAGGTGGGGATGACGGCCGACTTCCAGCCCGTCCCGACCGACCTGCTCGGCCGGGAGGAGCCCAAGGCGACCAGCACCGACGCGGTGTTGTCGGTGAAAGACCTCTGCGTTCGGTTCCCGACCGACGACGGGCTCGTGCACGCGGTCGAGAACGTGACCTTCGATCTTCACGCCAACGAGACGCTTGGCATCGTGGGGGAGTCGGGTTCGGGCAAGAGCGTCACGTCGATGGCGATCCTCGGATTGCTCCCCAAGACCGCAGAGATCACCGGCAGCATCCGCTTCCGCGGTACCGAGATCCTCGGCCTGCCCGAGAGCCAGCTGCGCCCGTACCGAGGGCAGAAGATCGCGATGATCTTCCAAGACGCGCTCACCGCGCTGAACCCCGTCTACACAGTCGGCAAGCAGATCGCCGAGTCGATCGAAGTGCACCACAAGCTCAGCCGGCACGAGCTGCACGAACAGTCGGTGGCGCTGCTCGACCTCGTGGGCATCCCGAATCCGAAGCAGCGCTTCGACCAGTATCCGCACGAGTACTCGGGCGGTATGCGCCAGCGGGCGATGATCGCGATGATGATCGCCAACGAGCCCGACGTGCTGATCGCCGACGAGCCGACCACCGCGCTCGACGTGACGATTCAGGCGCAGGTGCTCGACGTGATCGAGCGCATCCAGGACCGCATGAACTCGAGCATCATGCTGATCACGCACGACCTTGGTGTGGTCGCGGGCGTGGCCGAGCGCGTGATGGTGATGTACGCGGGTCGCCAGGTGGAGACCGGACCGGTCGACGAGATTTTTTACACGTCGCGCCACCCGTATACGCAAGGTTTGCTGGCGTCGCTGCCGCGGCTCGACGACCGCACCGGCGGCGGGGAGAAGCTGTATCGCATCAAGGGCCAGCCGCCGTCGCTGATCTTCCTGCCGCCCGGTTGCGCCTTCAACCCGCGGTGCCCGCATGCGCTCGCGGGCACGTGCGACACCGTGGTGCCGAGCCTCGAGATCGTGGAGCCCGGTCACCGTTCGTCGTGCCTACGGCGCGACGAGATCCCCGTGGGGGTGCCGGCATGACCACCTCGGGGAATGGTGCGGGCGCCGGCAACGGTTCGAACGGCGCCAGCGACCCGAGTAGCGCGCCGCATGTCGCCGACGAGCTCGGCACCGACGAAATCCCTGCGGTCGTCGCGCAGGCACCGGTGAGCGCGGCAAGCGGGGCGAAGATCTCCGACGATCTCGTCACCGCCGTCGACCCCGACGCCATTGCGCGGCGCAACGCGCGCTTCGGTGAGACCTTCCTCGAGGTGACCGACCTCGTGAAGGACTTCCCGATTCGCGCCGGATTCGTGAAGCACACGATTGGTCATGTGCACGCGGTGTCGGGCGTGAGTTTCAAGTTGACGGCGGGGGAGACGCTCGGACTCGTCGGCGAGTCGGGTTGCGGCAAGTCGACCACCGGCCGGCTGATCATGCGGCTGATCCCCGCGACGTCGGGCTCGATCGTGTACCGCGGCCAGGATCTCATGAAGATCTCGCCGAAAGACCTGCGCGAGCTGCGCGGCAAGATCCAGTTCGTGTTCCAAGACCCGTACGCGTCGCTCAACCCGCGGATGACGGTGCAGGCGATCATCGGTGAGCCGATGCGGATCCACCACACGTACCGCAAGGGCGGCGCGGCTCGGATCAAGGAGCTGATGAGCCTGGTCGGGCTCAACCCGGAGCACGCCAACCGTTTCCCGCACGAGTTCTCCGGCGGCCAACGTCAGCGCATCGGTATCGCGCGTGCGCTCGCGCTGAACCCTGACCTGCTGGTGCTCGACGAGCCGGTGTCGGCGCTCGACGTCTCGATTCAAGCCGGTGTGGTGAACCTGCTCGAAGAACTGCAGGACGAGCTCGGCCTCGCGTACATCTTCATCGCGCACGACCTCTCCGTGATCCGCCATATCTCTGATCGTGTGGCCGTGATGTACCTCGGCAAGATCGTGGAGATCGGCCCGTCGCGCCAGATCTACGAGAACCCCGGGCACCCCTACACCAAGGCGTTGCTCTCCGCGGTTCCCGTGCCCGACCCGCGCATCGAACGCAAGCGCCGCACCACCAGGATTGTGTTGCAGGGCGACCCGCCCTCTCCGGCCGCGCCACCCTCCGGTTGCCGCTTCCGCACCCGCTGCTGGATGGCGCAGGAAATCTGCGCGCAAGAAGAGCCGGAATTAGTAGACCGCGGCCAAGGCCACCCCGTCGCCTGCCACTTCGCCGAAGGCGCCGGCACCGCCTTCATCAGCGAACCGTCGATCGCATCCCCCGCGTCGTAGTCCTGCTACTGCCGGCCGGGCCGGGCGGCTGCGTGGGACTCGGGGCCGGCCGCGCCATTTTGTGCGCGATCAATCGCTCCTACGACCACGCATCGCGCACAAAACCGACGCTGCGGCGACAGTGCACGCCGACCGTGGGGATCACAGGCGCGAATAGTCGACGAGCTGTCCCCATCGTCGCCGACACTCGTTTCTCGGGTCCGTCAATGTCCCCACAGCACACTCATCGACCCGAGAACCGCGCTGCCGCGGCAGCGCGCAACTACGGAAGTGCGGTGGTAGCGCCGGTCCGCAGATCTATCGCCAGCTCCGCCACTACGCGCGATGGAGGCGTCCAGTCGTTCGCGGGCTCGAAGCGCAGCGTGAGCACAGATGCCGTCGTGGGAATCGCGCAGCCGATATCACGCACGCCGTGCGAAGCCGGACCGGTCGAACCTGCAGCGAAAGCACCACCGTTGAAGTCGCCGTAGTCGGTCGCGATGTCGTCGCTCGCGTCCATCTCCCAAGTGAAGAAGAACGGGCGGTCATCGTCCGAAGCGGCGGGGACGAACTCGTAGTGAAGGTACGACCACTTCTCCCACACTTCGATCCCTCGAGCGACGACGTGGTGACCCTCGCAGAGTTCGCCGAGATCAACATCGAACGTGACAAGTAAGTGCTTCCCGCGCGTTGCGGCGTCGGTTGCGTTACGGGGTGGGATCTCGAAGGCGTCGCTCACGCGCTCATCCTGCGGCGTTCAGTCAAGATCGACCATCATCGCTTGTTCTTCCGTCATTCCGGGACCGAGAACGCGCAGTCGCTTCGCTTGTGGGGGAATCGGCTTGCCGAAGATGTACGTGCCCTGGCGGTGCGATTGTGATCCGCTACTGCCGCCGGACACGGGTGAGTAGATCGTGCCGACGTCATCGGCAATCAACCACGCGTGTCGCGCAGACTGAGGCGGACCAGGTGGAAGGAACTCCGGGAGCCGCTCCGCGACGTGGCAAACGACCCGATCTGCCCACTCCTCGATTGCGGTGAGGTAGAGCGTGCCTCCTGTCGGCAGGTCGAACGACTGAGCGACCACGATGACGCGTCGCAGCGGTCCAGTCGGCTCGTTCTCCACGCACGCACAGTGTCGCGAATCGGCGTGCCCGGCAAGGGCGCGCAGCGCGCTCGTTATCACGCCGTTATCACTGCGATAACGGAGCTCGGCCGTGACTTGCATGTTCCGAGCCGTTCGAGCAGGTCGCGCTAACCTTCTTCGTCCACGTCGGAGTGGCGGAATAGGCAGACGCGCTAGGTTGAGGGCCTAGTGTCCTTAGGGACATGGGGGTTCAAGTCCCCCCTCCGACACGACCAATCGTCACCTAGAGGGTTCGGCAGTCCTACTTCTTCGAGCGTCACGATCAGCGGCGGCGCTCCGTGCACACGAACCCGCAGGTGGTCGGCGTGCACTTCGATGCGATCGAGCATTTCATCGATGAGCACGCGCCGTTCGTCCTCGGTTGCAAGCTCCCACAAGTCAGCGACGTCGACGTCAGCCAGGTACGCAGCGATGCGCTCGAACTCCGCCTCGACCGCTTCCGCCCGCTGACGCTCTTCAGCACTGATTGTGTCCGCCGATTCGATCGCCATGATCTGAGCGCTCAGCCGGCCCTCTTCCTCAGCGAACAACTCGGCGCTGATCTGGCCGTCGTAGTGGAGCCGCAGCAGCTTGCGCCGTTCCGCACGAAGCCGGTTCAGCGTTTCCGAAGGAGCCGGCACCGAGGCACGCCCGCAAGCGGGCGCCGCCTCGGCGGCCGCCGACTCCTGTCGAATAGCCGCTCGAAGCTCTTCATCGTGACCGATCAACCGCAACCCGAGCACCGCCGCCCGCAACAACCCACGGCCCGAACGACGGGGGAGCGCGCACCCTTCGCCCCGATGACGGCACCGATAGTGCAGATGTCCCGAGCCATTGTCCTCGCTCGACATTGCTCGCCCGCACTGCCCGCAGCGCACACGTCCCGACAACAGGTCACGACCACGACGGCGGCCCGGAGTACGCCCACGATGCGCCGCAGCGAACTCTTCGGGCGTGATGATCGCTGGATGCCGGCCCGGGTGCCACTCACCACGCAGCAGCACTTCACCGAGATAGATCCGTGAATGAAGGATCTCGTGCACGAGCCCGTACTTGATGCCCGTTGCACGAGCGATGTCGCCTTGGCTCTTGCCGTTCGCTCGCAGCCGGAAGACCTCGCGCACAACCGGCGCCATGTGGTTCGGCACGAGCTCTTTGTCGATCAGATCGTAACCGGTCTTCGGTCGGTTGACCCACTGACCTTCACGCACCGCTTGCGCCATGCCCATGCGCACGTTCTCGGCCAGTTGCTCTCGGTAGAACTGTGCGAACGCTCCGAGCACTGCGTAGAACATGCGGCCCGTTGCTGACGACAGATCGATCTTTTCGCTGAACGAGTGCAACGCAACATCGGCCTTGCCGAACATGTCCGCAAGCAGCAGCAGGTCACCGAGATCGCGTGACAGTCGGTCGAGCCTCCACACGAGCACGTGCGCGACGTGACCCGCTGCAACCATCTCGAGCAGTTGCTGCAGCGCCGGCCGTTCCGTGTTCTTGCCCGACCAACCCGGATCGGACAGCACTGTCACGGGCCCGAGCTCGTGGAAGTCCGCATACGCCCGCAGCCGTTCGGCCTGGCCCTCGATCGAGAACCCCTCCGCCGCTTGTTCTTCCGTCGACACTCGGCAATACGCCACCGTCAACATCGCTTGCCGCTCCCTCCACTGCCCGCAGCCCGATTGCGACGAGCACCGAAGCTATCCGTGCGTAATTCGGACGTCGCTCGCCGTCATGCATTCCACGACGCCCACATCGCCGGCGGACCGGTCCAGCCTTCGCTGTCACGGGAGTGCCACGTGCGCGCCGGCACGTCGCCCATGCGATCTATCGCCTTCGCCCACAACTCGTTCTCGCTTGCGGCCACGATCCGCTCGACCTTCGGCGCGAACCCTTGCGCAACTTCGTAACGATGCAGTCCGGGCGCACGACGATGTTCCTCGAAAGACTTCGTCACATACTTGGCCAGGTAGCCCGCCGTTCGTCGTGACGCTGTGAGAGGCCCGCCGTCGCGCCCGCCTCGACGGATCCGCCGGATGTCTACGAAACCCCGCCCCCACACTGCTTCGAGTGCCTGTTGATCGATGAAACGATCGACCCCGAAGTGCACGTGCAACCCGTGGTCGGTCTTGTGCCACTCCGGAACCCAGGCGTACGGGAACGGTTCACCGATCACGTCGTACCGCAGACGCTTGAACAGGTGGGCCACGTGACGCCGCAATGCACGTTCATCGTGCAGACCGGCGCCTTCGTAAGTGGCCGTTCCGAGACGGTCGAGCCGATTCGCCACGGCATATCGCCGCAGCCGCACAGTCGCGCGACGAGCAGCTTCGACCGCACAGCGGTCCGAGTCGTACGCAGGGCCAGGAACCGGACACACTCGGTTCGGTCGCCGGTAGTGGAACGTCCCCGACATCTCCCCGGCATCGGGATGCAACCCGACGACCCAACCGACGGTGATATCGGGAGTGACGAGTTTCGTTGTTACATCAAGTGAAGAGCCGCCCTCCGGGCGGCGGGGCGAAGTGGTGGTCATCGGACTTCTCCAAAGTGCGCGACGGATCAAGGTCACGATCCGGGCACGCACTTCGGGTCCTTGACCAACGCTTCACCGGCAGCCCCGTCGTGCCCACTGCCTCGGCGTTGATGCCCCTACGCAGGCGTGCGCACGATCCTTGGCCCGGGACCAGGCTCTGTTTGACGGGAAGATCGGCCGTGAGGATTACACAGCTGTAGTTCCGCCGTCAAGACCGGCGGCGCCCGTGTGTCGCGAGCCACGCAAGCAGCGCCGGCAGGCTCGCCGGCCCGCAGCCATTGTGATTCAGCTAGGAGCCCGTCAAGGCCAAGCCCTACGGGCGGCGCAGCGCGCCGGCCTTGACCGACATGAACGCTCGCCGCCAAGGAGTTAGCGCGTAGCTACGTCGCGCAGGTATACACGATGACAAGATGTATACTAATGAGACCGCGTATACAGGAGTGTCTCGCAATGACAGCTGAGCAGAATCACCCTTCCCCCGGGCCGATGTACGAGTTGGCCCTTGAGGGCGGCGGCATGTCGATGAAGCGCACGATCCCAGAAGACTTGGCGCTGCAGATCATCTCGGTTGTGATGGGCGGTGACGGCGGTTCGGCCCCGGCCGGCTCCCGCATCGTGGCCCCTCGCCGGCAAGTGCAAGGCTCGGGAAACCTGACTGTCGGTGAGTTCATCGCCCAATCACAAGCCGTACGCAACCCCGACAAGATTGCAGCGATCGGCGCGTTCCTGACCGATCACCTCGCCCAAGAGACCTTCTCGCGCGACGAAGTCAAGGCACAGTTCCAGCATGCTGGAGAGACGCCACCGGGCAATTTCGCGCGTGACTTCAACGTGGCCATCAGCAGCAAATGGATTGCGCAGGCCCAGGGCAAGGCGGGGGAGTTCTTCGTTACCAACACGGGACGACAGGCGATTGACCAGCACTTCCCGCAGGAGGTTCGCCGGGCGCGCAAGTCCGGCGCGCGCAAGGCGCGGAAGAAGTCGACCGCCGCGAACAGCTGACAAACGGCCGAGTCGTAGGAACACATGAGCGCGAGCATCGCTCTTCGAGTGCAGTCGCTGGACCACACCGATCAGGCACTCGTTCTCGCCAGACTGGCGGAGGGCAGAGAGTCGACGCGCGAGTTCTCTGCGTCGGCACTCTTGGATCTCTTCTACGAAGCCGGCCTACCGCCGCCGGCTCGCATTCACAACGTTCTGGCAGCCCTGGAACGACGTGATCTCGCCACACGTGGACGGGCGCGTGGCGACTGGAGACTCACTCCGAGCGGCCGGGCACGCTCACTCGAATTGGTAACGGATCTCGACCTTGTTGCTCTGAACGCCGAGATCGAGTCCACGGGCGTGTCCCACCTTGGACAGATAGCGCACGCCCTTGTTCCACCGTCGCTTGCCCCTCCATCACTTGTGACGCCGCTTGCTCGGTTCCTTGAGTCGCATCCGTTCGAGCTCAACGTCTTCGGTATGACGAGGTTTCCCGACGAAAGCGACGACGCCG
>DASXZO010000125.1:0-22556 GCA_036501845.1 Acidimicrobiia bacterium | reverse complement strand
GCCATGCGCGTCGCTCTTGGTCGTACCGGTCTTGTTCGCCAACCACGACTCGGGCGAGCGTGCACCGTCGTGCTTCCAGGCGTCGGTCTGATCGACCCGGCGCATCGCGAGAGCCTTCAACGCCACCGCGAACCGCTCGATATCCGCCGCGGCGCACACGATCCGCTGCGCCTGCTTCCCCGTGAACAGATCACCATCGAACGCTTCAGTGACCGCGGCGAGGACATCGTTCACGCCGTCGAGTTGCTCGAAGATCGTCGCCCCACTCACACCCTCATCATGACAGGGGGGTGCGACAACGCATCCCGCGAAAACCCAGCAACCCCAGAACTTTTTTGACTCCGTCGTCAATCGGTTGCGGAGCTGCTGGACTAGAGCCCTATGGGTTCAGAAGTCGACCTGCGTCTCGAACGATGCCCGAGGTGTGGAGAATTGCGGCCCGTCTCCATTGCAGTCGGCGAGAGACGCCCCCCGTCCTCATTCGGTGGCAATTTCGCAAGAGCGCAACCTGCGACAACTTCCTGATCGATTCATTTTCAGTTCAGAACCTGCCCGAATCAACTGACCGACTGCGCCGTCGATTCGAGGGTGGCGGCGCGGGTATCGTGGTTGGCGAAGGGGAGTAGCCCCCAATCCGGCGAGTTCGACATTCGCGGGCGAAGAGCCCCGACTCCCGGGCCTGCACGCAGGTGGGCCAGACCTTCGATCCGTGTCCGAGTGACGCGCTGGTCGAGGTTTGTGGTCCTCCTCCAGCGATCGAGTTGGAGGAACCGTGCGAGCCACCGGATCCATCACCAAGATCGGCATCGCGCTCGCGGTCGCGCTCCCCGCGATGGTCGTGCGCATCGCCGGCATATCGATTGCGCCCGAACTCGAGGTGCTCGTGTTCGGCGCGGCCGTGGTGTCGACGGCGTTCCTGCTCGCGTGGGCCGCCGAGGCCGCGCAGGTCGACATCTCCGGGAGCCTCGCCACCGCGCTGCTCGCGCTGATCGCAGTGCTTCCCGAGTACGCCGTCGACCTGTACTTCTCGTACAGCGCCGGTCACGACCCTAAAAGCGCGCAGTACGCGGCCGCGAACATGACCGGATCGAACCGTTTGCTGATCGGCATCGGCTGGCCGCTCGTGGCGTTCGTGGCCTTCGCTGCGTGGAAGCGTCGACAAGCGAGCGACAGTGCCGCGGTTGCGAGCGACGACGGCTCGGTCACCGCGTCGCACGTGCAGCTTCCCGCGGTGCGACGCATCGACCTCGCGTTCCTCGCGATCGCGTGCGTCTACGCGTTCGTGATCCCGCTCACCCACACGCTCGCCTGGTACGACTCGGTCGTCCTGCTCGGACTGTTCGCGCTCTATATCTGGCGGCTGTCGCGCGAGGAGCACTCGGAGCCCGAGCTGGTCGGCGTGTCGGCGACGCTCGGCAACCTCCCGACGCGACAGCGGCGTGCGGTGGTGCCGTTGCTCTTCCTCACCGCCGCCGCGATCGTGCTCGCCGCGGCCGAACCGTTCGCGAACGGGCTCGTGGGGAGCGGCGCGCGTCTCGGCGTCGACCAGTTCCTGCTCGTGCAGTGGCTCGCGCCGCTTGCGTCGGAGGCGCCCGAACTGATCGTGGTGTGCCTGTTCGCGTGGCGCCTGCGCGGCGGCGACGCGCTCGGCACGTTGCTCTCGTCGAAGATCAACCAGTGGACCCTGCTCGTGGGCAGCATCCCCATCGCCTACCTCGCGGGCGGCGGCAGTGGTCATGGGCTCCATCTCGACGGCCGCCAAACCGAGGAGTTCCTGCTCACGTCGGCCCAAGCCCTCCTGGCATTGATGGTGCTGATCGACCTGCGTTTCAGCCGCCGCGACGCCACGCTCCTGCTCGCGCTCTTCCTGCTGCAGTTCCCGTTCCCCGAGACCTCCGTGCGGTTGGCGTTCTCAGTCGCCTACGTCGCCGCGGCGATCTGGGTGGGTGCGCGCCACCGTCACGCGATACGTCCGGCGTTCGCGACTGCGTTCAGCAGGGGCGAACGAGACGCGGTCGCGAGACGCGAACCGGTGCGCTGAACTCGTGCCGATCTCAAAGACCGCTCAACTCGCCCGCGTTTCACTGTCCTTTTGCCGGCGCATGGGTAACAATCGTCAGCGGCGATGCCGGAAGCGGACACTCATCGGGTGACCGGCCAAGGCATCGCCGGTTCGCGTGCGCTAGCGATGCGGCCGTGAAACCCACTGGCACGTCTCCGGCCGGCGACCACCCGGCGAACGGTGCGGTACGGCGCCGCGTGAGGATCGTGGGCCGGGTGCAGGGTGTCGGCTTCCGCGAGACGTGTCGCCGCGAGGCCATACGGCTGGGAGTCGGCGGCCAGGTGCGCAATCTCGGTGACGGATCGGTGGAGGCCGTGTTCGAAGGGCCAGCGGGCGCGGTCGCGGAGATGGTGGCGTGGTGCCGGCGCGGGCCACGGCTGGCGCACGTACGCCAGGTCGACGTGTGGGAGGAGACTCCGGCCGGAGCGAGCGGGTTCGCGATCGGCTACTGAGGCGTCGCCGCCGGAGCCGCAGCAGTCGGCGCGGCCGACGACCTCGTTACGTCGCAGCGGTGCACCTCGTGCCCGGCTGCGATCACCACTCTCACGTTCGGTTTGCCGCCGCGCGCGTGCATCTCGGTGTGCCACGGATCGTCGAACGGCATGTCGACGACCGCGCCGCACTGCTCACACACCCAGTGACCATCCTCGATGCGCACCCCAGGTTTTTCCCTTCACCCCTCCCGCCACCGAAGCCTCTCACCGAGGCTCACCGTCGTCAACGACGAAGGTCGCGGTTCGGTTACGACGCCATGGCCGGATACGGATGACGTATGGCGAAGAATTTTCACAAAACTTTCTGGCCGCCGCGGGAGACCGGCGTCAGACCGCGGGGCGATACCGGAAGAACAGGTAGTCGTCGGCCTGGCACAACGACACGAGGCGAAGCGGTTCGAGCTCGGCGAGGGGCGACCCGCTCACGATCCGTTTGGCGTCGCCGCTCGCGAGCAGGGGCGCGAGGGTGAGACAGAGCTCGTCGAGCAACCGGGCCTGGGCCAGCTGGCCGTTGAGCGTGGGACCACCCTCGGCCAGGATCGTCGCCGCGCCGCGCTCCCCCAGCGCCCGCACGGCGCGGTCCATGTCGACGTTCGTGTCGCCGGCAATCACCACATCGGCCACGCGGGCCGCAGCCCGGCGCCGGTCCTCGTCGGCCTCGGCGACCGTCACGATCACTGGCCGTTCGGTCGCGTCGGCGAAGAACGCCGACGACCAGTCGAACGCGCAGCTCGCCGACACCACAGCGATCGGCGGCACCGCGGTCTGGCCGCGATCCAGCCGCGCCTGCTTCTCGGCGGCGGGCAGCACGGAAGGTCCGTAGTGCTCGGCGCGCATCGTGCCCGACGCCACGAGCACCACGTCGGCGAGCGCGCGCAACACTCCGAAGAGTTGCTTGTCGGCCGGGCCGCCGAGTGCACCCGACACGCCGTTCCACGAGGTGCCGCCGTCGACACTGCCGATCATGTTGCACCGCACCGAGGGCCGGCCCGCTGCCACCGGCATGTCGGCATACACAGCGGCAACGTCGACATCGTCGCCGCGATCAGGAAAGAGCATGCGCACAGCGGGCCCAGCACTCACTGCGTGATTGTGCCATCGATGACTCCGGCCGAACACGTCGGCGTGCGTAGCGTGAGGCTTCCTCTTCCCGGGTTGCGCGGCGAGCGACAGGAGCGATGATGCGGCGAGTGGCGTTGTTCGGTGCGGCACTGATCGTCGTCGCGCCGATGTGCGCCTGCGGCACTGGTATCGCGGGCGCGTCGACCGCACATGCCACGGTGTTGCGCGCGGGTCACGTGTCGCCGGCCGACGTGGGCGCGCCCGCTGGATCGAAGCCGATCGCGCCCGCGCTCTCCGTGGTGCCGCCCGTGAGCGAGTCGTCGACGCTCGCGGGGCCGGTGTTGCCGTTCGGCGGCGCGGTGTCGTACGGATCGCTCAGTGGTGTGCAGTTGAACAAGCCGATCGTGGGCATGGCCGCAACGCCCACCGGTCACGGCTACTGGCTCGTGGCATCCGACGGCGGCATCTTCAGTTTCGGCGACGCGCACTTCCACGGATCGATGGGCGGCACACGTCTCAACGCTCCCGTCGTGGGCATGGCCGCATCGCCCACCGGCAACGGCTACTGGCTCGTCGCCACCGACGGCGGCATCTTCACCTTCGGCGACGCGCACTTCCACGGCTCCACCGGCAACCTGCATCTCGTGAGGCCGGTCATCGGCATGGCGCGCGACGCGACCGGTGGCGGTTACTGGCTCGTCGCCACCGACGGCGGCATCTTCACCTTCGGAGACGCGCACTACTACGGGTCGGGCGGGGGCATGCATCTCGCCGAGCCCGTCGTGGGCATGGCCGCAACGCCCACGGCCAACGGCTACTGGCTCGTCGAGCAGTCGCCGCCCACTGTGTTCTCGCCCTCGCTCGTCGCCTCGTTGAACGGGCGCGCCGGCGTGATCTCGGCCGACGTGCTCGACCTCGCCAGCGGCATCTCGTACCAGTACCGCCCGGGCCAGCTGAGCATCACCGCCAGCATCGTGAAGGTGCAGATCCTCGGCACGTTGCTGCAACGCGCGCAGGCCGCGAACCGTTCGCTCACATCGAGCGAGATGTCGACTGCGACGGCGATGATCGAGGACAGCGACAACGATGCCGCGACCGCGCTGTGGAACGAGGTGGGTGGTGCGCCGTCGGTGCACGCGTTCGACCAGCAAGTGGGGTTGACCGCGACCACGCCCAACGTCGACTGGGGTCTCACCACCACCGACCCCACCGACCAGGTGACGCTGCTGAATCACCTTGTGCACTCGAATTCGGTGCTGTCCGATTCGTCGCGTGCGTACGAACTCGGCCTCATGGAGCACGTCACGCCGAGCCAGGCGTGGGGCGTGTCGGCTGGCGTTGCGCCGGGATCGATCATTGCGCTGAAGAACGGTTGGTTGCCGATCAGCTCGGGTTGGACCGTCAACAGCGTCGGCTGGGTCGAGGGCGCGGGGCGCAACTACTTGATCGCGGTCACCACGTCGGGCGACCCGAGCATGGGCTACGGCATCGATTCCATCTCCGAAGTATCGGAAGCGGCCTGGTCGGCGCTCGCGCACTGACACTGACGCACTGACGCCAGCGCGTCAGGCAAGCTGTGCCCGTGATGGCCGGGCGGAAGGCGATGGCAACGATCGTCGTGGTGACGGTCGCGTCGCTCGCGAGCTGTTCCGCGAGCACGACACATGGCGCAGCGCGGCCACCGCGCGCCGACACCCTCAGCTCGGGCACGAGCGACCCGGCCGCGCTTGTGAATCCGCTGATGGGCACCGGCGTCGGCGGCGCGGCGGTGGGCCACATCGACGACTCCCCCGCCGCCGACCTGCCGTTCGGCATGATGCAGTGGGGTCCGGACACGTCGCCCGATCGCGCCGACGGCGGCGGCTACTCCTACGCCGACCACTTGATCTCGGGGTTCAGCCTCACGCACCTCAACGGTCCCGGCTGTTCGGGTCTCGGTGACATACCGATCCTTCCGACCGTCGGCAGCGTGGGCACCGACCCCGAAGGCGCCACGATGCCGTTCTCGCATTCCGCGGAGAAAGCCGCGCCGGGCCGTTACGACGTCACGCTCGGGAACGGTCCTGTAGACGCGTCGCTCGCGGTCACGACGCGTGCCGGCGTGGCGAGCTTCGCGTTCCCGCCGTCGCCGCACGCGAACCTCACATTCAAGGTGGCCGACAGCGCGGTACCGGCAAGCGTCGCGAACACTGAAGTGGTCGGCAACGACACCATCGTCGGCTCCGTGACGTCGGGCCAGTTCTGCGGCACCGTGGGCACCTACACCCTGTCGTTCGCCGCGCAGTTCGATCGCCCATTCACCAGCTTCGCCACGTGGAAGGGCCACACGGTGTCGGCGTCGGCGCGCAATGTGTCGGGCGCCCACTCCGGTGCCACCCTCACGTTCGACGCGGCGTTGCACCACGTTGTGGGGATGCGTGTGGGCATCTCGTTCGTGAGCATCGCGGACGCGCGCGCCAATCTCGCCGCCGAGGTGCACACGTGGGACGTCGCCACCGTTGCGCGCGCCGCCACCTCGACGTGGAACTCGATGCTCGACCGCATCGACGTGGGCGGCGGCACAAACACGCAGCGCCGCACCTTCTATTCATCGCTCTACCGGTCGCTGCTCCATCCCAACGTGTTCAGCGACGACAACGGCGAGTATCCGGGCTTCGACCACCACGTGCACACGGCGTCACCCGGTCCGCAATACGCCAACTTCTCCAGCTGGGACACATACCGATCGGAGATGCCGCTGCTCACCATGATCGCCGCGCCACAGATGAGCGCCATGATGCGCTCGCTCCTTGCCGACACCGAGCAGAGCGGTTCGTTGCCGAAGCTGCCGTTCACCGACGTGGAGACGGCCGAGATGAACGGCGACTCGTCGGTACCGATCCTCGCCGAGGCCTACGCCTTCGGCGCTCGCGACTTCGACACCAGCGCGGCGTTGCAGGCGATGCTGCACGGCGCCACCGACAAGGGCACCGGGCTCGGCTGGGACGCCGAGCGCCAGGATCTCGACGAGTACCTCGAGCAGGGTTGGATCCAGGTGGACCGGCGCGACAAGACGTCGTTCGACTACACGATCGGCGGGTCGGAGACGCTCGAGTACGCCATCGACGACTCCGCGATCGCGCAGTTCGCCACGGCGCTCGGCGATCGCTCGACCGCGGCCACCTACGCGACACGAGCCGAGAACTGGCGCCACCTCGTGAACCCGGCCACACACTGGCTCGCGGCGCGCGACGCGTCGGGCCGCTTCCCCACCGGACCGGCATTTCAAGTGTCGCCGCTCGCGGGCATCGGCCAGGACGGCTGGGAGGAGGGCAACTCCATCCAGTACTCGTGGAGCGTGCCCCAAGATCTGCATGGACTCATCGAAGCGATGGGCGGACCGTCGGTGGCCGTCGCGCGCCTCGACACGTTCTTCACGCATCTGAACACCAGCCGCAAGCAGCCGTACGACTGGGCCGGCAACGAGCCCGCGCTCGGAATCCCGTGGGTGTACGACTACGCGAGCGCGCCCTGGCGCACACAAGACGTGGTGCGACGTATCGCCACCGATCTCTACGCGCCCACGCCCGACGGGCTCCCCGGCAACGACGACCTCGGCGCGATGTCGTCGTGGTACGTGTGGGCGGCGATCGGCATGTATCCCGAAACGCCGGGCCGCGCCGACCTCGCGCTCAGTAGCCCTTTCTTCTCCGAGGTGACCGTGCATCTCTCCAACGGACGGTCGATTGTGGTGAGCGCCCCGGGCGCATCGAACGCGAATCGCTACGTGCACAGCGCGCACGTCACCGGCACCACCACCGCGGCCACGTGTGGCGCGGCGCCGGCCCGCGCCTACAACTGCCCGTGGCTGCCGGCGTCGATCGTGGCCACCGGCGGGCACGTCACGTTCTCGCTCGCGTCGACGCCCGACACGAGCTGGGGTGCCGCGGCAAGCGCGGCACCCCCTTCGATCTCGTCGAAATGACTCTTGCCTACGGCGCCTTGTTGACGAGCGACGTGTAGGCGCGGCACGGCTCGTTGCGCAGGCTCGGGCACGCCGGCAACGCGCTCGGCACGCTCAGGCCAGGAACCACCGGCAACACGATGCTCGACGGCATCGACGGCGAGAACGCGATCGACACGCCCGCAGTGCTGCTCGGCACCGTCTCGGCGAACGACCACACCGGCTGGGCCCCGTTCGGGGCGGCGATCGTCACCCGGATACGCGAGCCGGCGCGATAGGCGTGGCCCTCGTAGTAGAGCGGCACGGCCACTTCCACGTACTTGCCGGCGGGCATCGGTGCCGCGTCGCCCGGCGCGAACGTCGGGATCGGCTGCAGCGTGGTGCTCGGCTGCTTGAACATGTTGTTCGAGTTCGTCGACAGCTTGCGCTCGCTGGCGCGGATGTAGCCGTTCTGCACGAACGTCTCGTTGCCGTCGGGCCGCACCTCGCTGATCGTCACCTGCAGGTCGACGTCGGGGGTCGACGACTTCACCCACAAGTAGGCCGCGCCACTTCCGATCACCGTGGTGTTGGCGGCGAGCGGTGCCGACACGTATGACACGGCACTCCCGGCCGGGTTCGGCTGCCAGTTCCACGCCCACTGCGACGCGTTGCCCCACAGACCTCCGCCGCCGGTGTTGCCGCCGTAGTCCGAGAGCCCGAGCGCGGCTGCGTTCCAAGTAAACGAATTGGTAGCGGACTTCGTCGCCTTGCTCGCGGTCAGCGAGCCGTTCGGACCGAGATACCAGGTGCGTGCAGTGGTGCCCGGCACCGGCAGCGACGAGAAGTCGTGCTCGTACGAGGAATACGGATCACCGGCCGACGCGGTGTTCGTGGGCGACTGCCCGGCGCCGTTGTCGAAGAACACCGATACTTCGGCCTGCTTCTTGAACGCGGTCAGTGCCGCCGCGTACGTCGGGATCGTTTGGATCGGGTCGGTCGGCAGTGTGGCGAGGTCGCTCGAAGGCAGACCCATCGCCTCCTGGTAGATCACCGGCGCCGCGCCGCGCGTGACCGCGCTGTTCACTACCGGAGCCTGGTGCGCGACGAACAGCTCGAGGAAGTCGTACCAACGGTTGTACGTGGCCGGGTCGAGCGAATCGATGTGCGCGCCGTTCGTGAACGTGAACCACTTCTGGCTCGTGCCGGTGAAGTGGCTGACGAGCTCGGGGCAATGGCCGCCGGTCTGTTCGTCTTCCCACTGGCACGCCATGAACACCGGCACCTTGATGTTCTTCACGAACGTGACCGGGTCGAGCGGGTCGGCGGTGGCCGCCACATAGTGCGAGTTGGCGGTGATCTTCGCCATCAGGTCAGCAGCTTCGCCGTGCAACGCCTGGTTGGCGGCGCACGTGGTGTCGCCGTTCTGGATCTGGGTGTAGGCCCACGGCTGGCCCGTCGTCGGTCCGGCTGGCTCGGCATCGTGCTGGCGCTGCTGCGCCCACGCCACCGCGAAACCAGTGTTGAGGACGCCACCCGGATACAGCGTCGTCGCGGTCGCGTCGAGCACCGACAACGGTGCGATGGCCTCGAGGTCGGGCGGTTGCGTCGCGGCGGTGAACAGCTGGCTGATCCCGCCGTACGAGATGCCCATCATCCCGACCTTGTTGCCCTTCACCCATGACTGGTGCGCGATCGTCTCGATCACGTCGTAGCCGTCGAGGCTCTGCAGCTTCTCGAAGAAGTCGAAGGCGCCGCCCGAGCAGCCGGTGCCGCGCATGTTCACGTCGACCACCGCGAAGCCCATGAGGTTCGCGAGGATCGCGATGCCGCTCTCGGGGCCGGCCGGGTTGGCGTAGCCGTACCCGGCGTACTCGATCAGCGTCGGGTAGGGCGGCGTGAAGTCGACGTTGGTCTTCGGCAGGTGCAGGCTCGACGGTGCGCCGGGCTCACCGGCGGGGCTCGTCGGTGGATGGACGTCGATCGCGAGCTTCGTACCGTCACGCGTGGTGAGGTACTGGTAGCCGTTGTCGGTGATCGTCTGGTTGTAGGTAGCCGGGTCCCACGGCGCCGACTGGTTGCTGTGCACCGTGATCGCCGCCGACTTCGCACCGTCCGACGTGCGCCGGACGTGATAGCCGCTCGCAGCAGGCACGTTGCGGAACAGCAGCCCGCCTTCCGAGTCGGCCTTCTTCGTGGCGACCGTGGCTCCGCTCGCGTTGAGGAGCGACATCTGCGCGAACGGTGCGAGCCCGGTCACGTACACCTGCTGCGCGCTGCCGCCTGCGGTGAACGTGGGTGTCGTCGACGGAGCGCTCGACGCGGCATGCGCCGACGGCACCGCTCCCACGGCCATGCACGCACTGACCGCAATGGTGATGACGAGCGCGCTCGTCCGAACCTTCGGTCGCGATTTCGACATCCCGTCCGCCTTCCTGGACGTCTGCTCGCGTCCCGATCTCCAGCCAGATCGGGTCCGCGCGACGGCGCTGCCTCGTGCAGCACACGCGAAGCTTGCCCGCGACGCGACGGACCCGTCGAATGCGGCCATTGGCTACCCGGCCGTTCGACCCACAAAACGCTGCGCCCTTGCTTTCAGCAGGCCAGTTGTGCGCGGGTTGTCTTTCCGGTCACAGGACCGGATCGGGCGCCGACCACACCGCCGCGTAGCGGCTTGGCAGCAGCCCTCGAAAGCGCGCCTCGGGGAGCTCGTGCGCCACGAGGCCGCGCATCTCGTGCATCGTGCAGGGCGGCGGCCACACGGTGGGCGCGTTGTGCTCCCAATAGCGGCCGGTGAACTTCATCGCATACGCGACCAGGCCGCCGACCACCACGCGGGCGCAATCGATCGCGGTCGACGGACGCGCGAAACCGACCACGACGAGCGTGCCGCCGGGCCGGACCAGCTCGCGCATGCGACGCAGACCGGCGGTCGCGTCCACGTGGTGGAGCATCGAGATCGACGCGACCACGTCGAATGAGTGCGGCTCGAACGGATGGTCGAAGAGGTCGCCGAGCACGAACGTGGTTGCTGTCGACGTTGCTCGCGCATCGGCGCGCGCTCGTTCGACGCTCTCGCCATCAAGGTCGATGCCGGTGACGTCGAGACCGCGCGCCGCGAGATCGAACGCGAGCAGGCCATCACCAGATCCGACATCGAGCGCGGTCGCGGCCTCGTTCGGCACTGCGTCGAGCACGACGCGCTGATGATGGATGTTCCAGTTCCAAGGTCGGGAGGCCATGGAGTGGCGGCGTCAGCCCTCGCCGCGCCCCAGTTGCCGTGCTCGTTGCGCGCCCCGCAGCAACGCGAGGCCGAACACCACCGCCACGAAGCCGATCACGGCCCATACCGCTTCGCCGCTCATGAACGAGCCGCCGATGAGGCCGATGCCTTGCCCGAACCACACGAGGCCGACGACGATCAAGACCACCGCGATCGCAACCCGCAACCACACGGCCAGGGACGCTACGACCGCCAGGCGCCTTGCGCAGTGCGGGTGCAAACGACGACTCCCGTGGCAGACCTTGCTCACAGGGCGCGAAACGTGCGATAACGGTAGGGCTCCTCGGGGGCTGGAGGTCCACGTGCACGGTCGGCAACTTCGTACAACGCTCGCAATCGCGGCGGCAGCATTTGTGGCGGCCGTGGGGCCAGGGGCGATCGCGGCGTCAGGTCAGGTGCGCCCGCTCACCACAGTCACGTGGCACCAGCAGACGAGCCCGAACACCAGCAATGCGAACCGCCGCGACGATCTGTTCGACGTCGCGTGCCCCATCGCCACCACATGTGTGGCCGTCGGCGACACCTCCGACAGCCAGTTCGACAACCCCGCCGGTCTCGTCGAACGCTGGAACGGCACCACGTGGACGATCCAGACCACACCATCCATCGCCGGGAATCCGCACACCGAATTCAGCAGCGTTGCCTGCTCGTCGACATCGGCGTGCACACTCGCCGGAGAGGAGACCAACGCCGCGGGCTCGGGAACGCACACGCTCGTCGAACGGTGGAACGGATCGAAGTGGTCGGTGCAAGCCACACCGAATCTCGCTTCGGGCAAGGGCGCGCTGTACGGCGTCGCTTGTGTGAGCGCGACGAGCTGTTACGCGGTTGGCGATTCGCTCGCGAAGAATGGCAACCCACCACTCATCGAGCACTGGAACGGCAAGACCTGGTCGATCCAGACCGTGCCCCACCCGGCGGGCGTGCCCTACACCTTCTATACGATCGCCTGCCGATCGAACACTGATTGCACCGCTGGCGGCGAGGTCGACGGAGCCGGCGGCGCGGGGACCACGTTGATGATGCATTGGAACGGCAGCAAGTGGTCGCTCCAAGCCACTCCGGCTACGCCCGGGGAGAGCGCGTTCGTCTCTGACGTGCGCTGCCCTTCAGCCACGCAGTGCCTCGCGGTCGGCGACACCTACACGCCCGCGGGCAACGGCGCGATCGAAGACGTCAACGGGTTCGCCGAGGAGTGGAACGGCCACACGTGGACGATGCTGCCCACCGCGGCGCTCGCGTCCGGGACCACGACCGACTTCTTCGCGGTTGCGTGCCCTGCGGTCTCGAAGTGCGTCATCGTCGGTGACGCAGAAAGCCCTGGGCTTGTCGCACCGCTTGCCGAGCACTGGGACGGCACCACGTTCACGACGGACACGACGCAGGCCGATGGCAGCTTCGGCTACTTCGACTCGGTGAACTGCAGCGGCGCCGCTTGCGTGGCCGTCGGCACGTTCGAATCGACCACCGGCTTCGATCGCACCCTCGTGGAACGCACGTCGTAACTCAGCGCGCCGCGGCTTCGTCACGCACCATTGTGACGAGGTCGCCGACCGCGAGGTTCACGTCGTAGAGATGCAGGCCCCATGTGGGTCCGAGCGTCTGCGCCACCACGGGCCGGGCATCGCCGGGAACGGGCGTGATCTGTAACCAGGTGGCGCCGTTCGCACTCATGCACTGGGCGCGATAGCGATCCGGATACGCAACCCATGGTGTAGGCGCCGCCGGCACCGCTCCCGACACCGCGCCGAGCGGACCCGGGAACTTCAACGTGGGGAAGTAGCTCTGCAACAGCGCGCTGCCTCCCGCGGGCGCGGCCGGGTTCACGCACACCACCTGCAGGTCGTGTGCGCCGGCGGCGCCCGTGCGCAAGCCGGTACCCGCCCGCCCGAACAGTGAGTTGGCGGGCGGCGGGTCGAGGAAGCTCGAGTAGGCGATCACGCAACCGGTCTGCGTGTTCGAGCGGCACACGGGAATGTGCTGGAACGCGCCGCCCACATCGTGGCCCACGGGCACCGTGACGTTGCCGCCGAGGAGAATCGCCGACACAAGCCGCGAGCGCACCGTGGGGTTGTCGTCGATCTGCGACTTGATCAACTGGATCAGCACGGCCGAGCCCTGCGAGTGCCCGATCAGCACCACACCGCGACCGTGGTTGTCGTGCGCGAGGTAGTCGTTCCATGCCGCCACGACGTCGCGGTAACCCACGTCGAATCCGAGCTTGCTCGATGACTTCACCCCACCAGTGATGGCCGCGAGCGTCGCCTGGCGGTAGATCGGCGCGTACACGCGACACACTTGCGAGAAGCGCGCGGCCTGCGTGACCGCGATCGCCCGTTCCTCGGGATCGACGCGCAAGGTGGCCACCGCCGTCTTCTGCGCGCTCACGGTCGGATACACATAGAAGCAGTCGATCGGTGGGTTCGCGGCTGCCGCGGCGTGCTCCATTGAGCTTCCACCTGTCTTGTTCACAACGGTGGAATCGAGGGGGCTCTCGCACGGGTTCGCCGCCATCCCCGGCCGGCACAGCCACAGCGTGCTCGAGTGCGACGCGCCGGCTGTGGTCGTCGGCGCCGATGACGACGACGACTGCGGTGCCGAGGTCGGACGCGTCGTGGTGGGCGCGGCGCCTTTCGACGACGAACTCGAACAGGCTGTCGCGGCCACAAGGAACGCGACCGCAAGCACACGAACCGTCCGCGTCATCGAACCCCCTCAAGCGCGTGCCGAACGCCGAACGGTGGCGAAGCTAATCCGGCGATTGTGACGCCAGCCGCCGGGTAACCGCGAAGCTCCGCATGAGGCGGGGTCGTGACGACGCATTGTCGGCGATGGAATGGAACACCCAGGGGTGCGTCACGAACACGTCGCCGCTCTGGCCGATGCACTCGACCACCCGAAGCGCAACTCCATCGACCTCGGCGCCCAGGCGCATGAATCGCTCGTTGCGCTCAGGAGCGCCGTCATCGTGGGTGAGTGACGCGAGCCATGGGTGCGACGCGAGGAAGCCGAACTTCGCACGCTTGTACTCGCAC
Organism: Acidimicrobiia bacterium; assembly: GCA_036501845.1. GTDB lineage: Bacteria > Actinomycetota > Acidimicrobiia > IMCC26256 > PALSA-610 > JBBREP01. The sequence continues at coordinate 8,698 of DASXZO010000125.1, read as the reverse complement.
TCACCGGTGCGAGCGAGATAGTTGGCGAACGCGCGATGCGACCCCGCCAGTTGCGTGGTGCCGCCACCCGTCGCGGCGATGTCGTCGAACAATGCCCACACCTTCACCGCGACGAGCCGGTCGGCGGGAAGCGTCGGTTGGAAGTCGGAATGCCAAATCTTGTGCGGCACGCGCCATTCGGCGGCGTTGGGCATGGTCACCAACACGTTGCCGCAGTGCTTCGGCGGTTGCCACTGGCCCGCACCCAACAGACGGTCGAGCATGGCGCTGAGCGCGGGCCCGCAGATCGGCGCGAACGCCGGGCTTCGCTTGGTCGACCGCAGGCCGGTCGGCGGATGCCGGTCCCAGGTATCCGGGTCGTCACGATCGACGCCGTAGCGATGCTGAAGTTCCGCCCACACCACATCGCGCATCCGCGCCGCGTCGCGGTCGTCGAAGGCGCCCTCGATCTTCAATATCCCGTTCGCGGCGAAGTCGTCGAGTTCAGTCATCGACGGTGCCCACGATCAGAGCTCGCGCCGCATGCGCAGCTGGTCGCGGCAGGGATCGGACGCCAACGGTGCGACCACATTGGTCTCGGCGAACCCACACGACTCGTACAGGCGCTGCGCCGGCTCGTTGCCGCGGGCGACCCAGAGTTCGACCGATGTCGCCCCGCTTTTGCGAGACCACTCGATTACCGCGTCGACGAGTGCGCGCCCTACTCCCTCGCGTCGGACCGAGGGCGCCGCCCACATCGACACCAGGTCGACGACGAGTCCGTCGGGCTGGGATTTGAATCCGCCGACGAGACCCACGACCTCGCGATCGAGCACCGCGAAGTAGGTGACGCGGTCGCAACCGTCGGCACTGAACCGCGCCCGCTCGTTCCAGTCGTCGAGCGAGCGCCCGACTTCTGCCTCGTAGGTCGAACCGAAAGCCGACGGTGCGTCGAGGAGCGCGGCAAGCCGCTGCGTCCTCAGCAGCTCCCCGTCGTCGATCCCGATGCGGCGCACCGTTAAGTTCACCACACAATCTTCGGGTGAGCGCGACGCGCCGTTCAAGCGAATTGCCGCGGTGAGGCGGCACGACGCCTGCGTGACGCGATCTACGACGACGTCGAACCCACGTAGGACGTATAGAGCTCGCGAGGCCAGTAGCGCACCGGTTCGATGCCGTCGGCCTCGACCAGATCAGCCTTCACGCGGTCGTAGTCGTAACAGTTGAGCTCGAACACGTTGCCCCACGGGTCGGCGAGGTCGAACACCCAGCACAGATCGAAGTCGACGAGATCCGCGATCGTGAGGGCTTGGCCCGCGGGGTTGCTGATCCCGCATGGCAATGAACGTGCGAAAGCGACGAACGTATCGGCGTCGACGTTGAAAGCGACGCCGTTCACTTGCGCGACCATCGGGTGACCGTCGGATACCTCGAACAAGGCAAGTGTGGTCGCGCCGCCGTCGGCCGAGATCTGCAACGGACCGCCGTCGAAGCCCTCCGCCCAGAAGTCGTACTCACCTACGGGTTCGAAACCGAGATGCTCCGAGTACCAACGGGCAGCCTCGGCGCGGTCCGGCACGCGAATGTGCACGTGGTCGAGCCGCCCCATCCGGAATCGTGCACGCGACGTCGTCATAGCTCGCGAAGGTAGACCGCGATGGTCCCGCCGCAAATCGGTTGTAGCTCGTTACGCGCGCTCCGGTCGATCGCTCATGAGCCACGACGACAGCCGAGTCCGACGCGGCGGGCTCGACTCTGACTCGCGCAACAGCACGAGGTGGCCGACCGCGATGACAAGGATGCCGATGGCGAACGGCACGAGCGCGGTCAACGTGTAGACCGCGCGCAGCTGGCCGCCTTCGTCACCGGGAAACGGGATGCTCGTCTGGATATAGATGCCAAGCGCTACTGACGCGAGAACGATGAGCCACCCCATGCCCTGTACAAACCTGCCCACACGTGCCCCCAATCCACAAGCCGCGAAACCACATCATGCCAGTCGCGCACGCGCCGCGAACAGCCGTCGCGCTTCCTCGGCGAACACTCCGACGGCGTCGAGGTCGAGCGGGCGGTCGGCGGCGAACATCTCGACGTGGACGCGTGGCCCGTAGCCGAACTCGTCCATCACCACCCGGGTGATCGGCTGCACTACGTAGTGGATGTGCCCAGGCTCTCCGCCGGCGTGCGACCACAACGAGACGTACACCTGCTCGGGACTCGTCAACGCGGTCGTCACTCGTGCCGCGTCCCGAAGGAGCGGTCCGAGCTCGGCGGCCTCGCCGTCGATCAAGTCCGCCACGTGCAGCACATGCCGTTCGGGTTTCACGATCAGCGCACCCACACCGAGCGCACCCACGCAATGCTCCACGATCCAGTACGTGGTGCGATGGATGCGCCCGCCGGGCGGCGGTAGCCGACCAGAAGTCAGCAAACAGGCAATGCAGTCGTCGAACGACTCCTCCACACCTGCATCCTTACATGACGCGCTGCCGCGGCAGCGCGTCAGCGCGTGTCCTCGAGCACCACGTTGACGAAGCGGATCTTGTCGGCAGTGAGGATCGGGTTCGTGTCGCGGTAGTAAGGAATGCCGAACACTCCGGTGAGCACCCAACCGCGCCCGCGCTCCCACGTTGCGTCGTCGATGTCGAGCGCGTCGCGGTAGATCTCGCGGGCGTCGCGTGGGAGCAGGCTCCACGCCACGATCGTGTCGATGGCCGGGTCACCCACACCACACGTGCCCCAATCGATCACGCCGCACAGCGCACCGTCGCGAGCGAGCAGATTCAGGTACGAGAGGTCGCCGTGGAACCACAGCGGCGGACCGTCGTAGTCAGGCACTTCGAGCACTCGTGACCACGCGTCGAGCACCGCATCACCATCGAGCTCATCGCGCAGGCCGGCAACACCGGCCCGCACGCTGTCGTCGGCAAGCCGCACAGGAGACCCGCGATGGTGATGCGGACCGCCGCTGGAATCGATCGTGTGCAAGGCGCGCACGAACCCAGCAAGATCGAGCGCAGCCTGCTTCGGATCGTGCACAGTGTCGAGGGTCGCCAGCTCACCCGGAAGCCATTGCACGATCGTCCACGGATACGGGAACCGCGCATCGGGCGCGCCGTGCGCGATCGGGAGCGGCACTGCGAGAGGAAGGTGCGGCGCAAGCCGTGGAAGCCAATGTTGTTCCTTGGCGATCGCGCCCAGCGCCCAGTGAATACGAGGGAGTCGCACGGCCATGTCATCGCCGAGCCGGTACATGGCGTTGTCGGTACCGGCCGACTGAACCCGCTCGATCGGTAGGTCGGCCCACTGCGGGTACTGCGATGCGAGCAGGCTGCGCACCAACTCCGAGTCGGTGTCGACCTCGTCGTCGTGCATGCGCATGTGTGGCACGGCGCGCATTCTGGCTGCAGAATGCGCGGGGCAGCCAGCGAATTCAACCTGGAGAGTCGCGCGACGTGTCGAACAGTTCGGCGATGACTCCACCGATGTCGACCGCGTGCTCGGTATCGACTTCGACCACACGACCGACGCCGAGCGGGCCGAGCGGCGCGAGCGCTTCGAACTGAGCCATGAGTTCGTCACGACTTCGCAATGCATCGCCGTGCCCGTGATGCCGCGTGCGGGCGAGGAAACGATCCGCCGCGACGGTTGGCGAGCACGCGCAGTACAGCTCGACCACGTTCGGCAGTTCCCACAACCACTCGGTCGACGTCCCTGCAGTAGCCGAGACCTCGTCGCGCCGCCAGAACGACACGAGCACCGCGCCAGCCGACACGTCGGCGCGCGCTCGCTTCGCGGCTGCGATGAACGCACGCAGCTTGTGCGGATCCTTGCGGCCCGGCGCCGACTCGACACCGGAGCTCACGTCGACACCCCAAGGGCGGACCGCCCAATCGCATCGGCGCCCGAGCCTCCGCCGGCTGGATTGTCGACGATCACCGCGTCGGCGGTGCAAGTGATCCCGTCGACCTTCACGGACACCGCAGCTCCTCTACCGCGCACTCGATCGGCGCGGTTGGAGTCTTACGGCACCGAGGCGTTCGCGGTGTCGCAGTTTCGCGTTTGTCCGGCGGGAACCTGTCCGGCACCGATGCCCTCGAGCGCGGCGAAAGGTCCGCAGGCGTTCGGAACGGTCCACACGTGCAGCATCGGAGTGTTGCCGGCCTTCGACGTGCCGGGCGGGCACGCGCCCTTCAGCGAGGTGATCCCGGCCAGCACTCTTTGTTGCGGGTTGTTGGTGAGGCACAGGTCCTGGTGCACATGCCATTGCGTGAGCGCACCGCCCACGTCGGGCACGTTCAGGAAACTGCTCCCGAACGGAAGCTGATACATCGCCGCGACGGCGGTCTGCTGACCGTCACGTACCTCGTACACAACCGACTCGGGCCGCAGCGGATCGAGGATGTGACCGTCGTTGATGTACGACCAGTTCACGTAGTGCTCGTCACCGGTCGCGCCGTCGCCGATCGATCGATAGCCCGCGGCATAGGCCTCCGCCGGCGTTTGGAACCGCTTCAAATCCTTGATGGTCGCGTCGATCAGCGCGTCGGCGCGATGCAGCTCGGTCGGCGTCACATCCTGCTCGCTCACGAGGTGCACCGACGGGTTGGCCGTATTCAGCGTTGTGGTCGTCGTTGCCAAGGTCGAGCCAGGCGCCGCCTTGCTCGCCCCAGCCGACGTGCGCGCGGTCGAACTCCCGCATGCCGCGGCAACGAGCACGGCGGCAAGAGCGGCCGCCAGTCGTGGCGCTGCGACACGCCGACCCGATCCACCCATGCCGCTCACTCCTGCACCCACATCGCCGGTCGCCGATCCACCGGGCGACGCCCAACGCTACTGCGACTGAGCCGGGGCGCGCCGTCAGCGAAGGGCGGCGATGACCGGCGCGAAATCGTCGAGGGCGCGCACCACGAAGTAGGTGATCCCCTGCGCTGCCGCCAACCCATCGATCTTCTGCGCAATCTCGTCGACGGTCCCGACAAGCAAGTACGGCGTCGATCGAGCGTCGTCAAGGGTGATGCCGTCGATGCGCTCGCACAACGAGGCGTACACCGGCTCGGCGTCGTCCGTGATCGTGGCAACTTGCACGAGCGCGTTCAGCTCCACCGAACGACCGTCGGAGCGGCGCTGCTCGCCGCGGCGAACCTGCGCGATCTGGTCGACGAGCCATGGTCGGTTCCAGTGCACCGCATGCGAGTGCCCGTCCGGCGCAGTGCGTCCGAGTCCCTGCAACCCGACGACGTCGGCATGTTGGCCGGCGTGTTCGAGCAACATCGAGCCGTTGCCACCGACGAGCAACGGCAAGTGCGGCTGCGCCGCCGCTTGGATCTGCGCGTTGTCGATCGTGACCGCGTCGCCGTGGAGCGTGACGGGCTCGCCGGCCAGCAGAGGTCGCAGCACTTCGACCACTTCACACAGTCGACGCTTGCGTTCGCGTGCTGGCTGTTGCTCGATCCCGGTCGCGGGATACTCCTGCGGCGTGTGCCCGGCGCCGAGTCCGAGCTCGAAGCGCCCGCCGGAGAGCCGATCGAGAGTCGATGATTCCCACGCGAGTTGCACCGGGTTGCGCATGTCGATGTTGAGCACGAAGGTGCCGAGCCGGATCCGTTCGGTCGCTTGCGCGATCGCGGCCAGTGTGACGAGTGGCGACAGGCCGGGGCCGACGTGATCCGACACCAACACCACGTCGAAGCCCAACTCTTCGGCGCGACGTGCGGCTGCGATCGGGTCGTGCTGGTCGGCCGATCCGAGCTGGTACCCAAAGCGAACGCGCACGCCACGAACGTAGCGTCGAGGTCTTCGATTCGACGGCGGTCAGAAGAGCGCGAGTGCTGCCGCGGTGATTCGTTTCACCTCGTCGGTGGTGGCCGTTCGCGGATTCCCGGTGACCCACGGCGTTCCGGGCGGACGGCATGACGTGAGCTCCGGGAGATCGGTGAGCATCTGCTCGAAATGCAGCACGGTGACGGTGCCGGGCACCTGACGGCTGTCGTGCAGCTCACTGGCGACCTGTCGATATACGGCGCCGGCGCGCAACGTTTCCGGCGCTCCGACCAATCGCACGGTGTCAGCGGTGCGACCGCTCTCGTTGCCCGGCGCGTAGCGCTCGCGCACGTATTCGGCACCGCTCGCGTCCTCGACGTAGCGCGTGTTGACGAGCTCGCCCGCCACCACCAGCGACGTGAAGTCGAAGGGATGATCGTGGATGGGTGGCTCGCCGACTGCGCTCTCGGGATCCCACACGTGCAGGCGGAACTTGCGCTGGTCGTCGAGCCAGAGCCCCAGCACCCCGATGTGCTGCACGCGCCACGGATAGTCGGCGGCGTGCGCGAGGATGTTGCGCACCAGAATCTGTTCCAGCGCGTGATCCATGCCGGTACCTCTGCGTTTCGGCGGCTGACCGGAGCCACCCTAGAGGACCGCACGAACACCTGTTTGCGCTGGTCGCTGGTCGCCGGGATCCGCCCGCGGGCGTCAGCCGGCGATGCTCGGTGACGTGCCGGCCTGCATGCCGAGGTGGCGATCGATCGAGCCATTGGTGGCGTCGTAGGTGCGCAGCCCGGCGGTCTGAGCGTTGTAAGCGATCTCGAACGTGCCGTTGGTGAGTGCGGCAATGCTCGGGCTCGACCCGGCATTCGGCGTGATGTGCGTGTTCGTGGCGCCGTCCGTGGTGACCAGGAGCAGCGATCCGGAACTACCGATCGCAGCGACTTCGTAGCCCGCTTTCGCAACTGCGATGCTCGGGCTCGTGCCCGCGCGCAGCGCGGTGCTGAGGTCTTGCGCGCCCACGCCACTGGTCCACGTCCACAGATCCTTGTCGACCGACTCGATCGCCACCGCGAATCCACCCGACGGCAACGCGGTGATCGCGGGGCTCGTCGACGCGTGCATGCCCAGGTGAAGCGTCGACGTGGTGTTGGTGATGGACAAGTACACGTGCAGCGAGCCGTCGCTGCCCTGGTACGCAACCGCGAAACCACCAGCCGAGAGGCCGACAATGCTCGGGCTCGTTGCCGCCTTCAATGCGATGTGGAGGTTCTGCACGCCGCTCGTGGTCGACCACGTCCAGAGCTCACCGTTGTTCGACTGAATCGCGACGGCCGAGCTGTCGGTGCCCACGAGACGCGTGTACGACGGACTGGTGCCCGACATCATGCCGAGGTGCAGGTTCGTCGATGCCTTGCTGCGAGCGTCGTAGATACGCAATGACGAGTCGGATCCCTGGTAGGCGACGCCGTAGCCGCCGGTCAGCATCGCGACGCTCGGGTTCGTTCCAGATCGCATCGCAAGGCGCAGTTGCTGCACTCCGCTCGCGGTCGAGACCGTCCACACATTGTTGTCGTTGGCCTGGATCGCGATGGCCCATGGAGCACTTGCGAGCGGTTGTGCATGGCGCGTGGCCGCACTCGCGGTGGTCGGCGCGACGGTGCCGAGCACAGCGACAAGCGCGGCGACAATCGCGAGAAATGCGGGGCGGGACTTGACGGGCATCGGCGGACTCCGATCGCGAAGATTCGGTGATGGATCGAGCTCGTCAGCGCCTGGAAGGCGAAATGCTCGTAACTGGGCGCGTCGCCCAGCCTCGAGAGGCACGAAGGTACAGCCGGCGGGCACGCCGCGCCATCGTCCGCATGGATGATTTGGCGCCTCAGGCGTTGGATCGACGCGCCTGGAGAATCGCGAGCGCTTTGTCGGCATGCGAGTTCATGCTGACTTCGCTGTGCAGCTCCGCGATGAGCGTGCTGTCTGTGTCGATCACGAAGGTCGAGCGCTTCACGCGCAGCAGGTTCGACTTCCGCTTGACGCCGAAGGCCTCGGCGACCGTGCGATCGACATCGCTCAGCAATGGGTAGTCGAAGCCGTGCTTGTCGGCGAATTGGAGTTGCTTGTCGACCGGGTCGGCACTGATCCCCACTCGCTGAGCTCCGACGGCTTCGAATTCGGCCTTCAGGTCGCGGAAGTGACAGCTCTCCTTGGTGCACCCGTAGGTCATCGCTGCCGGGTAGAAGAAGAGCACGACCGGTCCATTGGCGAGAAACTCGCTGAGGTGGCGCACCGCGCCGGTCTGGTCGGGAAGCGCGAAGTCCGCGATGTGATCGCCTTGGTTCATCCGCCGAACCTACGGTCCCGCTCCGACGATGCACAACATCGCACGACTCGATCCTTCACACACTCGGCGCGCGCAGCCTCCCGCGCGTCACTTACATTTGTGTACGTATGTAAGTTCGGGTAGCGTGGCACGCCGAGCAGGGGGAATCGTGAGCACACCGTTGGTTTGGCAAGACACCGCAGATCGCCTCACGGCGGCGCTGCACCTCACTGTCGCGCCGATTGCAATCACGTTCGAAGCGGAGCCCTCGGCCACCGCACCGTTCGCCGATTCGTCGGTACCGATGCCGCAGCCGACCGCCGACGGCAGAACTGGCCGGCCTGCCGCCGGATGCCTGTTCTGGGTGCACGCCCTCGAGCGCACGTTCAGCACGCGACCGGACGATCACGGGAACTGCAGTGTCGGCAGCCTGACACATGGCCTCATCGACCTGGAGACGGCGGCACAACGCGCCGACGTCGGAGCGCTCGTGCAGGCCGGCTGGGTGACGCCTGAGATCTTTCCGATGATCCCGACGGTCGCGAGCCGGCCCGAAGCGATCATCTACGGACCTCTGCACGACGCAACCATGCAGCCCGATGTGGTGCTGGTTCGCACCAACGCGCGCGG